>CAVPJT010000026.1:0-14043 GCA_963705485.1 Ilumatobacteraceae bacterium
GTACACGCCTCCGGTGTCGAGGCCCTCCTCCAGCGCCATCACGCACACCCCCGTCACGTCGTCGCCTGCCAGCAGCGCCCGCTCGACCGGAGCTGCGCCGCGCCAGCGAGGGAGCAACGAGAAGTGGAGGTTGACCATCGGAATCTCGGCGAGCACGTGCGGCTTCACGATCTGCCCGAAGGCGACGACGACACCCAACTCGGCCCGCGTGCTCGCACCGCGTCCAGCACATCGTCGACCACGTGCGAGACCGTGAGCCCCAATTCGAGGGCGGCTTGCTTCACCGGGCTCGGGGACCAACCCCACTCCCCGGACCGCGGCGCTTGTCGACGGGCGACCACCAGGACGATCTCGTGCCCGGCGTCGACGAGCGCCCGGAGCGGCGGCACCGCCATGTCGGGTGTGCTCAGATCGACCAAGCTCCGCACCGATGCCGCTCAGCCCAGGCCGAGGCGCCGCTCGATCGGACTCCTGGGCGTGCCTGACGGCTCGCCTCGTCTTCGATCCGGCGGTACTCCTTGATGGCTTCCTTGCGTTGGTCACCCTCGAGGCGGTCGAACATGAGCACACCGTTGAGGTGGTCGATCTCGTGTTGGAACATTCGGGCTTCGAGTTCGTCGGCCTCGATCTCGATGATCTCGCCGTTCAGGTCGACGCCGCGGACCAGCACCGTCTTCGGTCGCAGCATCTCGACGTACAGACCCGGGATCGACAGACAGCCCTCGTCGTACACCCATTCTCCGTCAGATGCCACGATCTCGGGGTTGACGATCGCCAGTGGGTTCTCGTCGATGTCCCAGACGACCACCTGCTTCTGCACCCCGATCTGAGGCGCTGCGAGCGCAATGCCGTTGCCCGAGTCGACGAGCGTGTGGAACATCGCGTCGACGAGCCGAACGATCTTGCCGTCGACGTCGTCGACGAGCGACGCTTGTGTCTTCAGCACCGGATCTCCGTATGTGCGGATTGTGTACGACATCTCTGCCAGGCTACGGGAGTGTCCGCCGACCGTGACGGGTCCACCTCGGGCCACTACTTCGATGACCAGCCCGACACACCGTCGGATCCTGTCCTGGTCGACGTCACGCTGCCCGACACCGCGTTCGTCATGGCGACCGATCGAGGGGTGTTCTCCCGTGGCCACCTCGACGCCGCCACGTCGATGCTGCTCCGAGCCGACCCGCCGATCGCATCCTCAGGAGACCTCTTGGACCTGGGCTGCGGCGCCGGCCCGATCGCGCTCACCATGGCCCGCCGCTCCCCCGACGCCACCGTCTGGGCGATCGACGTGAACGCTCGCGCTCGCGAGCTGTGCGCCGGAAACGCCGAACGAAATGGACTGACCAACATCCGAGTTGTCGCCCCCGACGACGTGCCGGCCGACGTGCGGTTCGCGACGATCTGGTCGAACCCACCCATCCGGATCGGCAAGGCGGCACTCCATCAACTCCTCGAGTTCTGGTTCGCACGGCTCGATGCCGGCGGCAGCGCTTCACTGGTCGTGCAGAAGCACCTCGGGGCCGACTCGCTGCAGCGCTGGCTCATCGAACTCGGATACGACTGTGACCGCGCCGGGTCCAAGGCCGGCTTTCGCCTGTTCACCGTGCGAGGCAGGAGCCCGGCATGATCCCGCTCGACGACATCCGCGAAGCGGCGGCGGCGATCGCGGCAGAGGCCATCGTCACACCGATCGTCCGTTCCGACGCGCTCGACGCCCTGGTCGGCGCCACCGTGTACGGCAAGGACGAGTCACGACAGCGCGCCGGCTCGTTCAAGTTCCGCGGCGCATTCAACCGCCTGTCGGCCATCCCACTCGACGAGCGGCATCTCGGCGTCGTCGCCGTGTCGTCCGGGAACCACGGAGCAGCCGTCGCGTGCGCCGCCCAGCTGCTCGGCATGGACGCAACCGTCCACATCCCCGCCGACGTTGCTGCGGCCAAACGGGCAGTGATCGAGCAGTTCGGCGCCCGAATCGTCACCTTCGATCGCTCGACACCAGACCGGGAAGCGGGAGCCCGGGAGCAGGCCGCCGAGACGGGCGCCACCTTCGTGCACCCGTTCGAGGATCCGCTGGTGATGTGCGGACAGGGAACGACGGCACTGGAACTGCACGAGCAGGTCGGGCCGCTCGATGTGCTCCTGGTCCCGATGTCGGGCGGCGGGCTGATGGCGGGATGCGCCTCTGCCATGCACCAGCTCGACCCGGGCTGCCTGATGATCGGCGTCGAGCCGGAAACCGCCGACGACACCAGGCGTTCATTCGAGGCCGGGGAGGTGGTTCGGATCGCGCAGCCCGACACGATCGCCGATGGCCTGGCGGTCACGGCTCCGGGCGCCACGACCTTCCCCATCAACCGCGAGTTGGTGAGCGAGGTCGTCACCGTCAGCGACGACCAACTCGTCGACGCGATGCGCGTGGCGATCGACCTCCTCGATCGGCGGCTCGAACCCAGTGCCGTGGCCGGGCTGGCTGCGCTCCTCGGCGACCCGTGCGCGCTTCCGCGGACGCCGGGTCGCGGTCGTCCTCTCCGGCGGCAACATCGACGAGCGACGTTTCAACGCGCTGACCGGCGGCAGCTGACCCCATTCCGAGGCCGGATGCTCACACCGTCCAGTCGACCGGCTGGATCGAATCGCGCTCGTACCGGCAGAACGTGCCGGTCTGGACGTGCTGCTGGAAATGCTGTGCAATGGCCGGACTCGACTCGGCGAGCCGGGCGAGCGAGTAGCGGATCGACCGCGTGACGCTCACCCGCGCGCGCTCGGCGTCGTCGAGCACGACGCGGTCCCGACCTCCCAGTCCGGTCGCACGCTTCAACTCCGCGATGAGGTACTCCCGATCCCGCTCGGCCAACTCGGCACGCCCGATGTCGTTGTCGGCGTGCGCCTCGGCGATGTCGTCGTCGATCTCGTCGAGGCGTCGCCGGTAGGCAGCCTTGGCGCGTTCATCGAGCACGGGAATGCCGCGATCGCTGTGTGGCCGGGGATCCGACCCTGCCTCGAGTCGCACGAGGTCGGCGGCGTGGAACTCCCGACCGGGTTCGGCGAGCAGCCGTTCGATGTAGCGATAGCCCTTCAGGTCCCGCACGACCAGCGACGACGAACCCCAGGCGATCGTCCGCATTCCCCCATCGGAGTGAAACACTCCGTGCGGGGTCGACGACGGCACGTCGAAGCATTCCGATGGCGACGAAGCGATCAGTGCGTCGACGCGCTCGGCCCATCCCTCCGCGCCGAATGCCGCCAGTGCGTCACGCGCGGTCCGGCGCTCGAAGGTCGCATCGTCCCGGCGCCCGGCCAGTGCGTAACCATCGGCAACCACCAGCCGTGCCAGTGCCGCCTCGAACGGCGCACGGATGCCGTTCAACTCAGCGACCGCACGGATCGCCTCGTCGATTGCACGCTCCGGCTCGTTGTCGAGGACCGACAAGCGGCCGCGGGCCAGGAGCGCTTGGGCGCGCAGCATCGGCGACGGGTAGTGCGCCGCGGTCTCGTTCAACGCCTCGGCTGCACGTTCGAGCACGACGCGGTCACCCCGGGCAGCGGCGATTTCCGCCTGCGCATCGAGGAGCGGCGTCAAGCGCAGCGGGCCGAACGGCGGACGTTCCTTGGATGGCATGTCGATCGGATGCTCGATCGCGTGTGCGATCATCGCCGCTGCCCGGTCTGCGTCACCTCGGGCCAGCTGCACGAGGGCGAGACCTGGCTGCGGCGACCATGCGAGCGCGCTCGCCTCGGAGTAGGCCTCCTCGGCCCCATCGAGGTCGCCGGCGCGAAGGCGGATGTTGCCGAGCTCGACGAGCGGCCACCCGAATTCACGCCGCATCCACGGACGAAGCTCATCGCAGGCCGCAATCGCCTCTGCTTCGGCGAGGTCGCAGGTGCCACTGACCCGCAGCAGCTCGGCGCGGTGCACCCGGCATCGTCCGTTGATGCCGCCGAAGGCAGCGCCGTGACGCCAGTGCTCCATCACCTCGGTCCACTGCGCGGCAAGGTCGGTCATCATCAGGCCCTGCGCGGCGCAGATGATCTCGCAGTACATCATGCCGGTCGTGAGCGGGTCGGCGGCCCCTGACATGAGCAGCGCCCCCACCTCGTCGAGCAGTCCGAGACCGAGGTCGACCTCGCCGTCGAAGATCGTCAATCGGGCAAGGCACGTTCTCCCGATCACCACTGCTGGCATGACGCCGAAGCGTTCTCCCAACTCCACCGCCACCGTGGCGTGGACGCGCGCCTCAGGCATCGACCCGCACATGAAGCGTTCGTAGGCCCGCACCATCGCGATGATCGCCCGCACCGGGTGGTCGTCAGTTCCCTCGAGATGGCGTTCGGCGGTCCGCAGCCATCCCCGCACCGGAGCCATCAGTCCGGTGTCCATCATGAGGTACATCGCGGTCATCGCCGCGACCCGACCAGCCTCGACTCGTTCGCCTCGCTGCACGAGCAGCGAGTGCAGGTCCTCCCAGGACCCCACGCACTCCTCGAAGTTGCCGGCGCCGTAGAAGGCTTCGGCACGCACCTCCAGGCACTCGGGCGAAGCGCTCGCGCCCTCGATCTCCAACAGTTCGAGCGCCTGCTGCCACTCGCCCAGCCGGGCCGCGTTGCGTGCAGCCTCGACACGCTCCCCCGGTGCGTCAGTCGCCATGTCCCATTGTGACACCGATTGTCACGCCTGACTGGTGTCCGTGCCACTGGGGGACGGATCACGGATCAACGACAACGAGGAGAACGCCATGCACATCACCAAGAACGACGTCCCGGTCAAGATCGACGCTCCCGGAGCGATCGCCCGGCAACAGACCGACTTCGGCGCCGCGTTCGGCGTCATGGGCGCCGAGTACTTCACCATGGCGAAGGGCGCCGACCTCGCTCCCCTGCTCGTCGGACTCCACGGCGACATGTGCCAGTCGGCCCATTGGGGCTACGTGATCGACGGCGTCGTGACGGTCACCTACAGCGACGCCACCACCGAAGAGTGCGCCACGGGCGATCTCTTCCACTGGCCGGCTGGGCACAGCGTGCGAGTCGATGAGGACGCGAACCTGGTGCTCTTCAGCCCGCAGTCGGAGCACAGCCCCGTTCTCGATCACCTGCGGGGGAAGCTCACCGCATCCTGACCGCGGCGACCGTCGGTGGCGGCCCCGTCCGAGCCGAGGGCACCTTCTCGCTCGTCAGATGCGGGCGGGGTCGACTTCGATCCGAATGCGGGACCCAGCAGGGCGCTCGACGGCGTTGAGTGCGGCGCCGAGCACCATCCACTCCGACGCCCGCACGAGAAAACGATCTGCGCCGTCCCCGCCGACCTGCAGGTCGGCGGGGAGCTGCGCGACGAGCTCGCCGGCGCCGGCACCCGAGACGACCGCCAGCGCTCCGAACGGCGGCAGACCCAGCAGCTCCCGTCGAGCGCGCTCCCCAACGAGGATGCGTGCCGGATCACCGGCCGCGGCGGCGACGAGCACCTCGTGATCGGGCGAGAACGTCTGGATCAGCACCTCAGGCGCGAACGCGCCCGGCCCGCACGATCAGGGCGAGGGCCTGCTCGGACGCCCGGAACCGTGGTGCCAACATCTCGGAGTCGAACTCGAGGAACGCGACCACGTCGGCCGAACGCACACGATGGAGCACCGCCTCGGTGCCGACGTAGATGTCAGCGGCTCTCAGCAGTGCGTCGTCAGCGCCCGTGACGCTGACGACTGGCCGCGCCGCAGCGCCTTCGAGTTCCTCACGAAGGCGCGTCACGCCCGGCCGAAGATTGGCGAATTTGCTGGCACCACACTCCTGACACACCTGCGGCCGGACGGCCCCGCATCGGCGGCACGCCAGGCGGCCGTCGTCATCCAGGCCGACTGCCGCATCACAGTGCTCGCAGCGCAGCAGCGAGCGACACGAACGGCACGCGAGCACCCTGGCCCGTCCCGTCGTGTTGCTGACGCACACCACCGTCAGCTCCGGGTTCCGGATTCGTTCGATCAGCGCGGAGGTCATCAGCGATCGCTTCCACGGGTCCTCGTCGGAACGGTCGACCACCACCACGTTCGGCCAACCCGCTCGCTCGCGAGCGGCCGACGGGTGCACGACTCCGCCGGGACCAGCGTCTTGCTCCACCGACACGAGCGTCGGCGCCGGCGACACGAGGACGGAGGGCACGCCGGCGCGTCGGCACCGCTCGACGACCACGTCACGGGCGTGCCAGGTCGGCGAACGCTCCTCCTGGAGGGCCTCGTCGTGCTCGTCGATCACGAGCGCGGCAGCAAGTCCAGGGCATGGTGCCCACGCAGCCGACCGGGTGCCGAGCACCACGTCCACACCGCCGGCAGCGGCGGCCCACTCCCCCGGCATCGATGCCACGGACAGCCCGGCGCGCCGCAGACGAGTTGCCAGCAGCGTCGCTTCGGTGTGCTCGGGCACGATCACGAGCGCCGGCCCGCACGCTGCCACGGACAGCACTGCGGGCATCACGTCCGAGCGAGGGGGCAGACGCAACACACCTCCGCCGGCCGTGAGCAGCGACCTGGTCGCCGGCGACTGGGGCGACGGTGACATCCCCGTGCGCCGATCAGGCGGTAACGCCCGAATCGCCCGGTCGGGCCCTGCCGTCACCAGGAACGGACGGATCCGACGCGCAGCCCATCGCACCGATGCCCATTCGGCCAGCTCGAAGATCTCGGAGTTCGGCCCGCGGCCGGTCACCTTGGCAATCGGTTTGAGCTGGTCGACGGCGCGGCCGTCGACACTCGTACCGGAGTCGGTCTCCGAGATCGACCGCACCCAGCCACCGATGCGGCGACCGTGCAACTCGACCCGAACGATCGTGCCGACCTCCACGGATGCGTGGAGGTCGGCAGGGATCAGGTAGTCGAATTCCTTGTCGAGCCCGGTGACGTCAGGGACGACTCGGGCGACACGCGTCGTGACAGTGGCGTCTGACACCACGCGTCACGCTGTTCGGTCAGACGCCGACGGCACTCTTGAAGTCGTCGAGTCGGCTGAGTTCTTCCCACGGGAAACCTTCGCGGCCGAAGTGACCGTAGGCGGCCGAACGCTTGTAGATCGGGCGCTTGAGGTCGAGGTCACGCACGATGGCGCCCGGGCGCAGGTCGAACGTCGAGCGAACGGCGGCCTCGATGGCGGCCGGGTCGACGTGTGAGGTTCCGAACGTCTCGACGAGAATGCTCATCGGTTGCGCCATGCCGATGGCGTAGGCCAACTGCACCTCGCAGCGGTCGGCGGCGCCGGAGGCGACGACGTGCTTGGCAACCCAACGTCCGGCGTACGCAGCCGAGCGATCGACCTTGCTCGGGTCCTTGCCGGAGAACGCGCCGCCACCGTGACGACCCATGCCACCGTAGGTGTCGACGATGATCTTGCGGCCGGTGAGGCCGGCATCGGCGAACGGGCCGCCGCGAACGAACTGACCGGTCGGGTTGACGTAGATCTCGAAATCGTCGTCGGCGAAGCGCTCGGGAACGATCGGCCGGATCACCTGGTCGATCAGGTCGGGACGGATCACCGTGTCACGGTCGACACCGTCCTGGTGCTGGGTGCTGATCAGCACGGCCTTGAGTGCGACCGGCCAGCCGTTGTGATACTCGTAGGTGACCTGGGTCTTGCCGTCGGGGCGCAGATAGGGCACCTGCCCCGACTTGCGAACCTCGGCGAGGCGCTCGGCCAGACGATGCGCCGTCCAGATCGGCAGGGGCATCAGGTCGTCGGTTTCGTTGCAGGCGTAGCCGAACATCATGCCCTGGTCGCCGGCGCCCTGCAGGTTGAGGATGTCCTCACCCGACTTGCCGCCTCGGACCTCTTCGCTCGTGTCCACGCCTTGGGCGATGTCGGGGCTCTGCTCGTCGATCGAGACGATCACGCCGCAGGTGTTGCCATCGAAACCGTACGTGGCGTTGTCGTAGCCGATGCCGTTGATGGTCTCTCGGGCGATCTTGGGGATGTCGACGTAGGCGGAGGTGGTGATCTCACCGGCGATGACACACAGACCGGTGGTCAGCAGCGTCTCGCACGCCACACGGCCCTCGGGATCCTCGGTGAGGATCGCGTCGAGGACGGCGTCGGAGACCTGATCGGCCATCTTGTCCGGGTGGCCCTCGGTGACGCTTTCGGAGGTGAAGGTGTACGTGCTCATGCAAAGTCCTGTCGATGTGTTGAGCGGATGGAGACAATGGTGTCGATGACGGCCCGAGCGACATCTCGCTTCGATGCGAGGTCGATCTCGACAGGCTCCGCGTCGGGCCGTAGCAGCGTAACCGCATTCGTGTCGTGAGCGAAGCCAACCTGAGGTGCTGCGACGTCGTTCGCCACGATCAGATCGAGATGCTTTGCGTGCAACTTGGCGCTGGCATTGGCAATCAGGTCGTCGGTCTCGGCGGCGAATCCGACGAGGACCTGACCAGAACGCTTCGATGCACCCAACTCGGCGAGGATGTCCGGCGTGGGTTCGAGCACGATCTCCGGTGCACCGTCACGCTTCTTGAGTTTGCCGGATGCAGCCATCGCCGGCCGGAAGTCGGCAACTGCAGCACTCATCACGACGATCTCGTGATCCGCTGAGGCGCGAGTCATCGCGGCGCGCATCTGCTCGGCGGTCTCGACCTCGACCACGTTGCAGCCGGCGGGCGTGGGCAGGCCGACCGTCGAGACCAGTGTGACCCGGGCTCCACGTGACGCTGCCTCAGCAGCAACGGCATAGCCCTGCTTGCCCGAACTCCGATTCACGATCACCCGGACTGCATCGATCGGCTCACGAGTACCGCCGGCCGAGACCACGACCGACGCACCTTCGAGATCGCGAGGACCGAGCACCCGGGACGCAGCAGCGACAATCGAGGCGGGATCGGCCAAGCGGCCTGCGCCGACATCTCCACCTGCGAGCCGCCCCGACTCGGGCTCGACGATGTGAACGCCACGGGATCGCAGGACCTCGATGTTCTCGACGACGCTGGGGTGGTCCCACATCTCGGTGTGCATCGCCGGGCACACCATGACCGGGGCACGCGTCGCAATGAGCGTGTTGGTGAGCAGGTCGGTCGAGAGCCCCATCCGGTACGCGGCGATCAGCCGGGCCGTTGCGGGTGCAACCAGGATCAGGTCGGCGCCCTGACCGATGTGGGTGTGCGGGATCGGGGTGGTCGGGTTGTCCCACAGCTCGGTCTGCACGGGTTCGGACGCCAGTGCGCTCAGCGTCGTGCGACCGATGAAGTGCTCGGCGCCAGCGGTCATGATCGGCACCACGTGGGCACCGGCGTCGACCAGTCGTCGACACACCTCGACCGCCTTGTAGGCAGCGATGCCACCGGTCACCCCCAACACGATGCGCTTGCCTGCGAGCATCGAGGTCCCTCCCGGATTGTTGCGTTGGCTCGTGCGCCTCGGGTCAGCAACGACCCGAACGCGGTTCAGGCGTCGGTGGACTCGTCGGCGGCCGCATCGGCGATCGCATCCGCTTCGGACACATCGGGAATCTCCGGTGCCTCGGTCCAGATGATCTTCTCCTGGGCGATCTCCTCGAACCCGATCGACAGCGGCTTGCGAGCCACCGAGGACACCTGAGGCGGAATCATGTGTCCGAGACCGTCACCGAGCTGGTTGAAGTACGAATTGATGTTCCGGGCCCGACGCGCTGCCAGCGTGACCAGGGTGAACTTGGAGTCGACCTTGTCGAGCAGCTGCTCGATGGGCGGATTGATCATCGTGTCGTGGTCGAGCGCCATAAGGCCGACACTCTACCGGGTGCGAGCGGATTCGATGATCTGCAGCATCTCGTCGATCGTCTCGTCGAGGTCGTCGTTGACGACGATGTGGTCGGCGAGCGCCCGGCCGATGGGCTCTTCGACCTCGGCCTTCTTCAGGCGGGCGAGCACCTTGTCGCCAGGGTCGCCTCGACCACGCAACCGACGTTCCTGCTCGTCACGTGATGGCGGGACGACGAAGAGGAGCAACGCGTCGGGAAAGATCCGCTTGACCTGCTGTGCCCCGTCGACTTCGATTTCGAGCACGACGTCCTGGTCGCTGCCAGGGTCGGGCAGGGGGCTGCCGTAGTAGTTGCCGAGGAATTCGGTCCACTCGATGAACCCGCCGTCGGCGACGTGCTGTTCGAACGTGGCCGGGTCGGTGAACACGTACGCATCGGGCGCTTCTGACGGTCGGCGCTCACGCGTCGTCCACGAACGGCTGAGCCAGAGTCGTTCGTCGCGCCGGACGAGCGCGTCGACGATCGTTCCCTTGCCGACCCCGCCGGGGCCCGAGACGACGATGATCAACGAACTGGCCCGGTCAGCCGAGGAGTTCGAGGAGCTTCGACTTCTGCTGCGCTCCCAAGCCCTGCACACGACGATTGTCGGCGATCTCGATGTCTTCCATGATCCGCCGGGCCTTGACCTTGCCCACGCCGGGAAGTGATTCGAGCAGGGAGACCACCTTCAACTTGCCGACGTTGACGTCGGTGGATGAGAGAGCGTCGGCGAGCGACATCGATCCCATCTTGAGACGGGCCTTGATCTCGGCGCGAGCGGCTCGGGCCTCGGCTGCTTTGGCGAGTGCCGCCGTGCGCTGCTCGGGGGTCAGCTGTGGGGGTGTTGCCATGAGCTCAAGCTATCGCGGCGATGTCGGCCAGCCGGGTCAATCCACGTTCGGTCGCCCACTCGACGAGGTCGTTCTGAACAACCGCCGCGACACCGGGGTCGGCAAACGACGCGGTGCCGACCTGCACGGCCGATGCGCCGGCCAGCAGCAGTTCGACTGCGTCCCATGCCGACGCGACTCCGCCGACACCGACGATCGGCACCTCCGGAAGCGAGCGATGCACGTCGTGGACGGCTCGCACCGCAACCGGATGGATCGCCCGCCCGGACAATCCTCCCCCGCCGGCACCGAGCGTCGGCGCGAGCGTCCGACGGTCGTAGGCGAGGCCGAGGAGGGTGTTGATACAGGTGACCGCTTCGGCGCCGGCACCCATCACGGCGTCAGCGACATCGATGATGCGGTCGGTGTTCGCGCTCAGCTTCGCCCAACGGGGGCGACCGCAACCGGCCGTCGCGGCAATCACCTCGGCGGACAGTGCGGCATCATGCGCGAAAATCGAGCCACGACCTTCGAGGTTCGGACACGAGAGGTTCACTTCCACCGCGACAACAGCCGGCGGCGCCGCTGCCAGGAGTTCGGCCGCCTGCGCGTAGTCGTCGACGCTTCGGCCCCAGATACTGGCCACGATCGTGGCGCCGGACGCAACGAGGTCGTCCACGACGTGGTCGAGCCAATACTGCACACCCGGACCCTGGAGTCCGACGGCGTTCATCATCCCCTGGGACGTCGGATGAACCCGGGGCGCAGGGTTGCCGGCCCACTCGTAGGACGCGAGCGACTTCGTCACGACCGCTCCGAGCGACCCGAGATCGAGATAGTCGCCGAGTTCGGTGCCGTAACCGGCGGTTCCCGACGCCGTCATCACCGGAGCGTCGAGCACCACGCTTCCGACGGTGACGCTGGTGTCGATCACGACGCCGCCGCCGCCGGCTCCGTGCCGGCGACCGAGTGATACTCCTGGAGCGTCTTCACCGTGAGGGCCTCGACCGCGCGCTCGACAACCCCTGAACGGCTGCGAGTGCGGCGTCGACGGTGGTGACGCAGCTCACGCGGTGCAAGCTCGCCGCCTTGCGGATCTGTTCGCCGTCGCTTCTGCCGAGCGCGCCCCGCGGCGTGTTCACGACGAAGCTGATCTTGCCGTCGGCGATCAGATCGACCGCGGTGACCAGCAGTTCGCCGTCGTCGCCGATCTCTTGCACCTTGGCCACCACCTGGTCGACCGGCGAATCGAACGCCGCCAGGTAGGCAGCCGTCCCCTCCGTCGCTGCGATCCCGAGACCCAACGCCCGGCACCGCTGGGCGACCACCAACCCGGCGGGCTTGTCGGGATCAGCAAGCGAGAGGAACACGGTGCCGGTGGTCGGCAGCGGATTGCCGGCAGCCAGCTCGGCCTTGTAGAACGCCAGACCGAACGTGTCGTCGATGCCCATCACCTCGCCGGTCGAACGCATCTCCGGTCCGAGCGCCGGATCGACCTCAGGGAACCGGTTGAACGGCATCACGGCTTCCTTGACCGCCACGTGTCCGCCGACGGGCTCGCGGAGCACGCCCTCGGTACGCAAGTCGGCAAGTGTGGCGCCGAGCATCACCCGGGTCGCCACCTTCGCGAGCGACACCCCGGTCGCCTTGGCGACGAACGGCACGGTGCGGCTCGCACGCGGGTTGGCTTCGATCACGTAGACCGTGGTTCCCACGACGGCGTACTGGACGTTGATCAGACCCCGCACGTCGAGATACTTCGCGATCGCTGCCGTATACGACTCGATCACCTCGACCACCCACGACGGAAGCGTCGGCGGAGGCAACGCGCACGCCGAGTCACCCGAGTGCACGCCGGCTTCCTCGACGTGTTCCATGACACCGCCGATCAGCACCTCACCGGTGTGGTCACGGATCGCGTCCACGTCGACCTCGGTCGCATCCGCCAGGAACCGGTCGATCAGGACCGGACGTTCGGCCGACAGCCCGCCTTCCTTGCCGAGGCTGCCGAATCCGGCGAGTTCCTCCATGGCGCGGGCGAGATGGTTGCGATCATGGACGATCTGCATCGCTCGACCACCGAGTACGTAGCTCGGACGCACCAGCACGGGGAAGCCGATGTCGTCGGTGATCGACAGCGCCTGTTCCAGGTCGACCGCCGTGCCGCCCGGCGGCTGCGGGATCCGCAGCTCGTCGCAGATCGTGTTCCAGCGCTCGCGGTCCTCCGCGGCATCGATCGAGTCGGGCGAGGTACCGGCGACGAGCTCGGGCGGGATCAGCCCCGCCAGCTTCAGCGGGGTCTGCCCGCCGAGCGACACGATCACGGCCTCCGGCCGCTCGACCGCGATGACGTTGAGCACGTCTTCTTTCGTCAACGGCTCGAAGTACAGGCGACTCGATGTGTCGTAGTCGGTCGAGACGGTCTCCGGGTTGCAGTTGACCATGATCGTCTCGAAGCCGGCGTCGCGCAGCGCGAACGAGGCGTGCACGCAGCAGTAGTCGAATTCGATGCCTTGGCCGATCCTGTTGGGACCCGAGCCGAGGATGACCACCTTGCGCGCCTCGGAGGGACGCACTTCGCTCTCGTCTTCGTACGTCGAGTAGTGGTAGGGCGTCTCGGCAGGGAACTCGGCCGAACAGGTGTCGACCGTCTTGTAGGTGGGGAACACACCCGCCGCTTCGCGTGCCACGCGCACCTCATCCTCCGGCACCGACCAGAGGTGAGCCAGTTGGCCGTCGGAGAACCCGAGTCGCTTCGCCCGCCGCCACGCCCGCTTCGTCATGGTGTCGATGCCGGCCTCGGCGAGCACCGGGAGCTCGTCGGAGATCATCGACATCTGGTCGAGGAACCAGGGGTCGATCCCGGTCGCCTCGTAGACCTCGTCGATCGAGACACCCCGATGCAGCAGGGCGCCGACCTCTTGGATCCGATCCGCCGTGGGGATCGCAGCCTGCGCGAGCAGTTCATCGTCGGACAGGTCGTCGAGCTGCGCCGCTGCCGGATCACAGCCCAGCCCGAGCCGACCCTGTTCCAGCGAACGCAGCGCCTTCTGCAGGCTCTCGGGGAACGTGCGGCCAATTGCCATCACCTCGCCGACCGACTGCATCTGCGTGCCGAGCACGCCAGATGCGCCGGGCAGCTTCTCGAAGGCCCACCTCGGGATCTTGGTGACCACGTAGTCGATCACGGGCTCGAAGCTTGCTGGCGTCGCCTTGGTGATGTCGTTGGGGATCTCGTCGAGGGTGTACCCGACGGCGAGTCGAGCGGCGATCTTGGCGATCGGGAAGCCGGTCGCCTTCGAGGCGAGCGCCGAGGACCACGACACACGAGGGTTCATCTCGATCACGACCTGGCGACCGGTGGACGGCTCGACCGCGAATTGAACGTTCGACCCACCGGTCTCGACGCCGACGCGGCGGATGCACGCAAGCGCTGAGTTGCGCATCTGCTGGTACTCGACGTCGGTCAGC
>CAVPJT010000027.1:0-54688 GCA_963705485.1 Ilumatobacteraceae bacterium
GGCGGAGGCCCGCAAGGCGATGGACGTCAGCCGCACCACCCGGCGGGCACTCACGCGAGATCCTCGGTGATCATCTCGGTGACGATCTTGGCGCTGGTGGTCACCAGCGGGAGGCCGCCACCCGGATGGCTCGACCCGCCGACCAGATACAACCCGGGCCGGGCGCCACGGTTGGCCGGCCGAACGAACGCAGCTCGTTTGCCGTTCGACGACGTGCCGTAGATCGCGCCACCGGGCGACCGGTAGCGACGTTCGATGTCCGACGGGGTCATCGCGTGACGGAACTCGAGCCGCGGTCGAAGGTCCACGCCGCGGCCGGCGAGCCGGTCGAGCACGAGATCGCCGTAGGCGTTGGTGTCGACGTCGACATCGGGTGGCGTGTTGACCAACAGGAACCAGTTCTCGCAACTGTCAGGCGCTTGGCTCGGGTCGGTCACCGACGACACGCACGCGTAGATCGTCGGATCGTCGGCCAGTTCGCCCGAGTCGAGTTGGTCGTATTCGGCGCGGTAGCTGTCGGAGAACCAGACGTTGTGGTGCTGGAGCCGCGGTGTGAGGCCGCGCACCCCGACGCACAGCACGAACCCACTCGTCGACCGCTTCGCCCGCCGCACCCGCTTCAGTGCGTCTTCGTCCGGGAGCAGGTCGGCGTACAGGTGCTCGGCGTCGGTGTTGGCGATCACGATGTCGGCGTCCTCCACCGAGCCGTCGGCCAACTCGACGCCCGAGACGACCCCATCTGCAGCGGTGGTGATCCGGGTCACGTCGACACCCGTGTGGATCTCGACACCGGCCTCCAGCGCGACACGCTCGAACGCGGCCCGCAGCGTGTCGAGTCCGCCGGTCGGATACCAGCAGCCGAATCGAGCCTCGATGTGGGGGATGCAGGCGAGCGTCGCCGGAGCGGCGTAGGGAGACGAACCGGAATAGGTGGCGTATCGGCCGGCCCACTGGACGAGACGGGGGTCGTCGAAGAACGAGTCCGCCGAGCGGTGCAGGGTGCGCATCGGGTCGATTGCCGTGAGGTCGAACGGTGACCGCATCCGCTTGGCCAGCGACCATGGATTCGACATCGGCCCGGCGAAGAACGTCCGGTCGGCGACGTCCCAGATACGTCGACCCCGGGCGTCGAAGGCGCGCCATTGTTCGCCCGACCCGGGAGCGAAGTCGTCGAACGCAGCGGCGGTGTCGTCGTCGCCATCCGGCACGAGCAGCGACGAGCCGTCGGCCCAGTGGTACGCGAACTGTGGGTCGAGGCGGACGAGTTCGAGCTGCTCGTCCAGCGTCGTGCCAGCGGTGCGGAAGACCTCGTCGAAGAGGTGGGGCAGCGTCACCAGCGACGGCCCGATGTCGAACGTGTACCCATCTCGCACGTAGGTCGCCAGCTTGCCGCCGACCACGTCGTTGCGTTCGAAGATCGTCACCTGGTGCCCGAGCGCCCGCAACCGGATCCCCGCGGTGAGTCCCCCGACGCCGCTCCCGACGATCACCACCTGCTCAGGCACGGAGCTTCCCAGCGAGTGCGGCCGCTGCGATGGGCAACATCCCGAGGCCACCCACGATCGCCACGACGGGATACGCGGAAGTAGCGGGCGAACCCGATCGTTTCCATCACGCCCATGTAGGCGTACTCGCCGACGAGTGCACCGTCCGCGTCGCCTGCGTCGTCGGTGGGCGGGAGCAGCGCTTCGAGCAGCGCCATCACGCCGAGCCCGGTGACGAACCAGCCGAGGTAGTTCGTGAGCGGGATCCCGCGATAGACGCCGCGCCTCGCCCATGTCCAGTACCCCTCGCCCACCATCTGCGGGTCGAGGAACAGATCCCACGCCGTCAATGCCGCCGACCCGAGCGCGATGCCGCGTGGCCGGCGTCGACCGTCGACCGAGCGCGGCATGGGCTGTTTCGCGGGCGGGCACGCCCACCGCGAACCAGGCCAGCGGCACGATCGCGGGGACGTGCGCCACCTGCGGCTGCAGGGCGGCCGTGTAGCCGTAGCGACCGAACGGAATCCCGGTGTTCGTTCCCACTCGCTCGACCACCGTGGTCGCCACCGCCGTTGCCGTCGCCGCCGTCCCGGCGCGTGGAGCACCCCAACGCCGCACCGCGTTCGCCGTCGTCGTCGCGAAGGATCCGACCACCACCACGCTCGACAACACCCGCCGTGCCCGGCCACCTTGCGGCAACAACGGCGTCGCGATCATCCCGGCAACCGTCACGACCCCGGCCCCTGCACTCACCCACCCCGCAACTCGTGAACTCGTGCGGGAACTGTTCCCGCACGAGTTCACGAGAACCGGATCGGTGGCGGGTTCGGGGGTCACGGGAGGAGGAGCTTGGCGACCATGGTCGCCTTCTCGGTGGTCGACACGCTCGCTCGTGAGGTGAACACGTCGTAGTCCTGGGCCTCGATCTTGTCGAGGATCCGGCCGTAGAGCGCGTGTGCGGCCCCGACGCACTTCGCCGATCGGTCGGGCAGCATGTCGATGCCGATCTCCGCGGACCGGTACAGCTCACGGCACCGATCGATCTCGAAGCGCATCAGTGCAACGAACTCGGGGGTGACGCGACGCTGCGCCAGATCGACGCCGAAACGATCGGTGTCCTCCAGGGGGATGTACTGCCGACCACGATCGAGGTCCTCGTCGATGTCGCGCAGGAAATTCGTGAGCTGGAACGCATTGCCGAGGTCGCGGGCGTGCGGCAACGCCTCGTCGTAGTCGGTCGGCTCGAGGATCGGCAGCATCATCTCGCCGATCACCGCCGCCGAGCCGTCCATGTAGACGAGCAGGTCGTCCCAGGTGGCGTAACTCTCGACCGTGAGGTCCATCGTCATCGAGCGGAGGAAGCGGTGGAAGCCCTCAGGATCGATGTCGAAGGCCCGAACGGTGTGCACGACGGCCTTGAGGACCGGATCGTCGGACTTGCCGATCTCGAGGTCGGCGAAGAACCGGTCACCGAAATCGGCGAGCGCGGCAGCTCGGACCTCGGTGGGGACGTCTCGTCCACCCTGTGACGGGATCTCGTCGACGATGTCGTCGGCGTAGCGGGCGAAGGCGTACAGCGCGTGCACGTGGTGCTGCTTGATCTTCGGCAGCACCTTGGTCGACCAGTAGTAGGTGGTTCCGTGGCGTTTGTTGAACTCGCGGCACAGTTCGTAGCTCTCGTCGAGGGTGACCGGGCCGGTCGGCAACAGTTGCGTGGTGGGGGTGGGCGGCCTCCGACCGAACCGATCCCTGACGCTTGCCATGGTCACCGCCGCCGCGCGTACTCGTCAACGCGTTGAGCGGCGAGCTTGCCCGACACGAGCACCATTGGGACACCGACGCCCGGCAGCGTCGACGAGCCGGTGAACACCAGGCCGGGTACCTTCTTGTTGACGTTGTTCGGCCTGAACGGGCCGGTCTGGAAGAACGTGTGGGCGAGTGCGAACGGGGTGCCCTGCTCCATGCCCATGCGCTCCCAGTCCTGCGGGTCGTAGATCTCCTCGACGACCACTTCGGTGGGGTAGCCGAGTGAGTCGACGCGCGTGCGCAGGCTGTCGACGATCGTGTCACGTTCTTTCGACCAGTCGATCGTGCCGCTCAGGTTCGGGGTGGGCTCGAGCACGTAGATGCTCGAGTGGCCCTCGGGCGCGAGCGAACGGTCGTCGAGACTGTGCAAGGTGACGAGGATCGAGGGGTCGGGCATCCGGACGCCGTCGTCGATCAACGCCTTGAACGAGCCGTCCCAGTCCTCGCCGAAGTGGATGTTGTGGTGGCTGGCATCGGCGGGCGGCAGGCCCTTGACGCCCGCAACCCACAGCAGGCATGACGGCGAGTACTTGCCGTTGCGTGCAGCACGCGGCACGTCGATGCCGGGCAACAGTTCCCGGTAGGCGACCGGCAGGTCGACGTTGCAGACCACAGCGTCGGCGTCGAGGCGCTCGGAGGCGCCGATCTCGACGCCGGTGACCGCACCGCCCGGTGTGCGCAGGATGCGGGTGACCGGCGACGAGTAGCGGATCTCGACGCCGGCGGCGGTGACCGCGTCGGCGAGACCGGCGGCCATCATGTGCATGCCGCCCTCGGGCACGAACACGCCTTCGACGGAGTCCATGTAGGTGATCACCGCGTACAGGGCGAGTGCTTCGTAGGGTGCCAGTCCGGCGTACATCGACTGGAAGCTGAAGATGCGCTGCAGTCGTTCGTCGTCGAAGAACGACGCCACCTTCTTGCCCAGCTTGCCGAAGCCACCGATCTTCACGAGTTCGAGGCCGGACTTCCACGGCTTGATCAGGTCGAGCGGGCTGTCGAAGTTGGCGTCGATGAAGGCATCCATCTCGGCGCGGTAGAGCCGCTCCAGCCAGGTGCAGAACCGGCCGAACGCCTCGGCGTCCTTCGGTCCGGAGAATTCGCGGATCTCCTGGGTCATCGCCTCACGTCCGTGGCGGACGAACAGGGTCGAGCCGTCGGCGTAGACCGCCCGGTACATCGGGTCGACCGGGTTGATGGTGATGAAGTCCTTCATCTCGGCGCCCGCGGCATTGAACGCGTCTTCGAGCAGATTCGGCATGGTGAGCACGGTGGGGCCGTTGTCGAGCCGGAAGCCCTGCTCGGTGATCATCCCGGCGCGCCCGCCCGGGATCGCATCGCGCTCGACGATCGTCACGTCGTGACCAGCTCCGATCAGGTGCGCGGCGGCGGACAGCCCGCCCAGCCCAGCTCCGACGACGACAACCTTCATCAGACGTTCCTCCAGCTCACGTATTCGGCGAGTGCGACGAGTTCGGACTTTGCGGTCTCGACGATCGGGGCATCTTCGATGGCCGTGACGGCGGCCTCGGTGAGCGCTGTGATGTGATCTTCGAGTTCGGCAAGGGCGCCGGTGTCGACGATCACCTGCTGGATCCGAGCGACACCGTGGCCGTCGAGACCAGGTGCGCCGACCTCGGCGAGAATCTCGAGTTGCTCGGCGCTGGCTCGGCGGACGGCCCGTGCGAGTAGTGGGGTGGGCTTGCCCTCGCGAAGGTCACCCCCGACCGACTTGCCGGTGAGGCTCTCCTGGCCGAAGGCTCCCATGACGTCGTCGCGCATCTGGAATGCGTCGCCGAGCGGGAGGCCGTAGGCACTGAGTGCCGGAAGGAGTTCATGCTCGCGTTCGGGGGCAGCGAGGACGGCACCGAGGTGCAGCGGTCGCTCGATGGTGTACTTGCCGGACTTGTACCGGCAGATCCGTTCGGCCTTGTCGACGTCGCGGATGCTCTGCACCGACCCGAGGATGTCGAGGTACTGCCCGATGTTCAGCTCGACGCGCAGTTCGTTCCAGATTCGCATCGCTTCGGGCGGGGCACCCTCCATCAGCCGGTCGGCGTACACGAACGCCAGATCACCGACGAGGATCGCCACGCCCTCGCCGAATCGGCGTGACTCACCGACCCAACCCGCCGCGGCATGCCGCTCGGCGGCGAGGGTGTGGGTGGTCGGCTGACCCCGTCGGGTCACGGCGTCATCCATCACGTCGTCGTGGAAGAGCGCGAACGCATGCATCAGTTCGAATGCGGCGCCGGCATCGACGTCGATCTGATCGTCGGTACCACCACCGGCGCCGACATATCCCCAGTGGGTGAACGCCGGTCGGAGGCGCTTGCCGCCCGACAGCACGAGGCGGCGGATCTCGTCGATCGGTTCCGCGAGGTCGGGGTCGAAGGCGACCCACCGCTCTCGTTCGGCAGTCAGCAGTTCGTCGAGGCGAGCCTCGACCCGATCGGCGATCGATCGGAGGCTGGTTGGGGCGGTTCCAGGCATCTGGTCGCAGGTTACTGCTGTGTCGGCTGCCCTGCGCCGACGTGCGTCGCGACGATGATTCGGTTCGGAGGTGTCCGCCGGCACGTGTCAGGGTTGCCGGATGGGCACACTGACCACGACCGTCGAGGCGTACAACACCGCGACCGACTCGACGAATCGCATGCACGACGACACCGTCGCCCAGACGTTCGGGTTTCGTGGCGGGCTGGTGCCCGGTGTCGACGTGTGGGCGTACATGACCCAGCCGTGCGTCGACCGCTGGGGTGAGCGGTTCCTGACCGGCTCGACGATGGAGGCCCGGTTCGTCTCGCCGGTGTACGACGGCGAGATGGTCGATGCGAGCCTCGACGACGACGGATCGTTGAGGATCACCGGTCCGGACGGCATCATGCGGGCGACCGGCACAGCCCAGCTCGACGACTCGCTGCCGTCCGTCGTCGCGGTGTCGACCGCTCCACGGCCCGACCCGGTGCCACGGGTGACGGCATCGCTGCTGGCACCTGGTACTGCGCTGGGAACACTCGAGTTTCCGTATCGACGTGAGCTGGGCGCGGTGTATCTGGCAGAGGTGCGTGACCAGCACGACGTGTACCAGGGCGGCGACGTGTGTCACCCCGGGTTCCTGGCCCGTCAGGCGAACGCGGTGCTCCATCTCAACGTCGAGCTGGGCCCGTGGATTCATGTCGGCACCCGGGCGCACCATCGTCGACTCGTGCGCGATGGTGACGTGCTCGAGGTGCGCGGCCAGGTGGCCGCCGAGTACGAACGAAAGGGACACCGGTTCGTGGATCTCGACGTCGAGGTCGCCGCGAACGGCGTCGCGGTGTGGAGCGCGTTCCACACCGCCATCTGGCAGCCTCGGACCGGCTGACGGCGCCGGCTGCCGCGTTCAGCCGTCCTGGTCGGCGACGGCGTCGAGGTCGGCGGTGACCTGTTCGATGCGGAGCTGGGCGGCGGAGATCTTCGAGCGGCACAGCGTGATCAGTTCCGATGCTCGTGCGACCCGGTCGGCGAGATGGTCGACGTCGACATCGGACCCTTCGAGTTCGCGCAGGATCGAGTCGAGTTCAGCGAGTGCGTCGGCGTAGCCGGGGGTGGTGTCGTCAGCCATGAGTCAGTCCTTCGGTTTCGTGCGGTCGGAGGAGCGTTCGCCGCTCGAGGTGTGGTTGTGAGTCGTACCGGTGATCGTGCTGGCGACGGTGCCGTCTGCGAGCGAGGTGGTGATCGTGTCGTCGACGCCCACGTCGTCGATCGAGCGGACGATCGTGCCGTCGGCGCGCCTCGTGATCGACCACCCGCGTGCCAGCTGGACGGCCGGGTCGACCGCGGCGACTCGCGCTGCGGTGACGTCGAGGCGGTCGCCGGCGCGATCGATGACTGCGTCGGCTCGTGCGAGGACACGTTGTTGCGCGTCGATGAGTCGCTGGTCGGCCCGGGCGAGGCAGCCGGGGGCAGTGCGAACGAGGGTGTCGATGCGCATGCCGAGTCGTTCGTCCGCTCGCTCGACCGCCGCGTGGGTGCGTCGGGCGATGCGGTGCGCCGTCTCGGACAGCTCCGTGGTGGCGGCGGTGAGCGCATGCCTGCTCTCGCGCTCGATCGAGGCAAATGTCGCTTCGGTCTCGGCGCTGTAGCGCGCGGCGCGGGCGATGAGCTCGCCGGCGCAGGCGGTGGGTGTCTTGAGTGTGGTGTGCGCGACCTCGTCGGCGACGCTGCGGTCGACTTCGTGTCCGAGCCCGGTGAGCACGGGGATCGGCGACGACGCGATGGCTCGGGCGATGCGTTCGGCGTCGAAGACGGCCAGTTCGTTGCGGGCACCGCCGCCGCGTATCACCACGACGGCGTCGAGATCGATCCGCCGAGACAGCGTCGTGACCGCAGCGGCGACCATCTGCTCGGCGAAGTCTCCCTGCACACGGGTGTCGATCACGGTGAGCGCGAACCCCATGGCGCTGCGCTGGAGCTCGTCGTGGAAGTCGTGCCACGCCACGGTGCCGACGCTGGCGACGACACCGACGCGCAAGGGGACGGGCGACAGCGGGCGTCGCTTGTTGGCGTCGAGCAGGCCGTCGGCGACCAACCGTCGGATCACCTCGTCGCGCGACGCCGCGATGTCGCCGAGGGTGTACTTCGGGTCGATGCCGGTCATCTTCAGGCCGATCCGGCCGTTGGGTGCGTAGTAGTCGAGGTAGCCGAAGACGCGCACCTTCATGCCGTCGGCGAGACGCAAGCGGTTCTTCTGCAGCATCGGGCGCAGGCGCATGCGTGCGTTGGCGAAGAACTGGACGTTGACCACCGCCTTGCCGCGTCCGTTGCCGCCCCGCTCGGACGTGTCGGCGTCGTCGACCAGCGTGAAATACGCGTGCTGTCCGCGATCACTCCAACCGGTGATCTCGCCACGGACCCACACCCCGTCGGAGAACCCCCGTCGCAGCGCGTCGTTGATGGCCTCGGCGAGTTCACCGACCGAGTACGTCGGATTCGCAGCGTCGTCGAGTTCGTCGTCGTCGAAGTCGAACGCGGGCTGGCTCACGAGCCCGATTCAATCAGTCGGCAGCCGCCGACGGTGATTCGATCGTGGTGCGAGGCGGATCATGCGCCCAGCATCCGGACCGTGCCGCCGGGTGGCGTGTCGGTGTCGTCATCGGCGGCCTCATCAGACGCAATGGGTGTCGCAAAGAGCTCCCCGTCAACGGGGAGGTTGCGTTGGAGGCGCAGCTCGTCGAGCTGGCGCAAGGGCTTCTCGAGTTGGCGGCGTCGGGGACCGGTGAGCTGTTCGAAGGCGCGGTCGACCTGGTCGAACTTCTTCTTCACCGAGTCGACCTGGTCGTTGTACTTGCGCCACTGGGCGCTGAACGTGCCGAGCAGTTTGAGGATCTCGTCGCTGGTCTGCTCGATCATGAAGTTGTCGAACGCCTGGCGGATGACCCCGAGGAACGCGAACAACGTGAGCGGTGAGCACAGCACGACCTTCTGGCCCATCGCCTCGTCGATCAGGCCGGCGTCGTGCTCGTGGATGAACCCGGTGAGCTGTTCGTTGGGGATGAACAACAGCACGTAGTCGACCGATGGGGTGTCGCTCTCGCCGGCGTAGTCGCGCTTCGCGAGTTCCTTCACCCGCAGGCGCACGTCGGCGAGGAACCGCTTGAGGTGGACGTCGCGTTCCGCGTTCGTGCCCACCTCGAGATAGCGCAGATACGACGCCATCGGGAACTTGACGTCCATGTAGAGCGCATGGCCCTTGGGCATCGGGAAGGTGTAGTCGGGTCGGCCGGTGCCCCCTTCGATCTGGGTCTGCTTGACGTAGTTGATGTTCTCGACGAAGCCGGCGAGGCGAAGGACGTCCTCGGCCATCCGCTCGCCCCACTGACCGCGCGCCTGCGGATTGGCCAGTGCCTCGCGGAGGGCCCGGGTGGAGTCGGCGAGGGTGTTGGCGATCTCGGCGTGCGCTTGTAGCGAGTTGGTCACCTGACCGAAGTTCTCGGCGCTGGAGCGTCCGAGCGTGGTGACCATCTCGCTCAACTTGGTGAGTTCGGCGCGCGATCTCGGCATGCACCTGATCGAGCCGGGCGTCGATGACGTCCTTCTTGGCGCCCAACTCAGAGGTGGTCTGTTCCCGTGCCGACAGCGCGAGTGCCCCGAACTGCTCACGCTGGAGTACAGCGGTGTGCTCCAACGCCGCTGCGACGGCGGCGTCGCGCTCGGCGGTCGCCTGGTCGCGCACTTGAGCGACCGCGCCCGGTACGGCGGCGTCGATCGCGAGCTGCAGCGATTCGGTGGCGGCCGCCTGGTCGTCGGCTCGGCTGGCCGAATCGGCTTCGGTGCGGCGAACGGCGAACAGGTACCCGCCGACGGCGGCCCCGACGGCCAGCACGACGGCGACGATGAGCAGTGCGATCTCCATGTGTCCCATGATGACGTGGGGGTGTCACAGAGTTGCGGATACACCGATCACCCCAGCTGAGCGCAGGCGCGCTGGTCAGCGCAGCGGGATCGTGAAGCAGCGGTCGGCGAGGGTGCCGAGCGCGTAGGTCTCGTAGTCGATGCCGAAGTCGGCGTACAGCCCACGGCACGACTCGCTCCACGCGAGCGCTTCGGGGGTCGACATGCGATGCACCACCTGCATGATCCCGCCCTCGTACACCCGGTATTCCGCCCACGTACCGGGGAAGTCCTTCGTGCAGCCGATCTCGATCGACGGCACCCCGGAACGGGTCATCGGGCGCACCCGGTGCCGGTGCGTGTGGCCTGCGGCATAGGCGATCACGCTGGCTCGTCGAGCGGTGAGCGCGTCGAGTCGGTCGCTGGCATCGGGGTGGAGTCCGAAGTAGTCGTCGCTGCGCTTTGCGTCCGGGCCGTCACCGATCCACTGCTGGTGATGCCCCATCACGAACACCGGCCGATCAGCAGTCGCGCAGAGGTCGTCGAGCCAATCGAGTTGCTCGGTGGTGATCGTTCCGGGCGTGGCGCCGGGCATGGCGGTGTCGAGCAGTGCGACGATGACGCCCGGCAACTCGATGCGCTGGTCGCCCGCATACTCGGACTGATGGCGATAGGCGTCGTGGTTGCCGCGCACCACATGCAACCGATCGCCGAATGGAGCCCGATAGCAGGCTTCGAACGCATCCCACTCGACGGGTTCGCCGTCGACGGACAGATCCCCTTTGACGATGACCGCCGTCGGGTCGATGGTCGCCATCTCGGCCGCTGCGGAGCGGTTCATCACCTCCGGGTACGGCTCGGCGCCGGGTTCGGCGCGCCGGATCGGGCCCTCGGTGAGATCATCGACGCGTCCGGCCTCGACCTCACCGAAGTGCACGTCGTTGACGGTCGCGAAGCGGCACAGCAGTTCGCCGCTGGGTCGTGGCAGGGTTCGTACGGCCACGCCGCCGAGATCGTGCTCGGTGTCGGGCGAGAGGCCGTCGTAGCGGCGCACGTCGAGGCCGTCGTGGATCACGGCGAGGTCGTCGGCAACGGTGGTGATGTCCATGGTGGCGCCGTGTCGTTCCGTCGTGGCAGTCAGTGGCAGTCAGTGGCGGGCTCGGGTCCTCAGACCTTCACCACGATCGAGCCCACGACCTTGTCCTGCCAGGTCTGCTTCTTGTCGTCCCACAACATCCAGAGATAGCCGAGGTAGAAGATCTGCGCCGAGATGAAACCGGCGAACAGCTGTCGCCCGAGCGCCCGGCCGAATCCGATCGGTTCACCACTCGTTTCACCGATCACCTTGATGCCGACGATCCTGCAGCCCCAGGTCTGGCCGGTCTTGCCGAGCGCTCGCAGGTAGATGAACGCGACGACGAGGAAACCGAAGACGATCAACGCGATGCCGCCGGCGATCATGGCGGCGTTCGGTGAACCGTCCGGGCAGAAGATCTCGTCGTCGATCGTGACGCAGTCCTGGAACGAGGCTCCGATCAAGATGGCACCGGGAATGACGAACACCGCCATCAGCAGGCCGTACAACAAGCCGTCGAGCAGGTAGCTGCCGAGGCGAATGCCGAACCCGGCACGTTCACCGCCGACGGGTGGCGCGGCGTAGCCGTACGGGGGATACCCGGGCGCGGTGGCGACGGCGCCTGGAGGTGGCGGCGGTGGTGTGCCAAAACCAGGGGGCGGCGGCGTCGACAGCGCAGGTGGGGGAGGGGGAGTCGAACCTTGCCCGGGTGGCGGCGGTGGCGGCGGCATTCCCATGCACAGAGTGTGCCACGTCGCCCGACCCCCGACCGGCGATTCCCCGCAGACGGTCAGCGGTAGGGACGGTCCCGGCGTGCCGGAACCGGACGCGACCACCAGCGACCGCTGAATCGCCAGGCAGTACTGCGCGTGGGCGTGGGGTCGAGCGCGATGACCGGTTTGGGCCACAGGGCTTCGACGCCTGCCATGATGGCAACGACCTCGTCGTCGCTCGGCATCGGTGACACGTCGATGAGCCCGGACATGGAGGGCACGATAGGCGCCTCAGGCATCTTCGACCTCGTCGTCGAGGGACCAGCTGGCTCGTGGAGGCCGGATGACGACCGTTCCGGCGATGTTGTCGTGAAAGGTTCGCCGTTGCGAGTTGCCGAACGCCATGAGGAAACCGATCAGGAAGATCGATGACACGAAGTAGCGCAGCGTGAATCGCAGACCGCCCTCGGCGGCGGTGACCATGCGGCCGTTCCTGGCGTCGACCACCGTGGTGTTCGTGACACGGTTGCCGATCCACTGCCCAGTCGACGACACGGCTCGTCCGTACAGCGTTGCCGCAGCGAGGAATCCGGCGATCATCGCCAGCAGTCCGATGATGATCAGTCGCTGTCGATCCGACCACGACGAGCGCGATTCCCGGCAACACACAGAGTGTGAGGACGACGGTGTCGATCAGGAGGCCGACGAAGCGTGCTCCGAACGAAGCGAGGTCTGGGTCGAAATCGATGCCGCCGTCGGACTCGACGTGGGCCACCTCGGCCTTCTCGGGGCGCTCTGCGTCGGTCGGCTTCGTGAGCGCTGCGCCGACGACCGGGGCGGCGGTCACGTCGTCGTCGGTGATCTGGGCCAACAGCGCCGCGAGGTCGTCATCGGTGTCAGGCGGAGGTCGCTCGCCAGTCGGCGTCTGGGGTGGAGGTGGTGGTGAGGTCGGCGCCGGAGCGTGAGTCGCAGGTGGTGCAGACGGCGGTGGCGGTGGAGCCGACGGCGCGCGGACCTGATGCCGGTGGTGCTGGTGGCGGTGGGGGAGGTGGTGGCGGTGGTGGTGGCGCCGCAGACGGGGGTGGCGGCGGCGAGGAAGGCAAACCCGGCAGCGAGGGCTGTCCGGGCACGGTCGGGCCATCGCTCATCGTGGATCTCGATTCGGGTCACAGGGGGACGTTGCCGTGCTTGCGCCTCGGCAGTTCTTCACGCTTGGTGGCCAGCATCCGCAGTCCGGCGACGAGCTTCTGACGTGTCTCGGCTGGGTCGATCACGTCGTCGATGTACCCGCGTTCGGCAGCTGCGTACGGCGACGCGTACTTGTCGGTGTACTCCTGCACGAGCTCGGCGCGGCGAGCAGTCGGATCGGCGGCCTGTTGCAGCTCTCGGCGGTAGACGATCTCGACAGCGCCCTGCGGCCCCATCACGGCGAGCTCGGCGGTCGGCCAGGCGAAGGCGAGGTCGGCGCCGATCGACTTCGGAGTTCATCACCACGTACGCCCCACCGTAGGCCTTGCGGGTGATCACCTGGATGCGTGGCACCGTCGACTCGCAGTAGGCGTAGAGCAGTTTGGCGCCGTGGCGGATGATGCCGCCGTACTCCTGATCGACACCGGGCAGGAAGCCGGGCACGTCGACGAAGGTGATCAGCGGGATGTTGAACGAGTCGCAGGTGCGCACGAATCGTGCGGCCTTCTCGGACGACTCGATGTCGAGCACACCGGCGAGCACCTTGGGCTGGTTGCCGACGATGCCGACCGGCATGGCCGTCGATGCGTCGAGAACCCGCACACGATCGACTTCGCCCAATGGGGGAAGTACTCGAAGAACTCGCTGTCGTCGACGACGTGTCGGATCACCTCGGTCATGTCGTACGGCAGGTTCGGGCTCGGTGGGCAGGATGTCGCGCAGTTCCGGACAGAGCCGGTCAGGGTCGTCGCCGAGGTCCTCGACCGGCGGTTCTTCGAGGTTGTTCGACGGCAGGAACGACAGCAGGAAGCGGACGTCGTCGAGGCACGCCTTCTCGTCGTTGGACACGAACGTGGCGACACCCGACTTGGTCGCGTGGCTCATCGCGCCGCCGAGTTCTTCGAGGGTCACGTCCTCGCCCGTCACGGTCTTCACCACGTCGGGGCCGGTGATGAACATGTGGCTGGACTCGCGGACCATGAAGATGAAGTCGGTCATCGCCGGGCTGTACACGGCGCCGCCGGCACACGGACCGAGGATCACCGAGATCTGGGGAACGACACCCGACGACAGCACGTTGCGGTGGAAGATGCCGCCGTAGCTGGCCAGGCTGACCACGCCTTCCTGGATGCGGGCGCCGGCGCCGTCGTTCAGGCCGATCACCGGTGCGCCGACCTTCAGGGCCAGGTCCATCAGCTTGTGGATCTTCTCGGCGAACGACCTCGCCGAGGGCGCCGCCGAACACGGTGAAGTCCTGCGAGAACACGAACACCTTGCGGCCGTCGACGGTGCCCCAGCCGGTGATCACGCCGTCGGTGTACGGCCGATCCTCGAGACCCGACGCCTGGGCTCGGTGGCGGGCGAGCATGTCGAGTTCGTGGAACGAGCCCTCGTCGAGGAAGTAGTCGAGCCGCTCGCGGGCGAGCATCTTGCCCTTCTCGTGTTGGCGATCGACGGAGCGCTGCGAACCGGCGTGGATGGCCTGCTCGCGTCGTTCGGCGAGGTCGGCGAGCTTCTCCTGCATGGGGTTCGTCACGTCTCGCAAGTTACTGGCTGTCGGCCGCTCTCGGAAGATCGACCACAATGCGCGCATGGCAGATGCGACTCCGACCCCGCCGGTCGCCGCGATGCGGCTGCCCATTCAGCCACCGATCCAGCCGATGCTCGCGAAACTGGCCCGGTCGATCCCCGGCGGTGACGACTGGCTCTTCGAGCCGAAATGGGACGGTTTCCGCTGCATCGTCTACCGCGACGGTGACCGTCGTCGAGCTGATCTCCCGCAAGCTCCGACCGCTCGGTCGCTACTTCCCCGAACTCCTCGAACCGTTGCGCGGGCGTTGCCCGGTCGCTGCGTCGTCGACGGCGAGATCGTGGTGGCGGACGCGAGGCCGGAGCGGGCCTCGACTTCGACGCGCTGCTGCAACGTCTTCATCCGGCCGAATCGAGGGTCAATCGACTGGCCGCGGAGACCCCGGCGGCCTTCGTGGCGTTCGATCTGCTGGCGAACGGTGACACGTCGCTGCTCGACCGACCGATGGCCGATCGACGCATCGCCCTCGTCGATGCCGTCACCGAGAACGACGTCGTGCGGCTGACACCGGCCACCACCGATCGCTCGGTGGCCGACGACTGGTTCCACCGCTTCGAAGGGGCGGGTCTCGATGGCGTCGTGGCCAAGCCGCTCGACGGCGCGTACCAGCCCGGTGCAGCGGGCGCTGGTCAAGGTGAAGCACCAACGCACCGCCGACTGTGCGGTCGCCGGATATCGGATCCACAAGGACGGCCAGGGCGTCGGCTCACTGCTGCTGGGGCTGTTCGACACCGATGGCGACATGCACTCGGTCGGTGTGGCCGCGTCGTTCTCGGCGAAGCGCCGCGCGGAGCTGTTGGCCGAACTGGAACCGCGCACCCGCGACGCACTCGACGGGCATCCCTGGCGGCAGTGGGCCGAATCGGAGGTCGACCGATCCGGAGCCGCGACCCGTGGCGGGAGCCGGTGGAATGCGGGCAAGGACCTGTCGTTCGTGCCGATCCGGATGGGTCTGGTGGCCGAGGTGTCGTTCGGGCAGCTCGAAGGCCGACGCTTCCGTCACGGAGTCGGCTTTCTGCGCTGGCGACCCGATCGGACGCCCGAGTCGTGTACGTACGATCAGCTCGACGTGGCCGACCCGGTGTCGTTCGACGACTTCGTCACCGACGTCCGGACCGAGTGAGGTGACATCGACGGGAGGGACTGTCCGTCCTCGGTGCCGTTCACGGCTGGCTGATCGGCGGGATCGTCACGACGACCACTGGCGGCACGGTCAGGTCGGCGACAGCTTCGGTGCCGTCGTCGTTCAGGATCGTGAAGCCCTGCCGCGGGCTGGTGAACACACCGGTCGGGGTGACCGCATTGACGACCACGGTCCAGTCGCCGGCGACGGTCAGGGGCAGACCCTGTTCGCCCTCGGGCAGCACGGCCACCCCGACTCCGGTGAGCGGAACCGGCTGGGTGATCGTGCCGATCGTGTCGTTCGTCGGAGCGGTGAGGACCACCTCGAGTCCCGAGAGTCCCTCGTCGGGAGCGTCGACCTCGACCTCCATTCCCGACAGGCCCACCTGATCTCGGGTGAGGCGCACCGTGACGTCGAGATCTGCCTCGGGAGCGTCCACCGTCACGGCGATCGCATAGTCGATGGTCGGCCCCGTCTCGACGTTGGCCGGTGACAGTGAGAGCAGCCAGGCACTCATCGCCAGCACGACGACGCCCGCTGCGGCTTCCACGCCGAACGCACGACGCAGGCGATCGGCCATCGGCACGGTCATTTCGTTGGCGCGCGCCAGACGCTGGTTGACGTACTGGCGGGCCGACACGGCGACGAAGATCATCGCCGCCACCACCAGCGTCTTCAAGAGGATCACTCGACCGTGCGAGGTGCCGAAGAGGTCGCCACCGTCGAGCAGGATCATCTGGACGATGCCGGTGACGATCGTGGTGCCGATGGCGAGGTTCGACAGCCGGCCGAACCCGCGCACGGCGTGCACGAGGTCTTCTTCTCCTGGCCCGGCCAGCACGACACGGGCGAGGAGGACCACGCCACCCAGCCACACCGACATTGCGAGGGCGTGGATGATCGACAGCGGCACGCCGATGATCGCCAGGTCCATGTTCGTGCGGCTGAAACCGATCGTTGCGACGGCCAGCGCAGGGATCCCGAGGGCGGCCATCTGCGTGACCGGATCGATCACCCGGTCCGGGCGGAAGGCAACCCATGCCGATGCGACGACGAGCACGATCCGGGCGACTGCGGCGATCCCGGGGATGCCGGCGTCGAACAGGTCGACCCAGTTCGCCGGGTTGAACCCGCTGCCGAGCCCTGAGCCGGTCACCGCTGCCGTGGCTGCAGCGACGTACAGCAAGCGTGCCGACGAACGCGACGATCCAGTGGCGCGGATGAAGCGGATGGTCACCAGGTACTCGACGCCCTCGGGCCAGGCGGCGGCGATCAGGACCAGTGATCCGAACAGGACCGCGAGTCCGAACACCGAGAGCAGCCGTCCGAGCCAGAGCGGGCCCTGACCGGAGTCGACATCGGACAGGTTGACGATCTCGCCGTCGCTGGTCGCGGACGTCGCGGCGGTGTCGGCCGGAACGCTGTCGCCCGTCGTCGGCTCCGACGTCGGGGTGGTCTCGGCGGTCACGGGGTCGTTCTCGATCGTGAAGGTGATGTTCCCCTGGCCGTTGGGTGAGCCCTCCGAGTCGCTCACCACGTACGCAGCGACGCAGGCCCCCTTCGGCAGCGCATCGATGATGTCGGCGGTCATCGTGAGACGGTCGTCGCTGACTTCCCGTGGGCCGACGGTGAACAGGTCGGTGCAGGTCAACGTGATGGTGTTGACCTCACCGAGCGGTTCGTTGAACGTGAACGAGATCGACTCGGGAGACTGCGCAAGTGTCGAGCCATCGGCCGGGTCGGACGAGATCAGCGTGTTCTCCGCGAGGGCAGCGCCGGGAAACAGCCCGACAACGCCGGCGACGGCGAGCAGCGGCCCCGGCGATGACCAGACGGAACCGGCCGACGGCTCGAAATGGAGTGCGCTCGTTCACGATCGTCTGAGGCTAGTTGCCCGCCGGCCCATCAGCCCGGGCATCCGCGTTGCGGTCGTCGTTCCTCCACGACCACCGGCCGCTTCACGCACCCGTCTGCGGTCGGTGCATCCCGTGACGGCGCATCACACGTCGCCGCGTCACACGTCACCGCGCCGACATCCGCGAGCACCCATCTCGTCGACGAGGTCGTTGCGACCACGGATCAACTCGCCGACTCGGACGGTCAACTCGCCGAGCTGGGCGTTGTCGTCGCCGACCGTGGCGATCGCTCGCCACGTCTCGGCCTGTTCGTCGGTGTTGCGGATGAATGCCCGATGGTCGTCGTCGAGGCTGTCGGGAACCTCGCAGCGACCGTGCCCGCTCGGACTCGTTGTCGAGCGCACTCGCTGCACTGGTGGCGAAGTCGGCGACGGTGATCTGCTCGGGAGGTTGCGGCAGGGCATCGAATGTCGCCGTGGTCGCGGCACAGATCGTCTCGCAGGTCGACGAGATAGTCGGCTTCGGTCACCGGGGCGGGCTCGCTGGCGCAGGCGCGCGGCCGTCAGGCCGAACGATGGCGATCACGACGGGCTGCACTCGGTCGATGCTACGGGTCGGCCGTCGTGGGTGGAGCAGGTCTGGCCCCGCATCGCTATCGTGGCCCCAATGGCCACCCAGTCGCTCTACCGTCGCTACCGGCCCCGCCGCTTCAGCGAGGTGAAGGGCCAGGATCACGTGGTGCGCGCCTTGCGCACGTCGGTGGCGGAGGGACGTGAAGGGCAGGCCTATCTGTTCTCCGGACCGCGGGGTACCGGCAAGACCACGTCGGCCCGGATCCTCGCCAAGGTCCTCAACTGCGAGCACCCTCAGGACGGCGAACCGTGCTGTGAGTGCGAGTCGTGTCTGGCGGTCGAGCGGGGGGTGAGCTACGACGTCCACGAACTCGATGCGGCGAGCAACAACGGCGTCGACGCGATGCGCGACCTGATCGAGAAGGCGTCGCTGGGAACACCCGGTCGACACAAGGTGTACATCCTCGACGAGGTCCACATGCTGTCCCGGGCGGCCGAGGCGGCGTTGCTCAAGACCCTCGAGGAACCGCCGCCGCACGTCGTGTTCGTGTTGGCGACCACCGACCCGCAGAAGATGTCCGACACGATCCGCAGCCGGACGCAACACCTGCAGTTCCATCTGCTTCCGGCCGACACGCTTGGCCGAGCACGTCCGCTGGGTCGCCGCGGACGCCGGGCTCGACGTCAGCGACGCAGCGATCGAGCAGGCCCTGAACCGAGGTGGCGGATCGGCACGCGACACGTTGTCGGCGCTCGAACTGGTGGCGAACACGGGCGACGAGGGGATGGACGTCGTGCCCCTCGACGAGTTCGTCGAAGCGATGATCGACCGTGACTCGGGCCGCGGACTCACCGTGGTCGCCCATGCGATCTCGAGCGGAATGGACTCGCGGACGCTCACCGAGGAGCTCATCGCGTTTCTCCGCAACGGATTCCTCGCGCTGATGGCGCCCGAACTGGTGCAGGTTCCGTCGAATCGTCTCGATGCACTCGCTGCGCAGGCGCAACGGCTCGGGGCCGCCGGACTGGTGAGGGGGATCGAACTGCTCGGCACCGCACTCGCCGAGATGCGTCACGCTCCCGACCCGCGGGTGCTGCTCGACGTGGTCACGGTGCAACTCACCGCCGACAGCGTCGGTGCCGACACCGCTGCACTGCTGCAGCGCATCGAACGACTCGAGCGGCAGGTGGCCGCCGGCGTCGCTGCGCCGGCCGACGCGAAGCCAACGGTGCCGCTCGACCCGGCCACCGGCCGCGCTGCGCTCGGAGGTCGAGCACGCTCGGCCGCCGCACCGACACCGGCGGTCGAAGGCGACGACGGCCCGAGACCGGTCACCTGACGATGGCGCAGCCACCGACGAGACATCGGTTGGTCCCACCCCTGCTCCGGATTCGGATCGCCCGGCGGCGACCGATGTCACGAGTCGCCGGCAGCGGCGACGCCGACTGCGGCACCGACGCCGACCGTGTCGATCACGGCGGAGGTGTGGGAGAACACCATCCGTCCGGCACTGCGAGGGATGGCACGAGCGGTGTACGCACCGGCTGGTTTCGTCGGCAGCACCGACTCGACGCTCACACTGTCGGTGCCGAACGCAGTCCACCGTGCCAAGTGCGAACAGCAGCGTTCGGTGGTCGAGTCCGCGCTCGCGGACTTCGCCGGCAGCCCGGTCGCAGTCGAACTGCTCGACGGTGGCAGCGATGGCGGTGGTGGCTGGCGGTGCTCGCGATGGCGGTGGATCCGGCCGGGGAGACGAGCCGCGGGTCGCCCCCGAGGCATCAGCCTCACCGCCGCCACGCGACCCGGATGCGGCCAGTGCCGCGGGCGAGCAGCGTCCTGTCGGCAGCGGGACCGGCCCGGACGTGTCGTCCTCGCCACGCCAACGTGGGCTCGCGGCCGCGGCCGCGGCTTCGGCGACCGGCGAGTTGGCCGACTCGACGACCGATGACCAGGCGGGGTCCGCGGCGGATCTGCCCGATGACGACGAGGTCGACATCGACGATCTCATCGACGCGCCGCCCGAATCGGTGAAGTCACCGATCGATCGTCTGGCCGAGGCGTTCCCGGGCTCCGAACTGATCGAGGAAGCGGGCTGACCGTTCCTCATGGCCGGCAACTACACCCCTCCAGTCCAGTCGCTGATCGACGAACTCGGCCGTCTGCCCGGCATCGGGCCGAAATCGGCGCAGCGCATCGCCTTTCACCTCCTCAAGATGCCGACCGAGGATGCGACCCGGCTGGCGCACTCGATCACCGAGGCCAAGGCGCGCGTGCGGTTCTGTGAGCGGTGCTTCAACGTGGCCGACGACGTGCTGTGCCCGATCTGCAATGACGATGCTCGCGATTCAACGGTGCTCTGTGTGGTGGAGGAGTCACGAGACATCGTGGCGATCGAGCGGACCGGAGAGTTCCGGGGGCGCTATCACGTCCTGCTCGGTGCGATGAGTCCGCTCGAAGGCATCGGGCCCGAGCAGCTCAAGATCCGTGAGTTGGTGGCCCGCATCGATCCCGAGGGCGTGCAGGAGATCATCCTGTGCACGAATCCGAACACCGAGGGTGAGGTCACCGCGATGTATCTCGCCCGGTTGTTGAAGCCGATCGGGCTGACCGTCACGCGTATCGCCAGCGGGTTGCCCGTCGGAGGAGATCTCGAGTACGCCGACGAACTCACCCTCGGTCGAGCGCTCGAAGGTCGTCGCGCCGTCGACTGAGAGGATTCCACCTCGCTGCCACGCCGTCCGGCCGTGGTGTACTGGTGTGAAAACTGAACTGGGACACCATCTCCACGAATCGGTAGCGGGCGGACGGGCCGATTCGTTTCGATGATGTCCCAGAGAGGTGGCGAACCGGGGGCCGGCTCGCTCGATCAGTTGTTGCGGTCACATTACGGAAACGGACGCATTTCGTCAAGTGTCCGTAACACAAGTCGTTGTTAGTGCCAGTATATCCACCAGCAGTAGTTTGTCAATCACCCAAAGTGGCGGAACTGCATGACCGGGCTCGCGTGCCGCCGGGCGCGACCGAGCGATGTGCGGCTCAGTCGATGACTGACCAGGAGGCGCTGCTCGACGCAGCGACGACTCAGACGGTGCGCAAGATGGCGGCGTCGCCCTGACCGCCGCCGCCGCACAGTGCGACGGCGCCGATGCCGCCACCACGACGCTTCAGCTCGTGCAGCAGGGTGAGGGCCAGACGGTTGCCGCTCATGCCGATCGGGTGGCCGAGGGCGATCGCGCCCCCGTTGACGTTGACGATGTCGTCGCTGATGCCGAGTTCGGCGATCGACGCGATCCCGACGGCGGCGAACGCTTCGTTGATCTCGAAGAGGTCGAGGTCGGCGACGGCGATGCCCGCACGCTCGGCAGCCTGCAGGATCGCCCGGCTCGGCTGGTTGAGCAGCGATGCGCTGTCGGGGCCGGCGACCATCCCGTAGGAGACGAACTCGCCGAGCGGAGCCACACCGCGGCGCTCGGCCTCGGCCTTCGACATCATCACGACCGCGCTGGCGCCGTCGGACAGCTGTGACGCGTTGCCGGCCGTGACCGTGCCGTCCTTGTCGAACGCAGGCCGCAACCCGCCGAGGCTCTCGGCAGTGGTGCCCGGGCGGACGCCCTCGTCGGTCTCGACGAGGATCGGATCACCCTTGCGCTGGGGGACGGACACCGGGACGATCTCGTCGGCCAGGCGGCCGTCCTTGATCGCGTTGGCGGCCCGTTCGTTGGAGACGGCGGCGAACTCGTCCTGGGCTGCTCGGCTGATGCTCTCGCTGCCGGCGTAGCGGTCGGTGCCGAGCCCCATCAGGCAACCGTCGATCGAGCACCACAGGCCGTCGGCGATGATGGCGTCGCGCAGCTCGGTGTTGCCGTAGCGGAATCCGCCGCGAGCGCCATCAGCGAGGTACGGAGCATTGGTCATCGACTCCATGCCGCCGGCGACCACGATGTCGGCTTCGCCGGCCGCGATCATCTGGTTGGCGAGGTAGATCGCGTTCAGGCCCGACAGGCAGACCTTGTTGATGTTGACCGATGGCACGTTCATCGGGATGCCGGCCTTGATGGCGGCCTGGCGGCTCGGCACCTGACCCTGGCCGGCCATGAGGACCTGGCCCATGATGACGTGCTCGACCTCCTCGGGGGCCACGCCGGCGCGTTCGAGCGCGGCAGCGATGGCGAACCCACCCAGGTCTGCCCCGGAGAACGATGCGAGCGCACCGCTCATCTTGCCGATCGGGGTGCGAGCGCCAGCGACGATGTACGAACCAGTTGAAGCCATACCGCAACGCTACCCCACCCCCCACATCCCGAAAAATGCCGTCAGCGTTGCGCTGAGCGCAACGAATCCGCGCCATTTCGGGGGTTGGGGGAGAGGCTGCCCACTTTGTCGGTGGGGATTACCGATCGGTAGCGTCGCGCGCCATGCAGGAGATCCTCGAAGCCATCCAGTCCGGTGCGAGCGGCGACGACATCGCCAACCTCCCCATCCCCGAGAGCTACCGGGCGGCGTTCGTCAAGCGCGACGAAACGGCGATGTTCGAGGGTGTCGACTCGTGGGACAAGGACCCGCGCCGGTCGCTGCACGTCGACGAGGTGGCGACACCCGAACTGGCTCCCGACGAGGTGTACATCGCCGTGATGGCGTCGAGCATCAACTTCAACACGGTGTGGACCTCGATCTTCGAGCCGCTGCCGACGTTCGGCTTCCTCGACAAGATGGGCCGCCAGAACGAGTGGGGCAAGCGACACTCCCTGCCGTACCACGTCGTCGGGAGCGACGCGTCGGCCGTCGTGGTGCGCGTCGGCTCATCGGTGCGCAACTGGAAGCCAGGCGACCGTGTGACGGTGCACTGCAACTATGTCGACGACCAGGACCCGAGCGCCCACAACGACTCGATGCTCGCCAGCAACCAGCTCATCTGGGGCTTCGAGACCAACTTCGGCGGCCTCGCCGACCTGGCCGTGGTCAAGGCCAACCAGCTGATGCCCAAGCCGACGCACCTCACCTGGGAAGAAGCGGCGGTCAACGCTGCTGTGCAGCTCCACGTCGTACCGGATGCTCGTCAGTGACAACGGCGCCCAGATGAAGCAGGGCGACTCGGTGCTGATCTGGGGTGCGACCGGTGGGATCGGTGGCTACGCCGTCCAGTACGTCCTCAATGGTGGTGGCACGCCGATTGGTGTGGTCTCCTCGCCCGAGCGGGCTGCGCAACTGAACAAGATGGGCTGCGAGGCCGTGATCGATCGCCGCGCCGAGAACTACCAGTTCTGGTCGGATGAGCACACCCAGGACGAGTCGGAGTGGCGTCGCTTCGGCAAGAAGATCCGCGAGCTCAACAACGGCGAGGACGTCGACATCGTGTTCGAGCATCCGGGCCGTTCCACGATGGGTGCCTCGGTGTTCGCCGCCAAGCGCGGCGGCACGATCGTGACGTGCGCGGCGACCTCTGGCTACATGGTCGAGTTCGACAACCGCCACTTCTGGATGAAGCTCAAGAACCTGATCGGTTCCCACTTCGCCAACTACGCCGAGTCGTACGCCGCCAACAAGTTGCTCGACCAGGGCCGAATCCAGCCACTCTTGACCGAGACCTACACGCTCGACCAGGTCGGCGAAGCGTCGCTGGCGGTTCACCACAACGAAGCTGACGGCAAGCTCGGCGTCTTGTGCCTCGCTCCCTCGGAGGGCCTCGGTGTCGACGACCCGGAGAAGCGCGAACGCATCGGCGAGGACAAGATCACCGTCTTCCGCTCGTGACCGAGCCAGCCGCTGTCCTCTGGGACATGGACGGCACGCTCGTCGACACCGAGCCGTACTGGTTCGACATCGAGTTCGAGCTGGTCGCAGAGTTCGGCGGCACGTGGACCGAGGCCGACGCCCACTCGCTCGTGGGGTTCGATCTACTCGATTCGGCACACGAACTGCGGACCCGCGGCGGCGTGCGGCTCGAGCCCGTGGCGGTCGTCGAGCGTCTCCTCGATGGGGTGATCGACCGCGTCGCGCGTGAACTGCCGTGGCGGCCTGGTGCGCCGGAGTTGCTGGCCGAGTGCGTCGCTGGCGAGGTTCCCTGCGTGCTGGTGACGATGTCGTGGCGTCGCCTCGCCGAGGCCGTGATTGCGTCGGCTCCACCCGGTTCGTTCGTGGGTTCGATCACGGGCGACGAGGTTCACAACGGCAAGCCCGACCCCGAGCCGTATCTGGCAGCGGCAGCGATGCTCGGCGTGGACCCCGCAGCGTGCGTTGCGATCGAGGACTCGCCCACCGGGGTTGCCTCCGCGCTGGCCGCCGGGTGTGCGACGCTGGGGGTCCCCCATGTCGTCCCCGTCGCTGCCGCCCCCGGGCTCACCCTCGTCGACTCCCTCGTCGGTTTCGGACTCGCCGATCTCCGCGAACTCCGACCCGGCTGACGGCGGGAACGACACACCGACGGACCACGAGCCCCAGCCCGCTCGGAGTCGTCGATTGGCCGTGCTGAGCGCGCTCGTGTCTGCCGCTGGTCGGCGTTGCAGGCGCTGCGGTGTACGTGGCGACCAACGAAGAGCAGCCGCCACCCAAGCCCGACATCCCCCTCGATGCCTGGGTGCCCTACTGGGGGCTCGATGCATCGCTCCCCGACGCTCGGCAGCGAGTGCCGTCGATGCGTGAGGTGTCGCCGTTCTGGTTCAACGCAGTCGGCGTCGACCAGATCGTTGTCGATCCGAACGCCTCGGTCGAGTTGACGTCGGAGTTCATGGACACTGTGCGCGGCATCGACGTCGACGTGTTGCCCTCGATCATCGACGCGTTGCCGGCCGGTGAGATGGCGGCGATCCTCGCTGATCCGGTCACCCGGACGCAGCATGTCGAGACGATCCGTGCCTTCGCCGCCGATGGGGGCTACGACGGCATCGACATCGACTACGAGCAGTTCGCGTTCGCCGACGGCCGCGACACCTGGGCGACGACCCGGCCGAACTGGGTCGCCTTCATCGCCGAGCTCTCGGCGGTGCTGCGTGCCGACGGCCGTTCGCTCACGGTCGAGCATCCCCCCGGTGTACGACGCAGGTCAGACCGGCGAGAGTGGCTACTGGGTCTACGACTACGGGGCGATCATCGAGCACGTCGATCGAATCCGCATCATGACCTACGACTTCTCCGTCGGCGAGCCGGGTCCGATCGCCCCGCTCGAGTGGGTCGAGTCGGCGATCACCGGGGCAATCGAGGCGACCGGTTCCCCCGACAAGCTGGTGCTCGGCCTACCCGCCTATGGACGCAACTGGCCGGTGCGGACCACCGGCGTCTGCCCCGCTGAGGACGTGCCGGGCCGCACCAGCGTGTCGGCTCGTTCGGTCGACGAACTGATCCAGCGGCGCAATGCCACGCCGGTTCCGGTTGACGAGACCGGCGAGTGGGAGTTCGAGTACGAGCTCGAGGTCTCGGATGGCACCACGACGTGCGTGCAGACGCGTCAGGTCCACTACGTCGACGGTGACGGCATCGCCCTTCGCATGGACCTCGCCAGGCAATATCGACTCGACGGTGTGGCGCTGTGGGCCTTTGGTTTCGACGATGCAGCCGTCTGGGATGCGATCCTGCCGACGGTCGCCGATCCCAGCGCAACGACAACCACCGAGTAGAACGATCAGATGACAGTCGGCGAAGCTTGGATCATCGACGCGGTGCGGTCGCCGCGCGGCATCGGCAAACAGGGCAAGGGGAGTCTTGCTCACCTGCACCCACAGAAGATTCTCGGACAGGTGTTGAACGGCCTACGCGATCGCGTCGGATTCGACCCGGTCGACGTCGACGACGTCGTGTGTGGCAATGGTTCGCACGCGGGCGACCACGCTCATGACATCGGTCGCATGGCAGTCCTCGACGCCGGCTGGCCGGTCTCGGTCCCCGGCGTCACGCTGAACCGGTTCTGTGGGTCGGGTCAGCAGGCGGTCACGTTTGCGGCGATGGGAGTCGGAGCCGGCCACCAGGATCTCGTGATCGGCGCGGGAGTCGAGTCGATGAGCCGGCCGGCGCGCAACGGCACCGACGGATTCCACGCCAACAACGAGCATCTGCTGGTCACGCACCCGCAGGTCCCACAGGGACTCTCTGCCGATCTGATCGCCACGCTCGACGGGTACACACGCGTCGAGGTCGATGCGCTCGGACTCGAGAGTCAGCATCGGGCTGCCGCCGCAATCGCCGAGGGGCGATTCGATCGCAGCCTGATCACGATCCGCAACGACGACGGCACGGTGGCGCTCGACCACGAGGAACATCCGCGCCCGGAGACCACGGCGGAGGGGCTTGCAGCGTTGCATCCCAGCTTCGCCAAGTTCGTCGATTTCTCGTTCGAGCAGAGCGAGCTGACGATGGCTGAGCTGATGGCGCAGAAGTACCCGGGCGTCGAACTCCACAACGTCCACCACGCCGGCAACAGCTCGGGCGTGGTCGACGGCGCCGGAGCGGTGCTGGTGTCATCGCCCGAGTACGCCAAGGCGCACGGCCTCACCCCTCGCGCACGCATCGTGATGTCGGCGGTCGCCGCGGACGAGCCGTTGATCATGCTGACCGCGCCGGGCCCGGCCGCCAACAAGTGCCTGAAACGAGCCGGCATGACCGTCGGCGACATCGACCTGTTCGAGGTGAACGAAGCCTTCGCGTCGGTCGTGCTGCGGTTCTTCCGCGACACAGGTGCCGACCCGTTGAAGGTGAACGTCAACGGTGGGGCGATCGCGCTCGGTCACCCGATCGGCGCGACCGGAACGATGCTGATCGGCACCTTGCTGGACGAGCTCGAACGCCGCGACCTGCAGACCGGCCTGGTGGCAATGTGCACCGGCGGCGGCATGGGCACCGCGACCATCCTCGAACGCATGTAGAACGATTCGGTGGTCGCCTGCGCGGCGAGGGAAGCGCCAGCGACGAGCCGCAGCCGGGCCGACCAGGAGTGACCGCCACCGGCTCCCCGCGAGGTCAGACCAGCAAATTCAGCTGTACTGATCGAGAATGGTCGTCTCGGTGACTCGACTGAGCGTGTCGCGGATGGCTCGTGCAGTCGACTCGTCGACGTCGTCGACGACCATCAGATCGTCGACGGTCGCACGTTGCAGCTTCGCGAGGCCGCCGAAGTGATCCGCGACAGCGATGGCAGTTCCCGACGGCAGCCGGCTGACCCGGTGCAGCAGGCGCATGCCCTTCGGAGCCACTTCTTGGGTGAGGTCGGTCGAGTCGCGGTCCGGTGACAGTGCATCGGCGGTGAGCCGGAGGTTCGACACCTCATCGTCGGACAGCTGTGACATCCCCTGGAGCGCTTCGGCCACGGTGCGGTCCGGGGGGAGATAGTCGGAGACGACCAGGTCGAGTTCGTCGTCGATCTCGCCGTACAGCTCGTCGAGCTGCAACCGCAGCAGCCGGGCGTCGATGCCGAGTTCGATGATCATCGTCTCGATCTCCTCGGCGATGCGGTGGACCATCTCGCCGCGTTGGACGACCGCGACGACGTCGCGCAGCGTGACGACGTCTTCGACCTCGACCGCGGTGAGGTTCGTGATGGCATCGTCGAGGCGCACCTTGTAGCGCTCGAGCGTCTGCAAGGCCTGGTTTGCCCGGTCGAGGAGGTGTCCGACCTCCTGTAGTTGCCGCTTGCTTCCACCGGCGTAGACGTTGATGACACCCATTTCCTCGCTCGCTGAGACCACCGGTACGTCGAGCGAGCGGGCCACTCGTTCCGCCGTGCGATGTCGGGTTCCGGTCTCGGTGGTGGGCACGGATGGATCGGGAACGAGGTGAACGTTGGCCCGGGCGATTCGTCCGCCGTCGGTGGACAAGATGATCGCGCCGTCCATCTTCGCGAGCTCTGACAGCCGCTGGGGGCTGTACGGCGCGTCGACGAGAAACCCGCCGGAACAGATCGACAGCACGTCGGCGTCGTCGCTGAGCACGAGCAGTGCGCCTGCCTTCGAGCGCACGACCCGGTCGATGCCGTCGCGCAACGGCGTACCGGGCGCGACGCGTGCGAGCGCATCGCGCATCGCTTCGTTGACGCCGCCGTACCGGGAGTTCATGGCCTGATCTTAGATGAGCATCGCGTCGATCCAGTCGGCGACGGCGATCAGCCTGCCGCCGCGCAGCCCGTTGGGGCCTGTGTGCGCGCCGAGACCGGCTGCGGCGATCGCCTCTGACAGCGTTGCTGCTCGCACCACCTCGACGTCGACGTCACAGTCCGGTGAGTTCGACGGCACCACCACACGGCGCAGACCGAGTCGCCCGGCCTCGATGAGACGGCGCTGCGCTTGGCCAACCTGACGCAGCTCGCCGCCGAGCCCGACCTCGCCGAACACGGCCAGGTCGGCGGGGAGGGGCCGGTCACGGATCGCGCTCACGACGGCGAGGCAGACGCCGAGATCGAGCCCCGGCTCGCTGAGTTTCACCCCGCCCGCCGTCGACGCGTACACGTCCTGGTCGCCGACCTGCACGCGTGACCTCCGACCGAGCACCGCCATCAGCATCGACAGGCGCCCCCCGTCGAGGCCGAGCGCGCTCCGCCTCGGCGGCACACCCGGCACGCTCGGGCTGGCGAGCGCCTGCACCTCGACGACGATCGGGCGTTGTCCCTCCATTGTGGGGACCACTGCCGAGCCGGGCACGCCGGTTCGGCGGTCGGCGAGGAACAGTGATGACGCGTCCGGCACGCCCATCAAGCCGGAGGTGGCCATCTCGAACAGTCCGAGTTCGTTGGTCGGACCGAAACGATGCTTCGACGCTCGCAGCAGCCGGAGGGCATGGTGGCGGTCTCCCTCGAACTGCAGCACCGTGTCGACGACGTGTTCGAGAACGCGCGGCCCGGCCAGGCCACCCTCCTTGGTGACGTGGCCGACGAGCACGATCGAGACATCGCGCTGCTTTGCCTCGTTGACGAGTCGTTGGGCGCACCCGCGAACCTGCCCCACACTGCCCGGCAGCGACCCGAGCCCAGGATCGGACACCGTCTGGATCGAGTCGATGACGACGAGTTCCGGACGAATTCGATCGATCGCCTCGAGGATGTGCGGCAGTGACGTTTCCGCGTGCAGCCACAGGTCGTCGCGGGTGGCACCCAGCCGCTCGGCGCGCCGCTTCACCTGCTGCGCGCTCTCCTCGGCAGTGACGTACAGCGTCGGGCCGCTCCATGCGGCGAGCAGCTGCAGCAGCAGTGTGCTCTTGCCGATGCCCGGCTCGCCGCCGAGGAGCGTGACCGAGCCCGCAACGAGACCGCCGCCGAGTACCCGGTCGAGTTCGGCGATGGTGGTGGTCACCGGATCGCCGTGTTCGGTGCCGACGTCGCCGATGCGGGTGGGCCCCGGACGCGACGATGCCGCAACCGGCGCATCCTCGGCCCCTGACACTTCGACGTCTTCGACCAGGGTGTTCCAGTCACCGCAGCCGGCGCATCTCCCCGCCCACTTCGGATGCGAGGTGCCGCACTCGCTGCACACGTGGACCAACTTGGTTCTGCTCATGGCGCCATCATGACGAGGGGCTGTCACAGAGTTGGGTGACATCAGGGGCCAGACCCCTGATGTCAGTCGAACGCGACGACCTTGCCGCGGTTGATGCTGACCCAGTCGCGGGCCTCGAGATACGGGCGCAGACGGTCAGCGATCACTTCGCCGTGGTGGCGGTTCTTCGGGCGCTGCAGTTCGAACAGGTACGGGAACTCGAGCCAGGCCGTGGTGGCGTCCCACAGTCGGAGTGCCGCTGCGCCCGTCGGCGGATCCATCACCACGGGGCCGAACAGGCACTCTGGTTCGCCGTTCGGGGCGACGAACTCGGGGAAGAAGAGTGTGGGGACGCCATATCCGCCGGCGGCGGTCACCCGGTCGTGGTCGTCGCGTACCTCGTCGTGGGTGGTCGGATCGGCGATCGCCAGGTCGACCACCCCGGGATCGAGACCGATCTCGTCGAGGAGGTGTCGTGCCACGTCAGGATCGTGCGGGCGGTGGCCCTCTTCGTGGAGGGCGCGTGCCGCCCGCTCGTACCAGCGATCCAGATCGTCCATGCTGGATCGTCGGAGCAACGCACCGATGCGCATCATCGACCATCCGTACGACCACTCGCGCTCCCAAGGATGCTTCTTGCCCTCGACGCGGTTGATCTCTTCGAGGCTGAAGAACTTCCAGTCGATCTCGATGCCGTTCTGCGCGCGTACCTCACGTATCCACTTCGCTGTCTGGTGCGCGAATGGGCACATCACATCGAAGTGGAAGTCGACTCGGGTCGGCGCGTCGGGCATGCCAGAGGCTGCCACACCCGGCCCTCAGCGGGCGGGCCGAGGCCGACCGGGTGGTCGGCGATGCGTGCGCTGCCAGCGGGCCCAGACGACGTAGCCGATGAACAGCGTCATGAACGCCACCCAGGCGACCAGCGCGACCAGCGCAAGCACCGAGAGCGGACGCGCCCACCAACGGTCGTCGCCCGGCGACTGCACCGAGACGGCGCGCCAATCGAGGATCGTGCCGTCCGTCGGCACCTGCCATTCGAGGCGGTTGTCGCCGAGCCCGGTGCCGTTCGTCTCGTCGGCGTTGATCCTGCCGGGGAGTTCGGCGCGGATGACGGCAGCGATCGACGACTCGGGCGTCGCCCCGCTCGATGCGATCTGCGCCGAGAACGGCACCGAGCCGACGGCGGCGACCAGATCCTCGTCGGCGAAGCTCTCGAATCCGTCCGGGAGCCCGAGCAGGCCGGTCAACCGGGTGGTGGTGTCCTCACCGCTGGTGTTGCGGGTCATCGCCATCTGGTTGAACGGTGGCCCGAGGCTGTTGAGCAGGTTCGTCGCCTCGATGTCGGAGACGAAGTCATGACTCAAGGTGATCGTGAGTCCGCCGTCGGGCAACGCGTTCGGACCGTTGATCGTCCATCCGGCCGCGACGATGTCGTCGGTCGCGAGTTCCTCGGCCAAGGTCGGCACCGCCGCGACCACCTCGGCGTCGGCCGCAGCGACGAGCGTGATCGTGCCGGTTCCGTCGGGCTCGACCGTCATGTCGACACTGAGGTCGACCCGGCATCCGGCGAGCACGGCAACGCACACGCACAGAGCAAGGACTCGACGAACCACGGTGACGAGTATGGCCGACGGAGGTCGGTGAGGTCAGGACCGCGATCTCGCGAACGAGATCAGCTCAGCTCGGGCGGAGGCAGCTCGGCGTCGCCGCCCGCCGGGGGGATCGGCTTCTCGGTGGCCGTCGTCGCGAGCTCCACCGATGACGGCGGCACGAACCCCTCGACGGCGGTGAACGTGAAGCGCTTCTTGCCCTCGTTGTCCGGATCGTCCTCGGTGTCGACCACGATGATCTCACCGGCCGAGAACTCCTTGTAGAGGATCTTCTCCGACAGCGCGTCTTCGATGTGACGTTGGATCGCGCGACGCATCGGACGGGCACCCAACTGCGGGTCGTAGCCGAGATCGCCGAGCAGTTCCTTGGCGGACTGCTTGATCTCGATGCCGAGACCCTGACCTTCGAGCTGACCGACCAGACGCTGCGTGAGCAGGTCGACGGTCTGCAGGACCTCGTCGCGGGTCAACTCGTGGAACACGATGACCTCGTCGATGCGGTTGAGGAACTCGGGCCGGAAGTGGTTCTTCAGCGACTCGTTGACCTTTTCCTTCATGCGCTCGTAGCTCATGGCGGTGTCGTCGCTGGTGAAGCCCACGTTGGCCTTGCGGAGATCCTGCGTGCCGAGGTTGGAGGTCATGATCAGCACCGTGTTGCGGAAGTCGACCGAGCGGCCCTGGCTGTCGGTCAGGCGACCTTCCTCCAGGATCTGCAGCAACGTGTTGAACACGTCGGGATGCGCCTTCTCGATCTCGTCGAACAGCACCACCGAGAACGGCTTGCGCCGCACGGCCTCGGTGAGCTGGCCGCCTTCTTCGTAGCCCACATAGCCGGGAGGCGAACCGACGAGGCGGCTGACCGTGTGCTTCTCCATGTACTCGGACATGTCGAGCGTGATCAGCGCTGAGTCGTCGCCGAACAGGAACTCGGTGAGCGTCTTGGCCAGTTCGGTCTTGCCGACGCCGGTGGGGCCGAGGAAGATGAACGAGCCCGACGGGCGCTTCGGGTCCTTGAGCCCGGCACGGGTACGCCGGATCGACTGCGACACCGCCGAGACGGCCTGCTCCTGGCCGATGATGCGCTTGTGGAGGTTCTCCTCCATCTTGAGCAGCCGCTCGGTCTCCTCCTCGGTCAGCTTGTACACCGGGATCCCGGTCCACAGCGACAGCACCTCGGCAACGGCTTCCTCGTCGACCTCGTCGAACAGGTCGACACCCTCGGCCTTGACCTCAGACTCCTTCTCGGCCTTCTCTTCGAGGAGCGCCTTCTCCTGGTCGCGCAGGCGGCCGGCTTCTTCGAACTGCTGCTCCTCGACGGCGCGCTTCTTGGCTTCCTGGACGTCGTTGAGCTTCGTCTCGATCTCGCGGAGGTCTGGGGGCGTGGCCATGCGCTTGATGCGCAGACGCGAGCCGGCCTCGTCGATCAGGTCGATTGCCTTGTCGGGCAGGTGACGGTCGGAGATGTACCGGTCGGCGAGGTTTGCCGCAGCGACGAGCGCCTGGTCGGTGATCGTGACCCGGTGGTGGGCCTCGTACTGGTCGCGGATGCCCTTGAGGATCTCGATGGTGTGGGCGAGCGTCGGCTCGTCGACCTTGACCGGCTGGAAGCGACGCTCGAGGGCCGCGTCCTTCTCGACGTGCTTGCGGTACTCGTCGGTGGTGGTGGCACCGATGGTCTGCAGCTCACCACGGGCGAGCATCGGCTTGAGGATCGACGCGGCGTCGATGGCACCTTCGGCGGCGCCGGCGCCGACGAGCGTGTGGATCTCGTCGATGAACAACAAGATGTCACCGCGGGTCTTGATCTCCTTGAGCACCTTCTTCAGGCGCTCTTCGAAGTCGCCGCGATAGCGCGAGCCGGCCACGAGGGCGCCGAGGTCGAGCGTGTAGAGCTGCTTGTCGGTGAGCGTGTCGGGCACGTCGTTGTTGACGATCTTCTGGGCCAGGCCTTCGACGATGGCGGTCTTGCCGACGCCAGGCTCACCGATCAGCACCGGGTTGTTCTTGGTGCGCCGCGACAAGATCTGCATCACGCGCTCGAGTTCGTTCGAACGGCCGATGACCGGATCGAGCTGGCCTTCGCGGGCGGCCTGGGTGAGGTTGCGACCGAACTGGTCGAGGATCTGGCTGTTGCCACCCTTTTCGTCGTCGCCGCCCTTGCTGGCGCCGACGCCGGCACCGGCCGGGGCCTGCTCGCTGCGGCCGCCACCCGTGGAGCCCGATGGGCCCTGATAGCCGGAGAGCAGCTGGATGACCTGCTGGCGCACGCGGGAGAGATCGGCGCCGAGCTTGACGAGCACCTGGGCTGCGACACCCTCGCCTTCACGGATGAGGCCGAGGAGGATGTGCTCGGTGCCGATGTAGTTGTGGCCGAGTTGGAGCGCTTCACGCAGGGAGAGCTCGAGCACCTTCTTCGCGCGAGGCGTGAAGGGGATGTGGCCCGACGGCGACGAACCGCCCTGCCCGATGATTTCCTCGACCTGGCTGCGCACCGCCTCGAGCGAGATGCCGAGACTCTCGAGTGCCTTGGCAGCAACGCCCTCGCCCTCGTGGATCAAGCCCAGGAGGATGTGCTCGGTGCCGATGTAGCTGTGGTTGAGGAGCCGAGCCTCTTCCTGTGCGAGCACGACGACTCGACGAGCCCGGTCTGTGAAACGTTCGAACATGGAGTGCCCTTTCCACGAAGTGGGATTCCGTGCAGCAACCCTACCGGCACGGTTCCGGTACCACGGGCTGAGCCCACGTGACAAAAAGATCACACGTTCCGGGAATATGAGACGTGGGAGCCAGACCCCTCGGTGTCAGCTCGACGGACCGACGCCTTGCGCGTCGGGCAGCGACCACAGCAGCGACTCGACGAGCAGCTTCTCGTTCGGATTCCGATCCAGCGTCTCGATCGCTCGGTGGATGCGATGGACGGCCTCGGCGCACTCGTCGACGTCGGTCGTCGACGAGTTGACTGCCGTGTCCCGGTACGTCGCCGCCATCGCCGCCAGCCCGCTGCGCAACTCGTCGGTGCGGTAGCGCCGCAACTCGCGCTTGTGTCGAACGTCGAGCTCCTTCTTGCCGCTGCCGCGCTCGCCGTGCGCCTTGATGCGTTCATCCACTTCGGCGACCTCGGCCGCATGGCGAACGGTCAACGGTTCGGACGCCGCATCGATCATTCCCAGCAGGTGCGCCGCGATGCGCATCGCTGCCGCGCCGGTGCCGTCGAGTTCGTGGGGAGCCTCGGCGAACGCTGCTCGGCGTTCCGCCAGGGCCGGGTCGGTGGCGAGCACTCTCGCTCGTTCGAGATCTCCGTGCGCTGCCCGCGCGGCGCCCATCGCCGATGCCGGCGCGACCCCCTCGCCCACCAACTGCGCAGCGATGACATCGGCACCGATCGCTCGGAAGTCGATCTGCACGCAACGCGACGAGATCGTGATCAGATCGTGGGGAACGAAATCGGCGAGGATCAGGAACGTCACCGAGTCGGGCGGTTCCTCGATCACCTTGAGGAGCCGTCCCGCCCCTTCCGGCGCCAGGAGGTGGAATTCGTCGAGGATCATCACCTTGGACGCGCCCTCCGACGGCGTGAGCGAAGCTTCGTGGACGATCGAGATGGCTTGGTCCTTGTCGATCCGGGGACCGACACGGCGGACCTCACGCACGTCGGGATGCTCGCCGCGCAGGATCAGCGCGGCGTCGCGCTGATCGGCGTCCTCTGACCCCGTCATCAGTCGGGTTGCGAAGGCGCGGGCGGCCTGCAGTTTCGTGGAACCGGCGGGTCCGACGAACAGGTACGCGTGTACCGGACCGCGATCTGCCGCCGAGCGCAGGCGCTGCACGGCATCGGGCTGCCCGATCACCCCGTCCCAGATCGGGCCCGGCCGGGTGTCGCTGGCAGTGCTCACAGGGCGCCCCGCTCGTCGAGGGCTCGCCGGATGTCGTCGGCCACACGCTCGACCGAGCCCACGGCCTGCACCGTGATCCAGTGATCGGGAGCGGCGGCTGCCATGGTGCGGAACCCGGCGAGGACCCGGGCATGGAACTCCTCACCGGCGGCTTCGAAGCGGTCCAGGTCCCGTCGGCTCATGCGTTCGGCGATCACGTCGTCGGGCGTGTCGAGGAAGACCACCGTCGTCGGCCAGACACCGCCGGTGCCCCACTCGTTGAGGTGGTGGATCTCGTCGATGTCGAGTTCACGGCCGTAGCCCTGGTACGCGAGTGACGAGTACACCGAGCGATCGCTCACGACGGAACGGCCGGAAGCCAGCGCCGGGGCCACGACCTCGGCGATGTGCTGCGCTCGATCGGCAGCGGTGATCAGCGCCTCGGCTCGAGGGTGGAGGTTGTGGACGCTCGTGTCGTGCAGGAGCGCCCGGAGCCGTGCGCCGATGTCGGTGCCACCGGTCTCGCGGGTGAGCACCGCACCGATGGCCTCGGCGAGGCGGGCGGCCTGCGTCGACTTGCCGCAGCCCTCCGCTCCCTCGAACGCGATGTAGGGCGGACGGTCGCTCACGAGGGGCGATGGTACCGAGTCGGCTGGCGCTCAACCCGAAGCGACATACCCCTCAGGGGATAGGACGAAAGGCCATAGGCGACAGCGACGGCGGCGCGTAGCGTCGACGTCAGAAGCGGCCGCAACCGTTGCGGCCTGCAGGATTGGAGCTCACGGAGATGTCGTCGGAACAGAAACGCCTCGTGATCCTTGGTGCCGGGACGGGTGGCACGCTCGCCGCCAACCGGCTGCGCAAGAAGTACAAGGACGACCAACTGCGGATCGACATCGTCGATCAGGACAACCGGCACGTGTACCAACCCGGCCTGTTGTTCGTGCCGTTCGGATTGACCGAACCGGACGAGATCGTGCGCAAACGTGACCGGCAACTCAAGAAGGGCATCCACTACCACCAGTGCCCGATCGAGTCGGTCGACATCGAGGCGAACACGGTTGCGCTGCAGAACGGCACGAGCCTCGACTACGACGTGCTCCTGATCGCGACGGGTGCGAGGTTGCTGCCCGAGGAGACCGAGGGTCTGACCGGACCCGGCTGGCACGAGAAGGTGCACACCTTCTACGACATGGAGGGCGCGACAGCGCTTGCTGAAGCGCTCGACGACTTCGAGTCCGGCCATGTCGTGATCAACGTGATCGACATGCCGATCAAGTGCCCGGTCGCCCCACTCGAATTCGCATTCCTCGCCGACTGGTACTTCACCGACAAGGGCGTCCGCGACGACATTCGGATCACCTACGTCACGCCGCTCGATGCTGCGTTCACGAAGCCGACGGCCTCCGCGACGCTCGGTTCGCTGCTCGACGACAAGCACGTCGAACTCGTCACCGAATTCAACACCGGCGAGGTCGACGGTGAGAACGGCAAACTGATCAGCTACGACGGCCGCGAAGTCGAGTTCGATCTCGCCGTGGTGATTCCGTTGCACGGCGGTGCCGCCTATGTCGAGGACTCGCCCGGGCTGGGTGACGAACTCGGATTCATCCCGACCGACAACGCCACGCTGCAGTCGAAGGTCAAGCCGAACATCTTCGTGGTCGGTGACGCTGCCGACCTGCCGGCATCCAAGGCCGGCTCGGTGACGCACTTCGAAGGCGAGGTGCTGGTGGAGAACATCGAGGCGTTCCTCGACGGCAAGTCGATCGAGCACTCCTTCGATGGTCACGCCAACTGCTTCATCGAGACCGGCTTCTCGAAGGCGTTGCTGATCGACTTCAACTACGAGAACGAACCGGTCGGCGGTCACTACCCCGGCCCGGTCGGGCTGCCGCTGCTCAAGGAGTCGCGGGCGAACCACCTCGGCAAGTTGATGTTCCAATCGTTCTACTGGCACGGCCTGCTGCCCGGGCGCGACATCCCCGGCATCGGCCCCGACATGCCCACATTCGGCAAGAAGCAGCCCGCCAAGGGCTGACAGGAAAGGACCCACCCATGCCCACCCAGACACTCGCAGGTACCACCGTCGAGGTGAACGACGAAGGGTTCTTCGTCGACGCCGAGCAGTGGACCAAGGAGATGGCACCAGAGATCGCCGAGGAAGTCGGCGTGCCGACGCCGCTGACCGACCGTCACTGGACCGTGATCGACCTGATGCGCAAGGAGTACTTCGACAAGGGCACCGGACCCACGGTGCGCAAGATCAGCAAGCTCTCCGACGTCACCACCAAGGAACTCTTCGTGCTCTTCCCGAAGGGTCCTGCCAAGCTCGCCGCGAGGGTGGCGGGCATCCCCAAGCCGAAGGGCTGTATCTGACATGACCGATTCACACCCCATTCCACCTGCACCCATTGCGGCGCCGATCGAGAAGGTCTCGATCATCGTGTCGAAGGGTTCGCTCGAGGGCATCTACCCGGCGCTGATCATGGCCAACGGCGCCCGCAACGAGGGCATCGAGGCCAACCTCTTCTTCACCTTCTTCGGTATGGACGCCATCCACAAGGCACGCCAGGACCACATCAAGGTGGCCGCAGTCGGCAACCCCGGCCTGCACATGCCCACCATTGCCGGTGTGATCCCCGGTGCCTCGGCGCTGATCACGAAGTACATGGAGAAGCAGATCGAGAAGCAGGACTTCCCAGACATCCACGAGTTCATCGAGATGATCCACGACACGGGCGCCGGCGTGTACGCCTGCCTCGCCTCCGTCGACCTGTTCGGCATGGAGCGTGACGATCTGATCGACGACCTCGACGACATCATCACGGTCGGCGACTTCTACGCCATGGCCGCCGGCGGCCAGATCATCTTCACCTGACGCCGTCCGCGATGTGCCTGGCACATCGTGTATGTCATCCCGCGACGACCTCGAAGGCGCCGATCATGCCGAGTTCGGTGTGCGGCTTGCCGGTTTCGGGGTCGACGAGGATGCATTGGTAGGTGTACACCCCCGGTGACGTGAAGGTCATCGTGGCGCCACCGGACTCGCCGGGGCTGGTCGCTGCCACCTCGCCGATCGGCTCCTGGTCTGGGTCGAGCACCTCGAACTCGTGGGCCTGCTCGCCGACGTTGTCCATCACGAACCGGATCGTGTCGCCGTCGGTGATGCCGTCGACGTCGAGGTTCTCGTAGTCGAAGTCGATCGCCTCGAAGCTGATCTCGCGGTCCGGCTCGGCCTGGGCAGCGCCGCCTTCGCCCGTGACGGTGAACGTCGACTCGAATCCGTCGCCGGACTGGCCGGGCTTGCACCGCACCAGGTAGTCGCCGGCGACGAGATCGACGGTGAGCGTGCGCGAGGTGCCGGTGGTGACGTTCTCGACCTCCCCGAGCGTGTCGCCGTTCGCCTTCAGCACGTACAGCTCGTTGACCTTGCTGCTCTCGTTGACGAACTCGAAGCCGACCTTGCCGGCGTCGAGGATGTCGTCGTCCAACGTGCAGGCGTCGTCGGTGCCGGTCACGCCGACGGTGGAGTCGACGGACCCGGTCGAGCAGGCTCCGAGCGCGAGCATTGCGGCGATGGGGACGGCGAGGAACGCTCGGCGCGGGGACATGGTGGTACTCCTCGAAGTCGGTGGTGGAGCCGCTGGTCGGTCTGGAGGGACGGGCTCAGCGGGCGGTCGCAGCTGCGGCTGGGGCGTCGTTCTGCTCGGCGCCCGGGGCGGCGGTCCGCCTGTCGTCGGCGGGGCGGAGGAAGAGGAACATGGTCGGGATCAGATAGCCCAGGTAGACGGCGATCTCGAGCACGGTCATCTGAGGACCGAGGTTGAAGATGCCCTTCAGTAGCGCGCCGTACCAACTGGTGATCTCCCAACCGTCGACGTCCCAGGCGAGGGTGTCGATACCGGGCAGGATCCCAGCCTCTTGCAGATCATGGACGCCGTAGGCGAGCACGCCGGCGGCGATCACGATCAGCGCGGCGCCGGTGACCTTGAAGAACGCGGCGAGGTTCATCGACACGACACCGCGGTACAGCAGCACCCCGATCACGACCGAGGTCAGGATGCCGAGCAGTGCGCCGACGGCTGGGCCGGCGCCTGCACCTTGGGCCTGGAACGTCGGGTAGAGGAACAGGGCGGTCTCGAGGCCTTCCCGACCGACGGCCAGCAGCGCAGCGGTGAAGACGCCGATCGTGCCGAGCTCGATCGCTGCCGACATCTTGTCGTGCAGTTCACCCTTCAGGGTGCGCGATGCCCGCTTCATCCAGAACACCATCCAGGTGACGAAGGCCACGGCCACGATCGACAAGATGCCGCCGAACGCTTCTTGGGCTTCGAAGCTCATCGATGCCGACGTGTAGTGCAACAGCGCGCCGAATCCGAACGACAGCAACACGGCGATGCTGACGCCTGCCCACAGCGCCGGGATGCGATCGCGATGGCCGGTGCGGACCATGAACGACATCAGGATGCTGACGACCAGTGCCGCCTCGAGCCCCTCGCGGAGCCCGGTGAGGAATGTCTGTAACACGAAGATCTCCAACACGAGACGGTGGGCGTATGGCCGTCGTGTGGCGGCTGTTAGGTCACCCTAACAATGGGACTTCCAGCGACGCAACACGTCGCTCCCATGAGTTTCGCTGCGCCCCGTCCGCGCCGGAACTCATCGCAAGCCGGTGTTCAGCCGTTGAGGTCGGTGATGACCGGCGCCTGCTTGGCCGGCGCTTTCTTTGCCGCAGCCTGCTTCTTGGCGGGCGCCTTCTTTGCCGCAGCCCTCTTCTTGGCGGGCGCCTTCTTCTTTGCTGCACGCTTCTTCTTGGTCGGTCCGCCCTTGGCGATGATCGCCTCGCGCCGGATCGCCAGCAGCTCGTAGGCGCGCTCCGGCGCCATCTCCTCGAGGCGGTCGCCCTTGCCGAGCGACGCGTTGGTCTCGCCGTCGGTGACGTACACACCGAACTTGCCGTCCTTGGCCACCACCGCACGCTCGCTCACCGGATCGGTGCCGAACTCCTTGAGCGGACCCTTGGCGGCCATGTTCCCGCCACCGCGCTTGTACACCTTGGGCTGGCTGAAGATCGCGAGCGCCTCGGCGAGCGTGATCTGGAGCAGCTGGTCCTCGGAGTCGATGTTGCGGTAGTCCTTCTCCTTCTGCACGTACGGGCCGTAGCGGCCGTTGTTCGCGTAGATCGGGACACCGTCGGACGGGTCGTCGCCGAGGTGGCGCGGCAGCTGCAAGAGCGCCTCGGCCTCGTCCATCGTGATCCGTTCCAGGATCATCGTCTTGAACAGGCTCGACATCTTCGGCTTCTCGAACCCGGGTGGCGGGTCGTCATGGTCGCCCCACTGCACGTAGGGGCCGTAGCGACCGTTCTTTGCGTAGACCGGATACCCGTCGAGTTCGCCGATCGGTTCGTCCGACTTCGGCGCAGCGAGCAACTCGATCGCCTTGGCCACGGTCAATTCGTCGGGGGTCAGGTCGTCGGGCACGCTGGCGGTGTCCTCGCCGCGCTTCACGTAGGGGCCATACTTGCCCGGCTTGACCACGATCAACTCGCCGTCGGCGTCGAGGCCGAGCGGGAACGTGTTGATCTCGGCGGCATTGATCTCGTCGAGGTTCTCCTCGACCAGTCGCTTCAGTCCCAAGAGGGCGTCATCGCCGAAGCCTGCCTCGGCCGAGATCGGCTCGGTGTCACCGTCGCCGGTGTCGCCGAAGTAGAAGCGCTTCAGCCATTTCTCCTTCGCACGTCGCCCATTGGCGATCTCGTCGAGGTCATGGTCGATCGAGGCGGTGAAGTCGTAGTCGACCAATGCGTCGAAGTGCTCTTCGAGCAGGCGGACCACGGCGAAGGCGGTCCAGGTCGGAACCAGGGCCTGCCCCTTCTTCCAGACGTACCCGCGGTCTTGGATGGTCTGGATGATCGACGCCCACGTCGAGGGACGACCGATGCCCAGCTCCTCCAACCGCTTGACGAGCGACGCCTCGGTGTAGCGCGCCGGAGGGGAGGTGCTGTGCCCGTTGGGCTCGATCGAGGCGATCTGCACCTCGTCGCCCTCGGTCAGCGCCGGCAGCAGCGCTTCGTTCTCGGCTTCGTCGTCGCCCGTCTCCTCTTTCGAAGCGACGTAGACGGCGCGGTAGCCAGGGAACGTGATCGTCGTGCCAGACGCAGCGAATTCGCAGTCGGTGAGTTCACCGGTGGTTCGGTCGGCGGCGTTCGCGGCCAGGCGCACGCTGACGGTGACACCCGTGGCGTCGGCCATCTGCGACGCCAGCGTGCGCTGCCAGATCAGCCGGTACAGCGCGAGTTCCTGACTGTTGAGTTCCGACCCGAGGCTTCCCGGTGAGCGGTACGGCGTGGTCGGCCGGATCGCCTCGTGGGCCTCCTGGGCGTTCTTGATCTTCGACGAGAACTGCTTCGGCGCGGCATTGAGGTAGTTGGCGCCGTATTCGCTGGTGACCGCGGCCCTGGTGGCCTGCATCGCCTCGTCGGACAACACCACGTTGTCGGTTCGCATGTAGGTGATGAAGCCGCGCTCGTACAGGCCTTGGGCGACGCGCATCACCTGCGACGACGACAGGCGCAACTTGCGGCCGCCCTCCTGCTGCAGCGTCGAGGTCATGAACGGGGCCTTCGGTGACGAGCGGTAGGGCTTCTCGTCCACCGAGCGCACGGTGAACGTGGCACCGTCGAGGCCGTCGGCAAGCCCGCGTGCACGAGCCTCGTCGAGGGCGACGGCCTTGGCGGACACCTGGCCCTTCGCGTCGAAGTCCTTGCCGGTGGCGACCCGGTCACCGTCGACGGCGACCAGCTTGGCGCCGAACGCCGGCTGGGTGGCGGTGCCGAGATCGATGTCCCAGTAGTCGGCGGTGACGTAGGCGATGCGCTCGCGCTCGCGCTCGACGATCAAACGGACCGACGGGCTCTGCACGCGCCCGGCGGACAGCCCACGGTTCACGCGGCGCCACAGCACGGGTGACACCTCGTAGCCGTAGAGCCGATCGAGGATGCGCCGCGTCTCGGCGGCGTCGACGAGGCCGTAGTCGAGGTCGCGCGGGTTGTTGACCGCATGGTCGATGGCGGCCTTGGTGATCTCGTGGAACACCATCCGCTTCACCGGCACCTTGGGCTTGAGGTACTCGATCAGGTGCCACGAGATCGCTTCGCCCTCGCGGTCTTCATCGGTCGCGAGATAGAGCTCCGAGGCGTCCTTGAGCGCTGCTCTGAGGTCTTTCACCACGGTCTTGCCGCGCTCGGTCAGCTCGTAGGTGGGCTTGAAGCCATTGTCGACGTCGATGTTCAATCCCTTGCTCGGCAGGTCGGAGACGTGGCCCACCGAGGCGCGCACGTCGTAGTCGTTGCCGAGGAACTTCGACAGCGTCTTCGCCTTGGCAGGCGATTCGACGATGACGAGGGGTTTGGACATCAGTGCCTTTCGTAGTGGCGTTGCCGTGTTGGTCGTGCGGGGTGATCGCTATGTGATCGGACACCCTGTTGTCAAGACCGCGCGAGGTGTCCGCAGGAGGTGAGTGTGCCAAGGGAACCGGGGAATCCACATCGGGGGTACGGTTCGACCTCGATGTCGAGCGCACTCCACGAGCCGGACCCGGCACTCGGATGGGCCGCGGATTTCGACGAGGCATGGGACGACCTCGGCCGTCCGGGTGCGCCAGGACGGGTCTCGCGGCTCGACCGGGGATGGAGCACCGTCGTGCGGTCGATGGACGAGGCTCGTGGCGTCGCCGAACCCTTGCGGGTGCGCAACATCGGCGCCGACGTGGCCGTTGGCGACTGGGTGATCCCGTCCGACGACGACGAGCGGGTCGAGCACGTGTTGGCGCGCCGTTCGGCGTTCACTCGGCGGGCGTCATTCGACGGGATGCGAGCCGTGTCGCACACGCTTGCGGCCAACATCGACGTCGTGTTCCTGGTGCACGCGCTCGGTTCGCCGCCGAGCCCTCGGCGCCTGGAACGCGAGCTGGTGCTCACCTTCGACTCCGGCGCCGATCCGGTCGTGGTACTCACCAAGACCGACCTCGTCGACGACCCCGAACCGGGTCGGGCGGCACTCGCCGAGGTGGCGCTGGGGGTACCGGTGCTGCTGGCGAGCGGCAAGACGTCCGACGGCGTCGAGGCGATCAGGTCGTATGCGGCGGGCAACCGAACGTTGACGTTCCTCGGCGCGAGCGGTGTCGGCAAGTCGACCCTCGTGAACGCACTGATCGGGGCGGAGCGCCAAGCGACGTTCGAGGTTCGCGAAGGCGACCAACGAGGCCGTCACACGACCGTCGCTGCCGAACTCGTGCCGCTGCCGGGCGACGGTTGGCTGATCGACACGCCAGGCGTGCGTGCGCTGAGCTTGTGGCTGTCCGGCGACGGCATCGAGCGAGCGTTCGCCGACGTGTTCGAGCTGATGGATCACTGTCGCTTCCGCGACTGCAAGCACGATCAGGAGCCCGGGTGTGCGGTGCAGGCGGCGATCTCGGCCGGCGATCTCGACCCAGTTCGGCTCCACAGCCTCGAGCGGCTCATCGAGGAAGAGGCGGCGCTCGAGGAGGAGCAGCGAGCGCACGACAAGGCGGGAGACAAGCGAGCCGGCGGCCGCACACGTCCTCCGGAGGAGTCGGAGTTCGACGAACTCGACGATCTGTGAGCACGACTCGACGTCGTAGGCCTACCAGGCACATCGTTGGTGTCGTGGAGATTGCAGCGAATGGCAAGCCCGTCGAGTCGGTGTGGGACTATCCCCGACCACCTCGGCTGGAACGGGTCGAGTGGCGGGTGCGGGTGGTGCACGCCGGCGCCACGATCGTTGACGCCCCCCATGCGCTGCGGATCCTCGAGACGAGCCAGCCGCCTGCGTACTACGTGTCGCCGGCGTTCGTCGATCTCGACCGCTTGGAGACCTCTGACCGTCGGACGTTCTGCGAGTGGAAGGGCGTCGCCGACTACGCCGACATCGTGGTCGGAGACTTCCGGGTCGTCGATGCCGGATGGACCTACCGCGATCCGTCGGCGGAGTTCCGCGAGGCAGCCGACCAGTGGGCGTTCTACGCGCAGAAGGTCGACGAGTGCTGGATCGACGACGAGCGGGTGACCAGCAACGAGGGCAGCTTCTACGGCGGCTGGGTCACGGCCAACGTCACCGGCCCGTTCAAGGGCGCCCCCGGCACCAGCCACTGGTGACACCCCTCGATCTGGGCCCCCGCCGTGCCAACACTCGATCTACGCCCCACGCGTCCCGCATTCCGGGACCGTACGGGCGCAGATCGGGTCAGACGTGCGGGTCAGGCGTCGTCGATCGACCACTCGCTGTCGGGTCGACGGACCCATGGCGACGCGAGATTGACCGCGACGATCGGGAGCGGACCGTAGATGTGGGGGAACAGCACGTCCACGCCGGGCGCGGGTGGTTCGAGCACGATCGATGATGGCACCAGCAGCGGGTCGATCGTGAGCACGACGAGCTGATCGAGGTCGCCGTAGAAGCGGTTGGCGGTGTCCTCCATCTGCGCACGGGTCGAACAGTGGATGAAGCCCTCCTGCTCGAACGTCACGCCTCTCGTCGACATCGTGTACTCGCCGACGGCGAACGCGGCGGCCCAGTCGTCGGGAAGTGCGAGGTGGAAGATGGGATCGTCGGTGGAAGTCGGCTCGTTCACGGTCACAGCGTGCCGTCGTCGAGTCGGCGTCGCACCTCGACGGCACGCTCGCGCACCGCCGGCAGGTCGGACAGTTGCTCGGACGCACGGACCTGGCGGGCGATACGCGGGTTGTTCACGAGGACATCGTGGTGTCGGGCGAGGAAGTCCCAGTAGAGCGTGGTGAAGGGGCACGCATCCTCGCCGACGCGCTGTTTGCGGTCGTAGCGGCAGCACCGCAGTAGTCGCTCATCTTGTCGATGTAGTTGCCGCCGGCGGCGTAGGGCTTGGTCGCCATCATTCCGCCGTCGGCCCACTGGCTCATCCCGATCACGTTCGGCAGCATCACCCATTCGGCGCCATCGACGAAGCTCGACCACATCCACTCGGTCATCTCCCACGGGTCGACGCCGTGCAGCATCGCCAGATTGCCGAGCACCATGAGTCGCTGGATGTGATGGTTGTACGCGTGTTCGTGCAGCGTCGACATGCAGTTGGCGACGCAGTTCATGTTGGTGGACGCCTCACCGCGGAACACCGGCGGCACCGGCCGATCGGCGCCCAGCGCATTGTGATCGCGATACTCGGGCATCCAGAGCCAGTAGACACCCCAGACGTATTCACGCCAGCCGATCACCTGACGGATGAAGCCCTCCGCTGACGCGATCGGCACGCGACCTTCGTCGTAGGCGTCCTGCACTGCATCGCAGACCTCGCCCGGCAGCAGCAACCCGATGTTGAGGTACGGCGACAGCACCGAGTGCGCCAGGTGCCACGACCGTTCGACCATCGCGTCCTCGTGCGGCCCGAACATCGGAAGCACGTCGTCGACGAAGTGCCGCAGTCGGGTCAGTGCCGCTCGCCGCGACGTCGCCCACGTGCCATCGGGCTCGGCCCCCCAGCACGTGTCGGGGAGGTCGTCGAGCGCTGCCCGGTCGAGGTCGTCGAGGCGTGACCGCTGTGGCTCCGGCCACGGGTTGGCGGTCTTCGGAGGTCGTTCGCGGTTCTCGTCGTCGTAGTTCCAGCGGCCAGTGATCGGTTCGTCGCCGTTCATCAGGTAGCCGAGGCGACGGCGCTGCCAGCGGTAGAAGTCCTCCATCTTCAGCTGCCGCCGGTTTTCGCCCACCGGGCGAAGTCGTCGTAGTGGCAGAGGAACTGGTTCGAGCGAACGATGGCAACGTCGAGGTCTCGCAAGAGCTCCATGCCGTCCCAACTCGCCGGTTCGGTGGCGACGACGTCGACGGGAGCGAACGCCGCGACGTGTTCGTGGTATCCCGCGCGGAGTGAGCCGGCACGGCGATGGTCGACCTCGAATCCTGCAGTCCGCAGTTCGTCGACGAACCGACGCATGGACGCGACCACGAAGTGGGCCCGTTGTCGGTGCCATCGCTTGGCGTCGAGTTTGGCGGTGCTTTCGACGACCAGCACCCGATGCGACGACGGGGTGGCGTCGCGGAGCGCACCGAGTTCTCGGTTGAGCTGGTCACCGAGCACCCACACCGTCGGCCGGGTGTCGGAGTCGTCGGTCACGCGATCGAGCCGCGCACGGTGACGGCCCGGTCGAAGCGAGTCCGCGTCAGCCGTTCGTGGAGCGCCGTTCGGGTGCAGACGACCTCGAGGTCACCACCCGTGTCCCTGGTCGCTGCGGCGGCGCCGAGCAGGACACCGAGACCGGCGTCGTCGAGCACGCTGACGCCATCGAGGTCGAGCACGAGTGCGACTCCTGGGTGCTGGCGGACTGTACGTGCGAGGTCGTCGTGGAGTTGACCGACCGAGGACAGGTCGACCATGCCGTCGACGGTGACCACGATGGACCCGGCGACGTTGTCGACTCGAGTGTGGACCTGCACGGTCGATCAGGTTACGGGCACCACCGATGGGTGTGGCACGGTCGCCGCTGTGCGTCTCGCCTTCGTGCGGCTCACGGTGGCTCGAGCGCCATCGTGGCCGACGCAGTGTGGGTGACCGGTCCGATCAGCGTCCCGATGATCGCCACGTCGACGGGATCGACGTACGTGACCGTGACCGTGACGGTGGTGGCGTCGATCGTGGTTGCGACGTCGATCGGCAGGGCGACCGCGCGGGTGGCCGCGCCGGCGGCCGCCACGGCCGGGTTCGCCGAGACCGAGGCGGCGCGGGCACCCTCGCGTGCTGCCAGTTCGACCGCGAGTTCGTTGCGCACCGCCGTGCCGATCAGCACGAAACCGAGTGCCATCACCACGACAATCGGCAGCGACAAGGCGAACTCGACCGACGCCTGACCGGAGTTCCGGCGGAGCCGCGTGTGGTCAGACCTTGTCGATGACGGCATCGATCACGCCGTTGAACAACCGACTGATGCGTTGGGCACCGCCGCCGGCAGTGGCCCAGGCGACGACCATCAGACCCACCAGCGCAGCGGCCAGCAGGACGAGTGCGTACTCGGTGGTGGCCTGCCCCCGGTCGTCGCCGCGGCACAGCCGCGATCGACCGGCGACTCTCGTGGCCAGCAGGCCGGTGTGCAGGTGGACGAACAACATGAGGCTCAGGTGGTTGGCCATGGGTGCTCCTGTTCGAGGATCGAGGGGTTCGAGGGTCACCAGGCGGTTCCGCCCAGAGACGAGAGTGCGGCGATCACCGCAGGGGCGATCGCGAGGAGGACGAACGACGGCAACGTGCACACGACGAGCGGGAACGACAGCCGAACCGGCAGCTTGCGGGCGTCGGCCTGGTCGAGGCGTCGACGGGTGGCACGGACCTCGGCGGTGAGTTGATCGAGCACGGGACCGAGGGGGAGACCGTGGCGGTCGCTGGTGGCGATGACGTCGGCGAGTCCACCTGCCTGCGGGCCGAGGTGCTGGGGCAGTGCGCCGAGGGCATCGGCGAACGGTTGACCACGCTCGGTCCGTCGCACGACCTCGGCGAACGCGGCCCTCGACGGGGGTCGCAGCTGACGTGGCGAGATTGCCGACGGCCTGGAATGGTGTGAGCCCTGCCCGCACGCTCAGCACCAACAAGTCCATCGCATCGGGAAGCGCTCGCTCGATCCGGGCTCGCTGCCGCCGAGCGGCCCGGATCGGCTCGAGCTTGCGCACGAGCAGCGTCGCAGTGACCCCGACCCCGAGTGCCATGGGGCCTGCAGCGAACGCAACGATCACGGCGAGAGCGAGCTCGGCCGCTCGGCGGGACCATCGCCATGCGGGTGCGTCGGCGGACGTCGGCGCGGCGGATGGTGCGGCGAGGTCGGCGCTCACGCGCCAGGCGATTCGCGGCCGCGCCATCGCTCCGACGATGGCGATACCGATCGCCGCCAGGGCCGGAGCGATCCCCGACTGCGACGGGATCAGGCCGACGCCGATCACGACGGGGTCCCGACGATCCGGTGCATCCACCACCAGCCGGCGGCGTTCATCACGAGCCCGGTCGTCACGCACGCGACCCCGACCGGTGACGAGGCCGCCGCGCGGACGTCGTCGTCGGTGGTGACGAGCCCGGCGAGCATCAGCAGGGGGACCGCAGTCATCACATGTGTCGAGAGGCGCGCCTGCGCGGCGTGCGACGATCGTTCGTCGAGGTCGGCGGCGCGCTGGCGCAGGAGCGCTGCGGTGCGGTCGACCGACGCAGCCGATGGCCCGCCGATGCGACTCGTGGTTGCGAGCACATCGAGGGCCAGGCGCAGGTGTGCACCCGGGTCGTCGGCACGAGCGACCGACTCGCCGATCGACAGACCACGATCGATCGCGACCCTGACCGCTGCCGTCGCTCGCTCGGTCGGCGCGTCGGCCGGAACGACGGAGACCGCATCGCGCAGCGACGATCCCGAACGGACGAGCCGGGCGATCGAGTCGCACCATTCCGCAACGTCGCGGGCGGAGGGCCGACGTCGACGACTGCGCCGACGCATCCATCCGGCTGTCATGTCACCGAGGCGTACCCGTGCTCCGGCGGCGGCGAGTTCGGGGCGCCGTCGTCGGGGTCGCGCGGCACGGCAGCGACCGCCGCAGCGAGCACGACGAGGACTGCCGCGATCACAACCCGCCCGTCCCAGCGGCGCACGCCGTCACCGGCGTCGCCGTTCGAGTGCAGCGGTGATGCCCAGGTCGCCGCCCGGCTGGAGCCGGCCGAGTGAACGCAACGTCGGAGCGCCGGTCGACTCGCCGCCGGTGGCAGAGGGCGGGGTCGACTTCGGCGACCTCGGCGATCCATCGGCGCCCGTCGACGTGGCGTTCGACGTGCACGACGACGTCGATCGAACGCGCGAGTTGATGGCGAATCGCTGCGAGCGGCCAGGTGGGAGCTGCTTGCAGGACGAGCGATTCGAGGCGGAGCAGCGCATCGGTCGGGCCGTTTGCGTGGCAGGTCGAGATCGACCCGTCGTGGCCGGTGTTCATCGCCTGCACCAATGCCAGCACCTCGTCGCCGCGGACCTCGCCGACCACGATTCGATCCGGGCGCAGCCGGAGCGCCGTGCGCACGAGGTGGGCGAGGTCGACAGCGCCGGGACCGTCGATGCTCGGTCGGTCTCGCTTCGAGCCGGACGGTGTGCGGGTGTCGGATCGGGAGCTCGGTGGTGTCCTCGACCACGACGAGTCGTTGTGGACGGCGCCACCTCGTTCACGAGCGTCGCGACCAGCGAGGTCTTGCCCGACGACGTCGCGCCGGACACGATCAGGTTGCATCGATCGTGAAGCAGTTGGCGCAGCAGCGTGCTGCCGGCGTCCCCCGTGAACGCTTCCACGGGCAGCACCCGGCGTCGGAACCGGCGAATCGACAGCAACGGTCCGTCGACCGCGATCGGGGGCAGCACGGCGCACACCCGAGCGCCGTCGGCGAGCCGGGCGTCGACGATCGGCGAGGTGCGGTCGACACGTCGACCGAGCGGGGCCAACACCCGTTCGATCAGCAAGTCGACACCTTCGACGCCGAGCGAGCCGACGTACTGCAACGTTCCATCACGGTCGATCCAGATCTCGCGGTCCAGCGTTGACGAGCACCTCGTCGACGGACTCGTCGCGGACGTAGGAGTCGAGTTCGCCGAGTCCGTGCAGGTGGGCCATCGCCCGGTCGACGAGCTCGGACCTGCTGCTCGGGTGAACACAGCGGAGCCAGTCTGCGGACCTCCGCCTGCACCAGCGACGTCGTGTCGCCGGGGCGGTCGGCGACGAGCTCGCAGACCGTGCGCACGATGTCGGGGTCGGTCATGCCGACGACCTGGCGGAGCGCTCGCGTCATCACCCGCGGGAGGCGGCTGGCGAGCAGGCCGGCATCGACGGCACGCGCACGCCCGGGTCGAGACTGACCACCGCCTCGACTGGTACGCCGAGGGCGTGCTCGACGTCTCGTTGTCCGAGGCCATGTCCAGGTTCGTCGACGAGGATCACGCCCGTCGGCCGAACCGGGCTTCGTACTGCTCGACGCAGCGAGAGATAGCACGGTCGAGTCACGAGCAGTGAGCGAGCGGCGCGGGCCGTCAACGGCTCGGGCGGGATGCGGGTGCCGACGTCGACGGTGACGTCGCAGCCCCACTGGTTCGACCAGTCGTGGAGCCAGTCGCCGAGGGTTGCCCAACGGGCGCCGTGCGCGGTCGACGTCACCGCCATGGCGGTCGAACAGCCCGGTCCGCCACGGCAAGAGCCAGGTGCGCGGGCCGATGTCGATCAGCAGCTCGGCGAGGTGGTCGGCGGACGTGTCGCTCGCCAGCCACTCGGCGATGCCGGGACGATCCGGTTCGGGGAGGCCGAGGACGGCGGGGAGTTCGCCGTCGAGATCGACGAGGAGGGAGGGTCGCAGCGAACTCAGCGCGAGTGCAGCTGCGACGACCGTGGTTCCGCTGCCGCCCTTGGCGGCCCAGCAGAGTGTGACCATGACGTTCCCCCGATCAGCGGGTGGATGCATGGAGGGAGTCGGTGAGTTGAGAGTACCGACCGACGAGCACGGCGACAACCACCTGCTGCCCGCTCACGAGTCGATGCGGATCCGATTGCGCGAGTCGCCACGAGATCCGCACAGACGTCGACGATCGCGGTTGAATGATCGATGATGTCGGAGCCATTCTCGAACGAGCCGATCGCCGTCGATGATCTGCCGCAGCTGCGCGACGATGTCTTCGTCTCGGTCGACCGCCGCCATGTCTGGGGTCAACTCGTCGGTCTCGGTGGCGCCGCCGTCGTGGTGGCGGCGATCGCTGCGGTGATCGTGTGGCGGAGCGGAGCGCGGTGTGGTGGCCGACGGTCGTCGGAAGTGGCATCGTTACGGCGCTCGGCGCCCTCGCGGTCGCTGGCGCTTCTGGAGGCGCGGCGGATGGCGTATCAGGTCCACGAGCGCGATCTGTCGTTGCGCCGTGGCGTGATCCGTCACCGGGTGGAGACGATCCCGTTCTCACGCATCCAGCACGTCAGCGTCGGACGGGGTGTGATCGAGCGATCGCTCGGACTCGCCACCTTGAAGGTGAGTTCCGCCGGCCCGGACATCGCGGTCCCGGGACTGTCGGTTGCCGATGCCGAGCGGATCAAGCAGACCGTCGCCGAACGTGCCGGCGTCGACGACGAGTCGGCCGATCGGTGGCGCAAGCAACGGGTGGCAGCCGCCACCCCTGGCCCGCACCGTGATCGACCTCTCGCAGCCGCAGCGCCAGTCGCCGCTTGCGATCGTGTTCCTCGGTCTCAGGGTGCTGCGTTCGCTCGGGGTGGTGCAGCTCGTCGTGCTGGCGTTGTTCATCGTCCGTGGTGCCGCCGACGGGCGGCTGCTGCTGGTCGGCGTGGTGGCCGTGGCCGGGCTGACGGCGATGTCGGTGCTGTCGTGGTGGCGCTACACGTTCCAGGTCCTCGACGGTGAACTGGTGGTCACCCGCGGCGTGCTGCGCATCGATCGACTCACCGTCGATGTCGGACGGATCCAGAGCATCGCGATCGAGCAGGAGCTGCTGCACCGGATGACCGATCTGGTCAAGGTGGTGGTCGACACCGCCGGTTCCGCGCAGGCCGAGTTCACGATCGATGCGATCGCACGTCCGGTCGCCGAAGAACTCCAACAGCAGGCCACGGCGGTGTCGCCGGTCGCGACCGAAGCGGCATCGAACGAGCCGGTACGGACGCCCGAACGTGTCGTGTTCCAACACACTCCCGGTCGCCTCGCCGTCGCTGCGCTCACGACGTCACCGTGGGCCGGGCTCGCTCTCCTCGTGCCGCTGCTCGCGCTCGACGACGTCGTCGTCGAACCGGTCACCGACCGGCTGTCGGCACTGGCCCCCGATACCGATGTCGGGAGCCTCGGATGGTGGCTGGTGCCGATCGTCGTCGTCGCCGTGGCGGTGTTCGTGTCGTTGTTGAATCTCGGCCGGGTCTTTCTCGCCGACTGGGGGCTCGCGTTGCTCACCGATTCGTCCACGCTGCGTCGGACGTCGGGATTGCTGTCGCGAACGAGCACCACCAGCACAGTCGCCCGTGTCCAGGTGATGACGAGTCGATGCAACCCCCTGCAGCGACGAGCGGGGCTGCACGACCTGCACCTGTCGAACGCCGGCCAGGGCGACCTTCGACTGATCGGCTGCCGCGACGACGAGCTCGCCACCACGGCCACCATCGCAGGGCTGACCCCGGTGGCCGACCTGCCGCTCGACCGGCGGGTGGATCCCGCCGAGGTCTGGCTGAGCGTGCGCAACGCGATGTTGATCGCTGCAGTCGTCGCTGCTTCGGCATCGCCGTTGGTCGGTTGGTGGGCACTGCTCGCCTTCGCGCCGGTCGCCCTGGTCTGGTCGGCGGCGCGCCGCCATGTTCTCACCTACCGGTGGTCGCTCGGGTCGGAGGTCGCTACGGCACGTCACGTGATCAGCTCGTCCACGCAGCAGGCGCTGATCCGCAAGACCAACGTGGTGAGGGTGACCCAGTCGATCTTCGAACGACGTCGTGGCCTCGGACGTGTCGAGGTGGCGACCGCTGCCGGCACGATCACCGTCGGCATGATTCCGATCGAAGAAGCCCGTGCGGTGCGTGACGTGATCCTGTACGGAGTCGAGACCGACCGCCGCACGTGGATGTGAGCTCGCCTGGTGCCGGATTCGGTCGACCGGTAGTGTCGGGGACGGAGGTGTCCGGGTACCTGGTGGGCTCCGCCGCCTTCAAAGCGGTTGGTGCGAGCGATCCTCGCACGGCGGGTTCGATTCCCGTCCACCTCCGCCAACGGGTCCACGGGCGTCCACCGCGAACTGTAGAAATCGCTCTGACCAGGGCTTCTGTGCAGGCCGTCGGTGGACGTTCGTGGACGTCCGTGGAGCGTTACTCTCAGGGTTACTCTCAAAACCGGTAGTCCGAGAGCTACGTAACAGGGGGTGCGGCATGCCGAAGACACCGCGTGGAAAGCGAGTGGTGGACGACTCGACGGGTCGATTCACGGTCGCGGGCAAGGCGCCGAACGGACAGGCCCAGCCGTACTTCGATCGGACCCGCGGCGTCTGGGTCGCTCCGTGGCGTCGGCCGGACGGCAAGGTCGGCAAGCCGACGGGCAGGACGCGAGCGCTGGCCTAGGCATCGCGTGACCGCCACATCGACGCGGCGAAGGACGATGCCCGCCTGGCCCGACTCACCGAGGGCTTCCATGCGCAATCGACCCTTGCCGAACTCATCCGATGGTGGCTCGATGTCCGAGCAGGTGACCACCTTCGTGTCCGAACTCGTCGACAGCGGTTCTGCAGCGCGTGCCAGGAACGTCCGGACACTCCTCGTCCAAGTACTCGACCAAGCGGTCACGCTCGGACTGACCACCGACAACGTCGCTCGCAAGGTACGTCCGCCGCGGGTCCCGCGAGTCCAGCGCCGCACATTGACGCCGGCGGAGGTGTCGCGACTGCTGACGGCCTGCGACGAGCGCTTCGCCGCCGCAGTCGCGCTCTGCTACGTGCAGGGCTGGCGGGTGAGCGAGGCGCTCGGCCTCGCGTGGCAGGACCTGGACCTCGACGCCGGCGTTGTCGTGCTCCGTCGAGGAGCCACCTACGCGGACGGCGTCGGCATGATGCTCGGCCCGACCAAGACGCAGCGGACCGCCGGCCGCCAGCTGCTCGCGCCGACGGTCGTCGAGCACCTCCGTCGTCGCCGCGAGGATCAACAGGCCGACATCGAGAAGCTCCCGACCGCGTGGCCCGAGGTCGTGTACGACGGCGAGCACCTCGACCTCGTGTTCACCACGCCGACCGGTCGTCCAGTGCTCCGCCAACACGTCGACCACGCGATCCGCGCCGCCGCGTCAGGAGCCGGGCTCGATCCGTCCGGGCTCGGCACCCACGCCGGGCGGCGGTCGGTCGTCACCAGCCTCTACGCCTCCGGCTCGCTCGACCCGCGTTCGCCTCGAGAAACGGACGCCGACAGCGACTGATCCAGTCACCGATGCTGTCCTGCCCTTCGAGGTTCCCGCCACGAGTGACTTCGTCCGCCTGAACGCCGACGGGACGACGGCAGCGTGGATCACCGACGGCCAAGCACACCTCCAACGCCCTGGCGAGGAACCGATCGAATGGCGCAACGAGATCTCCGAGATCTGGTTTCCACCAATCGAGACGTCCGGACAGCCACCCTCCCCGCCCTGACAATCCGTCGGCAAATCACCCCTCACCGAAACTGAGCGTGGTGGGCGACTTCCTGACCCGGACACAGCCCGGGATCATCTCGCGTCACGCTTGGGCCTGATTGATGATGGTTGTGCGTTGCGGCGGTTGTCTTGGCGTTCAGAGCGCCGGTCGGCGTGGCTCGACTTGGGCCTGTCTGCCTGCGGGTTGACCTCATTACGAGTGGTCTGTCGGCCGGTGTTCTGATCCGAGGTGTGGCTCGAAAGAGGCGCGAGCCCGACAACCACGAATCAGGAGTGCCTGCCTCGGTTCCCACCACCGAGAGGAAGGCATCTTGAAATGATTGTGATGATTGGTATCGATCCGCACAAGGCGTCACACACCGCTGTCGTGATCGACAACACCGAGTGTGTGCTCGACGAACTGCGTGTGCGGGCGTGTTCGAAACAGACCGACCAGCTCCGCAGCTGGGCGGCACCGTTCCCGGATCGGGTGTGGGCCATCGAGTCCGCTCGTGGGCTCGGCTATCTGCTCGCCCAACATCTCGTGGCCGCAGGCGAGGTCGTGGTTGACGTGCCGGCGGTGTTGTCGACGCGCACCCGCTTGTTGGGTTCCGGCAAAGCCCAGAAGAATGACCCGAACGACGCCCGCTCCGTCGCGATCGCCGCGCTCCGCAACGACGCACTGGGCCGGGTGGTGATCGATGAACATGCCCGAGTGTTGAAGCTGCTGGTGAAACGGCATCGTGATCTTGGCCGTCTGAAGAACAAGGCAGCCTGCCGCTTGCATGCGTTGTTGATG
>CAVPJT010000028.1:0-41917 GCA_963705485.1 Ilumatobacteraceae bacterium
ACCGAGGATCCGCTCTCCTCGAGGATGTGACGGAGGAACTCGCCCTTGAAATCGGTGTTGATCGGCACCTCGACCGCGCCGCACCATGCGCTCGCGAACCAGGTCTCGAGATAGGTCATCGCCGGATCGAGCATCGTCGCGACACGGTCGTCGGGTGTGACTCCGAGTCCGGCCAAGCCGCCGGCAACGAGGGCGGCCCGGACGCGCCCACTGCCCGTAGGTGACCGATGCCCCATCAGCAAGCGACACGGCGACATCGTCACGGAATCGCTCAGCGCGGTCGGCGAGCAGCGCTGACACCACCCAGGGCCCGTCGTAGCGCCGCTCGAAGGTCCGCCCATCGCGTCCGAGTTCCGAGGACGCCGATTCCGCCTCGCCCCCATTCACGCCGTTCACTCCCCCCGGAGAATCACTCGGAGGTGCTCTGGCGACCGGAGCACATAGCCCCGATCGTCCGGAACACCGTCGGCAAAGCGCACCTTAGCGAACCGGTCGAGCAGAAGGTTCACTCCCTCGATCATCTCCATCTTGGCGAGTTGCGAGCCGGTGCAGATGTGGGTGCCGTAACCGAAGCTGAGGATCTGTGCCCGAGCTCCGAACTCACGGTCCGGGTTGTCCTCGAACCGGTGCGGAATCGAAAAGGTCCGGGTCGTCGAACACCTCGGGGTCGCGATTCGCCGAGGCCATGATCGCCACGACGCGCTCGCCACGACGCAGGACGTGACCGTCGATCTCGGTGTCCGCGACGACGCCGCGACTCAGCGCATGCACCGGAGGCGCGAGCCGGAGCCCTTCGGCGCACGCTGCCGTGACGAGATCGCGGCGATTCCGGAGCATCGCCCATGTCTCTGGGCGCTGCCACAGCAGATTCAGCAGGCTCGACAGAGCACGGTCCGTCGTCTCGACACCAGCCGCGAGCAAGAACGAGCAGAACGATCGGATCTCGTCGTCGGAGAGCATCACGCCCTCGTACTCGGTCGAACACAACGTGCTGAGCAGGTCCTCGCCGGGGTGCTCGCGCCGCTGAGTGATGAGCGGTGTCACGAAGTCGAACAGCGTCGCGCGCGCGGCCTCACCGCGCCGCTGGACGTCAGGGTCGCCCCGCAGGTTCGATGCGCCGGCGGCCACGATCGTGTCGTACAGTGCATGGAAGTCGGGGGCCTCGGCAATGTCCATCAACCACGCCGTCACGTCGAGCGGGAGCGGCGTCGTGAACCGCTTCTTCATGTCGACCGGTTCGCCCAGCGCGATCGCATCGAGATAGCCGTTCGCAGCGGAACGGACGTAGTCGCGCTGGACGCCCTCGAGCAATCGGGTGTTGCGCAACTGGCGGGCGAGCACGGCGGACTTCTTGCGGTGCTCCTCGCCTTCCATGTGCAGGATCGTTCGGCCGTGGATGATCGACGAACCGGCGCCGTAGCCGAGCGGAAGAAAGCACTCCTCGTCGGTGAGCACCCGCCTGACGTCGTGGTATCGGCTCACGACCCACCCATCGAAGACCGGACTCCAGACGACACCGACCTCGCGGAGCGCTTGATAGACGGCTCCGGGATCCCCTGGACGACCATCCAGGAGACGCTCGAAGCCGTCGACCGCCGCGGCGGCCGCAGCCCCCGAGTGTCGGAATGCTCTCGCGTGCGAATCCATGTCGTTTCCCCTCCCGACGGGCACCGCTGTGCTCCTCGTTCCCCATCGAGCGCGAGAATATCAACCAAATGGTCGTTTGTATATGAGGGTCAGTTCTGCGTATCTTGACGGCATGGGGGATGGCGAGGGGCCGCACGACTCGAGCGCACTGGCGGAACGGATCGCGGCCATCGATCCGATGTTCGCATCCGGGATCGCACGACTCGATCGAGTCGTGCGACAGGACCGCGAGCTGAGCGCACGCGACAAAGCGATCATCGTGCTCGCCGCAACCGCGGTACGCGACCCGAGTGAGTTGCGGAACGAGCTCGCACCGCGCACTCGCTCTCGGCAACACCGCTGTGGAGGTCCGAGCAGTCGCCCTCGCGCTGTACTTGTCACGCGGAGCCCGGCCTTGCCGCGCGGTGCTCGATGCACTCGCCGCAGCCAGAACCGACGACCTCCCCACACTGGGCGGGGCCGGTGACGCTCACACGAACGTTGACGATCCGATTGCCGCCGACGACATCGTGGCTGAATTCGTCCGAGTGTTCGGCACCGTACCCGAGCGCGTGGCGCTCCTGGTCGAACACTCACACGACGGGCTCGAGGCGTACCACCGCATGCGCGTGGCCGTACTCGGCGACGGCGCACTTGAACCGGTCGTCAGCGAGTTGACGCTCATGGCGGTCAACGCCGCGGAGCATCGAAGCGACTTTGCAGCCGTTCACGCCCGCGGCGCCGCGGCAAGCAGGAGCGACCGAGGCACAACTGGTCGAGGCCGGCCTCTGTTCAGTTCGCTCTGGCGGAGTCGCCGCCTGGCTCTCGGCCGCCGAGGCGATCACTACGACCCGTGCTCGATCCCGATCCGGCACGCATCCCTACTGCCACTCCCACTCCGAGGTAGATCACCCATGGCCACAGACACCGGCTACACGCTCCAATCGGACGCCCCCCACACATTCGTCGAGTGGATCCGCGAACGAGCCGCCGTTGGCGGCGCCAAGGTTGCGCTCGACATCTGTGGCGAACAGCGGACCTATCAGGAGATCGACGGCATCACCGATCGCATCGGTGCCGGATTGCGAACACTCGACCTTGCAGAAGGCGAGCACGTCTCGCTCATGATGGCGAACAGCATCGAGAACGTGGAGAGCTGGTTCGGTCTCGCAAAGGCCGGGCTGGTCGAGGTGCCGATCCACACCGCCAGTCGCGGCGCTGGCCCTCGAGTACACCATCCACCATGCCGACTCACGGGCGATCATCATCGATGCCGAGTTTCCTCACGCACCTCGACGCGATCGCCGTCGAACCTGCCGAACCTTCAGCACGTCATCGTCAACGGGCCGCTCGACGCGGCGGCGTGACCTTCCCGCTCGACTCTCGGTTCACGAACTCGGCGCCGTCCGCTCCGATGCTCCCCCACCCGATCTGCACCAGACGCGCCGTGACACATGCGCCATCCTGCACTCATCGGGCACCACCGGCCCGCCGAAGGGCGTCGTGCTCTCACACGAGGCAGTACTCAATCTCACTCGCCATCTCGTGTGGCTGATGGAATACACCTCCGACGACCGCTTGTTCACCACGTTCCCGCTGTTCCACAACAACGCCAAGTACACGAGCGTCACCGCGGCGATGGAGTGCGGCGGCAGCGTCGTGATCGACCAGAAGTTCTCGGCGTCCGGGTTCTGGGACTCAGGCTCGCGACAAGAGCATCACCGCGTTCAACTACATGGGTGCGCTGCTGATGATGCTGCACAAGCAGCCCGAGCGTGCCGACGATCGCGACAACCCGATCCGGATCGCGTTCGGAGCCCCCTGTCCCGTCGAGATCTGGGAGGACTTCGAGGAGCGCTTCGATCTCAAGCTCGTCGAGGTGTTCGGCATGACCGAAGCACCGATGGCAACGGAGAACCGGCTCGACGACCGCCGCATCGGATCGGCGGGCAAGTCGTCGATGACCTACGAGGTGATCGTCGCCGACGAGAACGATGTCCCGTGCCCACCGAACGTTCCAGGCGAGATCCTGGTTCGGCCCAAGCGACCGTGGGCGTTGTTCACCGAGTACTACAAGAACCCCGAAGCGACGGTCGAGGCCTGGCGGAACCTGTGGTTCCACACCGGCGATCGCGGCCGCATGGACGAGGACGGGTTCTTGTACTTCCTCGATCGGATGAAGGACTGCATCCGGCGGCGCGGCGAGAACATCTCGTCGTGGGAGATCGAGAGCTGCATCAACACCCACCCCGACATCGTCGAGAGCGCTGCCTACGGGGTGAGCTCCGACCTCAGCGAGAGCGACGTGATGGTCGCCGTCGTGGTGAAGCCGGGAGTCGAGTCGACCCCGGAGGCGATTCTCGACTTCTGCCAGGGCAACATCGCCCACTTCGCCGTGCCCCGCTACGTCCGGTTCATGGACTCGCTACCGAAGAACCACGCCGAGCGGGTGCAGAAGTTCGAGCTGCGGTCGGCCGGGGTCACCGCCGACACGTGGGACCGCGAGAGCGTCGGCTACACGGTGAAGCGTTGAGAGTCGCCATCGTCGGCGCCGGCGCGATGGGCTCGATGTTCGGGGCGCTATCTCGCTCGCGCTGGCCAGGACGTGACGCTGGTCGACGTCGACGCCGCGCAGGTCGAGGCGATCAACCTCAACGGTCTGCTTGTCCGGTCGTCCGGTCACGACGAAGTCGATCCGGCTACCAGCGACCGGCGACCCGATCCAGCGACCTCGACTCGGTCGACGCGGCGATCGTGCTCTGCAAGGGCTGGGCCAACACCGCCGCGGCCACGTCGATTGAACACGCACTCCGGCCGACATCCTCGGTGATCACGATCCAGAACGGATTGGGCAATGACGCCGCCCTCGCCAGCGTGCTCGGCGCCGAGCGCATCGTCCCTGGAACCACCACTGCTGGAGCCCACCGGCCAGCACCGGGTGTCGTCGACGTCTCCCCCATCACCTCCGCCGACGCAGTCGGTCACGCAGCTCGGGCCACCTCGTGGAGGCACCGACGTGAGCTCGACGCCGGCGACCTGGCCGCGGCGCTCGACGTCGGCGGGACTTCCGTGCTCGTTGCTGCGCCGACGCCGACATCGTGATCTGGACCAAGCTTGCGATGGCGGCGACCGCCGGACCGTTGACGGCTGCGCTGGGAGCGACCGTCGAGGCGATGCTCTCGAGTCCGACCGCCATGGTGTTGCTGCGTGCGCTCTTCGACGAGATCATGGCCCTCGCATCCGCGCTCGACGTCACGCCTCGATGCCGACGACGTGTGGGACCACGCCGCTCACGACGTACCGAGCCGTCGGTGCCCACACGACCTCGATGGCCGACGACTTCGCCGCCGGGCGTCGAAGCGAGATCGACTCGTTCTGTGGCGAGATCTCACGACTGGGGCGTGTCCATCAGGTCGCCACACCCACCCACGACAGCATCGGGCGACTACTGATCGCCCGTGAGGAACAAGGAGGTTTGCGGTGACCAGCCAGATCCACATCGATCGAGCACTTCCCGTCACGTCCCGCGACGGCGTCGTACTCGCGACCGACGTGTACCGCCCATCACGTGAGGGCTCATTCCCGACGTTGATCTACCGGGTTCGAGGCGGGAGATCGTCTGCATTCATCGCCGGGGTTCTGCTGTTGAATCCGCTCGAGGCGGTCGACCGCGGATACGCGGTGGTGATCCAGGAGGTGCGCGGTCGCGCCGAGTCCGACGATCGGTGGCAGCCGTTCACACACGAACGCAACGACAGCGAGGATTGCCTCGACTGGGTCGTGTCGCAGCGATGGTGCGACGGGCGTGTCGGCGCGTACGGCACCGCGTACTCGGCAGTCGGCGCGATGCAGATGGCGGCGCTCGGGCGTGACGAACTCCGCGCCGTCGCGGTGCTGGGCACCGGTGCCGACTACCACGACGGCTGGATCTACACGTCGGGTGCGTTCGAGCTCGGCTGGAACATCTACTGGGCGTACATGACGCTGAACGAGTCGATCAGCCGTCTCGACGTCAGCGACGAGGTTCGAGCCGAACTCAAAGCTCGTCACTCGCAGGCGATCATCCATGCACCCGAGATGGCAGCGCGGCTGCCGTTGCGCGACCACCCGCTGCTGCTCGAAGTCGGCGACACCCAGTACCACGAGTGGCTCGACCATCCCGACTACGACGACTATTGGCAACGCGTCGATTTGCTGACGAGCGCCGACCAGATGAAGACGCCGGTGTTGTCGCTCATTGGCTGGTGGGACAACTTTCTGTCCTCGCACCTCGACCTGTACCGAGCGATGACCGAGCGCTCGATCGAGCCCGCCCGGTCACATCATCGTGTCGTGATCGGCCCTTGGGAGCACTGCAACTACGTCATGTCGCTCTCGACGAACAAGACCGGCGACGTCGAGTTCGGCACGCCGGGAGCTGCAGGGGTTGGCGTGAGCGGCCCTCTGGTGCTCGATTGGTTCGATCGTTGGGTGCTCGGCAACGACGTCGGGCCATCCAGCGGGGTTCGATACTGGCAAGTCGGCGCCGACGAGTGGCGAGAGACTCCGTCGTGGCCACCGCCACACGACACCGTGCGCTGGTACTTCCACTCGAACGGTGACGCCAGTACGATCCGATGTCGATGGTGTGCTGTCGACCGCGGAGCCGGCCGACAACGGCGTGACCGACAGCTTCGACTACGACCCAGCCGATCCGACACCGACAGTCGGCGGCAAGACGCTCATGCCGACGATCATGGGGGCTGGTATCAAGGACCGCACGCACGTGGCGAAACGCCCAGACGTCGCGACGTACACCTCGGAACCGTTCGAGGCGGAACTCGAGATCGCCGGTCCGGTCACCGTCGAACTGTGGGCGTCGTCGTCGGCAGTCGACACCGACTTCACCGCCCACCTCGTCGATGTCGCTCCCAACGGCTACTGCGCGGGAATCGCCGAAGGAATCGTGCGAGCTCGCTACCGCGAATCAACCCGTTCGCGTTCTCCGCTCTTGACGCCGGGCGAACTCACGGAGTTCACGCATCGATCTGTGGGACGTCGCTCACACATTCCGGACAGGGCATCGACTACCGCGTCGAGATCGCGTCGTGCAACTTCCCACGCTTCGACCGCAACCTGAATACGTCGACGGGCGCCGATCCCGACGTTCCGTTCGGCAGCGAATCGCTCGACGATGCCGTCGTGGCCACCCAGCTGCATCGCCCACGACGGGTCTCATCGATCGTGCCTCGTGCTCCCCGTGACGACCTCGACGACCTGAGCGTCCCCGACCGGTCCGAGGCGTCGGTCACATGATCACGACGGGTCGTGCGAGATGCCGCTCGACGCCGAACGCGATTCCGGCGAGCAACGGACCATGTTCTTGGGCGGGCCCGCCCAAGAACGACAGCGCGCCGTCGACGCCGTCGAAGGTGATGATCTCGACGGCGTCGGCCGTCGCTGCCATCCGGCCCTGATGCCAGTCAGGACGCGCCGACGACGAGGCAGCGGTTCGTCACCAGCGCCGTTGCGTCCCCATCGATGCCTTGTTCCCATTCTCCAGTGAGCACGGCGACGAGACGGTCGCACGTCGACGAGGGATGCGTTCGCCACCAGGTCACCAGTGTGACCGGATCGCTGGCCTGACCGCCAGCAGTCTCGGACCGGACGTAGCGTGTCTCGGACTCCCCGAGCACCCAGGAGTAGCGCTCCTTGTCGACGAATCGATCCTCGTCGGCCTTGAGCTCGCCGCGGTCCGCCGCAACGCGGAACCCTTCGTCCATTGCCTCGATCGACTCGAAGCCGAGTTCGCTGCATGCGTCGAATCCTGGGTACGGCAACACGGTCCGACCATCGATCAGAACGGCGTGGTGCTGTACGTAGCGAAGCAGGTTGGGGATGTCACCTGCGGTCGGTCCGTGCTGCTCCTTCCAGTGACTCTGGAACGCTCCGATCGTCATGTCCGAGCGCCGAGCGGCAGCGCCGATTCGTGTAAGCATGGTCCCCTCGCCTAGCTGGTGTCCTCCGAAACCGTCTTGTGTAGCATGCCACAACCAAACGGTTGTTTGTTGGAGGCCGGCTTGCCCGTACCCATCGGGCGACGCCGTGGAGGAGGGGACAGCACATGGACGAACCCGAGATCATCGGCGACCTCGTTGCGTATCGCGCAGCACAACGCCCCGAGCACGAGGTGATCCGTTTCGCCGACGTCTCGCTCAGTTACGGCCAACTCGATGAGCAGGCGAATCGTCTGGCCGACTCCCTGACCGATCTCGGGCTCACCCGCGGCGAAACATGTGCCGTTCAGTTGCCCAACAGCGCCGACTTCGTTGTCGCGTGGATCGCCCTGGCCCGGCTCGGGGTCGTCGAGGTCCCGATCGGAACCAGCCTCCGCGGGGATCTGCTCGCTCACCAACTCGCCACCGCGAACTGCGAGGTCGTCATCACCACGATGGCGTGGGCCGAACGGTTCCACGCCATCGCCGAGATCGTGCCGACGCTCCGTCGGATCGTGGTCGTCGACACCACCGCAGACTCCGATACCACAGCGAGTCCGCCGACGGGAACGCTCGAGCAGTTCCGATTCGCCGAGCTGGTCCAGCGCGGATCGAGCCGACCCCCACTCGTCGCCATCCGCCCGCAGGACCCCGCAGTCATCCTGTTCACCTCGGGCACCACCGGACCATCGAAAGGAGTCGTTCGTTCGCCACCGCTCCAACACGGTGCTGTCGACCACCGGGATCGACCTCATGGACTACACCCGGGGCGAGATGCTGTTCAATGCCTTCCCGCTGTTCCACGCGAACGCCCGCTACAACACGGTGCTCACCGCCATGATCGTCGACGGTACGGCCGTGCTGCGCGATCAGTTCTCCGTCAGCAACTTCTGGGACGTGTGCCGACGACGAGTCCGTGACCGCGTTCAACTACATGGGTGCGGTGCTGATGATGCTCAACAATCAGAACCTCGCGACGACGACGCCGACAACCCGGTTCGTCGAGCCTTCGGGGCTCCTGCGCCGGTCGAGATCTTCGACGAGTTCCAGGACCGCTTCGGCGTCAAGCTCGTCGAGGTCTACGGGAGCACCGAACTCGGCATCGCGACCATGAACACCGTCGACACGTTCCGCTTGGGGAGCTGCGGCAGGGCGGCACCCACCTACGAGATCGAAATCCACGACGGCGACGACGAGCGATGTGCTGCAGGCGAGGTCGGCGAGATCGTTGCTCGCTCACGACGGCCATTCGCGATGTTCGACCGAGTACGCGGCGATGCCAGAGGCGACGGTCGCGGCCTTCCGGAACCAGTGGTTCCACACCGGAGATCGAGCCTGGATGGACGATGACGGCTACGTCTTCTACGTCGACCGGATCAAGGACTGCATCCGCCGGCGGGGCGAGAACATCTCGTCGTGGGAGGTCGAGCGGTCGATCGCCGCCCATCCGGACGTCGCGGAGGTCGCCGTGGTCGGCGTCCCGAGCGAACTCACCGAGGAGGAGGTCCTCGCCGTGGTGGTGCTGCAAGCCCGAGCGACCTCGATCGAGCCGCTGCGCTGCTCGATCATTGCCAGGAACGACTGCCCACGGTTCGCGGTGCCCCGATACGTGCGCTTCGCGACGGAGCTACCCGAAGACCCCGAGCCAGCGCGTCGAGAAGTACAAGCTGCGCGAACGAGGGTGTCACGCTCCGACACCTGGGATCGCGACCAGCCACGGCTACGAGGTCGCAGCGATGAGCTCCGTCCCACGCGCTCGTCGGAGTCGAGACCCGACGAGACGATCGGCAGATGGTTGCGGGATCGGGCCGAGCGCTACGGCGACCGGGTCGATCGCTCGACGTCGTCGGCGAGTCAACGCACCGCCGACCGAGGTCTACGCGGGCGCGCGCGACACGTCGCCGCCGGCCTCCGTGCGACCTCGGGCTCGACGTCGGCGACCGCGTCGCCGTCATGATGACCAACAGCGCGTCGAACGTCGACGCCTGGCTCGGCGTCTGCACTGCAGGGTTGGTCGAGGTGCCGATCAACACGGCCCAGCGCGGCGACCTGCTCCGCTACCTGCTCGCCCAATCGGGCTGCACGGGCGGTCGTCGTCGACGCCGCCTCGGCCGAGCGGATCGAACGGGTCGCCGCCGACCTGGCCGAGCTGGAGCACGTCGTTCGTTGCACGGTGACGGCGACCCGATCTCGATCTTCCCGGCCGAGTCGCAGCAGCACGACGCTGGACTCGATCCGCTCCGACGCGGCCGGCTCCGGAACCCGACATCGACTGCTGTGCCACGAGCACGGTGCTGTACACCTCGGGAACGACCGGTCCCTCGAAGGGCGTCGTGCTGTCGCACTCGGCGAACCTCTATCTCGCCCGCCACACGGCGCAGCTGATGGGCTACACGCCGACGACGTGCTGTACACGGCGTTCCCGTTGTTCCACATCAATGCGAAGTACACGAGCACGTTCGTGGCGTTCGAGACCGGGGCACGGCTGGTGCTGCAGGACCGCTTCAGCGCGTCGGCCTTCTGGGACACGTGCCGGTCCGAGGGCGTGACTGCGTTCAACTACCAGGGGGCGCTGCTACTGATGCTCTTCAAGCAGCCGCGAGCGCCCGACGACCGCGACCACCAGGTGACGCAAGGCATTCGGCGCACCGTGCCCGGTCGATCTCTGGGAGCCGTTCGAGGAGCGGTTCGGCGTCGATGCTCACCGAGGTGTACGGCATGACCGAGATCGCAATCGCCACCGAGAACCCGAAGGACGACCGGCGCATCGGCTCCGCAGGACGTGCCTCCGCCCAGTTCGAACTGCGGATCGTCGATGAGAACGACGAGCCCCTGCCCGCCGGACGCCCGGGGAGATCGTCGTCCGGCCACGGGTCGCCCGGTGTCATGATCGACCGGTACTTCGACATGCCCGAGGCGACCGTCGAAGCGTTCCGCAATCTGTGGTTCCACACCGGCGACCGGGGCTACCTCGACGAGGACGACTACCTCTGGTTCGTCGATCGGCTGAAGGACTGCATTCGTCGTCGGGGCGAGAACATCTCCTCGTTCGAGGTCGAAAAGACGCTCAACAACCATCCCGACGATCGCCGAGTACGCGGCCTACGGCGTGAAATCGGAGCTCTCCGAGGACGAGGTGATGGTCGCCATCGTGCTCCAGCCCGACGCCACGCTCGATCCCGTCGAACTCCTCGACTGGTGCCAGGACCGCGCATGGCGCACTTCGCCGTGCCGCGATACGTCCGCGTTCGTGGAGGAGCTCCCGAAGACACCCGAGCCAGCGGATTCAGAAGTTCAAGCTACGCGAACGATGGGATCACCGACGACACGTGGGACCGCGACACCGTGGGCTACCAGGTTCGTCGTTGACGTTCTCGACCCAGCGAGCAGCTGTGACGGTGACGTCGACGCCGCACTGCAGCACCATCCCGGTGTGGGGGTCGATGTCGATGCGATCGCTGGTGAGCGCGGTGACGTTGGCGTCGCCGTACCCGTGCGGCAGTGACACCGCCCCGACTCGGATGTCGCCGGTCACACCGGCCACCATGTCGAGCGCACCGTGCGCGCTGGTGACGCGCACCACGTCGCCGTCAGCCACCCCAGCACGACGCGGCATCGTCCGGGGAGATCAGCACCACAGCGTCGTCGGATCGTCCGACATCGCCGTCGACGAGTTGTGAGTTGAGATGGCGACCTTGGCGCCGCGGAATGAGCTGCAACGCCGGCAGATCATGCAGGGCCTGGGCCGTGAACTGCTCGACCAGAAGAGTTGGGGCAAGTCTCCAGCGGCCTTCCGGGAGGACCCCGTCGAGTACCCAGCCGTACACCGGCTCGTCGATGGCTGATGCGTTCTTCGACCAAGTCGTCCCATGAACCACGACTGCGGGCGACGATTGCCTCCAGCAGCATCTCGTCGGTGCAGTCGTCGGGCGTCGCGTCGTTCGGGAGCAGGTCGATCCCCGAGTCGCTGAGCTATCGACGCAAAGATCCACCAAGCATGACGTCGCTCGGCCCCGGGGGCCACGACGGCCGGCGTGTACTGCGTCGACAGCGTCACCACGAACTGGTCGATCGACAACGGAACGTCAGCGCGCTCGAGTTGCCCCGTCGCCGGGAGGACGTGCGTCGCCAGGTCGGTCGTGTCGGTCGCGATCACGTCGATGACGGCGAGCGTGTCGAGGTTGCTCAGTGCGTTGCGCAAGCCGATCGGGATCGGGAAGGGCACGCATCGGATTCCCGCCGAGAACGACGAGCGCACGGAGGTTGCCGGCTTCGATCTCGTCGGCGAGCGCCGAGCAGGGAAACTCGTTCAACCAGTTCTTCAACTCAGGACGCGACTTCGGGCCATCGGCGGGCTGATCACCGGAGGTGCCCAACGACCGGCGATCGAGCTGGCGCAGATATCCAGGGTTGAACCACATCCCGCCGGGACGATCGAAGGACCCGGTCACGATGTGGAGCACCCACGACATCCACTCGGTGAGGTTCGCGGCACGAGCCATGGTGCAGCCGGTGCCCGTCTGCATCGAGACCTCGCCGGAGCGTCGGATCGCTGCCACGAGATCGTCCAGTACCTCGCCAGGAACATCGCACAATTCGGCGGTTCGTTCGCTGGTGAACGGCGCGACGAGATCGGCCACGACTGCGAGGTCGGCGGCATCGACGTGCGCGGCGAGATAGTCGTGGTCGGCACCCTGTTCGAGCACCTCGCGGACCAGGTGGGCCAGCAGCAGATGATCGGTGCCCGGTCGGGGCGCGATGTGGCGGGTTGCCAGGCGAGCTGTCTCGGTACGACGAGGATCGATGACCCACAGTTCGCGATCCTCGCTTGCCAGCGCCCGCAGCTTGACCACGGGATCGGGGAATCCGTTGAGATGTCCGTGGCTGACCACCGGGTTCAGCCCGATCAGCACGGTGAGCTGGGCAGTCCCCTCGTCCAGCGTTGGCACGAGGCCGGGAAAGCCGCCGACGAGACGGGCCACGAACGGCTTGCACGGGGTGTCGACACTCCCCGAGGTGTAGACCGACCTGCTGTTGAGCTGCTTCCACAACCTCTCGGCAGCTCGACGACCGTTCGAGTCGAATGCCGACCCGGTGGCCAGCATCACACCAACCGAGTCAGGACCATGCTCAGCCATGAGGCTGGAAAGACGATCGGCAAGATCATCGAGCGCGTCATCCCACGATGCGGGCACGAGGTCGTCTCCGCTGCCACGGATCAGTGGTTCATCCAGACGATCTGGATGATGGTGCCACGCCGTCAGGTTGCGGCCCTTCGAGCACGTGTAGCCGTTGGAGAGCGGACTGTCGGCGTCCCCCCTCACCTGCACGACCCGCTCGCCACCGTCGCTGTCTGTTTCGACATCGACCAGAATGGCGCAGGCCGCCTCGCAGAATCGGCAGAACGACCTATGGGTCACCACGCGGACATACCCCCGTCGACAGGGATGGCCGTGCCCGTGGTCCACGACGACTCGTCCGACGCGAGGTACAGCACCAAGGCCGCGATGTCCTCGACCGATCCGACTCGACCGAGCGGGAAACGCGCCTTGGCCTTGTCCATGATGTCCTCGAAGTCAGCTCGCCCCTCGAACGTGGAGGCGAAGCCGCCACCCTCTTCGTACGTCTGACGAACGAGGGGCGTCGGGACCGTTCCGGGACACACGGCATTCACCCGGATGTTGTCGGGTCCGTAGTCGACGGCCATCTGCCGGGTCAGACCGATCACCCCGGCTTTCGCTGCCGCGTAGGACGCGATTCCACCGACACCCACGAGACCGCCGACGCTCGCCGTGTTGACGATCGAACCACCTCCTGCGGCGATCATGTCGGGGAGGACGGCGCGTGCAGACAGCCAGACGCCGGTCAGGTTCACACCAATCACCCGGTTCCACTCTTCCACCGTGAGATCGCCGGCCCGTCCGGAACCGGCGATGCCCGCGTTTGCGTAGAGAACGGTCACGGGCCCGAACGTGTGGGCGGCTTCGACCATGCCAGCGACGCCATCTTCCGCCGTCACGTCGGCGACGACAGGGACCGCACGACCCCCCAGGTCGCTGATCGCTTGCGCGACCCGATTCGCACCATCAGCGTCACGATCAGCGACGACGACGGCGGCCCCTTCCCGGGCGAACAACATCGACGATGCCTCCCCGATCCCCGAGCCACCACCGGTGACCACGGCAACTTTGCCATTCAGCCGATCAACCATCACTCCCCTGCTTTCGTTCGTCCCCGAGCGGCCGACTGGTGCGGACGCCGCTCCATTCTAACAAACGTTTGGTCTATGGGGTACGGTCGACATTGATGAACCGCATTCGGGGGGTGCATGTGGCGTTGACGATCGTCGTCGCCATGTGGGGTCTCGTGTTCGTCGGGATCGCACGTCTGCTGCCCCAGCTCGACACCGTGCAACTCGTCGTCATCCGGTTCACCCTGATCGCGCTCGTGTTCGTCGGGATCTTCATCACGATTCCCTCGACCCGACCACGCTTCTCCGGCTGGCGGGATGTTGCACTCTTCGCATTGATGGGGGTGCTCGCAGTTCCCGGTGCCCAACTGCCGATCGTCAACGGCCAGAACTACCTGTCGCCGCCTCTCGTCTCGCTCGTGGTCACCACCGCCCCGGCATTCGCCGCGATCATCGCTGCCATCTGGCTGTCCGAGCGACTCGAGCGCCCGCCAGATCAGCGGGTTCGCGATCGCACTGATCGGGGTGTCCGTGGTGATCCTCGCCGGCTCCAGCAGCTCTTCGCTCACCGTCAGCAATCCGTGGGGCGCAGCGCTCACCCTCCTGAGCCCGATGAGCTGGGCACTCTTCACCATCTTGACCAAGACGCTGACAGGTCGATTCAACCCGGTCACTGCGATCGGGGTCACGATGGTGGCCGGTTCACTCGCCATGGCCCCTCTGTACCCACACGCAATCGACGGCTTGGGCGACATCACCCCGTCGGGCTGGGGCTGGATGGCCTATCTCGTGATCGGAGGCACCGTCATTCCGTACTTGGTCTGGTGGCGAGCGCTGAGCCAGCTGACAGCCGCATCGACCACGGCCTACATGTACGCGATCCCGCTCGCCGCGCTGATCTGGTCGTACCTGATCCTCGGGATCGTGCCCTCGGCAATCGCACTCGTTGGCGGCGGCATCGTCATCGCCGGGGTCGCCATGATCCAGCTCACACGGCGCGTCTCGACCCGAGTCACCTCCCGGGAGCGACGTCCCCGCTGCGTAGCACCGCGCGATTCACGTCGTCGAAGCGCCGGAACGCCGATGAGGGCGAGCGTGCGGTCGACATCGGCACGAAGAATCTCGAGCATTCGGTCGACCCCGCGTTCACCATCAGCAGCGAGGCCGAAGACCCATGGCCGTCCGCCGAACGCAGCGGTCGCCCCGAGCGCCTTGACCTTCACGATGTCGGCACCTCGCCGGATGCCACCATCGATGAAGACCTCGGCTCGTCCGTCGACGACGTCGACGATCTCCGGGAGCACCGTGGTGGTTCCGGCTGCACCGTCGAGCTGGCGTCCTCCATGATTGGAGACATACACGGCATCGGCCCCGTGCTCGAGCGCCTGAACGGCGTCAGCGCGCGACATCACCCCTTTGATGACCAATGGGCCGTTCCATCGACGTCGGAGCCAGTCGACACGCTCCCAGGTTGCCGTCGGATCGACAAGCGTCCTGTCGACGTATGCCCCGACCGTCGCCGCTGAGTCGCCATCTGCGATTCCGGCAAGGTTCGAGAATGTGATCTCGGGGCCCGCGACGAGCCCCTTGATCCAACGGGGCCGTCGCGCGGCGTCCAACGCACCACGCGTTCGGATCCGCGGCGGCAACGACATCCCGTTGCGGAGATCGCGTTCACGCTTTCCGACCATCGGCACGTCGATGGTCAGCACGAGTGCTGAGCAGCCGACTGCGGCAGCACGGTCGACCAGCGAACCGACGACGTCGTCGTCCTTCCAGAGGTAGAGCTGAAACCACAATGGCCCGGTCGCGACCTCCGCGATCGATTCGAGAGTGTGCCCGGAAGCCGTGGAGACGACGAAGACCGTCCCGGCCCGCCCGGCAGCCCGGGCAGCTGCGAGCTCCCCCTCGGGGTGCACCACCGTTGCGAGGCCGGCCGGCGCAAGACCGAACGGAAGCGAGACACGTTCGCCGAGCACGGTGGTCGAGACGTCGCGGCCGGACACGTCACGCAGGAAGTGCGGGTCGAAGTACAGGTCGTCCAACGAGCGCCGATTCGCCGCGAGGGTCACTTCCCCATCGGCGCCGCCGTCGACGAAATCGAAGATCATGCGCGGAACGCGCCGCTTGGCCATCGACCGGATGTCCTCGATGGTGTTGATCGCCGGCAGCGACGACCGATCGAGGAACATCGCCAGATTGAGATTCTTCATGGGCGTGGGCGCCTTTCGTTCGGGAAGCCGAGCGATGACCGGCTGGCCACCGAGTCGAGCGTCGAGACCACGTTGGTGACGGCGCGCAGGACCGGAACATCGAGGCCATGTTCGTCGGCGAATTCGATCAGATCGCCGAACACGGCCTGCACCTCGAGTCGTCGGCCCGAATCGAGGCTCTGCAACATCGAAACCCGGACCGACGTCTGGCCACTGCGGACCATCTCGTTACCGACCTCGCTCCAACGTCGCCAGGGCGCGTTCGCCGCGGCGCAGCCATCAGGCTGCCGGCCTGGAGCGGCCCGGGGAGGTCGACCAGGGTTGCACCGACCGCACCTGCGACACGCGCCGCATCCGCGACGATCTGGTAGAAGACCTCACGGGCTCCCGGCTCGGTGAACACGTGGTGATACGGGAGCCGGAGCAACGCCGATGTTCCCATCGCCCCTGCTGCAAGCACCGCCTTGGACCACAGCACCGCGTCGATGTCATCGCGAACGACGACGCCGGCGTCCGCGGTCAGCGACGACGAAACGACCTCGACACTCGACGAGTCCGACTCACTCAATGCGCCGATGTAGGTCATGCCGTCGAAGGTGTGGGTCACGATCCCGGGGCCGGTCAGCGTCGCGCCAACCATCGAGACGCAACCGACCGCTGCGGGGCCGAATCGCCTGACGAGTGGTTCTGCCTGTCGTGCACCATTCTGAACGCTCCATGCGGCGACAGGCGCGCCTCGATAGCCCTGCAGCAACTCGGTCGAATCCGGCCCCTTCGACGCAAGTAGGACCACGTCTGCGTCCGGCGCCTCCCTCACATCACCGACCGCTCGCACCTCCACGCTGCGAGATGCGTCCGAACGATCACGCACGTTCAAGCCGTCGCGGTTCACCGCCGCCACGTGTTCAGGTCGCCCGACGATCCAGACCTCGTGGCCGGCGTCGGCTGACCACGCTGCGTACAGCGACCCGAGCGAACCCGCCCCCAGGACGACGATCCGCAAGGTCAGCGCTCCTCGATAGCGCGAAGGATCTGCTGCGTCGGTCCCTCGGTCGGGCCACCGTCGACCGACAGCGTGGTACCCGAGATGAACGAGGCCGCTGGCGACAGCAGGAAGTGACATGCCCAAGCGATGTCGCTGGGTTCACCGATTCGTCCGACGGCCGTGGTGGTCCCAGCGCGGGCGGCGAGTTCCTCGGAACCACGGAAGACCGCAGCCATCGACCCCTCGGTTCGTATCAGGCCCGGGGACACGGCGTTGACGCGGACCTCGGGGCCCCATTCGGCGGCCATCGTCGCCACCAACTGCTCGACGCCCGCCTTGGCTGCCCCGTATCCGGCGAACATGGGCGTCGGATTCGTTGCTGCGGTCGCCGAGATCATCACCGCTGAGCCACGCACCTCGGCCAGAAACCCATGGGCAACGCGCAGCGTCGAGTAGGCCGACACCAAGTTGAGCTCGAGCTGACGGCTGAACCGGGAGGCCGGGTTGTCGTCGATCGACCCAAACGCTGCGCCGCCGACGTTGGCCACGACGTGGTCGAGCCGCCCGAATCGATCAGAGATTCCGGCCACCATGGCCTCGAGCGCCGCCTCGTCACGGACATCTCCGTGTACCGCCAAAACGTCGACTCCCGTTGCACCGATCTCGCCCACGATCGAATCCGTCGACTCGGCGGATCGACCGTGCACGACGACACTCGCTCCATGTCGCGCCATGTGCAGCGCAACACCCGCGCCGATCCCGCGGCTCGATCCGGTGACCCAAACCACCGACCCGGTCAGGTCGAACACGTCCGCAGCCGCTGACGAACTCACTTCGTGCGCGCCGTGTCGCGCAGTTGGGCTTCCATCTCGGCATGACTGCGCCGTCCCGGGTGGCCGTAGTACCACTCGTCCTTGATCCGATCCCACCGCGGCACGGAGTCGACCGCCGACAAGACGCGCCGCTGCACCAGCCATCGCCCATCGACGCGCACGAGGTCGTCGACGTGACGCGCCCACAAGTGCCACGTATCGTCGCTGTCACGCATGCGGTGAAACGCGTAGATGTAGGTGAGCGCCGACGCAGTGTCACCGTTGATCGTTGCGCGATGGTTGGTGATGTGGTGTGACGTGCGTTCGTACTGGATCAGGATCTTGCCGAGCCCACGGGCGATGGCTTCACGCCCGACATAGGGGTGTCCAGTCATGAAGTCGCCTTCGATGTCGTCGGTGAAGATCTCGACGGCCCGGAACGGGTCGAGAGCGTCGACCGCGTCGAAGTAGTGGATCATCAGCGCCTCGATCTCGCGTGCAGCCATCAGCTCGGTGATCGCATCGGCCTGCCAATCAGTGGTTTCCATGTGGATGCCCCCTCAACTCGTCACGTCGGTGTCAACCGGTCGACGATTCAACCAATCGATTGGTTGAACTATAGTCACGTGCATGGGAGTCGAGTTCGCCGACATGCAGGCCATCGTCGGCACGAAGTTCCCCGGCGGCTCGTACAACGTCGAGCACTGGGAGAACGTCCTGCTGTACGACGTCGTCGAATTCCCGGCCGACCCGACTGGCATGGTGCACCCGATCGGCCTCTTCCACGTTCCGCTCGCTGCCTGCGGATGGACCTACGGCGAGATCTTCGAGATCTGCCGAGCTGAATCGGACGAGGCGGTCCGCGCCGGCGAATACACTTGGGAGCTGGCCGCGCCGATGCGCGAGGGCGTCGACTACGACGTCGAAGGCGAATTCCTTGCCGTCGAACGCAAGCGGGGCAAGCGCGGGGACTCTTCGACAAAGTGACGTTCCGCCTCGAACTCGTTGAACGATCCACCGGGCAGCTGACAGCCACGGTCACGAACTCCTGGTTGTTCCTGCGGAGCGATTCATGAACCCTGCCGACGTCGACATCGGCACGTCGGTGCCCGAGTGGCGCCTCGCCCGAGTGACCGACGCACGAATGCGACTGCTCGCCGCGATCCTCCGAGACCCCAACCCGATCCACTGGGACCGCGACGAGGTCGCTGCCCGAGGTCTCGGCGATCGACTGATCAACCAGGGTCCCACGAACGTGGGATACGTGTGCAACGCACTGCTCGCATGGGCCGGCAACCGACGCATTGCGCTCGCTCACGGTGCGCTTCACCTCGAACGTGTTCGACGGCGACGAAGTCATCGCCGGTGGCATCGTGACCGCCATCGACGACATCGACGGCGAGCGCCGAGCGACGTGTGACGTCTGGCTCGACCGTGGTGACGGCACGCGAGCGATCGAAGGCGTCGCCATCGTTGCGTTGCGCAGCGAATCGCCGACGCTGACGGGGCGAAGCGGCCCAACCGACAGCCAAATTCCTCAAACCAACAAGCAACGGAGCGCGATGTGACCGACGACAACGACCTTGCAGGACGAGTCCAAGCCATCGAGGACCGGTTGGCAATCCAAGAACTCATCTCGACCTACGGGATCATCCTCGACAACCGTGAGTACGACAAGGTCGGCGAACTGTTCACCGAGGACGCCCACTTCTGGCAACACGTCGGCGACACCGACGCCCGCACCCGGACCGGGATCGTCGACTTCTACCGCGAGCGCCTCGCTCACAGCGGCCCTTCGTACCACTACCACCACGGCCACACCGTGACCCTCGACGATGACTCCCACGCCCACGGGATCGTCACCGCACATGCCGAAATGGGTATTGCGGGACGCATGATCCTGGTAGGACTTCGCTACCACGACGCGTACGTCAAGGGCGACGACGGCAGGTGGCGCTTCTCCGAGCGCGAGACCTACTTCCACTACTTCATGCCAGCCGACGAACTCCCCACTCGCTACAGCGACGAGATCCGTCGAACGTGGCCGGGTTCCCCGCTCCCCGCCGACCTCCCTGACGGCTTGAGGTCCTACCAAAACGAACCACACGCACCGCATACGACGCCCGACATCTGATCGCCCCGGCTCAGCGTTGCCCCGCGACGCTACGGTGACGCCGTGGGAGCATCGAGACCGCTGAGCCGCGACCCGATCAGCGAGGCACGAGCGCACTGGGTTGGCGCCGGGTGGAGCGACGCATCCGCCGGCATGGTGGCCGTCACATCGATCATCCGCGTCCAACAACTGGTGCTCGCTGACATCGAACGCGTCCTGCGACCCTTGGAGCTCACCTTCGCGCGTTATGAGGTCCTCATGCTGCTGCATTTCAGCCGCCGCGGCGCGCTTGCCGGTCGGCAAGATCGGTGCCCGGCTCCAAGTTCATCCGGCGAGCGTCACCAACGCAGTCGACCGCCTCGAAGCAGCGGGATTCGTTCGTCGCTCACGGAATCCATCGGACGGGCGCGGCATCATTGCGTCGCTCACCGACGCCGGACGTTCGCGCGCACTCACCGCGACAGCAGAACTGAATCCGATCTTCGAGACGTTCCCGCTCGAGTCCGACGCTCTCGAGGAACTGACATCGGCGCTTCAAGCCGTGCGCCGCGCCCGCGGCGACTTCGAGTGACATCGCAGTGCGACACCAACGGATCCAACATCGAGTACTGACTTTTCTTTGATGTCCAACTACTGTCCTCGTCATGGATCAAGTCAAGAGCTCTGGAACTGACGCCAGACAACGATGGCAACAGGACGTCGATGCATCGAAGACGCGCGACGCAGCGTTCTCGACGATGTCAGGAATTCCGCTCGATGGTGTGTACGGGCCCGATGACGGAGAATTCCCCGGGCAGTATCCGTACACACGCGGTCCGTACGGGTCGATGTATCGGTCGAAGCTGTGGACGATGCGGATGTTCGCCGGGTTCGGCACAGCCGAGGACACCAACTGGCGGTTCAAGGAGATCATCAAGTCCGGCGGCGACGGTCTGTCGACGGCGTTCGACATGCCGACGTTGCTCGGTCTCGATTCCGATGATCCGATGTCGCTCGGCGAGGTCGGTCGCTGTGGTGTCGCGATCGATTCGCTCGCCGACATGGAAGACCTGTACGCCGACATCGACCTCGGTGAGATCACGACGTCGATGACCATCAACAGTCCCGCGGCGCCGATCTTCGCGATGTTCATCGCTCAGGCAGAACAGGCCGGAGTGCACCGCAGCCGACTGGGAGGCACCCTGCAGAACGACATCCTGAAGGAGTACCAGGCCCAGAAGGAGTTCGTCTTCCCGCCGCGGCAGTCGATGCGTCTCGTTCGTGACACGATCGCGTTCACCGCAGCGGAGATGCCGCGGTGGCACTCGATCTCGATCTCCGGGTACCACATTCGCGAGGCCGGCTCGACAGCGGCCGAGGAACTCGCATTCACACTTGCCAATGGGTTCGCCTACGTCGAGCTGGCGTTGCAGGCGGGGTTGCCCATCGACACGTTCGCCCCTCGACTCAGCTTCTTCTTCAACGCCCACATCGATTTCTTCGAGGAGATCGCGAAGCTCCGCGCAGCGCGTCGAATCTGGGCGCGCTGGATGAAGGAACGATACGGCGCCCAACTCGAACGATCGATGCAGCTCCGATTCCATACGCAGACAGCGGGCGTCTCGCTCACCGCACAGCAGCCCGAGGTGAACATCGTCCGGACAGCCATCGAGGCGCTCGCCGGCGTACTGGGCGGAACGCAGTCGCTGCACACCAACTCGATGGACGAGGCGCTCGCACTCCCGACCGAGAAGGCAGCACGAATTGCGCTGCGCACCCAGCAGGTGATTGCGCACGAGACCAACGTTGCGCACGTCGCCGACCCGCTCGGCGGGTCGTATTTCGTCGAGGAACTCACCAACGAACTCGAGCGCCAGGCCGAGGAGATCTTCGAGACGCTCGACGAGTTCGGTGATGGCTCGCTGCTCGACGGGGTGATCAAGGGAATTGACGAGAACTGGTTCCAAGGACGGATCTCCGACTCCGCCTACGAACTCGAGCGCTCCTTCAACACCGGCGAACGCATCATCATCGGTGTCAACGCGTACACCGAAGGCAACGACGACAACAGCCTCGACCTCCTGCGCATCTCCAACGAAGACGAAACTCGCCAACGCAAGCGTCTCGCCGCAGTGAAACAGGACCGAGACGAAGACGCCGTGGGCGAGGTGCTCGAGCGACTCCGGAACGAAGCGGCCGACCCCAACATCAACCTCATGCCCACGCTCATCGACGGATCACGGGCCTACGCCACTCTCGGCGAAATGATGACCGCGATGGCCGACGTCTTTGGGCGCCATACCGAAGTCCCGACCATCTGAGCATTCGGACCGCAGACCGACCTCCGGCCGAGCAACCAGCTGTGACCCAACCCGAGCGAGGGAGAGAACCTGTGACGAGCCAGCACCAAACGACGATCGACAAGGTCGGTGTCGTCGGATCCGGACTGATGGGTTCAGGCATCGCGGAGGTGTGCGCCCGGGCCGGCCTGGATGTCGTCGTGGTCGAGACCGACGAAGCGGCTGCGGAACGCGGGCGAGCACGTCTCGTGTCGTCCTTGGATCGGGGTCTCGCATCCGGCAAGATGAGCGAGACGGAGCGCGATGCAGCCATCGCCAAGCTCGCCTTCGCCACCGATCTCGCCGACTTGAGCGATCGTGACCTCGTGGTCGAAGCCGTCGTCGAGGACGAAGCGACGAAGACTGCGATCTTCTCGAAGCTCGACAAGGTCGTCGAGGCGGACGGAGCGATCCTTGCGAGCAACACCTCGTCGATCCCGATCATGAAACTCGGAATCGCCACCCAGCGGCCCGAACAGGTCGTGGGCATCCACTTCTTCAACCCGGTACCGGTGCTCAAACTGGTCGAACTCGTGACCAGCCTCATGACGGCACCGACCACCGTCGAGACCGCCACCCACTTCGCAGAGACGACCTTGCACAAACGGGTCATCCACAGCCAGGACCGTGCGGGCTTCGTGGTCAACGCGCTGCTGATTCCGTACTTGCTCTCCTCGATCAGGATGATGGAGTCCGGATTCGCCACCGCCGAGGACATCGACACCGGCATGGTCGAGGGATGCAACCATCCGATGGGCCCGTTGCATCTGGTCGACCTGATCGGACTCGATACGACACTCGCGGTCGCGGAGAGTCTGTACGAGGAATTCAAGGAGCCGCTGCACGCCCCGCCACCGCTGCTGTTGCGCATGGTCGAGGCAGGCCTCCTCGGCCGCAAGTCCGGCCGAGGCTTCTACGACTACCCGACTCGCTGATCACGCACGACGACACAAGGAGATACATGTCTGGAGAACGAATTCTCGTGGCCAAGGTCGGTCTCGACGGACACGATCGAGGTGTGAAGGTCGTGGCGAGGATCCTGCGCGATGCAGGGTACGAGGTCATCTACACCGGGCTGTTCCAGACTCCCGAGACCGTGGCCGCAGCCGCCGTCGACGAGGACGTCGATCTCATCGGACTCTCGATGCTGTCCGGAGCGCACCTGACACTCGCACCGCTGGTCGTCGAATCCGTTCGGAAACGTGGAGCTGACATCCCCGTGGTCGTCGGAGGCATCGTTCCCGATCATGACCTCTCCGAATTGCAGGATGCCGGCATTGCCGCCGTCCTGACGCCCGGCGCGGCCGCTTCCCAGGTCGTCGCCGCCATACGTCGCGTGCTCGACGAGCACGAATCCGGCGCATGACCCAACCGATCAACCTCACCGACGAACAACGTGCCATTCGCGCCAGTGTGCGCAGCTTCGCCGCCGACAAGATCGCTCCCCTGGCAGCCGAGGCCGACCGACTCCAGGAGTACTCGTGGGCCTCCTTCGAGGCGCTGAGAGAAATGGAGCTGACGGCGTTGTCCTACCCCGTTGAGTACGGCGGCAGCGGAGCATCGTTGGTCGACCAGGCCATTGTGGCCGAAGAACTTGCCCGGGCCGACGCGGCAGCCAGCTTGATGTTCCTCATCTCCAAGCTCGGCATGCTGCCGGTGCTCAACTTCGGGTCCGAGGAGCTGAAGCAGCGGTACCTTCCCGCCATCGCATCCGGCGAGCTGCAGGCCAGCTACGCCCTGTCGGAAGCCGACGCAGGGTCTGATGTGGCCTCGATGACGACGCGCGCCGAGCGCGACGGCGACAACTGGGTGATCAACGGCTCGAAGACATGGATCACGAACGCCGGGATCTCCGGCGTCTACACCGTATTCGCACGGACCTCGCCCGATCGCCACACGGGAATCACTGCGTTCCTCGTCGAGGCCGGCTGGGGCATCGAGGTCGACCGACTCGAACACAAGCTCGGCATACGGTCCTCCCCCACCGGTGTGATCCGGCTCGACGACGTCCAGGTGCCCGATTCGCACCGTCTCGGCAAGGTCGGTCAGGGATTCCAGATTGCGATGCACACCCTCGACCGCAGCCGACCGACGATCGGCGCCCAGGCAGTCGGGATCGCACAGGGAGCACTCGATGTGGCCACCGACTACATGAAGGAACGCAGCACATTCGGTCAGCCCCTGGCCGACCGACAGGGGCTCCAGTGGATCGCTGCCGACGCTGCGATGGAGATCGAGGCTGCCCGCCTGCTCGTCTATCGGGCGTGCGCCATGGTCGATGAGGGCGATCCGCTCGGCGAACTCTCCACCGCAGGAGCAATGGCGAAGTGCTTCGCCTCGGACGTCGCGATGAAGGTCACCACCGACTGCGTCCAGCTCCTCGGCGGCTACGGATACACGACCGACTTCCCCGTCGAACGAATGATGCGCGATGCCAAGATCACCCAGATCTACGAAGGCACGAACCAGATCCAACGTATGGTCATCGCCAAGAATCTCCTTCGATGACCTCGCACATCGCCTGAGTGATCACCACGCGGGAACCGCACCCGTGACCGACCAGCACCCCCGACTGTTCAGTCGCCGGTCAGTTGCGCAAGCGCGTTGTCCGCGATTGCCGCTGCAAGTTCGCGCAACTCCTCGGGTCCCTTTCCCCAGACGGGGTGCGGGACAACGAGCGCCTGGTAACCCGGGGCTCCAAGCTTCACGGCTCCAGAAGCGACGAGTCCCTGGAACGGCTCAGTGATGAGCACCGTTGCCGGCGTCCCAGCACCGTCCACCATGATGGCATCGTGCAAACTGCACGACGAACACGCACCTCAATCGCCGAGGCCCGAGATGACGACGTGGCAACGCGCTGCCATCCGCTGGGCCTCGCCCAGTTCGATCGAGTGACCAGCGCTCGGCTTTCGGAGCACTTCGACTTCGAATCGTCGGCCTGTTCGTGACTCGAGCTCAGCAACCAGCGCTTCCAGGATCTCGCCGGCGAACGGCTTTCCGTTGACGATCAGGCCGATCACCGGGTTCTCAGGCAGCGGCACGCGAGGGGCGAGGGCGACCGAAGCGATCTCGGGGACATCTCCGTCCGGACGGAGCACGACGATTCGACTCATGACCGCATCCACGGGACGATGCAACCGTCCGGTCCACAATCGGGCAACGGCTCCCCGGTGGGGCGGACGCGACGACTCGCTCGCTGCGAGTGGCGTTGGGGCGCCCAGGCAGGAATCCATACCGACCAGCCGGCACCTTCCCCGCCACCTGTGACCAAGAGGACGGAGTCCGGGTCCAACAGTGTGTCGATCTTGCCGTCCGCGGCGGGTGTCATGTCGTGCTGACTGCCGGTCTCGAGGCCGACACCGTCGGCCTGCAGCTGGGCGGCGTCGATGCGAGCGGCCTCGTAGACGCGCGTGCACACTTCGTCTTGGGTCATTCCAGCCTTGACACAGAATCCGGCATGCTCCGGCCCGAGGATCAGCACGCCGTGTCCGCCCTTCCCCGTCGAGAACCACGCGGGATGCCGGATCGAGGCAGCGAACGAGCGGAGCACCTCATCAGGGTCCTGCGTGAGTTGCTGTGCCAATTGATGCGGACCCTCGGCTGGCAGCACGGTCACGGTCGTGTCGTCAGCGGTGTAACCGAGCCTGACGGACAGCGGTTGCCACGGCGCAGGAGGAGGATCCTCGGCGAAACACTGACTGACCTTGCCAGGATGCCCGAACGACGAGGCGTCGTTCTCACCCGGGACCGACCCGAGGGCATTCGTTGCGACCAGCCGCAGCGCCCGTCCGATCGTGAGGTTGGCCCGATTTCCGTGTCCCAGGCAGTTGTGGCGGCCGTTCATTCCGACCTCGTTTGCGAGTGGACCGGAGACGATGACGCACAACGCAGCACCGCCGGTGCTCGTGAGCACCGTGTTCAAGTTGAATGCCGGGTCGAACATCGCCTCGAGCGCGGCAACGACGATTGGGAAGTACTCGGGAAGGCAACCCGCCATCACTGCGTTCGTCGCGGCTTGCTCCAACGTCACCCCACGATCTCGGACTGCGAGGTAGCCGATCAGCGTTTGGGGGTCTTCGACGCTGGCCGCCTCGAGCATCGCAGCGACCCGCTCGGGGGTAGGTGGAACGATCGGTAGTCCATCGGTCCAGCCTCGGTCGAAGAACTCCTCGTGAATGTCTGCTTCTTCAACTTCAAGAAGGTTCGCCACGATGGAAACATTAGCCCATTTTCAAACGGTCGGTTGAACTTACGCCGATTTGAAGAAAACGGGGCCAGGTCATACCGTTCCCAGGTGGAACACGTGGGGAATGGTCCAACGCCGGTCGAACTCGGTCTCGCCGAGGTGCACGAGGCGATCGCTGCCTCACGACCCGACGCCGACTGCCTCGTCTTCCGTGACAAGCGGTACTCGTGGGCCGAGATCACCGAACGAACACGACGGCTCGCGAATCACCTGATCGGACACGGCCTCGGCGTGCACGCCGAACGCGCCGAGCTCGCCGGGCACGAGAGTGGGCAGGACCACCTGGCGATCTATCTCCACAACGGCAACGAATACCTCGAGACCATGCTCGGTGCGCTGAAGGCCCGCGTCGCATCGCTCAACGTCAACTACCGCTACGTCGCCGAGGAACTGCTGTACCTGTTGAACGATTCGCAGGCGAGCGCAGTGGTGGTCCACTCGGCGTTCACGCCGACGCTCGCCGAAGTGCTCGATCAGCTCCCGAGACTCCGAGTGATCCTCCAGGTCCCCGACGAGTCGGGGCACCCGCTGCTTCCGGGCGCCGTCTGGTACGAAGATGCACTGGCCGCCGCATCGCCCGAGCGTCCCGACGTCGAGTGGAGTCCGGACGACCTCTACATGCTCTACACCGGCGGCACCACCGGGATGCCCAAGGGCGTGATGTGGCGCAACGGCGACGCGATGGTCGAGTGCTTCGGCGGCTCGAAGACCGCCACGTCGGTCGAGGAGTTCGTCGCCGAGGCCAACACCGGCCTCCAGGCGCTGCTCGCTCCCCCGTTCATGCATGGTGCCGGCCACTGGATGAGCTTTCGCACGTGGCTCGGTGGCGGCACCGTGTTCGTGCAGGCCGTGCCCGAGCGGCTCGACCCGGTCGACATCTGGTCGACGATCGAGCGTGAGCAGGTCAATTTCCTCCTCATCGTGGGCGACGCATTCGCTCGGCCGCTGCTCGACGAACTCGACCATCCGACGAACGGCGCCGGCTACGACCTGTCCTCGCTGACGGTCATACTCTCCGGCGGCGCGCCGCTCTCGGCGCCGCTGAAGGACGAATTCCTCGCGCACCTGCCGACGCTGATGATCGTCGACGGGCTCGGCTCGTCCGAGGCCGGAGGCCAGGTCTCACAGGTCTCCACCGGCGGAGGGGCGACCACCGGCACGTTCGAGGTCACCCCCGGCAACGTCGTGCTCTCGGCGGATCTCGATCGCGTGCTCGAGCCGGGTGACCCCGAGATCGGTTGGCTCGCCAAGTCCGGTCGGCTCGCGCTCGGCTACCTCGGCGATCCGGAAAAGACCGCTCGCACGTATCCGGTCGTCGACGGCATTCGATATGCGATTCCCGGTGACCGCGCACGGCTGCTCGACGGAGGCATCGTGGAGTTGCATGGCCGCGACTCGGTCACGATCAACTCCGGGGGCGAGAAGATCTTCGCCGAGGAGGTCGAGGCGGCCATCAAGTCACACCCAGGCGTGTACGACTGCATCGTTGCGGGCCGCCCGAGCCAACGTTGGGGCAACGAAGTGGTCGCGATCGTGCGGATCCGCGAAGGTCACCACGTCGACGACGAGGCGCTGCGAGCTGCTGCTGCGGAGCACATCGCCCGCTACAAGCTGCCCAAGGAGATCCGATACGTCGACGAGATCGTGCGGTCGCCGAGCGGCAAGGCCGACTATCGGTGGGCCAAACAGGTGGCCGCCGAACCCGTAGCCTGAACCGGGTGACCGAGCCCGCAACGACACGCCCCTCGTGGGACACCGACGAACTCCCTCGAGGCGAGGAGAAGGTCGCGGCCGTCCAGGGCATGTTCGATGCCATCGCCCCGAAGTACGACCGGTTGAATCGGATCATCTCGTTCCGGCTCGACGTCAGGTGGCGGAAACGAGCGGTTCGTGACCTCGCACTGCCCGCCGGGAGCGTGGTGCTCGATCTCGCGAGCGGCACTGGCGATCTCTGTATCGACCTGGCCGCCGCCGGGGTGCGGCCGATCTCGATGGACCTCAGTTTCGGGATGTTGTCAGCCGACCGGTCGGGCGTGCCTCGCGTCCAGACCGACATCTTGCGGCTCCCCGTCCCCGACGCATCGGTCGACGGTGTGACGTGTGGCTTCGCGCTGCGGAACCTGCTCGACCTGCCGACGTTCTTCGCCGAACTCGGTCGGGCAGTTCGCCCCGGTGGACGAATCGCGTTGCTCGACGTGAGCGTGCCGAGCAACGCCGTCGTGCGGTGGGGCAACAACATCTATTTCGGCAAAGTCGTCCCCCGGATCGGCGCGCTGCTGTCCGACGGAGCGGCCTACCGCTACCTGCCCAAGAGCGTGGCGTATCTGCCGACGCCAGAGGAGATGCTGGCGTCGCTGGCCGACGCAGGCTTCCCCGACGCGACTCATGCGCAGCTCTCCGGTGGCCTCACCCAGTTGATGGTGGGCACGAGGGCCTGAGCCGCTTGCGATGAAGGCCGTCACGCGGCCGCTGTCCGACTACGTCGGCACACCGGTCGACCTCAATGATGTCGCCGGTGGCGACGGCGTGCTCTTCGTACGCAACGCCGTTGGCATCGCTGGTCGGGGTGTCGCCGCGACCGTGCCGGTCGACCAGGCGGCCGGCTTCCTGGCGAGCCTCGAACACGACTCGACCGTGTCCGAAGCAGGTCCGGTCGCTCTGGGCTGCGTCCCGTTCGTGCCCGGCTCATCGGCCTCTCTCGTCGTGCCCAGCGTGCAGTTCCGCAAGGACGCTGCCGGTACTGCGAGCGTGACGACCGTCGGCGACGTCGACGACGACGACGTGATCGCCGCGCTCACACAGAGGGTCGTGTCGCCGGCAACCGCAGCGAGTTGGTCGATCGAGCCAGCGGTCGACGTCGACGCCTACCTCGCTGCGGTCGCCGCTGCTCGCGATGCCGTACGCGCCGGGGAGCTCACCAAGGCCGTGATCGCCCGGCCGATCGTGGTGACATCGAGCGAGCCGATCGATGTACACGCGGTGCTGCGCCGTCTGAGGGCATCGTTCGGTTCGAGCTACCGCTACTCGATCGATGGCTTCATCGGTGCGTCACCGGAACTGCTCGTCGAGGTCGAGGGCCCGGTCGTTCGCTCGCACCCGCTGGCCGGCACCGCACCGCGCACGGGCGACATCGACAACGACGCCCGGATCGCGGCTGACCTGATCGCCAGCACGAAGAACCAGATCGAGCACCGCGTGGTGATCGACGTCGTCCACGACACGTTGCTGCCATGGGCCAGTTATCTCGACTGGGAGCCCGAACCGTCGATCGTCACCGTCGCCAACGTGCAGCACCTGGGCACGCGCATGGAGGGAATGCTCTCGCAGCCAGGCCCCTCGGTGATCGAGCTCGTGCGGGCTCTCTCGCCCACGCCCGCACTCGGAGGCCACCCACGCAACGAGGCAATCGAGCTGATCCAACGCGTCGAGGGCTTCGAACGGGGCCGCTACGGCGGTGCGGTCGGTTGGGTCGACGCCCAGGGCAACGGCACCTGGGCCGTGGCCATCCGGTGCGCGGAGCTGTCCGACGATCGGCGCTCGGCCCGGCTGGTCGCCGGTGGCGGCATCGTCGCCGACAGCGATCCCCACGCCGAACTCGCCGAGACCCAGGCCAAGTTCCAGGCGATGCTGAGCGCCATCGTCCGCCCCTGACCGACTGCGAGCGCTGTGCGATGAGCCAGACCCCGCTATCTGGTGGCCACGCTCATCGCTGTGCGTCGAGCGCCGCGCTCGACGGCGGCGTGGAGTTCGGTGTGGACCTCCACGTTGTGGCGCCGATCGGTCGGCACGCAGCACACCCAGGGTCCGGGTTGAGCGAGCTGCTCGACGAGTTCGTCGACCGCCTGCACCGTGCGGGCTTCGAGCCCATACGACGTCGCGAGCGCCACGATGTCGACCCCGAGCGGCGTGCCGAAGAGTTGCTCGAACCGCTCGTCGGACAACGCAGTCGCTTGCGGGAGGAACGAGAAGATGCCGCCACCGTCGTTGTCGACGACGACGATGCGCAGATCGGCGTCGCGACGGTCGAGCGCCGTGAGAGCGTTGCTGTCGTGCACGAAGGCGAGATCGCCCACGAGCACGAAGGTCGTACGACCTGCGAGCGCACGCCCGAGCGCAGTACCCAACACACCGTCGATGCCATTGGCCCCCCGGTTGGCATGCGCACGTGCGAGCCTCCCGCCGAACCACTCGAGGTCGCGCACCGGCATCGACGAGGCGACGACCGAGTTCACAGTCGCTGGCGATCGTGTCGGCCAGGCTTCGAGCCGCACCCGGTTCGGTGAGCTCGTCGAACCGGCCGAGCAGCTCGACGATGGCGGCGTCTGCAACTCGGTCGGCCGATGTCCACGCGTCCGTCCAGGCGGTGCTGTCGCCGACCTCCGATCCGAGCGGAGCCCTTCGCAGGACCTCCTCGATCGAGGCAACCGCAGCAACGTTGTGATCGGGGTCGATCACGCCGGGGCCGCCGACCTGTACGAGCACCGCACCCGCATCGGTCGCCCGCTTGGTCCACTGAGCGAGGACCTTCGAAGCTGCCGGCCGCCCGATCCTGACGATGACGTCAGGGAGGTGGTCGGCGGCAAAGCGTTCGTTGCGGAGGAGCGCATCGGCTGTCGAGATCGACCCTGGGAGGTCGCGCAGATCGGAGATCGGGTCAGCGATCACCGGCCAGCCGGTTCGTTCCGACAGCGCCGACACCTCGTCGCGCTCGACCCCGTGGCGGCCGCCGACCAGGATCAGCCCCCGCCCCGCCGACAGATCAGGGACCGCGTCCGACCGCCGACCTCCGGTCGTCGCCACGGGCTCGCAAACCAGCGTGTCGGGTCGTTCGGGCAGCTCCCCGGCGGCGCCGAGCAGGGGTTCGCGGAATGCGAGGTTCACCTGCACCGGACCGTGACCTGCGTGCGTCCACGCATCGACCGCCAGCTCACGCCACAGCGACCGCTCACCGTGGTCGGGGACCCCAGGGTCACGCGACCAGACCACGTGACGTCCGAACAGATCGATCTGGTCGATCGTCTGCGGGGCACCGACGCCGCGCAGCTCCTCGGGCCGATCGGCTGTCAGCACGATCATCGGGACCTCGGAGAGCCCTGCTTCGACCACCGCTGGGTAGAAGTTCGCCGCGGCGGTGCCGCTCGTGCAGAGCAGCAGTGCCGGACCGCCGTCGAGGCCGAGGCCGAGCGCCACGAAGGCCGCCGACCGCTCGTCGTGCACGACGTGCACGTGCATCTCGTGGCGGTCGGCGAGGGCGAGGGCCATCGGGGTCGACCGCGATCCCGGGGCGATCACGGCGTGGCGAACACCGAGTGCGAGCCACTCGTCGACGAGTGTTGCGCAGAACGTCGCCTGGACGTCTTCGGGACGAGGATCTGCAGCGCCGACCATTGCCGACAGACGATAGGCGCATACCGTGTCGAACATGACTGCGATCTCGAACCCGGACACGACTCGGCCGACGGTGACCGTCGAGGTCTGGTCCGACGTGGTGTGTCCGTGGTGCTACATCGGCAAGCGCAAGTTCGCATCCGGGCTCGCCCAGGTCGAGGCCGAACTGGCCGACGTCGGGCTCGAGGTCGACTTCGACGTGTCGTATCACCCGTACCAACTCGACCCGACGGCCTCGCCCGGAGCAGCCGGTCCCGTGATCGACGCCTATGCGAAGAAGTTCGGTGGACCCGAACGGGCGGCGGCGATCATCGCCACCGTGTCCGAGCGGGCCGCGGAGGTGGGTCTCGAGTTCCGGATGGATCGTGCGCTGCGCGCCAACACCCTGCTCGCCCACCGGATGATCTGGTTGGCCGCCGAGCCCGACTCGCCAGTGGCGCAGGACGTGATGAAGGAGCGCCTGCTCAAGGCCTACTTCCACGACGGACTCGACATCGGCGACCCCGACGTGCTCGCCGACTGCGCAGCCGAGGTGGGCTTCGACCGTGACGAGGTGTCCGAGTTCCTGGCGTCGGGGCGCGGCACCGACGAGGTGCGTGCCGAACTCGATGTGGCGGGCGACAACGGGATCAACGCAGTGCCGACCTACGTGGTCAACGGTCGTTGGGCAATCCCGGGAGCGCAGGAACCCGAGACATTTGCCCAAGTGCTGCGCAAGATGGCCGACCAGGCGGTCGCCGAGCAGGTCTGATGCTCCACCACGCCGTCGAGGGCCCACGTCGCTTCGTTCTCGCCCACGGTTTCACGCAGACAGCGAGGTCGTGGGAGACCTTCGAGCGGCTGCTCCAGTCCCGGCTGTCCGGCTCGGAAACCCTGCCTCTCGACCTGCCCGGGCACGGTGACGCTCCTCCCCCGCCCGATGCCGACCTGTGGGCCAGCGCCGACCGACTCGTGGCAGCGGGCGGCACCGGCACGTACGTCGGGTACTCGATGGGCGGACGGGTGTCGCTGCACGCAACGCTCGCCCACCCTGAAGCCGTGCAGCGACTGGTGTTGATCGGCGCGACGGCCGGCATCGGCGATCCCGAGGAGCGTGCGGCACGGCGCCGAGCCGACGACCGTCTCGCCGATCACATCGAGACGGTCGGAGTGCCGGCCTTCATCGACGAGTGGCTCACCAACCCGTTGTTCACCGGCCTCACCGAGGCCACGTCGATGCGGACCGATCGTGTTCGCAACACCTCCGCCGGCCTGGCCGCCAGTCTCCGCGCGACCGGTACGGGCACCCAGACGCCGCTCTGGGACCGCCTGCACGAGATCGTGTGTCCGGTACTCGTCCTTGCGGGCGAACGCGATGCGAAGTTCACCGAACTGGGTCACCGGCTCGTCGCGGGCATCCCCGACGCCGAACTGGTCGTCGTCCCGGGCGCGGGCCACAGTGTCCATCTCGAACAGCCGGATGCCACGGCCGACGCCGTCACCACCTGGCTCGAGCACCACGAGCGATGAGCCAAACCCCGTCATCCAGGGCGTCCGCTCATCGCCGCCGCGACGGCAGCACGAGCGATGAGCCAAACCCCGCTCATCCGGGGCACTCGCTCATCGCTGGATGGGGTTACAACACGAGGCCGATGGTGACGAGCAGACCCCAGGCGAGCTGAAGCTTGCCGGTCTCGCCGAGCACGGGAATCAGCGCACCGCCCGAGGCACCGCCGAGCACCGACCGGATCGGGCGGATCGCCAGCGGCACGGCGAGCAGGCCGAGCAACACCGGGAGTCGCCAGGTCGCGCCGACGGCTGACAGCAGGAACGCCGCCGCGATCAGCAGCACGTAGAACCACCGGGTGCGCTGGTCGCCGAGGCGGACGGCGAGCGTCTTCTTGCCCACATCCCGATCGGTGGGGATGTCGCGCAGGTTGTTGATCACCAGCAGCGCACACGCCAGCGAGCCGACGGCGGAGCCCATCACCAGCGACAACGCGGTGATCGATCTCGATGGCGGCATAGGTGGTGCCCGCCGTGGCGACGAGACCGAAGAACACGAACACGAACACTTCGCCCAAGCCGAGGTAGCCGTACGGCTTGGGCCCACCGGTGTAGAACCAGCCCGCGGCGATCGCCGCAGCGCCGACCAGCAGGAGCACGAGCGACGTCGACAGTGCAATCGCCAAGCCGGCCACAGCGGCAACGCCGAACGAGAGCATCGCCGCCCGCTTCACCGCGGACGGGCTGGCGAGGCCACTCGCCACCAGCCGGGTCGGGCCGACGCGAACGTCGTCGGTGCCGCGGACGCCGTCGCTGTAGTCGTTGGCGTAGTTCACGCCGACCTGGAGCATGAGGCTGACGAGCGAGCGCTGCAGCCACACGCCACCACACGATGTCGGTCGGTTCGCCGACTGCAGCGGCAGCACCGACGGCGACGGGAACCACCGCAGCGGGCAACGTCCGGGGCCGTGCTCCGGTGATCCAACGATTCATGTGTGCGCCATGATGGGGCCATGACGGAGCTCTGGCAACTCGGTGCACTCGAACTCGCTGATCGGATTCGCAACAAGGAGGTGTCGAGTCGCGAGGTACTCGAGGCGCACCTCGCCCGCGGTCGACCAGTGCAACGGCGCACTCAACGCCATCGTGCGGCTGCTCGCCGACGAGGCTCGAACCGCCGCCGACGCCGCTGACGCCGCCGTTGCCGCCGGTGACGACGCTCGGTCGCCTGCACGGCGTGCCCTGCACGGTCAAGGAGAACATCGACGTCGCCGGCACGCCGACGACACAGGGCGTCAAGGCGCTGGCCGAGGCGGTCGCGTCGATCGACGCACCGACGGTCGAGCGCATGCGCGCCGCCGGTGCGATCCCGTTCGCCCGCACGAACCTGCCCGACTTCGGGCTGCGGGTGCACACCGACTCCGAACTGCACGGCCTCACCCGCAACCCGTGGAACCCGGACGTCACCGCCGGCGGGTCGAGCGGCGGCGAAGGGCTCAGCGATCGCGTCGGGGATGAGTCCGATCGGGCTCGGCAACGACATCGGCGGCTCGCTGCGCAACCCGGCGCACTGCTGCGGCATCTGCATCGCTCAAACCGACCGTCGGCGTGATCCCCATGGCGACCGTCGTCCCACCCGAGGACATGGGCCTGTCCGAGCAACTGATGGTCGTCGAGGGTCCGATGGCCCGCCAGGTCGCCGACGTTCGCGCCGGGCTCGAGATCCTCGCCGGGCAGCATTGGCGCGATCCGCGGAGCGTCACGGCCGTGCTCACCGACGCCGCACCCGGTGAGCGTCTGCGCATCGCCGTCCTCACCGATCCGCCCGGCGGTACGACCGACCCGGGGATCGCCGCAGCGATCCGCTCGGTCGCCGACCGGCTCGCCGACGCCGGGCACGAGGTCGTCGAAGCGACACCACCCGGCTACGAACGCACCGCGGATCTCTGGCGGATGCTGATGATCGACGACGTCCGCGCCCAGAGGGAATTGCTCTCGCTGGTGCTCGGCGCGGATGCGTTGTCGCTGTTGGAGATGTTCGACGAGTCCTCCGAGCCCACCCGGCTTCCCGACACCCACTTGATGCACGCCGAGCGATACGGCCTGATGCGACAGTGGGCGGCGTTCCACCAGGAGTTTCCGGTCCTGCTGTCGCCGACGTGGGCCCACCGTGCGTTCGCTCACGGCGCGGACCTCGATCGCGACACCGCCGTCGAGATGATGACCGACACGGTCCGGCCCGTCGTGCCGTCGAACGTGCTGGGAACCCCAGCAGTGGTCACGCCCGCTGGGGTGGTCGACGGGCTCCCGGTTGGCGTGCAGGTCATGGGCGATCGGTTCACCGATCTCCGTTGCCTCACCGTGGCCGCCGAGATCGAGTCGCTGGTCGGCACGATCACCCCGATCGACCCGATCACTGCGTGAACCGTCTCGTTGCGATCGATCTCCCGGGAGGGCCCGGATTCGTCGACGAACTGAGCGGGTCTGGGACGCCGGCGACGCGGCATTCCCGGTGGACCAGCGTCTCCCCGCCGCTGCGAAGACGCGAACTGTGCGCGGCGGTGCGGGTCGGGGACGAGGTCGAGCCCGGCGACGCGCTCGTCGTCGCCACGAGCGGCTCGACCGGCACGCCGAAGGGTGTGGTGTTGACCCACGACGCCGTCGCTGCGTCAGCCAGCGCGACGAGTGACGCGGCTCGGCGTGCGAGCGACGATCACTGGCTGGCGTGCCTGCCGCTGTCTCATGTCGGTGGGCTGTCGGTGGTCACGCGAGCGCTCCACACCGGAACACCGCTCACCGTCCTGCCCGGCTTCGATGCAACAGCAGTCGAACGGGCGGACGCCACGCCTGGTGTCGCTGGTGTCGACCACTCTCAGCCGAATCGATCCGACCCGCTTCCGAACGATCGTGCTCGGCGGGAGCCGCCCGCCCGCCGACCGGCCGGCCAACTGCGTCACCACCTACGGGATGACCGAGACCGGCAGCGGTGTCGTCTACGACGGCGTGCCACTCGACGGCGTGGAGGTCGACATCGCCCCCGATGGCGAGATCCGCCTGCGGGCGCCGATGCTGTTGCGCTGCTACCGGGACGGCACGTCACCGATCGATCGCAGACGGCTGGTTCGCCACGGGCGACCTCGGCGTATGGTTGCCCGACGGTCGCCTGCACGTGGCCGGCCGCAGCGGCGACCTGATCATCACGGGCGGCGAGAACGTCTGGCCCGAAGCGGTCGAAGCCGCCCTGGCCGACCACCCCGACGTCGCAGACGTGATGGTCCGCGGCGTCGACGATCCCGAGTGGGGCCAGGTCGTCGAGGCGGTGATCGTCCCCCTTGGCGACCCGCCGACGCTCGACTCGATCCGCGCCCACGTCAAGCAGCGCCACCCGGCGTTCATGGCACCCAAGCGTCTCAGCGTCGTCGAGTCGCTTCCCCGCACCTCACTCGGCAAGCTCCGCCGCCTCCGCTGACCGAACCCACCCGAAATGGTGCGTCAGCGTTGCGCTGAGCGCAACGCCTGCGGGATTTTCGGGTGAGCCGGGGTGGCGAGCCGGTCGGGGCGGGTCGAAGGCGGTGGTGTCAGCCGGCGGCAGCGACGCCGGCGCCGCCGTCGATGACGTAGGTCTCGCCGGTGATCCAGCTCGACAGGTCGCTGGCGAGGAACGTGGCGAGATTGGCGATGTCCTGCGGATCGCCGAGGCGCTTCAACGGCATCCGAGCAGCCAGTTGCTCGCCGAAGTTGTCGACCAGCACCGCGGCGAAGTCGGTGACGACGAGGCCGGGAGCGATGCCGACGACCCGGGTCGGCCCGAGTTCGGACGGCCAGCTGGCGGGTCATGTGGATCAATGCGGCTTTGGTGAGGTTGTAGACCCCCAGCCCACCGCCGTCGGTCCGCAGTCCCCCGACCGAAGCGATGTTGATGATCGTGCCCGGCCGATCCTTGAACGACTGCTCCCAGGCCGCCTTGGACCACAGCAGCGGAGCCTCGAGGTTGACCTGGAACGTCTTGTCGTAACGTCCCTTGTCGACGTCGAGTGTCCGGCCGTAGTACGGGTTCGTGGCGGCGTTGTTGACGAGGATGTCGAGCCCACCGAACCGTTCGATCGTGGCGCTGACGGCACGCTCGCCGGCATCGGCGTCACCGGCATTCGCGGCGAAGATCTCGACGTCGCCGGTCATCTCGGCGCGAGCAGCCTCGAGTTGATCCTGCTTGCGACTGTTGATCATCACCTTCGCGCCAGACGCTGCCAGCGATGTCGCGATCGCCTTGCCGATGCCCTTCGAGGCGCCGGTGACCAGCGCAACCTTGCCGTCCAGTGAGATCTCCATGGCCGCCGAAACGCGGACCCCATCGCGCTCAACGAACTGGTGCTCGGCTGATCGCTGTTGTGCGTCGGGTCGTCGACCTGATCGGCGGTGACCAGGTAGCCGCACACGGTCACGATCATCGACGCCGCAACGGCGAGGGCCTGCAGGAGCACCACGACGACCACGAAGACGACGAAGCTCATGAATTGACCGAACGTGGTGGCGACGTTGACGACACCGCCTGCGGCGCCGGCGACCAGTCCGGTGATCACGAGCCGTCCGACGACGAACCAGAACCGGCCGTGCGTCGTCAGCTCCCAGCTGCGGCGCACCCCGAGTCCGTGGCCTCCCGCAGCGGCGATCGCTGAGGCAAGCGTCAGTCGGCCCCACAGCCACGCTGTCGCCACCAGCAACAGCAGCACGACGAACACCACGGTCAGCACGATCGCCGCTCCCCCACCACCGGCGACCGCGACGAGCGCCACCGGCGCAGATCCCACGATCCAGAGCCCGGCGAACACCATGAACACCACGAGCCCCGACGCCACCACAGCCGGAACGCGTCGCAGTGCGTCAGCGGCGATGTTCCCCAGCGTGTCATCGGCGCCGTCAGTCGCAACGGCGGGATCGACGATGTGTCGCTGCACCGCTCTGGCGACCAGCGCGACCGACCACGCCGATGCCGCGATGACGGCGATCCCGAGCACGATCAACCACGGCAACGCCGACCAGAACAGCTCCTGCAACAGCTCCCAGGCCCGCTCGGCTTCCTCGGTCGTCAACTCGGCCGTCACCGTCGAGCCGGTGGGACCGAACGTGGTCCGGTCGACCTCGAGCAAGCGGCGGAGCTCTCGGCCGCGGGTGCTGTCGACCACCGCCACGACGAACCACGAGCCGAGCAGGCCGAGCACGAGCCACATCGATGCCAGCACCACCCCGACGCGTCGCACGGCGACTTTGACGGCGGCAACGGAACGATCGAACCACGCAGAGAGCGACCTGGGGTCACGAACGGGCGGCACCCACATCGGGGCCCGATGATCGGTCCAGCGCCCCATCCCAGTACCGCCACGTCCACGGGTGTTCCGCGTCGTCGTACCAGCCGGGGGGCGGCATCGGAGGTGGGCCGGTCGGCCAGGTCACCTTCGCAACCTAGCCCTGCCGCACGATGCTGCGTGGCGTCTCAGTCGTGCGCCTGGCGGAAGTCGGACGGCGCCGGACCGTGCCAGTGGAATCGTTCGAGGAGGTCGAGTTCTCGGCCCGCATCACCGTCGTTTCGGCGGGCTCACGGTGGTCGTGACCCAGCACGTGCAGGATGCCGTGCACGACGAGCAGGGCAAGTTCGTCGTCGATCGTTCCGGCGTGTTCGGCACACTGCTCGGCGGCGACCGACGGGCTGATCACGATGTCGCCGAGCAGGGTCGGAACACCCTCGATCGGCTCGTCGTCCATCGGGAACGACAACACGTCGGTCGGGCCCTGCTTGCCCATGTGCTCGGCGTTGAGTTCGGCGATGTCGGCGCGGTCGACGAACGTCAGCGTCAGCTCGCCGTCGACGTCGACCGTCGACGAGCACGTCGAGTGCCAGAGCGTGCCAGCGATCGACGTCGATCGACGACCGAGGGCGAGTCGTCGACGCTGCGTTCGTCGGCCACCACCACCGTGGCCGGTACCGCCGTCACGAGCCGTCGTCCGTCAACTGCAGCCCATCGTCCGGCCGCTCAGCCCTCGTCCGGCCGAGCATCCTGGTGCTCGTACGGCGGCCACGATGTCGGCAACGATCTTGTGGCGCACGACGTCAGAGCCCGACAACCGCACGAAGGCGAGCCCGTCGATGCCGGTGAGCGTCTTCTCCAAACCGGCCAGACCGCTCTTTCCCGTGGGGACGTCGACCTGGGTGGTGTCACCGGTGACGACCACACGTGAGCCGAATCCGATACGGGTCAGGAACATCTTCATCTGCTCGGGCGTGGCGTTCTGGGCCTCGTCGAGGATGATGAAACTGTTGTTGAGCGTGCGTCCCCGCATGAAGGCGAGCGGTGCGACCTCGACCACTTGGCGTTCGAGCAAGCGCTGCACCGCGTCGGGGTCGAGCATGTCGTAGAGGGCGTCGTAGAGCGGGCGGAGGTAGGGATCGATCTTCGCCATCAGGTCGCCGGGCAGGAATCCGAGCCGCTCGCCCGCCTCCACCGCCGGGCGGGTCAGGATGATCCGCTGGACCTCCTTGGCCTGCAGCGCACGCACCGCCATCGCCACGGCGAGCCATGACTTGCCGGTGCCGGCAGGCCCCAACCCGAAGGTGATGACATTCTCGGCGATCGTGTCGATGTAGCGCTTCTGCCCAGCGGTCTTCGGCTTGACCTGGCGACCCTTGGCTCCGCGCAGCACCTGGTGACCGAGGATCTCACTCGGTCGCTCGCTGGCACCGACCATCGTCATCACCCGATCGAGCGTGACGGTGTCGAGCTGCTGGCCGGCCTGGAGCAGCGTCGAGAGCTCCTCGAAGAGGTTCGACACCACGACGACGTCGGCTGCCTCCTCGCCCGTGATGCGCACCTCGTTGCCGCGAACGCTGATGCGAGCGGAAGGAAATCGTTGCTCGATCTGACGCAGATGCTGATCACGCGGACCGACCAGAGCGGTCATCACGTGAGTGCCGGGAACGACGACGGTCGCTGAAGGGGTGCTCGTTGCCATACGGTGCGTGATCCTGCCGTGCAGGCTACCCGGACCCACCTGCCGGATCGCACCCGGCCAGTTAACGGTGCACCCCGGAGCGCGAGGCGAGGCAACTACCGTCGTTCCGGCCCAGATGATCCTCCGCCCCGCTCCCACCTCGCCTCGTCTCGCCGACGGCGTTCCGGGCCTGCTCGCCGCGATCTGCTTCGTCGGCGGGTCGGTCGCTCCAACGGTCTCCGTGGCCCAGTCCGTCTCACTCAGGCCCCTGGCCGACGCCGCTGGAGTCGCGTTCGGCGCCGCCGTCGACAACGAAGCGCTCGACGACGGCCCCTACCGGCAACTCCTGGCCGACCACGTGAACCTGCTGTCGACCCGTGGCGACCTGTCCATGGCCGTCGTGCAACCCGAACCGGGAGTCTTCGACTTCAGCAGCGCCGAGGCCATCGTCGACTTCGCCGTCGAGAACGACATGACCGTCCGCGGCCACGAGCTGATCGGTGGCGCCGCTCCCCGGCTGGGTGAGCGGTGGCAGCTGGACGGCGGACACCCTCGGCAAGGTGCTGAGCGATCACGTGACCACGGTCGTCGGGCACTTCCGCGACCCCAACCCGGGCGTGGTCACGCAGTGGGACGTCGTCGGCGATGCCGTGCTTCCCCGACGGCAGCCTCGTCCAAACGATCTGGCAACAGGTGATCGGCGACGACTATCTCCGGATCGCCTTCGAAGCAGCCCGCGCCGCCGATCCCGACGCCCAGTTGTTCTACGACGACTTCTACGACGACTTCGCGGTCACCCAGGACGCCGTTGCGTCAGGCGTGCCGATCGTTCCGGGCGCGAACGCCGAACGCACGACCTGTGACGCCGTGCCGAAGTGCGTGGCGGTCCGCGACCGCATCGCCGCGCTGGTCGCCGACGGTGCCCCGATCGACGGCATCGGTTTCCAGTCGCACCTCTTCTCTCCCGATCCTGCCGACTTCGCGGAATTCAGCGACTGGGTCGGCGAGCTGGGTCTGGAGTGGGCGGTGACCGAGTTCGACGTACCGCTGCCCGTCACGGAGATCACCAACGCCGAGAGTCTCGACTTCCAGGCCGACGAGTACGCGCAGGCGCTGGCGGCTTGTGTTGACGCCCCGAACTGCGACACCTTCGTCACCTGGGGCATCAGCGATCGGTTCTCGCCGATACCAGCCGAGTCCGGCGGCGCCTTCGGCGGGCGCCCTGTCGGTTCGATGCCGACGACGTCGCCAAGCCGGCGTTCGACGCCATGGCCGACGGCTCAAACAGCGGAGCCTCCCGACCACGACGATCCCGACGGAGTCGACGCCGAGCGCACTCCCCGACACGACCGCGGAGTCGGCGACCACGACCTCATCGAACGGCGACGGCAACGCACTCGTTCCGATACTGGTCGGTCTTGCCACGCTCGGCCTGTTCGCCACGGTGATCGTGATCACTCGCGAACCGCGCCGGACCGCGACATCACCCGAGAGCGCTCGACCCGCGACAAGACCCTCGGCGCTGCCCAGCTCAGGGGTTGGAGGCGACGATGAGAATCGAACTCATGTACACGGCTTTGCA
>CAVPJT010000029.1:0-130426 GCA_963705485.1 Ilumatobacteraceae bacterium
GCCTCGTCGTCCCCGCCGTCTCTGCCTCTCGCCCGCCGGCCCGTCGCAGCGCTCCGCCCTCTCGCCGGCTCCTCGCCCCTCCCGCGCTGCTCCTCCGTCTGCTCCTCGTTCGTCCTCTGCTGCTCGTCCGTCTCCGTCCGCCCGCCGCTCGTCCGGCCAGCTCTCCCTCCTTCCCGAGGTCTGAGGCCCGTTCCCGTGTCCGTCGCTCGCTTCGCTCGTTCTTCAATTTCCAGACAGGTGCCCACGCGTAGGTGGGAGTGGTCGTGATCCGTGTGACGACGCTGTTCGCGTCGGGGGCGGGAGCGTCAGCGGCCTACTACACCGGTTACCTCACGAAAGCTGACGGTGAGTTGCCGGGCGTGTGGGCCGGGTCCCAAGCCCCGGGACTCGGCTTGTCGGGCGAGGTGACGACCGAAGCCCTCGAAGCACTCCTCTCGGGCTACCACCCGGCCACCGGCATGCAGCTCGGTCGGGAGCTTGTCGATCGTGTCGACAAGCACGGCAACACGATCCGAGCGGTCGCCGGCTACGACGCCACGTTGTCGGCACCAAAGTCGCTGTCGGTGCTGTGGGGCCTCACCGGTGACGAACGTTTCGCCGAGTGCCATGACGTCGCAGTTGCTGCGACGGTGGCGATGATCGAGAAGTACGCGTCAACGACGCGTGTCCGCTCCAACGGCGCACGTTTGCATCCCGAGACCGGTGGGCTGTCGATGGCAGTGTTCCGCCAATCGACGAGCCGTGCCGATGACCCGCAGCTCCACACCCATGTGGTGATCTCCGCGAAGGTCCAGACCGCAGACGGGCGTTGGTTGGCGCTGGATGCGTTGACGTTGAAGAAGTATCAGCAAGCCTTCGGCTACCTCTACCAATCCGTGCTTCGAGCCGAGGTCACCGCACGGTTCGGAATGGTGTTCCAGCCGATCGTGAACGGCCAGGCCGAAATCGCCGGACTCGGCGACGGTCTGTTGGAGCAGTTCTCGAAACGAGCGGACCAGATCGGAGTCGAGATGGGCGACAAGCTCGCCGACTTCCGCACCCGTGAGGGTCGTGATCCGACGACGTTCGAGTACGCGGCGATGGAACGCGAAGCCGCTGTCGACACCCGCAACCGCAAGACCGGCCTCGGCGTCACAGATCTGCGGACACGGTGGCAAGCCGAGGCCCGCTCGCTCGGTGTCGACCCCGCCACCGTTGTCGAGTCCGCGGTCGCCTACGCCCACCAACACCCACTGAAGCCGTCGCCGGTCGCCGCGGGCGAGGTCGTCGAAGCATTGGCCGCCCGGCAGTCGGCATGGAACCGCATGGATGTCCTGCGCCAGCTCTGTGACATCGTGTCTCCACATCCGGGACACGACGCCACGACATGGGCGACAGCTCTGGATGCTGCGGTCGACACCGTGCTCGCCGAGTGTGTCGATCTCGACCCGACCGACACCACAGCGCACCGGCGCAGCGATGGGCGCTCGGTGTGGATCGAACCGATCGCCAAGCAATCCACCTCTGCCCATGTCCTCGCCCAGGAGGAGCACATCATCACCTTCGCTCTCGATGCCCAAGCACCCGAGGTGTCACCGTCGGCGACGATCGTGGTGGGTCGACTCGATGACGCTCAGCGAGCCGCTGCGAGCGCCGTCGCCGGCCACGACCGCCTCGTCGTGGTCGTCGGGCCGGCGGGCGCCGGCAAGACCGACGATGCTCGAAGCCGCCGTCGCCGACCTTCACGATCAGCGACGTGTCGTGGTCGGGTTGGCGCCGACGGCGCGAGCTGCGGCGGTGTTGAAGCAGGAGACCGGGGCGGAGTGTGACACGGTCGCCAAGCTGCTCTTCGAACTCGACCACCCGGACACGACTCGGCCGTGGCCGATCCCAGCTGCGGGAGCGACGATCCTTGTCGACGAGGCCGCCATGTTGAACACCTCGGACCTCTTCCGCCTCGTGGTGCACACCGAGAAGCGACAGTGGCGCCTGGCGCTGGTCGGTGACCCGTTCCAGCTGCAGGCGGTCGGGCGTGGCGGGATGTTCACCGAACTCTGCGACACCACCCGTACGGTCGAACTCGAGCAACTCCACCGCTTCACTCACCGCTGGGAAGCAGCGACCACGCTGCGCCTCCGCGCCGGTGACCCCACCGCGATCGACACGTACGCCGCCCACGGCCGAATCCGTGCCGGCACCCTCGACGATCATCTCGACACGATCGCGGAGACCTGGACGCGGTGTCGCGACGCAGGTGAGTCGTTGTCGATCGTGACGACCCGCAACGAACACGTCGCCGCGATCAACACCCGAATCCAACAACACCGTCTCGACAACGGCGAACTCGAACCGACCACTGCTACCCGTATCGACGGAGACTGGGCGATGGTCGGCGACATCGTCGTCACGCGACGCAACGACCGGCAACTCCGCACGACGGTCGGCGAGCCCGTGCGAAACCGTGAACGTTGGACCATCACCAACACCTCCGACACCGGCGACATCACCGTGTCTCGCATCGGCGGACACGGCACCATCACGCTGCCCGCCGACTACATCCGCGACCACGTGCAACTCGCATACGCCAGCACCGAACACGGCGCCCAAGGCGACACCGCCGACCGCGCCATCACCCTCGCCACGACAGCGACCACCGGCCGCGGGCTCTATGTAGGAATGACCCGGGGACGCAACCACAACGACGCACTCGTCGCCGACACCGACAACCTCGCCCAAGCCATCAGTGTCCTCGAAGCAGCCATCGCCGTGGACCGAGCCGACATCCCCGCCACCGTGCAGCGACGAACGCTCGCCGCCGCCGTCCCGCGATCCAGCCCCCGGCCGAGAGTGCAGATCCCGGACTGGTTCCACGACCTTCGCGCCGACGCCGACAACCTCGCCCACACAGCACGCCTCGCCGTGGTCGAACGCGACGAACAACGAGCTGCGAACCAACGCCGCTACCTCGACGCCTGTCGTGACCTGCCCGCAGCCGAAGCAGCGCACGCCCCCTTCCGCCAGCAGGTCGCCGACGCCAACGACGTCGTCACCGAAGCCCGATCGAACCTGTGGAACGCCGAACGCGACCTCCGCAACGCGGGGAAGCTCGGACGACGATCAGCTCGCTGCGGCGTCGAGGCTGCGAACGATGTGCTCGCCGTCGCCGAGGAACGCCTCGCCAGATGCGAGCAAGCTGCCGAGCCCACGAAACGGCCGCTCAGTGAGCTGCGTGACATCGTCGACTACCACGACCGCATCCAATCGACTCGCGACATGCTCGACGACTGGACCAACCTCGACGCACACGCCGACCGAGCCGAACGAGTCTGCGACTCCCTCGACCGATGGAGGTACTGGGCCAACGGACACAGCGTGCCGGTGGGGCAACTTCGCCATGTCATCGCCGTGCTCGAAGACGACCGAACCATCAACGGCACCAACCAACTCGCCGAGGCAACACGGCAATGGGCGCAAGAGGCAGGCGTCGACCTACCAGGACCCCAGTCGAGGCGACCCGACCGCTCGATCGAACTCGGAATCGAACTCTGAGCCGACGACCATGAGCACCTCGCTGACCGGTTGGCGCTCTCCTCGTCAGTCGACGATGCAGCCTGGTTCTGGCTGCACAAACCGGAGGACAGTGGTTACCGGGCCCAACCCGGGCACTCCGTCGTGTACTCGGTAGTCGGTTGGTCTCCGTTCATGGTCGCTAGGAGCGGTGCCGCGAGCGAGGTGGCTGCGCGTTCGAAGCCGGTCCCGGTTGCCGCTGCCACGGTCGCCGCCAAGGACGCTGTGAGTTCGGCCTGGGAGCGTTCGTCTCCTTCATTGACGGCGATCGACCAGTCGGCGAACACGACACAGGTGGCACCTTGGAAGAGTTCGAAGGCATAGCTGTCCAGTGACATCGCCAGCTCTGTCGTTGCGGCATCGAGCCGCGCAGCGTCGGAGAGGTCAACGAGGGACAGGACCTGGTTGGCGAGTTCAGGATGCTGGCCCGGCATGACGAGGTCGATGTCGCCTCCCGTCGCCTCGAATGTCGCCGGGTCGGCGAGCGTGAGCGACGAGAGCGCATCGAGGAAGCCGTCCTCGTCGGCGAAGCCACTCGCGATGACGTAGAACGACCAGTCGCCAGCCTGCCAGTCGACCCAGTACTCGCCCGGCAGATCGGGCAGCGGGCGGTAGGCGACCTCGGTGTCATCGACGACTCGGGTTGTTCGGACCTCGCCGGCGATCCGGCCGAGCAGGCTGGCCGCCCCGCGGTTCTCGCCGTTCAGTTCGAACTCGGTGTCGCCGTTGGAGAACTGGTAGCTGATGTGCCGGCGGTCGCCACCGACGGGCGTGTCGAGTTCCTGGTAGCCGTCCGGTGTCGTCATGGTGAGTGAACCGTCGACCAGTGCGAGTTGGTCTGCCATGGCGACCACGTCCGCAACGCTGAGTCGCACGGCGTTGACGCGCGCCACGTGATTGTCATCGAGCGGCCAGAACAGCACCACAATCGGGCCGTCCAGTCCACTGTCTTCGTCGGTCTGGGTGACGAGGACCGACCCGGTGGTGCCGGCGACCTCGATCGGCTCGCCCATCTCGAGCAGGCTGCTCGCGGATGGGACCGTGACCTGAGTGGTATCGCCCGACTCAGCGGTCTCGACAACGGTCGCAACAAACAGTGGCGCGTCGTATCGGGGTCCGTCTCCGACGAGCACCGTCGATCCCTCGAAGCCGCCGGTGAGTGTCGGGCCGACCTGGCCGAACGCTCCCGTCAGATTCCAGCCCGGCTGGTCGATCACCACCAGCGGCGTCGACATCATGCCCAGTGGGGTCGACAGCAGCGGTCCAGTGACCGCCTCCAACGCTGCCGCAGAATCTGCCGCTTGCGCCTGAGCCGCTGATGCCTGCGACTCCGCGTCCGACGCTTCAGCTGTCGGCGAGCCTGACTCGCCGGCGGGCGCGTCGTTTCGCGCCGCTACAGCGACAAGTCCGCCGACACCGATCACGGCGACTGCCGCTGCCCCGATGAGCGGAACCAGCCGCGAGGTCGACGGTCGTCCGTAGTGATGAAGCTCGGCGAACGCCGGTGGGGCTGGTGTCGCTTGGCCGAGTTGATCGAGGAGGTCTCGGATCTTGTCGTCGAGGTCGATGGTGTGGGTCATGAGAGCATCGTCTCCAGTCGCGTGCGGGCGTTGGTCAGCTCGCGTTCCACGGTTCGAAGTGAGGTACCGATCGTGTCGGCGACCTGTTGGGGTGTGAGGTCGGCCCAGTAGGTGAGGTGGATGACGGCTCGTTGGCGAACGCTCAGTCGCTTCAGCGCGGCGAGCACGTCGGGGTCGAGTCCGCGTTCCATCTCGACGGCATCGCGGTGGACGACTCGAAGCTCTCGGTCGGACCGGCGTCGAGAGCCGCGTCGAGACTTGTGTGCCTCGTTGACGAGCATCCTGTACATGTAGGCGCGCTTGTTGTCGATGCGATCCCACCTCGTCGAGGCGATCGCTTTGGCGACGGTGGATCCGAGGAGATCCTCTGCTTGTGAGGGCCCGACCAGCGACGTCGCGAATCGGATCAACTCGGGCGCCAACCGCACATACAACTCTTCGACGGTTTCCGTCACGATGGGTCGTTCGAGGTCGCGGCTGACCGAGCGTGTGTTGGCAGACAGCCCGTCGACCGGGGTCGGAGACGCCCTGAGGAGGTTCGGCTCGCCGATGATCACACCACTATGACCCCGCCGGCGCCGACCCACCGCCAGATTTGTTGCGCACGGGCCAGCCGCCGGGCTGCCATCTGCTGTGTTTCCATCGAACTGTCGGCGGTTGCCGATGCGTTCAGCCCGTGGGATCGGGGCACGTGGTTCGACCGTCGCTCGACGGGATGGAGATCGGTACATCGGGGAACGGGAACTCCGAGATGTCACTCCACCCGTTGGCCTCGGCGAGTTCGGTGATCGTCACGCAGAACCGTTCGGCGATCATCACGGGGTAGTCGCCGGGGCTCACGATGTACTCGCACCCGTTGGTCACCATGCAGGCATCGGTGGGGCCGAGCAGGCTGGTGCTCGACTCGACGTCGGCCGGTGCAGCGTCGGCGATCGTGTCGCTCGGGATCGAGGCTGGTTCTCCGACCCTGTCGATGACGGCACCTTCGGGAATCGCGTAGCGGGCGACACCCCAGTTGATCGTGTCATTCCATTCGATGGGCGACACGAGCACCGCCCCGTCGTCGAGGACGACATCGAGGACCTCCCGGCGGGTGTCGCTCGCGATCATGACCACGAGTGTCTGCCCACCACCTGTCGGCACCACGAACACGCTCTCACCGGGGCGAGTGTTGTCGACCTGGCAGTCGGACCCGACCGGAGTTCGCCAGCACACCATCGGCTCCGCTGCGTTCATCTGGTCCTGATGCCAGGCGACGTCGAGGTCGGGTGACAGCCGGTACCACTCGGTGGGTGTCTCGGCGAGCACGGTGACCGGGACGTCGGTGAGATCGCCGGTGTCGGCGAGCGTGACGACTGGGGCGAGTGAACCCTGATCAGAACTCACATCGGTTGGACCCGCCGCAGGTGCCGGTTCGTCGTCGCCGGAGCGAAAGCCCGCAACGAGTACGAGCCCGACGATCATCGCCGCTGCGGCCGAGCCGATGATCCCCATGCGCCACCGCGATGCTCGGAGGTCGTTGTCGACCTCGAAGGACGAAAGTGACCGCGGCACGTCGAGACCTGGCCCACGATCCGGAACCGCGGCGGTGCGGTCGGCGTAGTGGTCGCGAAGTCGTTCTTCGAGCGTGATCATGAATCCAGTTCCTTTCGGAGTGCGGCGAGGGCACGAGAGATGATCGAGCGCACCGATGCCGGTCGGCACCCGATGGCCTCGGCGATGTCGGCCTCGCTCAAGTCGAGGTGGAAGCGCAACACCAGCGCAGCTTGTTGTCGCCATGACAAGGTGGCGAGCGCGTCGAAGAGTTCGTCGTACTCGGCGACGGCAGGCTCCGATCGCGGGAGTGGTGTACGACGCACCACCGCACGGTGGCGCTGAACGTCGCGGCATCCGTTCACGACCGTCATACGCAGGTAGCCGCCCGGATTCCTCACCGACGCGTTCGTCGACTGCAACTTGACGAACGCGTCCTGGACAACCTCCTCGGCGATCGCCAACGAATCGGTGAGCACCAGCGCCACCTTCACCAGACGCGACCACTCCCGTTCGTAGAGCGCGGCAAGGTCGTCGCGTTCGGCTCGCTCCACCGCAACGCGGTCGGCTCCGGTTTCTGCCATCACATCCTCTACGACGCCTGAACACCCCGAACCGTGGCACATCAGACACGATCATTTCGAGATGCCGCGTCAACACACCCGGCTGTCTGCTCGTCAGGAGCATTGACTCGCCCGCCGCCAACGACAAGTGTTGGCCCATGGGCTCATGGGGTGAGAGCGAACGGCATCGGGTGTTCGTGCCGCAGGCACTGGGCTCGGACGAGTTCCTGAGGGTCACCTGGCACGCGTCGTCAGGTCTGGTCGTGTTCTCTCATTGGGACGGCGATCGTTGTGTCGCTGCGACACCCGTGAGGGCCGCAGACCTCGAAGAGCTCGCATCGCTGGTCCAGGCGGCTCTCACGCCAGAGGGGTCCACCCCCTCGACGCCGGCGTGGCCCGCGCCGAGGCAAAACGAACTCGTCGTGCCTGCTGACGGTCTCATGGTTCCGGATTCACAGCGTTGCGCCTGAGGCATCACCGACGGATCCGATAGGGAACCATTGCTGTCACCCAGGCGTCGTCGGGACCCTCGTGGTCGGACCGGTAACGTTCACTCAGCCGAAGGAACGGCCGGGGTCAGGTCCGTGACCACGTCGCATTGCGTCCGGTCCCGTCGACGATGACGCTGCCGGCCGCCTTCAGTTCGGTGAGCACCAACCGGATCGTGTTGTCCGACACTCCGGGCACCGCACGACGGATGTCGGCGATCGCGAACTGGGCTGGTGCATGCAACAGCACGTAGTCGCGGATCCGGTCCTGTTTCGTACCTGCCGACGTGCCCGCTGCGACGCGAGCTGCGAATCGTTCGTACGCCTGAGCGATCCGGTCCAAGAAGTAGCCGGCCCACGGCCAGACGTCGTGGGTGCCGTCATCGAACCAGCCGGTCGTGGATGCAGCCAAGGTGACGTAGTAGTCGTCCTTCGTGTCGAAGATGAGCTGTTCGACTGACACATACCGGCCTACGCCGTACCCGACTCGTTGCATGAGATGCGCAGTCAACAGTCGGGTGACGCGTCCATTGCCGTCCGCGAACGGGTGGATACACAACACGTCAAGAGCGAACGCGGCGACGACGAGCAGCGGATGTATTCGACCTTCCTCGAGGGCGGTGTTGGTGCGGTCGACGAGCTCGACGATGTAGTTCTCCGTCTGCGCTGCGGGGACCGGCTCGAACCGAACCGTTTTCGTTCCGTCGGTGTTGCGCTCGACGACGAGATTGTCGTCGAGTTTGAATCGGCCGCCACCACCGTCGACGAAACTGAACAGCAGCCGATGCAGATGCAATATCAGCCCGACACTGAGTGGACCCGGGTCGTCATTTTGGAGGTAGTCCTGCGCAGCGGTGTACCCGGCGAACTCGGCTTCGGACCGGTTCTTGAACCGTGAGGGGTTTGCCGAGACGAGCCCGGCGACGCGTCGCTCGGCGACGATGACCCCCTCGATTGCGGATGACGCGGTGATCGACTCGATGCGGGCCTGTTCACGCAATGCGTCGAGGAGCTGGGGTAGTTGATCGGCATACCGTGCTTCGGCACCGGCTGCCAGATCGATCGTGCGAAGGGTCGCAACGATTGCGCCTGGGACCGGGTCGAGGGTGTCGGGTCGTTGGAAACTCCGCATAGAAACATCACAAACATACCAAAAGTCTCGCGTATTGTGATGATTGTCGCGATGGCTGGTGGAAATCGCTCCAACGCCGCCGGCAACGTTTCAAGCGGTCATCGACACTGACAGGCGACCACCCTTGTCCCGATCAGAACACTCGAACACACGTTTGTCCCATATTTTGTCCCATATATGGGACGGCACTGATCAACACCCAACAACACGGGTCCGCACAAAAGCCCTGATCAGACGGCATCCAGCGGACGCAGCGATCCTGGCTGGACGTCTTCGAACGCATTCGTAATGCGTAGGTCGCGAGTTCGATTCTCGCTCTGGGCTCCAAGAAACACCAGGTAGATGGCCATGAGAGTCCAGGACCCACACTTCGCTCAGCGCATCCGCCGTGACGAGCGCTGCAGTGCCGGCGTGATGCAGCGCATCAACCCGTCCAACACGTAGCTCCTCACGCGACCACCATCCGTGGTGAGTCGCCCTTCCCCGATGCGAATATCGGGTGCTCGGCTTGGATTGATATGGAGGTGATCGACACGCGCGTCGTGTTGACCACACCCGCGTCGATCACCTGCATGATCTGCCCTTGTGGCGGTGATCGGAAGCACCCGATCACTGCGAGCCAAGTCGATCACCGATATGGGCCGGACTGTGGCACTGAGCTGGTGGTGTCTCACAGTGATTATCGGGCGGCGATATGTGGTGCTCGGGGGTCTGACGTTGCGTCTTGGAATGACCTGCAGATCGGTGTCAGCTGATGGGCCGCAGCAGGTACTTGGGCAGCGAGCGACACAGCGTGCAATGCCGAGTCGGAGGATGCTGTTGAGGTCATCCATGGCGGCTGACGGGCACCGGGGTGTTGGACTCGGTGACGACCGAGGCGGTGATTCCCAGCTTGCGGGCGGCGGTGACATTGCGGTTGGAGTCGTCGTAGTAGTGGAGTCCGGCTCGGCCGGCGAGCACGCGAACGCGTGGTCGGATGGCTTGGCCGCACCGATTGCGTCGGAGACGTAGATGCGTTCGAATCGATCGGTCAATCCGAACCGGTCGAGTCGGGCCATCAGCCAGTCGGTGCGGTGATTCGACAGCAGCCAGATCGGACCGGTGTGGAGCTCGACGAACGCACCGAACGGGCCGAGGGTGTACCGCTGTCTCGAGGTCTCGGCGCAGTTGTGTCGCGTCGCATCCGGGTGCGAGGCGCGCCCACATCTCGTCGTCGCTGAGTCGCCCCTCCCAGAATCCGACTCTGAGTTCGGTGCGCCATCGGTGGCGGATGGCGGGGATTCCGACACCGGTGGACTTCGCCGATTTCATCGATGAACCGGGCAGGGGGTTGTTGAACACCACCCCGTGAACGTCGAGCGCGATGATTGGCTGGTCGCTCATGGGTGATCGAGTCGTCGAACGATCTCTTCGACGATGTTCTGGGTGAGGTTGCCCGGCGTCGCCGCTGTCGACGACTTCGACCTCGGATCGGTTCGCGACGTCGATCAGGTGATCTTGAATCGAGCGGATTCGTTCGAACCCGTCGAGGTGCCGACTGCCGTGTCGCAGTGGTTCGGTCACCTGGCGCTTGCGGAGGAGGTCGGCGTGGCGATCGGCATCGTCTTGCAGGATGAGCCGCTCGACGACGATGGGGTCGGCTGGGTGATCTGCCAGCGACGAGCGCGGTTGCTCCGGGAAGCATGTGCACTCCTTCGAGGATCAACGAACGGTGTTCGTCAGCGAGCCGATCGGCGATGGCGACAGCGGCGGAGCCAACTGCGTTGCATTGGCGATCGAAACCCGAGAACGGCTCCGGCGAGTCGGGCACGACCAGTTCGAAGGTCGAACGATGCAGCTCCGGCAAGGACCGCTTCGGGACCACCGTGCGCAGGACATCTCGGATTGCGTCGCTCGTGACCACCCGGGTGATGTCGAGACGGACAGCAATCCGTGTCGCCAGGGTGCTCTTGCCGGTGCCGGGCGCTCCGCACAGCACGATCACCACAGGCCGACCCGATCGTTTCGCCCGCCGCCACGATGTCCAACGGTCGCGAGGGCCGGCTCGTCGGCCTCGCTGGCAAGGATCGAGTGCACGGCTGCCACGAGCTCTTCGGCGGTGAAGTCATTCTGGCGAGCCGCCAGGAGGCGTTGTTGGATGATCGACGCCAACCGGTAGGCGTCTTCGGTGGGGACGCCGGTTGCCAGCAGGCTTGTTGCCATGATGCCGCGGAGAACGGCAACCGGTTGTCGGAGCGGTCGTGGATCGTGATCCGGTCATCCAACGCTGCCGCCAGCAGAGCGGGTTCACGACCATCGTCACGACGTCTCTGAGATCGTCTTCACCATGGGGGTTCCTTTCAGCACACGACATCACGACGTTGCTGAAAGTCTCTCCGCCCGGTGTCTCTGGGCTGGCCACACCGGCTCACCTGGTGAGCGTCTTGACGATTGGCCTCGAGGGATACTCCCCTTCAGTGAACGTGACGATACCGAGGCCGGATGAGGATTCGGTTCGCCGAGATCGAGATCGAAGGTGAGTTCTCGTTGCGCACCGGGTCAGTGGGCGTGCCAACGACTGGTGTTGCTGCCGTCGTGGAAAATCCTTGGTTCAGCGGTTGCGAAGGCCAGCGCGAGTCGTAGCATCGCTGGCAACTGAAGGGGAGTATCCCACGAGGTCCGTCGTCATCTCGCTCGAAATCTGAGCCGGCGGGGCCAGCTCGACACCGGGCGGAGAGACCTTCAGCGACCGATTGTTCGTGCGCTGAAAGGGCCCCATGGCCGTTGCTCCCTTCTCACTGTTTCGCCTGCCGCTGGGTGGGCTCGAATCCGAGGCTTCGACGGCTGACGCCGTCGACGTCGCCAACCGACGGTCGGGGTCATTGCGGTGAGCGTGTGGGTGGTTCTCGGGTTGGTGATCGGTGTCGGGTGCCTGGTGGCCGGTGCCGAACTCCTCGTGAAGGGCGCCGCCGCGATCGCCACCAAGCTCGGCGTGCAGCCAGTGGTGATCGGCTTGACGGTCGTGGCGTTCGGCACGAGCGCCCCCGAGTTGGCGGTGAGCGTCGGTGCAGGATTCTCTGGCAACGCCGATGTTGCGTTCGGCAACGTGGCCGGGAGCAACATCGTCAACATCCTGCTGATCCTTGGTGCCTCAGCGGTGGTCGGTGGATTGGCGGTGTCACAACGCATCGTGCGCATCGATGTTCCACTGTTGATCGGCGTCTCAATCGTTGCGTTGTTGATGTCGCTCGACAACCGCATTGGACGCATCGACGGTGTCATCTTGTTCGCAGGGGTCATCACCTACACGTGGTGGCTCATTCGAGCGTCGCGGCGAGAGACCGCAGACATCGCCCTCGAATACGAAGCAGCAATCGACACCGTCGAAGGCTCGGTGGCCGAACGACCAGTCCTGGCCCAGATCGCTCTGGTCATCAGCGGCCTGGTCGTGTTGGTGATCGGGTCACAGTTGCTCGTCAACTCAGCCACCGACATCGCTGCATCGCTCGGCGTGAGTGATCTCGTCATCGGTCTCACCGTCGTGGCGATCGGCACGTCGCTGCCTGAGCTTGCGACGTCGATCATGGCGGCACTGCGGGGCCAACGCGACATTGCCGTCGGCAACGTTGTCGGCTCGTGCTTGTTCAACCTGATGTGCGTGCTCGGCCTCACCGGCATCGTGTCACCCAATGGTGTGAGCGTCGGTGACGCGTCGCTGCAGCTCGACTTCCCCGTGATGATCGCCGCCTCGATCGTGTTGCTGCCGATCTTCTGGAACGGGTTCCAGATCAAACGATGGGAAGGGATCGTCCTGTGCGCCTTCTACGCCGTCTACGTCACCTACCTGATCCTCGACGAAAGCAACAGCACGGCCGCCAACGTGGTGGCACCAGCAGCGCTCATCGCTGCTCCGCTCGTGCTGATGACCTTTGCCGTCACCGGCTACCGAGGCTGGCAACACCACCGCTCCTCCAAGCAGCCTGACGCCCACGAGCGGGGCGCGACCGAGCGTCAACGACCGGAGTCGAACATCCGCTCGTCTCCACAATTCCACCTCACAGCACAACCGAAAGGACATGTCACAATGAGCATATTTGATGCGATCAAAGGTCTGCTCGGCGGCGACGGGCTCCAAGGAGTCCTCGAGTCGACCGGACTCAGCGAACACGTCGAAGGGTTCCTCGGCGAAGGCAGCGCACTCGCTGAGAACTTCGGCGTCGATCTCGGACAAGCCACCGAAGCGCTCGGCGTCGACGGCGTCGCCGAGTCACTGCCCGGCGGACTCGGCGACATCGTGCAAGGCGCCACCGAAGGCGGCCTCGAAGCCCCCACCGCCTGACCACACCAGAGACCGGAGATCGGTCGCCCTACGAACGGCCGCCCCGCCAAGCCTGTACCCACCCTCGAGTGAAATTCGAATTGGTTCAGGAACATCTGGTTCCGAACACCGGGCAGATATGACGAGATACTGCGGCGTCACGCTTGGATTCATATGGATGTGATCGACACACACGCCTGCTACGACCTCGCTCGCGTCGATCACATGCATGACCTGCGCTTATGGCGGTGATCGGAGACACCTGTCCGAGCGAGCCGGACCGATCACCGGCATAAGGGCCCGATTGAAGATGGAAGGGCGTTGCGGCGGTTGTCGTAGCGTTCGGAGCGCCGGTCGGCGGGCTCTCACCAGGGCCTGCCGCTTTCGGGTTGACCTCAGTACGAATTGTCCGTCGGATGGTGTTCTGATCGAGGCGTGGCTCGAAAGAGGCGCGAGCTCAACGAACACAAATCAGGAGTGCCCACCTCGGTTTCCCATCACCGAGACAAGGAGCATTCCCAATGACCATCACCGTCGGTATCGACCCACAATGACGCGTTGAGCCGCGTGAGCGTCGACGACCACGCCCAGGTGCTGAAGCTGCTCGTGAAACGCCACCGCGACCTCGGCCGGCTCCGCAGCAGAGCGGCCTGTGCTGCACGTGTTGTTGATGGAACTCCACCCGGGTGGCATGGCCAAGGAAATGACTGTGACCAGGGCAAACGAGCTCCTTGGCCGGGCCGTGATCGCCGACGCAGTGACCGAGCATCGAGTCGCGGTCGGTCGCGAGTTCGTTGCCGACATCGACCGATACGACCAGCAGGTGAAGGCGTCGCGTAAACGGCTGCGGGCTGCAGTCACCGCATCAGGGACCACGCTCACCGACGTCCGCGGTGTCCGTGTCGTGGTCGCTGCGATGATCATCGGCCACGTCGGCAACATCGAGCGATTCACGTCGGCAGCGCACTTCGCGAGCTACAACGCCACCGCCCCGATCGAAGCGTCCTCGAGAGAGAACAAGCGCCACCGGCTGAACAAGCGCGGCAACCGGCAACTGAACTGGGCCATCCACACCGCCGACGTGTTCGAGGTCCCGGCCCCGAACGGCACGACGCTCGATTCGTCGCGACTGGTGAAGGGATGGTCGATCGAGCGCGCCGCCACGATGCTCGAGCAGGCGGGCTGTGTGAACTTCTGCATCAACGCAGGCGGCGACATCGCGCTGCGGGGACGCCCCACCGCCGACACGTCGTGGCTCGTCAGAATCCGACACCCCGAGAGCACCCTCGAGCTCGCGACGCTGGTGACGGCCTCCGGCCCACTGGGCGTGGCGACGTCGGCAACCGACGAGCGCGGTGCCCACATCATCGATCCGCGAACGCATCAGCCGACGACCGATCTGGCCAGCGCAACCGTCGACTGGATTGCGGCGCACCCCGACTACGACGCGTATCTGATCACACACGACGCGCGTCGCGCACCTGGACACCCGGTTTCGAGCGCTACCGGCGAGACACCTCCGCCTGAGTCCGCCGCGGTCGTCTCACTCCTGCGGTGCCCGCGGCTCACCGCGATCGTGGAGCTGGCTGATTGCCTCGACTGCTGCGTATCGTGGAGGTGAGACGCCAAACCGCGTCGCTCCGAAAGGAGCCATGATGAATCGGTGGACGACCATGTTGTGCTGCGTCGCACTCCTGGGGGCGTGCGGCAGCGAAGGTGGCGATGGGGCGACGTCGACGGCGACCGACCCCTCACCGAGTACCGCCGCGGTGACCACCGAGGGGGATGGCCCTGGCGACGACGGTGTCGTGGTGGCGATCGCCACCAACCCGTGTGATCTGGTGACCGCCGACGAGGTGGCGGCCGCCACGGGGCTCGGCGTCGAGGCGGTGGTCGACCAGCCACCGCTCGGCTGCGTGTTCGACCTCGGGGAGACAGCAGGGGTCGACATCTGGGTGGCCCGCGACGACGGTGAGGGTCGACTCGCCGGGCCGGCGTCGGTGTACGCGGACTACGCGTCACGCCTGGACAGCCCGAACACCCAAGTCGTCGATGGCGTCGGCGAGGCCGCGATCTTCGACCGTGGCTATCGCGCCCTGGCCGTGGACGCCGGCGGTGATCGCTATCTACTGGTCGCCGTCAACGGCGGCTATCAGGAGCTCGACGAACCACTGGAGGCCCTCACCACGATCGCACGGGCTGCGGTCGAGCGCATCTGACGTCGACGGGCACGATCGAAGGATCACACGTCGCACCGGGCACTGCGGGGTTGGTCCTGCGCGATCATTGGCCCATGGCAGCACCACACGCAGACTGTCTGCTCGGGGGAGTACTCAGATGACGACAGACAACGAGCAGCCCGTTGCGGATTCCATGGGGCCGATGCTGAAGGCGCTGCTGGGCGAACCGCTGCCGTTGCGGTTCGAATTCTGGGACCGCAGCGTCCTCGGCAGCGACGACGCCGCGAGCACGCTACGCATCAGTTCGCCCGATGCCCTTCGACGCATCGTCTGGGCCCCAGGCGAGCTCGGATTCGCTCGGGCGTACGTCTGCGGAGAACTCGACACCGATGGCCCGCTGGCACCGACGCTCCGCGCGCTGCAGCGCTCGATGCCGCACTCGATCGGCGTGTCCGCGTCGGCGCTTCCCGCGGTGGTCAACGCCGCCCGATCGGTCGGCGTGCTCGGTGGTCCGCCACCCGTCCCGCCCGAGGAGGTCGCCCCCCACGGCATCCGCCACTCGACCCGCCGCGACCGGCAGACCGTCAGCCACCACTACGACGTCGGCAACGACTTCTATCGTTTGGTACTCGGGCCGGCACTGACGTACTCATGCGCACGATTCACCGCCGCCGACATCAGCCTCGCCGACGCCCAGGCTGCGAAGCACGAGTTGATCAGCCGAAAGCTCGGCCTGGCGGAGGTGGCATTCCGGGATGCCTCGACACACCCCCGACCGCGTCTGCTCGACGTGGGATGCGGCTGGGGGTCGATGGCACTCCACGCGGCCGCCCATCACGACGTCGATGTCGTCGGCATCACGATCAGCACCGAACAAGCCGCGCTCGCTCGGCGACGTGTCACCGAGGCGGGCCTCGACGAGCGGATCGAGATCCGCCTCCAGGACTATCGGGAGGTGCACGACGGCCCATTCGACGCGATCTCGTCGATCGGGATGGCCGAGCACGTCGGCGCAAAGAACTTGCGCCGCTACTTCACCGAGCTGTACGGCCTGCTCCGCGACGGAGGTCGGATGCTCAACCATGCCATTTCCTCGGTCGGCGGTTCCCGGATCTCGTCGCGGTCGTTCGTCGGCCGGTACGTGTTCCCCGACGGCGAACTCGTCGATCTCGCCGACACGATTTCGGCAATGGAGGGCGTCGGGTTCGAAGTGCGCGACGTCGAGAACCTGCGCGAGCACTACGCGCAGACATTGCGGCACTGGGTAGCGAACCTCGAGCAGCAGTGGGACGAGGCGATGCAGCTCGTCGGCGAGCGCCGAGCGCGGGCCTGGCTGCTCTACATGTCGGGCTCGATCAACGGTTTCGACGACAACGGCCTGCAGCTCTACCAGACGCTCGGGGTCAAGTCGCTGCGGCAACCCACCGACCTGCCACCGACACGTCGAGACTGGGACTGAACGACGACGCCCTCGTCGTCAGAGAACCGCCGGCACCTGCAGCACGGACGGCAACCAGGTGTCGAGGCGTTCCACGATCACATCGTCACTGTGTGCCAACAGGTGTCCGTCGCCGGGCAGGATCTCCACCTCGCCATGGCCGGCGATGGCGGCGACGACGTAGCTCGCCTCAGACGGCAGCAGTTCGTCGCGATCTCCGTGGAACAGCAGCAGCGGTCGACCTGTCAGCGCACCGGCCACCTCGCATCCAGCCGACTGGGTGGCGAAGGTGACGACACCGACAACGGACACCGGCATGATCACGGCGGTCCTGACCGCCACGGCCCCACCGAAACTGTGGCCCATGACCACGACGCGCTCCGCGCCGGCGGCTCGGGCGAGCTCGACCCCGCAGGCGAGATCGTGAGCGCACAGATCGAGGTTGTTCGGCTCGCGATAGCCCACACGTACGAACTCGACGCCTCGCTCGGCCCAACGCTCACCGAGGCGCTGATAGAGCCCGTGCCCGGGGCCGAGCACGCCGCCCATCGCACCCCCACACGCCACGATCGCCGCCCGTTGCGACGGCACTCCGGCCGGCAGCTGGTGCTGGAACACCGTCAACAGGCCCCGCGAGGTGTACACCTCGCGGTGCAACAGCGACGCCGTCACGGCGACCTCGGTCGAGGCCAGCGGCCGCAGCGCCTCGAGTGCCGTGGGGTCGGCCGGATCGGCGAGCGGGAGCTCGGGTTCGTCCGGCTCAGACAGTCGTGCGTCCGCTCCGCTGCCGTCAGCCATGGATGGGTAGCGTACAAACGCACATGCCCAGGTCAGCCACCGGAACCAGCACCGTCGACTTCCGCAACCGCACGGACCGTGAGCACGCGCGTCGCATCGGGCGAGCCTGGATCGAACTCCGTCGGGGAGCGGCTGCGTCGGCGCTGCGTTCGTATCTGTTCGGTACCGAGAAGCCGCTCGAGCAGGGGCAGATGGACGCCCTCGACCTGCTCACCCGCCGCGACGAACGCCCCATGAAGGAACTGGCGGCCCGCCTCCGTGTCGAGCCGTCCACGGCGACCCGCGCCGTGCAACGCCTCGAGAACGACGGGCTCGTCGAGCGGTTCACCTCACCGGAGGACGGCCGCGTGGTCCTCGTGCGGATCACCGACGAGGGACGCCGTCGCCACGATGCCGTCGCCGCTCGCCGGTCGATCGCGATGATGCACATCCTCAGCGAGTTCGATCCGGGCGAACGGGCCCAGCTCGCCGACCTGATGGACCGCCTGATCACGTCGATCGACACCGTCGTCGAACGGCTCGAACACACCGACGACTCCGAAACGAACTGACAACCGGAGACCGGGCCCGGTTCGATCGGGGAGCTGACGGGTACAGTCGCCGTCATGGCCGACCAGGCAACATTCGCCAACGAGGCGATGCAGTACGCACCCCAGCTCTATTCGGGTGCACTGCGCATGACTCGCAATCGCAGCGATGCCGAGGACCTCGTACAGGAGACCTATCTCAAGGGCTATCGGAGCTACCACACGTTCACCGAGGGCACGAACCTGCGGGCGTGGCTGTTCCGAATCATGACCAACACGTACATCAACACCTACCGGGCCAAGCAGCGACGCCCCGACGAGACCGAACTCGGTGAGTTCGAAGACCTGTACCTGTACAAGAACCTGGGTGCGCTGCAGGATGCGAGCGTCGGCCGATCGGCCGAGGAATCGTTGATGGAACTGTTGCCCGACGACGAGGTGAAGCGGGCCCTCGAGGACCTGCCCGACAACTTCCGCTTGCCGGTGATCCTGGCCGACGTCGAGGGATTCTCCTACAAGGAAATTGCCGAGATGCTCGACATCCCCATCGGTACCGTGATGTCCCGTCTGCACCGGGGAAGAAAAGCGATGCAGAAGGCGTTGCACGACTATGCCCTCGAACGAGGGCTGGTCGCAGCCCAGCCGGCGGCGGCCGACGGCACCTTCGGACAGGACGACTGACGATGAGCGATGACGCAACGACGACCGACGAGCCGCTGATCTCCGACTGCGCGCAGACGCTGCGAGAACTCGATGTGTTCCTCGACGGGGAGCTCTCCGATCACCAGCGTGCGGCGATCCACCACCACCTCGAAGGGTGCATGGACTGCCTGGGTGCGTTCGACTTCCACGCCGAGCTGAAGATCGTGGTGGCCCAGAAGTGCAACAACGACGAGATGCCTCCCGACCTGCTCGGCAAGATCGAACAGTGCTTCGGCACCGACATCGACGGCGACGGCAAGATCGGCTGATCGCCGTGGGCGTTTCGCCCGATTCGCGCCACAGGGGTTAGCCTCTCGGCATGCTCGCAGCCAACGTCTGGCACTGGTGGATCGGAATCGCGCTCGTGCTCCTCGCCGTCGTCTCCCTCGTGGCGCTCGTCGTCTCGTATCTGGGCTACGTCACCGCCAAGAAACACCCCAGTCGGGCCCAGCAGTCGCACCACCACACCGACCTCTAGCGGTCGACCACCAAGGACGTCCCGCTGCTCGACATCGTCGAACTGCTCGCGCGCTGCAGCTTCCCCCCATCGGGCACCGCCGTGCGGTGCGGGCTGTCCGGAGGAGCCGACTCGGGCGCACTGGTCGCACTGGCCGTCGCAGCTGACTGTGACGTCACCGCAATCCATGTGCACCACGGTCTGCGCCATACGGCCGACGACGACGCCGACGCCGCCGAAGCGATGGCGAGCCAGCTCGGTGTGACGTTCGACGTCGTCCACGTCGAGGTCGAACAGGGGCCGAATCTCGAGGCGAGAGCACGAACGGCTCGACGGGCAGCGCTGGGTCCCGACGCGCTGACCGGCCATACGGCCGACGATCAGGCCGAGACACTGCTCCTCGCGCTGCTCCGAGGGTCGGGAGCCGCCGGGCTCGGCGCGATCGGACCTGGATGGCGCCACCCGATCCTAAGGCTCAGACGTGCCGAGACCCACTCGCTGTGCACACAACTCGGCCTCGCCGTCGCCGATGATCCCACCAACCAGGACACTCGATTCCGGCGCAACCGGATCCGCCACGAACTGTTGCCGCTCCTCGACGACATCGCCGAACGCGACGTCGCGGTGTTGCTCAACCGCACCGCTGACCTCCTCCGGGCCGACGACCAGTTCCTCGAGCAACACGCCGCCGACATCGACCCCACCGATGCTGACGCGCTCGCGGCCGCTCCACGCGTCCTCGCGTCCCGCGCGGTCCGCCACTGGCTCGAACAGGATGGCTATCCGCCCGACGCCGACACCGTTCGGCGTGTCCTTGCCGTGGCCGCAGGCCGCTCCACCGCATGCGAACTGAGCGGCGGTCGCCGCGTCGAGCGCCATGGCGACCGTCTCCGGCTTGTGCTGACCCCATCGTCCAACCGGTAACGTGGCCATCCGTTATGTCGAGCCGCGCCCGTCCAGAAGCTGTCCACTGATGCCTCCTCGTCTTCGTGGGAAGTGGGCGTTGGGTATCACGCCCCGGAACTTCACCTGGATTCTCAAGGACAAGCTGGCGATCTGCGAGCGTCCCGGCGGCGTCGGCGACAGCCATCGCCGAGTTCGGCGTCAGGAAGAGATCATCTGGCTGCGCGAGAACGGCTTCGGCAGCGTGATCTCGATCATCGTCGCACCGCACAATCTGCACAACTACGACGAGCTGCAGCTCCCCTATCGGCACCGACCCTTCAGCGCTGAGCACACCGATCAATACCTGACGGCGCTCTACACCGAGATCCGCGAGCTCCTCAAGCATGGCACCAAGGTGCTCGTCCACGGTGATGAGGTGGGCGATCGCATCATCGGGATCATGGGCGGCTACATCCGCTGGGCGGGCCTCGTCGAGGAACCGACCCAGGCGATCCAGGTCACCGAACGGCTCGCCGGCCGCCAGCTCGATCCCTTCGCGCGGCGAGATCATCCTGCGGGCGCACACCCTCCGCTGACGATCAGGCGCGGATCGGCGGCGACACGCGACAGACGTCGCGGTCGACCACCAGCAGCGGCAACGGATCGATGGCTACGTTGCGCGGTCGCACTTCGAAGTGCAGGTGGAAGTTGTTCACACCGAACGTGCCGCTGTTGCCGACGTATCCGATCGGCTGCCCGACCGACACCGATGCGCCCTCGGCGAGACCCACGGCGTCTTCGGCCAGGTGGAAGTACTTGTAGCTGGTGTCGGTGGACTCGTCGTAGAGCGTCCACCCCCACCCGGCCGTTCCGGTGTTGGTGTATCGCTTGGTGAGCACGCCAGCGGCCACCGCAACGACCGACCGACCGGCCGATCCCATGATGTCGACGCCTTCGTGGAGCCGAGTGCTCCCTCGGGCGTCGCCGAAGTTGTCGAGGACGTAGCAGTCGGAACCAGCCGACACCGGGAACATGAGCATTCCCTCGGGAATCGGCGGCGCACGGAGTGCCAACCGTTCGGCGGCTTGCAGCGCAGTACCCGGCGCGTCCAGTCGGGCGACCGAGCCATCGGTGCTGGCATGGGCGAGTGGCGACGCTGAGACGGCGAATCGGCACGCGCACGCGGCACCGACCATCGCGCCCAGGAATCGGCGGCGACTCGAACCGTGGTCTGCCATGAGAGATTCATCGGCATCTCGCCCCGCCCACTTGAACCTGTGTCCCACGTCCCTACCTCAGATGCCCACGACTCAGATGACGGTGACTCAGATGACGGTGACGCCGGGTAGGGGCAGGGAGAGCAGCGGTACTGGATCGACCGGCGTGCCGATCGGGCCGCCGCGACGCACCTCGAAGTGCAGGTGGGGCGAGTTCGGGTTCCCGGTGCTCCCCATCGTGCCGAGCACCTGCCCGCGGGTGACGGAGCTCCCGACGGCGAGGCCCGATGCGAAGTCCTGGAGGTGGTGGTAGCGGTAGGCGTCACCGTTCGCTCCCTGCAACACCCACGAGTTGCCCTGGTTGCCGGTGAGGATGTTCTGATCGACGAGGACACCGTCGACACACGCCACAATGAGGTGTCCGGGCTGTGCATCACGCCGGCCGATGTCGATGCCCTGGTGGGGACCCGAGCCGAACAATCGGGATGCTCCGAAGTTGTCGAGCAGGATCAGGTCGCCGGGCAGTTGCACCGGAAAACCCACCGCCGAGATCGCCCGGAGACGAACTGCCGGCTGCACCGCCACAGCCGGTCCGTCGAGGCGGGTCGGCCCGCCGACCGCAACTGCCGGCGATCGACGCCACCCGCAGCCAGGCCGCGCCGAGTCCGACGAGCGCCACGGCGGAACCGATCAGTTGGCGGCGGGTGGTACTAGCGTTCATGGTGATGGGTGGGAAACGGGTCTTCGTCAGTGGCGTGGGTGGGGAACTCGGCACCACCATCGCCGGCCTGCTCGAGGCCGAGTCGTGGGTGGGGGAACTGTCGGGTATCGACGCCGACCCGCCGCGGCACCGTCTTCATCGTACGGTGTTTCACCGGATTCATCCCGACGAGCACGATCGAATCGTCGAAACCGTGGCGAAGTTCAACCCGCACGTGCTGGTCCACGTCGGTGTCTGGGAGCCTGACGCCCGTGCCGCTCCTCATGCAGCTGCGATGCTGACGGACCAGGCAGCGATCTCGATCCTCGGGGCTGCAGCCGAATGCTCAGCGCTCGAACACGTCGTCGTACGCAGCGGCATCGAGATCTATGGCCGGGGCCGGGGCGCCCTGACCCGGCCGAGCGAGTCGGCCCCGATCATGCCCACGAGCGACTGGGGTCGCACCGTCGCTGCGATCGAGCGGACCGCCGCCAAGGTCGGCGAACGAGTCGGCGTGACCGTCGGCGCGGTGCGGCTGGCACCCGTGCTCGGCCCCCACGTCCCGTCACCGCTTGGCCGGCTGCTCCGACAGCCCGGTGTGCCGTTCAGCGTGTTGGCCGACCCGCCGTTCGCGGTGATCGAGGACCGTGACGCCGCTGCGGCCATCGTGGCAGCGGCCCGGGTCGGACTCGCCGAGCCGGTGAACGTGGTGGCGTCCGGAGCGATCACCGCGCTGCAGGCCGCCCGACGTGGCCGCCGAATCCCGATCCCGCTGGTCGGCCCGGAGTGGCGCGTGGCTCGGGCCATGAGCTACCTCCTCGGAGCGCCAATCCCCGATCACGTCTCCGAGACGCTGCACCGTGGGCGCCTCGCCGACAACAGCCGCATGGGCGAGGTCCTGGGCATCATCCCCGCACATGGCACGGTCGACGTGATCGACCGGCTGTACCACTGGCCAAGCATCATCCATCAACCCGCACGAAAACAGGTGGCCTGATGACCTCGACCCTCGGACGAGTCGTGAACTTTCCCGGCCGCGACACCGCAACTCGCGCCGGAGCAGCCGTTTCCCGGGCCGCGGCCGACCTCAACGCCTCCGTCACCAGTCTCACCGACGAACAGGCCGGGATGATCGACGACTGGGGCCGCGACCCTGGCCTCGTACGCATGATCATCCGGGCCTCGCGGTTGCGCTGGGACGTCACCGTCGGCGGCGATCAGCGCCTCCCGCGCCGCAAGGGCGCCCTCATCGTCGTGAACGCTCGCGCGCTTGCGCTCGCTCCGATCTTCTCGGCGTTGGCGCTCAGCGAGGTCGTCAACCGTCCGGTGCGGTTCGTCGGTCGCCCCGACACGGCGCCGGTCGGGGCGTTCGTTCGTCGAATCGGCGGTCTGCTCGACCACCCCGACGAAGTCGCCGGCGCGCTGGCGGCCGGCGAGCTGGTGGTCATGGGGGCCGAACACAACGAACGGCTTCGCAAGGTCGGCCGCGTGGATCACGCCCTCGTCGGTGGAGCCTTGGCGGCGGGTGTTCAGGTCTTTCCAGCAGCCACGACCTCGAATCCGATCGGCCGCGCCGCTCGGCTCGAGATCGGTTCGCCGTCTCGATCACCACGACGCCGACGTGGTCCACTGAGTGAACTCGAACTCGCCGATCAGGTCGGCCGCGACATCGAACTCCTCCTGGCCGAGATGGGCGAGATCCGCACCGGAACTCCACTCGATTGGCTTCCCCTGAGCGGCCTCGGAGGCGCCTGATGACCTACGTCCGCAGTTCCGACGGAACCCGAATCCACTATCGCATCACGGGCAGGTCGAGCGGCGCACCGATCTTGTTCATCCAGGGCCTCGGCGCCGACAAGCACGGCTGGAACCTGCAGCGTCTCGCCACCGCACCGTGGTACCGGGGCATCGCGCTCGACAACCGGGGCGCGGGACGCAGCGACAAGCCACACGGTCCCTACTCGCTCGAACAGATGGCCGATGACGCCATCGCCGTGCTCGACCATGCGGGCGAGGAAACCGCGCACGTCGTTGGCGCGTCGATGGGCGGTGCGATCAGTCAGATCGTCGCCGTGAAGTATCCCGAGCGGACACGCTCGATCACGCTGGCCTGTACCGCTGGGAGGAATCACCCGTGGCGCGAGGAGCTGCTGGAGAGCTGGCGCGACGCCGCACTCCAACGCGGTATCGGCTCGATGGGTGCGGACGCTGCCCGCTGGATGATCGGCCCACGCTCGTTCCGTCGCCTGCTTCCGGCCATCGGCTGGCTCGGCCCGTTGGCACTCGGAGGACCGGCGCACGCCTTCGCAGCGCAGTGCGACGCGATCCTGTCCGCAAGCGACTCGCACCAGGAGCTGATCGAGCTGTTGCCCACGATCGAGGTGCCCACCCTCGTGATGGTCGGCAACCAGGACATCCTCACCCCACGCGGCGACAGCGAGGATCTCGCCGCCACCATCCCCACCGCGGAGCTGGTCGTGATCAGCGGTGCTGCGCACGGGTTCATGGTCGAGCACGCCACCACCTTCAACAAGGTGTTGCTCGAGTTCCTCGGCCGCGCCGAGCGCGCGTACCAGGCACGCATCGCCGACGAGACCGAGCTCGATGAGGCACTCGCTGGCTGACCACGGTTGACTTCGCTGATGCGAGTCGTCGTTGTCGGTGCCGGAATCAGTGGTCTGGTCGCAGCGCGACGACTCGTCGACTCGGGCGCTGACGTCGTCGTGGTCGACAAAGGACGCTCGCCCGGAGGCCGGCTGGCCACCCGTCGCATCGGCGACGCCACGCTGGACCACGGTGCACAGTTCTTCACCGTTCGAAGCCCCGCATTCCAGCGCCAGGTCGACGACTGGACCGAGCGTGGTCTCGTCTCGATCTGGTCGAACGGGTTCAGCTCCGACGACGGGCACCCGCGGCACGTGGCCACCAGCGGGATGAACTCACTGGCCAAGGACCTCGCCCGTGACCTCGACGTCCGGTGTTCGACGATGGCCTTCACGATCCGCCAGGCCGCAGCGCCTGGCGACGACGGTCGGTGGCAGGTGATCATCGACGATGGCGCCGTGCACGATGCCGACGCGGTGATCGTGACCACCCCGCTCCCGCAGGCGTTCGCTCTGCTCGCCGACTCGCAGATCGATCTCCCCGAATCGTTGATGCGGACCGACTACGACCGCACGATCGCGCTGTTGGCAACGCTCGACGGCGCGCCGGCGATCCCCGCCCCAGGTGGCCTGCAAGGGCCCACGCCCGATCTCTCGTTCGTGGCCGACAATGCAGCCAAGGGCGTGAGCGCCACGCCGGCGATCACGGTGCACGCGTCTGCCACCTGGAGCGAGCAACACTGGGACGACGAACTCGTCGATCTCTGCTCCTCACTCGTCGAGCTCGTCAGCCCGTGGCTTGGCGAGGCCGCTGTCGTGGAGGCCCAGGTGAAGAAATGGCGCTTCGCGACCCCTCGCACGCCCTGGCCCGATCCCTGTTGGGTCGCCGAGGGGGGCCGCATCGTGCTCGCCGGCGACGCCTTCGCCGGCCCGCGGGTCGAGGCGGCCCACAATTCGGGCCTCGCAGCTGCACACGCCCTCGTGGGCTGAGCATCAGCGACGAGCGGTGTCGGGATCCGGCGAGCTGCTGCGGGCTCGTGGTCAGCCATCGACAGGATCGCCGCACCGCACCGACGTGACCTGCCGCGATTCGAGATCGACGATCGTCACGCTGTCCGGTCCGAACCGACGCAGGAAGTCACTGAAGGTGGGAATGTCCTCGCCACCGCACTCGCGCTCGATCACGGGGGCGTACGGGATGCGCCACCCGCTGTCGAAGACCGCACGGCCATCGTCGAGATCGAGGATCGGCGGCAGCTCGACGGTGGCGCGCGGCGCCTGAGGCAGGATTGCGAACCAGACGACCGCGTCACCGAGCATGTCGGCGAACACCGCACACCGATTGGCGGTGTCGAGTTCATCGCAGTCGATCTGACCGAGCGTGCCGGGCACAATGCGCAGTACCCGCTCGGCGTCGAGGGTCAGATCGAGAAACCCGTTCGCGACACCGGCGGGTGACATCTCGAACGCGTCGAGGCCCGTCGCCGACTCGATCGGCTCGATCAGATCGATCTGGCGCTCGATCGGCTCGGGCTCGATCACGGCGTCGATCGAGCTGTCGTCGGTGAAGATCGCGCGAGCGAGCAGTGCGAGCCCAGCCAGCGCTGCCACCGCAGCGACGAACCGCCAGTTGAAGAGCTGCCTCACGTGTCCAAGGTAGCGAGCTCGGACCGGGCAGTGGCGGCGGCTCCATGCGCTGCCTCACCGATCGAGGAGAGCACGTCGTCGGTGTGGCCGAGGCCGACGAACAGCGCTTCGTAGGCGCCCGGCGCCATCGCCACCCCCTCGGCGAGCATCGCCCGGAAGAAGGCGCCGTAGGCCCGCTCGTCGGTGCGTTTCGCGTCGTCGAAGTTCTGCACGGTTCCGGCGGCGGAGCCACAGACGATGCCGAGCAGCGTGCCCACCACCGGGAACGTCGCGTCGAAGCCTGCCGATGCACACGCGTCGCGCAGCAGTGCCGAGAGGTGACGTGTCCGGGCCATCAGCTCGATGTAGACGTCAGCGGTGAGCGAATCGAGCGCCGCGAGGCCCGCAGCGGTGGCGATCGGATTGCCGGAGAGGGTTCCGGCATGGAAGACCGGGCCGATCGGCGACAGGTGCTCCATCACCGCGGCCGACCCACCGATGGCACCGATCGGCAAGCCTCCGCCGATGACCTTGCCGAAGCAGGTGATGTCGGGGCGCACATCGAAACGTGCCTGTGCGCCGCCGGCCCCCAGCCGGAATCCGGTGATCACCTCGTCGAAGATCAACAGGGCACCGACCCGGTCGCACTCGGCGCGCAGACCGGCGAGGAACCCCGGCGCCGGCGCAACGACACCCATGTTCGCGGCGACGGGTTCAACGATGACGGCAGCGACCTGGTCGTCGAGTTCTGGCACGATGTTGTAGGGCGCCACGATCGTGGCGGCGACCGCACCGTCGGGAACTCCGGCGGTGCCAGGGAGCCCCAACGTGGCCACGCCGCTGCCGCCCGTGACCAACAGTGCGTCGGTGGCGCCGTGGAAGTTGCCCGCGAACGTGACGATGCGGTCACGACCGGTCACGCCTCGGGCCAGCCGGATCGCCGTGCTGGTGGCCTCGGTACCGGAGTTCATCAGACGCACACGTTCACAGCTCGGCACCCTCGCGATGATCGCCTCGGCGAGCTTCATCTCGCGAGGCGTCGGCGCGCCGTAGGACGTGCCGTCAGCGACGGCGGTTCGCACCGCTCGGGTGATCGCCGGATGGGCGTGTCCCAGGATGACGGCGCCGTAGCTCTGCACCAGGTCGAAGTAGGTGGTGCCCTCGACGTCGGTGATGGTGGCTCCCGATGCGCGAGCGACCACGTAGGGCTCGCCGCCAACGGCCTTGAACGCCCGGATCGAGGAGTTGACGCCGCCCGGAATGGCCCGGCGCGAGCGTTCGAACAGTGCGGCGTTCGACGGGACGCCGGCACCGGTACAGACCGTCGGTGTACAGCCGGCGGTCTCGCAGGACGCCGGGTCACACGGCAGGATCCCGCCAGCAGTGAGCGGTGCGTCGCTCACGGCGACATCCGTCCAGACGACATCGACTCCGCGAACCATCGGGCGAAGTAGGTGAGCACGATGTCGGCACCGGCGCGCTTGATGGCGGTGAGATGTTCGAGCGCCACGGCGTCCCCGTCGATCCAGCCTCGCTCGGCTGCTGCGTGGATCATCGCATATTCGCCACTGACGTGATACGCCGCGAGCGGCACGTCGAGTCGGACCGATGCCTCAGCGATCACATCGAGGTAGGCGAGCGCCGGCTTGACCATCACGATGTCGGCACCCTCGGCCACATCGAGGTCGATTTCGAGCTGGGCTTCACGAGCGTTGCGCCAGTCCTGCTGATATCCCTTGCGATCGCCGCCGCCCACGATCGCCACATCGACCGCGTCACGGAACGGGCCGTACAGGGCGCTGGCGAACTTCGCCGCGTAGGCCATGATCGCAACGTCGCTGAAACCCGCCGTGTCGAGCGCGTCTCTGATCACGGCGACCTGGCCGTCCATCATCCCGCTCGGGGCCACCACCTGAGCGCCGGCAGTGGCCTGGGCGAGCGCTGCGCGCGCATAGATCTCGAGCGTGGCATCGTTGTCGACCGTGCCATCGTCGCCGACGATGCCGCAGTGACCATGGTCGGTGTACTCGTCGACGCACAGGTCGGCCATCACCACGACGTCGTCGCCGACATCGCGTCGGAGGTCAGCCAGCGCCAGCTGCACGATGCCGTCGGGGTCGTACGCGCCGCTCCCGGTCGGATCCTTCGTTGCCGGCACCCCGAACAAGATCACGGAGCGCACTCCCAGTGCGGCCAGCGCCGTGACTTCCGCGCGCGCAGCGAGTCGCGGGTGTGCTGGACCACGCCGGGCAGCGAGGCGATCGGTAGCGGCTCGTCGATGCCTTCGCGCACGAACAACGGAGCCACCAGATCGTCGACACGGAGGTGATGCTGCGCCACCAGGTCGCGCAGTGCTGCGGTCCGACGGAGTCGGCGCGGTCGGACCGACGGGGTCAGCATCTCGGGGCTGGGCACGCTGCCGAGCCTAACGGTGGTGCCCTGCCGTGCCGAATGGTGAGCGAATCGTGCCGGGGCGGCTGCCACCGGGGACCTGCACGACGCACGGTTCGGCGTCCGACCACGCGGTAGCGTGCTCGGCGTGTCGGTCCACGCCTGGTTCTCCAACGACGAAGTGTCACTCGCCCCGGGCGACACGCTCAAGCTGCCGCTCACGGTCCACAACCTCGGCGACGAGACCGAGTCGTACACGATCGTGCCGGCGGGGCTGACGGCGAGTTGGACCACGATCACACCTGGCAACCTCACGCTGTTCGGCGGTTCGCAGGAGGTGATCGAGGTCACGATCGCGCCGCCAGCGCTGTCGTCGACCACGGCCGGGCCGACTGCCATCGCGATCCGTGTCATCCCGCTGGGCGACTCCGATGATGCGGTCGTGGCCGAGGCGACGTTGGTGATCGAGCCGTTCGACGACTGCCGAATCGTGCCGCTGCAGCCCATTCAACGCACCCGGCACCGCGCCACGTTCGAATTCATGGTGGAGAATCACGGCAATACGGTCGCCAGTTGCCGGCTGCACCTGATCGACCCGAGCGAACGCGTCGACGGCGACTTCGACCCGCCGGCGGTCGGCGTCGGCCCCGGCTCGGCCACCCTTGTCCGCCTCAAGGCGCGTGCGCAACATGGTTTCCGGAGAGCGACACGAACCCTCAACTTCGAGGTCGAGGCGGGTCGCCAGGGATTCGCTCCCGTGACGGCGCCGATGTCGTTGGTGCAGTCACCCACCATTCCGGGCGACGTGATCGCCCGCGTCGCAGCGGTTGTCGCACTGGTTGCCGCAGCCACCCTGGCCTGGTTCGCCGTCGTGAAGCCGACCATCGAAGATGCTGCTGCGGATCAGGTCGATCTTCGGCTCGACGAAGTCACCCCGGCCGATCCGGGCGACAGTGGAACCGACACCGCTGCGACGACCACACTGCCGACCGGCGCCGACGCAACCGAACGTACCGGGACGTCCACGTTCATACGGCTCGCCGTCGACGCGCCGCTCACCCAGACCGCCGATCAGTCGACGACACTCGCGGGCGATGCCGTGTTCGACCTGACTGACATTCGCGTCGAGAACCCCTACGACGACCGCGGCGTGGCGACCCTGCTCGTCAACAGCGAGCCATTGTTCATCTGGTCGCTGGAGAACGTGCGCGGATCGACCTTCGAACCGCTGGATCACGCCGATCCGTCTCGATCCAGGGGACAACATCACCTTCTCGGTGCGGTGTGACGAGATCGGCGACACCAGCCGGACGACCTGCACGAACGCGCTCAACCTCGTCGGGCTGAGCATCGCCGACGAAGCCGGCTGACGGAGAGGTTGCTCAACCGCCGAGGCCGAAGCCGGGCAGACCGATCTGGGCGAGCGGCTGTTCGATCACTCGGAGTGCCGCGGTCCCGGTGGTCCCGTCCTCTGCCTGCGCAACGACGGTGCGTTCGCCGCCTCGCTCGCTCGCCAAGGTCGGGATCGAGGCCAGGAAGGCACCGTCTTCGTTGGTGACGATGTCGACCCGATGCGATGCATCGTCGCCGAACATGATCGAGACCGAGGTCGAGGGAGGAAATCCGTTGCCCCCGATCCCGAACTCGCGACCCGCCTCGACCTCGGTTCGGTCGAGCACGAAGTTCGGCTCGTACCTGCCCTCACCGTCGGGAACCATCACGGTGTACTGGCCGGTTGGCGTCGCCACCTCGATCACCGCCGAGCGTGGTCCGGATGCCGTCGGCGCAAAGGTGACACCGATCGAGCAGGTCGACCGAGGGTTGAGCGAACGCCCCTCGCAACTGCTCGACGAGATGACGAAGTCGTCTGGATTCGGGCCGACGACTCGGATGGACGCCACCGACGTCGGCACCAACGAGATGTTCTCGACATCGAACAGGAACTCTGGTCCTGACTGGCCAACCACGACCGAACCGAGCGCCTGGCCGGCCGGATTGGTGCGCAGCATCGGGTCTCCGCCCGATCCTCGAACGGTGGTGGACACCGACACCGCCTGGAAACCGGCCTCGGCGATGGTGAGCGTTGCGCTCACCGGTCCTGGTGTCGTCGGCGTGAAGGTGAGCCGCACGGTGCAGTCACCGCCTGGCGGCACGGGTGCACCGAGTGCGCACGTGCTGAGCTCCTGGTTGACGCTGAAACGGCCGTCGGACACCGAGACGCTCGACGGGGTGAAGGTGGTCGGGCCGTCATTGTTGACCGCCACGTACCATTCGTCGCTCGTGAAGCCCACCAACGTTGTGCCCAGGTCGCCCTCGGCGAGCGACAGCGTGGGCGGGCTCACCGTGGTGACCACCTGTCGGCCCGGCACACTGCCGGGGATCAGCTGCGCCGCCGCCAGGGTGTCGAAGACGACCGTCCGACCGGTGTCGCTCAATTGGGGGCGCGAGTGCGACCCCACCGCTGGACGCACGCCCCCATCGATCATCGTCACACGGCGCAGGGTGTTGCGAGCCACATCGGCGACGAGCAGGTCGCCGTCGGTCGCCTCTCCACCGCCCGACGCCTTGACCAGCTGCAGGTTGGTGGCCTTGGTGATGAAGCCCACCAACTGTCCGTCGGCGCTGAGAGACGGCTGAGACGAGGGGGCCGTTCCGGCAACCACCGGAGCAGTGCCGGTTTCGCTGCTGACCAAGGTCATCACCGTCCGGTCGGGCTCGTCGTACCGGCCGTTGGCGTCGATGTCGCGATCGAGGTGGTACACCTGACTCGGGCAGCCGTCGGCGCACGGCGGGAAGACGGCGGGTACCAGTCCCACGTCGCTGCTGGTGAAGGCGACGACGCCGCCCGTTCGCGCGACAAGGTGGGTTCTGAGGCGCCGGTCATCGTCGGGAGCCCGTCGACACGGGTCGACACCAGTTCGACGGCCTCGAACGGATCGGCTTCCAAGCGGTCCCACACGAAGATCTGTGCGGTGGCCGGCCCACCAGCGACGGACCCGTAACCCCAGCCAGGCACCGCGTCGGTGGAGTTCGCGTCGGACCGGTAGGCGACGAAGCGACCATCGCCGGAGATCGCCGGTTGGTCGATACCGGCGTGGACGTACTCGGTGTCCGGCGAGATGATCGGCATGCCGGCGACCGCTCGAGACCGGAAGGGGTTTCCGATCGGTTGCTCGAGATCGACGACGCTGACCGAGGTGAGGTTCTCGCCCTCGAGCAAGTCGGTGGCGGGATGGGTGTACGCAATCAGCGTTCCGGCGCGAGAGACCGCAGGTGCATCGGCCACGTCGACATCGTCACGAGCGATCGCCGAGCCGTCGCTCCGGCTCGACACCAACTCCCAGTCGCCCGGCGTGCCGCCGCAGTGCTCGAGTCGCTGGCGATAGACGTCCCAGCGCAGCCCCGTGTCGTCGTCGCGGAACACGTCGAGTGCGAGTTCGGTGATGACCACGACGCTGCATCCGTCGCCGGACAGCACGGGCGTGATCGAGTTGCCCGATCGCTGTCCTTCGGGAACGACGGTGATCTCGCTGGTCGTCGCCGTGTCGCGGTCGGTGAGGTACACGGTGGACGTTCGCGGGTCGGTTGCCGCAACTGCGGGATCGCCGCCGCCCGGCAAGCCCTCGAAGGCGACGAACCGGCCGTCGCCGGAGACCGACGCACTGGAACCGAGGGCCTGGCCCGCTGGCGCGATCGCAGAGAACGCATCGACGGCGACCGCTTGATCGAGCACCACGATGGGGCGGGCGTCGACGGCGCTTGCGCTCAGGGTCAAGCCTGCGCAGAGCACACCCGCCAGGACGCCGACGACCCGTGTTCGCCGCCCGCTGCGTTCGGTCACCTCGTTCCTCACCTCGTGTCTGATCCTCGTTCTCCTGCCAAGTGTGGCAGGTCTTCACTCATTTGGGACAAGGTGACCGGTTCTCGCCCGACGCGCCAGGATCAGCACGCAGACGTTCGAGTTCGGTCACGAGTCCATCGAGAGAGTGATCGGCAGCCACGGCGGACACCTTGAGGCCGAATCGGTCGGCGACCGCCGCCGTCGTCGGCCCGATCGCGACCACGAGCGGTGGGCCGTTCGCCCCGAACGCCCGACACCAGCTCTCCACCGCCGAGCCGCTCGCGAACAGGACCGCGTCCGCATCGGCCACCGCATGCCGATCTGGTTCCGCGGCCACCGTTCGGTAGGCGATGACGGTCGTCACGTCGTGACCTGCCAGACGCAGCCCGTCCGCGAGCGTGGGTGCTGCGATGTCAGCCTGTGCGATCAGCACCCGTTGCGGCGCGGAGGCCGTGTGCGCGAAGGCCGCGACGAGACCGTCGGCTCGCTGGATGGCCGGCACGAGATCGAGCGGACGCCCGCTCTCGTGCTCCAAAACCCGGGCCGTCGCGGATCCGACCGCTGCGAGCCGAACGCCCGGAACCAGCCGCGCCGCTGCGCCGACGCGTTCAGCCCCGGCCGGCGACGTGACCACGAGCCAGTCGAACTCGGCGAGTTTCGACAGGCGGTCACGTACTGCACTCCCGCCGTCGGCTGCCTCGATGACCGCGATCAACGGAACATGGATCACGATCGCACCTCGTTCGGCAAGCTTCGCGCCGAGAACGCCTGGGCGTTCCCTGGTGACGACCACACGGCAACCCTCCAGCGGCGACGTCACGCGGTCGTGTCCTTCACCGCAGCGCGCCGTGTGCCGCTTGTGCAGCTGCGCGGGCGATCTCGAGATCGGCGGCGCCGCCGGGGAGTTCGATCTCGTCTGACACCGAGAGACCAGTGTCGAGATCAGCGAGGAACGTCCACAGCGTGCCGGCGCGCACATGAGCACCGACCGGCAGCGAGCAACCACTACCGAGCTCGGCGAGGAACGCCCGCTCGACTTCGACGTCATGCCGGGTGATCGCATGGTCGATCGCTTCGAGCGCCGCTCGGGTCGGTTCATCGTCGGTTCGACACTCGACCGCCACACAGCCCTGGCCGACCGCCGGGACGAACTCATCGACGTCGAGCATCTCGGCGATTCGGCCCGTCAACCCCAAGATGTCGAGGGCAGCCACCGCCATCACGATGGCACCGCCGTCTGGGATCTTCGAGAGGCGCCTGTCGATGTTGCCTCGCAGCTCGGCGAATTCGAGATCGGGCCGGACCCGCCGCAGTTGAGCTCGCCGCCTGACCGAGCCCGTCGCCACCGTGCATCCGTTGGGGAGTGACGCCAAGGTGCTGCCAATGAGAGCGTCGCGCGGGTCGCGCCGCTCGCAGAATGCAGCCACGTCGAGACCATCCGCCGGCGCCGAGGGCAGATCCTTGGCCGAGTGGACCGCAAGGTCGGCGCGTCCGTCGAGCACGGCTCGCTGGACCTCCTTGACGAAGACCCCCTGTCCACCGATCACATGGAGCGGCACGTCGAGCCGGAGGTCCCCGGTGGTCTCGATCGTGACCAACTCGACGGGCCGACCGGTGGCTGCGGTGATCGATGTGGCGACCGCACGGGATTGGCCGAGCGCCTGTCGCGACCCGCGCGTCGCGACACGGAGCGGTTGCTCGTTCACCCGAGGTCGAAGAGGTCGCGCAGCGCGGCAGCGTTGCGTTCGCCTTGGGGGGTGCCAGCCTGCGCCTTCAGCCTGACCGACGGCTCGTGCAACAACTTGGCGACAATGGCTTTGGTGAGCGACTCGACCGAGTCGCGCTGTGCGTCGTCGAGATCTGCGAGACGTGCGGCGAACCGCTGGAGTTCGGCGCTGCGCACCCGATCAGCAGCCCCATGCATCGACGCCACGAGCGGCGCTGCCTGGCGCGCCGTCGACTCGACGAGGAAGTGCTCGACTTCTTCGGCGACGATCACGCGGACGCGCTCGGCCTCGGCGGCACGATGCGACAGTCCTCGATCTGCCCAGTCGCGGAGGTCGTCGAGGTCGGCCAACGTGACGCCGGCGAGCTCACCCACCGACGGGTCGACGTTGCGCGGGACGCCGATGTCGACGATGTGCAGTGGACGAGTCGTCGTCCGGCTGGCTCTGGCCTCGGCCACCAGGGCCTTGGTCAGCACGGCCTCGTCGGCGCCGGTACCGACGACGATGACATCTGCCGCAGCGACAGCTTCGGGGAGACGCTCGAAACCAACGGCGACCCCGTCGACTCGCGCGGCGAGCGACGCACCACGGTCGGGTGTTCGGTTGGCGACGAGGATCTCGGCGCCGCCGGCACGGCGAAGTGCCACCGCAACGCCTTCGCCCATCGAGCCTGCCCCGACAACGAGCGCTCGTCGTCCGGCGAGGTCCCCGACCACGTCGGTGATCATCTCGACGGCGGCATGGCTGATCGATGCCGTCCCTCGCGCGATACCGGTCTCGTTGCGAGCCCGCTTGCCTGTAGCGAGCGCGTTGCGGAAGAGCTGATTGAGCGTCGAACGCGATGCACCTTCGTGCTGTGCAATGTCCCAGGCGTTGCGGACCTGACCGAGGATCTCGCTCTCGCCGAGCACCGCGGAATCGAGGCCGGCAGCAACCTCGAACAGGTGCGTCACCGCCGCGGTGTCGTGCTGGCTGTAGAGATGCGGGGTGAGCTCGTCGACACCGAGATCGCCGAGCTCGCACAAGAGGTCGCGGACGTCGCCGTAGGCGCCGTGGAACAGTTCAGCGACGACGTACACCTCAGTGCGGTTGCAGGTGGACAGGATCACCGCTTCACGGACGTTGTCGCGTTGAGCGAGACCGCTGACCGCCTTCGCAAGGTGCTCGGCAGAGATGGTGACGCGTTCGAGCAATGCCAGTGGCCCACTGCGGTGGTTGACGCCGACGACGAGAATGGACATTGCAGGTCAAGCCTACGCCGTCGCACCACGCCGTGGCTCGCCGGGGACGGCACGAAGCCCGGGTGCCGGCGCGGCCGTGGCACGACGCTGTTCGTAGTAGCTGAGGATCTGCAGCTCGACAGCGAGGTCGACCTTGCGCACGCTGATGCCGTGCGGGACACCGATCACCGTGGGAGCGAAGTTGAGCAAGCTGGTCACGCCAGCAGCAACCAACGCATCGGCTGCGTGCTGTGCAGCGTTGCCCGGGGTGGCGATCACACCGATGGAGATGTTGCGCGCCTGCACCACTTGGGCGAGTTCATCGAGGTGACGCACCCGAACGCCGCCGACGACGGAGCCGACCTTGGCCTCATCGACGTCGACGATGCCCCCGACCGGGAACCCGCGCTCGCCGAACCCGTTGTAGCCGGCCAGCGCCTGGCCGAGGTTGCCGGCACCGACGATCACGACGTGCCAGTCGTGGGTGAGGCCGAGTTCACGACGAATCTGATAGACGAGGAACTCGACGTCGTAACCGACGCCACGGGTGCCGTAACTGCCGAGATAGCTGAGGTCCTTGCGAACCTTTGCAGCGTTGAGGCCGGCGAACTCCGCAAGTTCCTCAGACGAGATGTTGGTGACGTTCTCGTCGAATCGCTCCGAGAGGATCCGGAGGTAGACCGGGAGACGGGCCACGGTCGCTTCGGGAATGCGGCGTCGTGTGCGTTGCCCTGCCATGGACCGTCCACGTTAGAGCGCTCGTGCATGTTTTCACAAAGCTGGCCCGGCGCCTCACGGTGTGACATCCGCCGGCGACGCGGCGCAGCGTTGGGGACCGTCAGGCCGGCAGGACACCGACGCGGAGCGCGTCGTCGAGACTCCGGCGAACCAGCTTGCCCGATGCATTTCTCGGCAACGCGTCGACGAAGATCACCTTGCTCGGGCACTTGTAGCGGGCAAGGTGGTCGAGCGAGTGCTCGATCAGCGTCTCTTCGTCGACGTGTGAACCCGGCGCCGTGACGACATAGGCCTTGACCGCTTCACCGGTGTGCGGGTGAGCGACTCCGACGACGGCCGCCTCGGCGACCGCCGGATGCGACACCAGCATCTCCTCGACCTCGGCCGGGTACACATTGAACCCCGAGACGATGATCAGATCCTTCGACCGATCGACGAGGAACAGGTAGCCGTCGTCATCGACCGTGGCCATGTCGCCGGTGTGCAACCACCCGTCGGCGTCGAGCACCTCGGCTGTTGCCTCCTCATCGTCGAGGTAGCCGGCGAACACGTTGTCGCCGCGCACCCAGACCTCACCGACGTCACCGACGAGTGCCTCTCCATTGTCGTTGACCAATCGGACCTCGACACCGGCCAACGCGCGGCCGACCGACCCGAAGCGCGGCGTGACACCGGTGGACGTGGTCACGATCGGCGATGCCTCGGTGAGGCCGTAGCCCTCCCGGATCTCGAGACCGAAGCGCTCCTGCACGGCCCGAGCGACACTGATCGGCAAACGAGATGCGCCCGAGAGCGCCAGGCGTACCGAAGCGAACGAGTCGGCTGGGAGTTCGTCGAAGTGGGCGAACGCACCCCACAGCGCCGGCGCACCAGGGATGACGGTGACGCCTCGATCACGGATCGACTGTGCGGCCGTGGCCGGGTCGAAGCGCTGCACGAGGATGATCGTGGCGCCCACGAGAAGCCCGAGCCCGATCACGACGTTCAGCCCGAAGATGTGGAACAGCGGAAGCACTCCGTAGATCACGTCGTCGGCGTCGATGTGCCCCTCAGCGGAACGACTCTGATCGAGGTTGGATCGCAGGTTGCCGTGGGTGAGCATCGCCGCCCGCGGCGATCCAGCCGTGCCGCTGGTGAACATCAGCGCAGCGAGCTGGGTGTCGTCGACGTCGACCACCTCGACGGGTGCCGCGGCGAGCAGATCGTCGAATGCCACGGTGCCCTCGACATCCGTCGTCGGTTCGGTGTTGATCGTGAGGTCGATCGAGGGGACCGCCGCCGGATCGACCTGCGACCAATTTGCGGCGCCCGACTTGTCGACCACCACGACGCGAGGGCTGACCACGGCGAGCTCCGACTGCAGTTCGGGTCCCGGGCTCGCGGGGTTGAGGGGCACGGCAACCGCACCCAGGCCGATCGTTGCGAGGTAGGCGACGACGAAGTGCGGTGAGTTCCCGACCACGATCGCCACGCGGTCATCGGCGACGACACCGTTGGCAGCGAGGCCACCCCTGAACGCCGCGACCTGATCGCGGAGTTCGCCGTAGGTGATCGCGCGATTGCGCCAGATGAGCGCTGTCGAAGCGTCGTCGTGACCGTCGATGATGTGAGCGAGATTCACGGTGTCCCCCTGCGCAGCCCGTTGCCACGCTCAGGTCGAAATCGTACTCCTCGGCGTGCCACGCGCAGAACTGTCCGGCGAGAGATCTGACCAGGGATCAGAGGCTGACGAGCGAGATCACGCCGGCGACGAGGATGACCAGCAGCAGGAGACCGAGTGTCAGCGTGGTGGCGGGGCGCATGATTCGAGGTTACCGGCTGAGCGTCACCGGGGTTCGAGCACGCGGTCCGGGCCCCGCCCTGGTCGTGGGTGGGTCAGCGCTGACGGCGCAAGGTGACGGGCTGGGTGAGACCGGCGTCGTCGGACGCCGTCAGCGTCACCTGGTCGCCGACGTCGAGGCCGAGTTCGTCCGCTGCGGAACGTTGGTCCATCGCCAAAGCCAGCAGGCCCGAGGAATCGAGCACCAGCCCGACAGCGCCGCCACCGAGTTCAGCGAACGACGTCGCACGCGAGGCACTCCGGAACACACCACCGGTGGGGTCGGTCGGCGAACTGCAACGCACATCGATGCGCTGGCCGAACGCATCGGGAAGATCGTCGGGCCCGACATTCAGCTGAGCGTTGCCGTACCGATCGACCCACAGCACCTGGGCGATCACCGTGTCGTCGTCGGCCTGCGGCAGGGCGACCACCCCGGGAAGCAACAGGTCGGCGTCGATCGATTCGCCGAGGTCGCTGAGATCGACACCATTGCAGAGCTGTGCGGCGACCGGCGCGAACACGTCGCCGCCCGGCGAACGTGGCGCCGGGCGCCGGGAGGTGCCACTCGGTGTTGGTCAGCTCGACCGCCCGTCCGGCCCCGCCTGCCAGCGCCACCGCTGGGGCCAGGAGTCCGTTGTCCGGTCCGACCAGCACGCCCTCGCCCCCCGCCACTTCGACGGCGATCGCACGCCGGGCCGTGGCAACCCCGGGGTCGACGACCGCAAGGACCACACCGGAGGCGACGTAGCTGATACTTCGGGCCAGTGCGAGCGAGCCGGCCCGGACATCGAACGGGGCGACACCGTGGGACAGGTCGATCACCCGCGGATGCGGGGCGAGGTCTCGGATCACCGAGTGCACGACACCCACGAATTCATCGGTGGTGCCGTAGTCCGAGAGGAACGACACCGTCTCGTAGCGGCGACCCATGTGGCGAACCTACTGGGAACGACCCCCGGACGCGACAAGGGCCGGTGCCAACCCCCCGATGGCACCAGCCCCGTCGGCGCTGCCCGCCGTTTCCGGCGGACGTGTTCCTCCACGTGGATCACCATAGGCCACGTGGGGCCATGTGAAAAGTGGCACATGGGAAACAGCGATGAAATTCGTGACCTCTCCAATCGGAGATCAGCGGACCCTGGATTCCACGGTCGAGCGATCGGTGTCAGCCGAGTTCGCGACCGCGCTGCGTCGCTGCTCGAACCGCCGCTGCGACCGCGCCGCGGCAGGTCTCGATCGGCGAGCGCAGCAAGACCCGCCGCCGTCGTTCCGTTCGGCGAGGTCACCATCTCGCGCAGTCGGGTGGGGTCGCCATCGCGATCGAGGAGGGTGGCCGAGCCGAGCAGCAACTGGCGCACGACGCGCTCGGCCATTGCCGGGTCCAACCCCTCGCTGACCGCTGCCTCGATGAGCGCTTCGGCAACGAGGAACACGTACGCCGGGCCCGAACCGGCGACGCCGGTGAAGGCATCCAACGCCACCTCGTCGACCTCGTCGACCGTGCCGACGGCCTCGAGAATCGTGCGTGCCCACGCCACGTCGTCGACGCTGGCGCTGGAACCAGCGGCGATCGCGCAGGCCCCCAGTCGCACGAGGGCGGGCGTGTTCGGCATCGCTCGAACCACGGCGACGCCCGGCCCGACCGCCGCCTCGATGGTGCCCAACCGGACGCCAGCGGCGATCGACAGCACCCGGCGGGCGCCGGCCCTGACGGCGTTGGCTGCTGCTGCAGGAACATCGGCCGGCTTGACGGCGAGCACGGCACCAGCGCTCGGGGGAACGGTGGCCGCGACCGTGACACCGGGGAACATCGAGACCAGCTGGTCGCGCCGCGCCGCAGCGACCTCGACCACAGCGAGCGCTGACGCAGCGAACGCGCCGGAGTCGACGAGTCCACCGAGCAGCGCAGCCCCCATGTTCCCGCCGCCGATGATCGAGAGTTCGTACCGGGTGCTGTCATCGTCCACGACGCGGAAAGCTACTGCGGCTGCCGATCGACCTCGGTCACCGTGCACTCCTGCGGCCACTGTCCGGGCAGGCGAGAGTGGGACCGACTCCCCCGAGCACACCCACCCGGACACCGCGGCAGTGGGCGGCGATGTCCACGAAGCGGAACCTGACGGGTGGCATTCCGGCGAGTGGGAATCCGGCGCCGGTGTTCAGGAGAACCGGCTGCGGAACCCGATGCGCAGGAGCGCCTGGAAGCACTGCTCGACCTGGGCGTACAACGTGCCCAGTGCGCGGTCGAGTTCTGGCAGGCTCACCTGGGCGACGGGCATCTCGCCACGCAGGAAGACGGCGTCTTCGAGACCGATCGAGAAGTGCGCGCCGACCAGTCCGTCGCTCCGGCGCAGCAGATGCTCGTACAGCTCGCCTTCGTTCTCCTCCGGAGCGGGCATCACGTAGGTCTCGTACCGCAGCATTCGTTGACCCAACGTCAGCCAGACGGTGGTGAACTCCTTGTCGTCACCACGCATCCGCACGTGCCAGCGCACGGCACCGTCGTCGGTGCGATCGACCGCCAGGATGTGATCGTGCTCCGACGCCAACTCGGCGAGCCAGCCGTCGACACGACGATCGAGATCGGCCAGCTGCCCGGCGTCGAACGCGTCGGTCATCGACAGGTGACCAGTTCGCGGACGGTCAGGTCGCCGTAGAGCCGCCGCAGTCGTGCCGCAGCGAAGCTCCAGGTGTACCGCCGAGCCCGCTCGACGGCGGCGAGCGACATGCGGGCACGCAGCACGTCGTCTCGGAGGATCTCGGCGATCGCGGCTGCGTAGTCGTCGGGATCACGTCCGGGGATCAGCCGCCCGGTCAAACCGTCATCGACCAGACTGAGCAGGCCGCCCACGGCGCTGGCCACCACCGGGATGCCACACGCCGCAGCTTCGAGAGCGACCAGTCCGAAACTCTCGCTCCGGCTCGGGGCGACCACCACGTCGGCCGCCCGGTAGTACGTCGACAAGATGTGGTGGGGCTGCGGCTCGACGAACTCGACGCGGTCATGCAGGCCGAGTTCGTCGACCAGTGCGTGGGCCCGCATGGTTTCGATGTCGCCTTCCTGACCGCTCGCTCCACCGACGATGACGAGGCGCGCCTGCGGATCACCGAGGGCGGCGAGCGCGCGAATCGCCACGTCTGGGCCCTTGAGCGGCTGAATGCGTCCGACGAACAACAGCAACGGACAGTCGACATCGAATCCGAGCGCACGACGCGCCCCGGCCTGATCGCCTGGTGCGAAGAACGCGTGCTCGACCCCTGGCGCGATGATCTCGAGCCTGCCCTGTGGGTCGCCGTAGTGGAGCCGGAACTGGTCGGCTTCCTCCTCACAGCTGACACAGATCGCGTCTGCACAGTGGACGATCTCGGCCTCGGCCCGATCGCGCCACAGCGGTTCGGGGTCGCCATGGGCGGCTTTGACGCGAGCCAGCGTGTGGAACGTGGACACGAACGGAACGTCGAGTTCGTGCTTGAGACGGTGACCGACCACCCCGCTGAGCCAGTAGTTGCCGTGGATCACGTCGGGTCGATCGTTGCGGGCGATCCAATCGAGCACGCCGCGTCGGAACTCGTCGGTCACTTCCGACAGGGCCTCTTTGGGGAGATGGTGCGGGCCCGCCGGGATGTGGACCACACGATGTCCGGGTTCGACGACGACTTCGTCGGGAAGGTCGTCGCGATCGGTACGGGTGAACGTGGTGGTTTCAACGCCTGCCTGGGCGAGGGCGGAACCCAGCTCGCGGACGTACACGTTCATCCCGCCGCTGTCGCCGGATCCCGGCTGCAGCAGCGGCGACGTGTGAAGTGAGATCACCGCGGCGCGTTGCACAACGGCGCAGACGATAACAACGCCGACCCGGAACGACGCTCGTGGCCGCCGATGCTCTGCCCACGGGACCGGGCGGGGACGTCGGGTCAGTCGGGCAGGCTGTCGACGTCGGCTTCGCCGTCGCGGTAGCGACGAACGAGCTCCGCGCTGAGCGCATCGAGCTGATCGAAGCGAGAACGCCGATCGGACGACACCCGGGCTTCGAATTCCACGATTGCCTCGGTCAGTGTCACGAGTTGGCTGTCGTCGAGCGACTTCAGGCGACCCAGACCCCGCGTCGCACACAGCTCATCGAGTTCGAGGGCAAGCGGGTGATCGCTGAGATCCTCGGTGGGCCGAGGCGGCCGAGCCGGACCGCCGGTGAGGTGGCTCGACAGCACGGTGCGCAGTTCATCGTCGACGACCACGTCCGACTGGGCCGAGCGATGCTGTGCCTCGGCCTTCACCAGATCGAGGCGGGCCTGAGCGACGCGCCAGCGCGTAGGAGACGGCGTCGTCTTCGAGTTGGAGCTGATGGCGCAGGTTGCGGAGCTCGTCGAGCGAGAGATCCGCGGGGTCGGGCAGCTTGGTGGTCGTCACGTGGATCCTCCGGACACGGGTGGCAGGACCGCCACCTCGTCATGTTGGCCGACTGGGGCGTCGATCGAGATGTCCTCGCCGTTCACCCAGACCCGGCACGTACCGAGCACCTCGCCGAACCGGGCGCCGTAGCGAGCCTCGGCAGCGGTGAGGACGTCTCGAACGGTGTCGCCGTCGACGACATCGGTCCCCGTTCCAGCGGCCTCTCGGGCCGAAGCAAACAGGCGTAGTCGTGGCACGCCCATCAATCTACAAGCGCAGTCCCCGCTGGACTGGCTTCGTTCCAATCCATCTCGACGGGCGCGCCGAGTCACGCGGGGAGGCCGCCGGGCAGCAGTCCGGCGACGAAGCCCAGCATCGCGACGGCGAGCGTGGTCCCCAGGGCCAGTCGACGTGTGGAGGTCTCCTCCAGCCGCCGAGTGGCGCCATAGAAGCCGAGTGACGGCTTGGCCAACGTCCGCAACGCCGCGAAGCCGACCGCCACGAGCCACCACGAGACGATCATCGCAAGGACCCGCTCGTCGTACGCCATCGGCCCGAGACCGTGGGTCCAGCGGTCGCTCACACCGCGCAGGGCAACGGCGAGATTCAGCACGATCATCGTGGCCATCGTGGCGGTCCACCGGATCGGAAGCCCCGACCGAGACACCCCGTCGCCGAATCCTGCGCCGATCGACGCCATCGACCAACGCAAGCGAACACCCGGCCGAAGCACGCCACCTGACAGCAACCAGTGACCGCAGGCAATCAGCACCTGCGCACCGACGAGCAACCCCAGCACCGGCCACTCCGGGAGCCCGAACGGAGAACTGCCCGTCAGCAGGACGACGACGAGTACGGCCACGAACAACGCTCGTCGCAGACCTTCGATGGCCACCAGTGACCATGCGATGGTTGCGAGGTGCCGCCTGGCCGACGGCAATCGAACAGCTCGGGGATCGAGCAGGTGTAACGCCCGCCGGGCCCGCCGCGACCTCACCGGAGTCGTCGGCGCCATGCGCGTCGAGAGCCCCGAGACCGTCGAGGAGGAGCAGTTCGGCGAACACATCGGGCAGCAGATCGGTTCCGCCTTGGGCCGGTCGTCCGCCGCGAAGCGACCACAACGCGGCGCTGAGCACCAGTGCCACGAGACATGCCGACACCTCGAGCACCAGCACGACGACGCTGACCGGACCGAGCGACGCCGACGTGATCCGCCACCAGAACCACAGCGCCCATGCGACGAATCCCGCGACGCACGCGAGGCGGCCCATCCATCGAGCCGCGACGATCACTCCGCCGCCCCTTGCTGCCTGCCGCCACATTCCACCAGCAACATCGGCGGCGAGACCGCCCGACTTGAGGGGCCCGAGACCGCTAGCCTGCCGCTCCTGTGGGTACAGAGAAACGTGAACGCCAGAAGGCCAACCGAGCACTGAAGCACCAGCAGGAGGTGCAGGCAGCGACCCGGAAGAAGCTGTATCGAAAGATCGGAATCGGGGTGGCCGCAGTGGCCGCGATCGTGCTGTTCGTCTGGATCGCCAGCAGCGTCGTCGGCAACGGCGACGACGACGGACCGATCACCCCGGCCACGCTGCCCGCAACGCTGCCGGACACGACACCCGACACCACCGACGGCTGATCGACATGGCGACGAACTGGGTTGCTGCCGCCGTGGTCGCTGCGAGCCTGCTGGCCGCGGGCTGCGGCAGCGACGACACCCAATCCGAGATCGCTGCGTCAGCGGCGACGACCGACGCGGCAGCCAGCGCCGCGCTCGACGGCGACTGTCCGCCGGTGGAGGGCACCGGGTCGCCGACCCGAGCGTTCGACGCGCAGCCACCGATGTGTCTCGACGAGGGAGCCTCGTACGAAGCGGTCGTCACGACCAACAAGGGCGAGTTCACCATCGCCGTCGATCCGGAGACCGCACCCGTGGCGGCGAACAACTTCGTGTTCCTCGCACGCAACCGGTACTTCGACGACACCGTGTGCCACCGCATCATCCCGAACTTCGTGGTGCAGTGCGGCGACCCGACGGCCACCGGAACGGGCGGCCCCGGCTACACGATCGTCGACGAGCCGCCCGCACCCGGCCAGTACCAGATCGGCTCGATCGCCATGGCCAAGACGCAAGCGCCGGACAGCGCCGGGAGTCAGTTCTTCATCATCACGGGATCGGACGGCGCCGCACTCCCGCCGGAGTACGCCCTCTTCGGCCAGGTGCTCGACGGGTTCGACACCACCGTCGAGCAGATGGCTGCGGCCGGCACTGCCGACGGCATGCCGACCGAGCCGATCGAGATCCAGTCGATCCGCATCGTCCAGTCCTGAGACCCTCGGCTCAGGCCGAGTCCCGACGCTGCGCAGCCGCCTGCTCGTCGCGGGTGAGGTGGTCGGGACCGTCGAGGGCGACCGGGGTCTGACGACGCGACGCTCGGCTGAGTGCGTGGGCACCCACGGGCGACGACAGCAGCTGCAGGATCACGACGAGCAGCAGCGTCGTGTAGGCGAGCAGGGTGTCGATGGCAATCGCCGCACCGATCGACACGAGGACGAGCCCGAGCGTCGGCGCCTTCGCGGCAGCGTGCATGCGTGAGTAGAGGTCGCGGAAGCGGACCGCACCGATCCCGCCGATCATTGCGAACGCCGACCCGGCGACGATCAAGATCCCGCTGACGGTGCCCATCAGTTTCCTCGCCGTTCGATGAAGCGCGACAACGCCGTGGTGCCGACGAACCCGACGAGCACGGCCACGAGGACCGTTTCGATCGTGATGCCGCTGTCGGTGCGGGCGGCCGCCACGATGATCGCGATCACGACGAGCGACTGCAGCCCGTCGAGCCCGACCACACGGTCGGACAGGCTGGGACCGCGCAGCAGCCGGAACAGGAACCCGGCAGCACCGATCGCCAAGAGCACGATCGCAAACCCGGTCATCGCTCACCGTCCTCGGTCGGCGAGGTCGCGTCGTCCGGCCGGTCCGGCCAGGTCGCGGCCACACGCTCGAGTTCGGCTCGTTGCTCCTTGGTGCCGAACGCCCGAACGGCGAGGCGTTCGAGCCGCAGGACATCGCGGCGCATCGAGTCGACGTCGGTGAAGTGCAATGCGTGGACGTACAGCACCGGCGGCTGGTCGGGGCCGGCGTGTCGAACGTCGACCGTGAGCGTGCCCGGAGTCAACGTGATCGCATTGCCGACCACCGTCGTCAGCCCGTCGGTGGTCACGTGCATCGGAACGGCGATGATCGCCCGGTTCACGTTGGACCCTGGCGTGATCACCTCCCACGCCACCTCGAAGCTCGACTTCACGAGCTGCACCAGGAAATAGCCGACGAAGACGACGGCCGACAGCGGGTGGAACGAGGTGAGCTGGATGCCGTGTGCACCAGTGGGTCGGGCGACGAGCACGACGAACACGGCGATGCCAAGGCCCGACAGCAGACTCGCCAGACCGAAGTCACCCCACAGCAGCGCCCACACGAGCGTCAACCAGATGATCAGGGCGGGGAGTCGAACCGTCGGCGTCATTCGTGGTCCCCGATCACGGCTTCGACGTAGATCTCGGGTTCGAGGAGATCCTCGGCGGTCCGTTGTGCATAGTCGTACAGCGGTCCGGCAAACACCATCAAGGCCACCGACAGCACCACGACCGCGGTGGCGGCACCGGTCATCAGGCGCGGCACCCGCGAGTCGTCCGACTCGATCCAGCTCACGATCGCGGGATCCTCGGGCTCGCCCCAGAACACACCCGACCAGATCCGCACCATCACGTACATCGTCAGCAGGCTGACGAGCAGGCTGACCGCGACGATCGCCCACTCGTCCGACTCGATGCCCGCTCCGACGAGGGCGAACTTGCCGACGAAGCCGGAGAATGGTGGCAGCCCGGCGATGCTGAGCGCCGGCAACGCGAACAGCACAGCGATCATCGGTGCGCTGCGCACCAGCCCACCGATCCGCGACAGTCGATCGGAACCGGCTCGTCGCTCGACGAGGCCGGCGACGAGGAACAGTGCCGTCTTCACCACGATGTGGTGCACGACGTAGAACACCGCGCCGGCGATCCCGGCCAGCGTGAACAGAGCGAGCCCGAAGATCATGTAACCGATGTGGCTGATGATGTGGAACGACAGCATCCGCCGCAGGTCGTCCTGAGCGAGCGCACCGAGGACGCCGACCACCATCGTGAACCCGGCGAGCACGAGGAGGAACGTGCCCTGCTGCGCGTCGGGCGGGAACAGCAACGTCTGTGACCGGATGATCGCGTACACGCCAACCTTGGTGAGCAGCCCGGCGAACACCGCAGTGATCGCACCAGGGGCCGTCGGGTAGCTGTCGGGCAACCAGAAGAAGAGCGGGAACAACCCGGCCTTGATGCCGAACACCAGGATCAACAACAGCGAGAACCCGGTGCGGACACCCGCGGACAACTCGGGGATGCGCTGGCTGAGCTCGGCCATGTTCACCGTCCCCGTCGCGGCATAGATGAGGGCGAGCGCGGTGATGAAGAACGTCGATGCAACGAGGCTGATCACCACGTAGGACATGCCGGATCGCACCTGTCCGGGCCGGCCTCCGAGCGTGAGCAGCACATAGCTGGCGACGAGCATCATCTCGAATGCCACGAACAGGTTGAACAGATCGCCGGTGACGAAACTCGCCGACACACCGGCCGACAACACGAGGTACACCGGATTGAACGCCGCGTACCGCGACTCCTCGGCACCTTGCCCGATCGCATAGACGAGTACCGACAGCAACACCAACGACGAGACCACCAGCATCACCGCCGACAGACGGTCGACAGCCAGCGTGATGCCGAGCGGCACCTTCCAACCCCCCGCTTGCATCACCAACACCTCGCCGTCGTCGACCTCGACGAGCAACACCACACTGAACGCGACGTTGCAGGTCAATGCGACCAGAGCGATCATCCGCTGCACCCAGCGCCACGGCGAGGTGAGCACGCCAAGCGCCGCTCCGAGCAGCGGCACGATCACGGGCAACGCCACGAACGAACTCATCGACGATCCTCGTCGATGGCCTGCTCGCGCTCGGCCAGTCGCTCTTCCTCCACGACCTGGTCGACGTCGCGGCGCCGAGCGATGTACCGGTCCTCGACGTCGTCTTCGACCACGTCGTCATGGGTGATCCGCCAACTGCGGTAGCCGAGCGCGAGCAGGAATGCCGTGACACCGAACGTGATCACGATCGACGTGAGCGCAAGCGCCTGCGGAAGCGGATCGGCGAAGTCGGTCGCATCGGCGGTTCCGATGATCGGCGCCACACCGCTGCCCGTGCCGGAGGTCAGCAACAAGATGTTCGAGCCGTGGCCGATGAGGCCCACCCCGATGAGGATGCGCGACAGCCTCCGCTGGAGCAGCAGGTACGTGCCGCTGGCGAACAAGAACGCCGCGGCGAACGCGAGGAGCACACTCATCGAGCCACCGGTCCCGGTGGCTCAGGAGCCGGTGCGGCCGGGTCGTCGCTGACATCATCGTTCGCATCGGGTGAGGTCGGGAGGTCCACGCCGAATGCGGCGAAGGCCATCAAGATCAGGCCGATCACCACGAAGTCGACGCCGAGATCGAACGAGAGTGCACTCGTGATCTTGACCTTGTCGAAGATCGGCAGATGGAACTCGACCTCGCCGTGTTCCAGGATCGCGCCACCGAGCAGCACCGGGAACAGCGCAGTGAACGCCGACAAGAACAGCCCGGCGCCGAGGAACACGTGCGGCGGAAGTCGGAACGTCGAGCGAACTGCTGCCGCGCCACCGGACACGTAGCGCAATGCGAGCGCTGCGCCGACGACGAGGCCACCCACGAATCCGCCGCCCGGCCGGTTGTGGCCCGCGAAGACGAAGTAGAGCGCCAGCGTGAGAATCGACGGATAGAGGATCCGCATCGACGTGTCGAGGATGAGGATCCGTCGGCCGACACGCCAGCAGCATCCGTGCGGGCGCTGGTGCCGGTTCGGGCGTCGGTCATCGCAGCGCCTCGGGCAGCTTGGGCTCGTCCCCGACGTCGAGAACCTCTTCGAACACGGGGGCATCGGTCTCCTCGCGCCGACGTCCGGGGCGGGCCAGGCTGACCGCTCCGATCGCCGCGACGAGCAGGACGGTGATCTCGCCCATCGTGTCCCAGCCGCGGAAGTCGACCAGGATCACGTTGACGACGTTCGATCCCTTGCCCTTCGGCAACGAGTTCTCGATCATCACCTCCGACATCGAGGGCGCGTCGACATCCGGACGGGCGTTGCTCGCGGACAGCGCGAACACGAACACCGCCACACCCACCGCGCCGGCGACGGCGACGCGCATCGGCGCGGCGATCGCCGGGGCGCGGTGGCGCCACGATCGAGGCAGGAATCGGAGCACCAGGACGAACAGGACGGTGCTGAGCGTCTCGATCGAAAACTGTGTGAGCGCGAGGTCGGGCGCTCCCTGCGCCACGTACAGACCGGCCATTGCGTAGCCGACGGCGCCGAGCATCAATGCCGCAGCGATCCGATGACGCACGATGCACGCGCCGAGCCCCGCCGCAATCATGATCGCCACCAGCGCGACGTGCGTCGGCGTCTCGATGAACTGCGGCAGCTCGTCGAGTTCGGACGCGAACGCCCCAAACGGAACGATCGTGACCGTCAACACGATCACGGCGAGGTAGATCGGGAGCGAACCGTTCTGGACCGTGGCGGTGACCCGGGTCGCAACGACAGAGATCGATCGCAGCACCGCCAGGTATCCCTGCTCGGTCGACGGCACCGCCCGCAACCCCGCCGAGGCGCGCGCTTGGACATCGGCGACCGGCCGCCGAAGCAGCGTGAGGGCCACACCGCAAGCGACGATCACCGCCGACAACAAGAGCGCCGTGTTGAAGCCGGCGAACAATTGGACCGCCTTGGGCTCGGAGCCCGGATAGAGCGCGGTGGTCGCCCCCTCGATCAGGCCGTCGACGAGCACCGGCGCAACACCGAACAGCACCGTGGCGATCGAGAGCACCACGGCCGGCCCGACGAACAGCGCCGACGGCGCATGCGCATCGACCGACACGGCCTCGCGATTCGCTTCGCCGAAGGCGCCGAAGACACCCAGGACGAATCGGGCCGAGTACGCAAAGGTCAGGATCGACGCGAGGACGATCACGACCAACGCTGCCGTGCCGCCGGCGAAATCGCCGTATTCGACGTAGCCGTCGAGCGCCTTCTCCTTGGCGATGAAGCCGAACAGCGGCGGGAGGCCGGCCATCGAGGCGGCGCTGATCACCGCAACCGCCTTCACGACACGCCAGCCCACAGCCGATCCAACGCCGTGGAGCTCGCGGATGTCGCGTGTGCCGGTCTCGTGGTCGACGATGCCAACCACCATGAAGAGCGCCGCCTTGAAGGCACCGTGGGCCAGGATCAAGACGATGCCCGCCTCGGCGATGTGGTAGTCGCCAACGCCGAACAACAGCATCATGAAGCCGAGCTGGCTGACGGTGCCGTAGGCGAGCAGCAGCTTCAGGTCATGCTGACGCAGCGCCCGGAGGCCGCCGACGAGCATCGTGGTCGCGCCGACGACGAGCACGAGCATCCGCCAACTGCCGCTCATTGCGAACATGGGAGCCAGACGCGCAACCAGGTAGACGCCCGCCTTCACCATCGTGGCCGAGTGCAGGTACGCGCTCACCGGGGTCGGGGCGACCATCGCCGCCGGCAACCAACTGCTGAACGGCGCCTGCGCCGACTTCGTGAACGCGCCGATCAGCACGAGCACGAGGCCCACGTTCACCGCACCGCCGCTCGGCGGATCGGACAGCAGCTCGGAGATCCGATAGGTACCGCCGGCCTGACCGATGATGATCAGCCCGGCCAACAACGCCAAACCACCAGCACCGGTGATGAAGATCGCTTGCAGCGCGGCAGCTCGAGCCCGGGGGTTGGTGTCGCTGTTGCCGATGAGGAGATACGACGTGATCGACGTCAGCTCCCAGAAGATGAACAGCGCGATCAGTTGGTCGGACAGGACCACCCCGAGCATGGCGCCGGCGAACAGCGTGAGGATGCCGGCGAGCCGAGCCAGACCGGGCTCGTCGTGACGGAAATAGCCGAGGGAGTAGATGCAGATCAACAGCCCGATACCGGAGACGAGCGCCACCATCACGAGTGCGAACGCATCCAGGCGCAGGTCGATCGAGATACCGAGTTGCTCGACCCAGGCGAACGACGCGGTCACCGGGCGTCCGTCGAGGACCTCGGTCGACTTCGACGCCGCCCAGACCACCGTGGCCAGTGGGGCGACGGCCGCCACGAGGAATGCCCGCCGTCCGAGCGCGCGACCACCGGCGATGATGCCGATGCCGACAACGACGTGGAGAACGAGGAGGAAGAACATCTGGCCGGCCCGACGATACGCGTTGCATCGTCGACCAACGGCACTTCTCGACATCGGAGTCGCTTTGGCCGGGTTACCGATGGGTAGCTAGTTTTCGCGTATGGGAACGATCAGCACCGTAGGAGTCATCGGGTCCGGCATCATGGGGTCGGGACTGGCCGAGGTCGCCGCACGAGCGGGCTTCGACGTGGTCGTTCGTTCCCGCACCCAGGCCGGCGCTGACGCCGTGTTGCACGGCATCGATGCCGGGCTCACCAAGCAGGTCTCTCGCGAGCGCATGACCGACGACGAGCGCCACGCCATCCTCGCTCGCATCTCGGTCACCGACGACTTGCACTCGCTTCGAGACTGCGACCTCGTGATCGAGAGCATCGTCGAGGACATGACCGCCAAGCGCGAGCTGTTCGAACACCTCGACCGCATCGTGAAGCCCGAGGCGATCATCGCCACCAACACCTCCACGCTCGCCGTGGTCGAGTTGGCGATGACGACCGAGCGCTCCGACAAGGTCTGCGGCATCCACTTCTTCAACCCAGCGCCGATGATGAAGCTGGTCGAGGTGATCAAGCCCCTGACCGCGTCGGACGACACGATCACGACCGCGCTCGAGTTCGCTGCCGCATGCGGCAAGGATGCCGTGCAGGTCGAGGACCGCGCTGGCTTCATCGTCAATGCGTTGCTGTTTCCGTACCTCAACAACGCGATCCGGATGTGGGAGAACGGCACCGCGTCGATGGACGACATCGACACCGCGATGATGGGTGGCTGCAACTTCCCGATGGGTCCGTTCGCACTGCTCGACCTCGTCGGACTCGACACCTCGCTCGCCATCCTCGATGCGCTCTACGCGGAGTTCCGTGACCCGAACTTCGCCGCCGCCCCTGCGCTGCGCCGCATGGTCGCCGCAGGCCAGCTCGGTCGCAAGACCAAGCAGGGCTTCCGCTCGTACTGAGTGTGTGCCGACTGGGGCAGCGCCCAGTTGACACAATGGGCGTCGTGCAGCGAGCGACGGGATGCTGATCGAGCCGCCGCCGTCGAGGTTTGCGATGCCCGACCCGCTCGAGGTCGCCGTCGGCGAAGACCTCGTCGCCGTCGGCGCCGATCTCGAACCTGGAACGCTGCTGGCCGCCTACCGATCGGGGCTGTTCCCGATGCCGGTCGACCCGCATCGACGACGATCGAAGATGGCCTGGTTCTCCCCGGATCCGCGTCGGATCATCCCCCTCGACGGACTCCACATCAGCCGGTCGCTGCGCCGCAGCATGCGCCACTTCGAGGTACGCATGGACACGCGGTTCACCGACGTCGTGCGCGCCTGCGGCGACCCGAAACGACCAGGCCGTTGGATCACTTCTCCAATCGTCGACGCCTACACCGCCCTGTTCGACCTGGGATGGGGGCACTCGGTGGAGGTGTACGAGGACGACGAGCTGGTCGGCGGACTCTACGGTCTACGGATCGAGCGGTTCTTCGCCGGTGAGGCGATGTTCCACACGGCAACCGATGCATCGAAGGCGGCGCTCGTGGCGCTCGTCGACTGGCTCAACGACACCGACGCCGAGCTGCTCGACGTCCAGTGGGTCACCGATCATCTCGCCACCCTCGGCGCGATCGCCATCCCTCGCGACGAGTACGTCTCGCGCCTCCACATCGCCATCCAACCCCGAACCTCGGAGCCCGAATCGCGCTGAGCGGATCCGTCGCTTCGACGTCCGGTCCGGGGACGAAAAAGCAGTCGGAGCGGGTGGTCCGCCACCACCCGCTCCGAGAGCTTCGCCGGCCGAATTCCGCCATTCGGCCGGCGGGGGTTCCCGCCAGAAGGGGAAACCTCAACGGAACGGATCTCCAGAGGGGGAGGGAGGAGATCCGGTCCAGTTGTCGTCCCGTGGGACGTCTAGTTCTTCGGATCGAATCGTCGTGGACTTGAGGACTTCTTCGACGACCGAGCACACTCTCACCATGAGTTCGACGAACGCCCGCGCCGAAGGCGCATCCACCCCGCCAGCGCGCGCGAAGGACCGCCCGTGGATGATGCGGACCTACTCGGGTCACTCGAGTGCCGAAGCTTCGAACGAGCTGTACCGCATGAATCTCGCCAAGGGCCAGACCGGGCTCTCGATCGCGTTCGACCTGCCGACGCAAACCGGCTATGACCCCGACTCGGCGATGTCGAAGGGCGAGGTCGGCAAGGTCGGCGTTCCGGTCGCGCACCTCGGCCACATGCGCACGCTGCTCGATCAGATCCCCCCGGACAGGATGAACACGTCGATGACGATCAACGCGACGGCGGCATGGCTGCTGGCGTTGTACGTGGCCAACGCCGAAGAACAGGGCATCGACGCCACCCAGCTGCGCGGCACCACGCAGAACGACATCGTCAAGGAGTACCTGTCGCGCGGCACCTACATCTTCCCGCCGGTCCCATCGCGTCGGCTGATCGTCGACATGGTTGCCTGGTGCGCACAGCACGCGCCGCTGTGGAACCCGATGAACGTGTGCTCGTACCACCTGCAGGAGGCGGGAGCCACTCCCGAGCAAGAGATCGCCTACTCGATGGCCACGGCGATCGGTGTGCTCGATGCCGTGCGCGACTCGGGTCAGGTGTCGCCCGAGCAGTTCGCCCAGGTGTTCGGGTCGATCTCGTTCTTCGTCAACGCCGGCATCAGGTTCGTCGAAGAGGTCTGCAAGCTCCGAGCGATGACCGACATGTGGGAACAGATCGGTCGCGAGCGCTACGGCGTCACCGACGACAAGGCGCTCCGGTTCCGCTACGGCGTCCAGGTGAACTCGCTCGGCCTCACCGAGGCACAGCCGGAGAACAACGTGCAGCGCATCGTGCTGGAGATGCTCGCCGTCACCTTGTCGAAGCGGGCCCGGGCACGCTCGGTGCAGCTCCCGGCGTGGAACGAGGCGCTCGGACTGCCACGCCCGTGGGATCAGCAGTGGTCGCTGCGGATGCAGCAGGTGTTGGCCTTCGAGACCGATCTGTTGGAGTACGAGGACATCTTCGACGGTTCGACCGTGATCGAGGGCCGCACGGACGAGCTACGCGCGGCCGCGCAGGCCGAACTCGACGACGTGCTCGAGATGGGCGGCGCGTTCGAGGCGGTCGAGACACTCAAGTCGCGGCTCGTCACCTCGATGGCGGCGCGCACGCGACGAATCGAATCCGGTGAGCAGGTCGTGGTCGGCGTCAACGATTTCGTCGAGGCTGCCGACTCGCCGCTCGGCGGTGAGGGCGCGATCTTGAAAGTCGATCCAACGATCGAGCGGCAGCTCGCCGCCGACATCACCGACTGGCGTTCGGCACGCGATCAGACCGCAGTCGATGCGGCGATCGACGAACTCCGGCGGGTTGCAGTCTCGGGCGAGAACGTGATGCCCGCGTCGATTGCTCTCGCCAAGGCGGGCGGGACCACGGGCGAGTGGGGCGACGTGATGCGCTCGGTGTTCGGCGAGTACCGGGCACCGACCGGCGTGAGTGGTGCGACCGGTTCGGCGCAGGGGCTCGGCGAGGTCGTCGAGTTCGTGAAGTCGATGGTGGGTGGACCCCCGAAGTTCCTCGTCGCCAAGCCCGGGCTGGACGGGCACTCGAACGGCGCCGAGCAGATCGCGGTCGCGGCACGGGACTCCGGGATGGAGGTCGTGTACGCCGGTATCCGTTCGACACCCGAGCAGATCGCCGCCTCCGCCCGCGACGAAGATCCCGACGTGATCGGGCTGTCGATCCTGTCCGGGTCGCATCTCGACCTCGTGCCCGACGTGCTCGGTCACCTGAAGGCGATGGGCGTCGATGCGCCGGTGGTCGTCGGAGGCATCATTCCCGAGGACGACCGCCCACGGCTTGCCGAACTCGGCATCGCGGCGGTCTACACACCCAAGGACTTCGAACTCGCCAAGATCATCCGCGACGTCGCCGACCTCGCCGTCGCCCACCGCTCCACCTGACCGATCCCGTCCCACCCGACTTGTGTCAGCACGGATCGGCGAATCGCGAGCCTGCGCTGACACAAGTCGGGAGTGTCGAGGTCAGGTCAAGGCAGCGCGGGTCTCGTCGATCACCGAGTCCGGGTCGCCGACGACCTGTTCATACGAGAACTGGTACGGCAGCAGGCCGTCACGAAGCAAGGCGTTCATCCGCTCGGTGTCGCGACGGAGTTGTTCCTTGGTCCGGTGGAACCGGTAGCCCAACACCTCCACGACGACCGGAGTCCCCGGGAAGCGGAAGTCGACGCGGACGAGGCGCCCGCTCGCCGAGGCGAGCACCTGCTGGGTGTCGGGACGAGGCAGACCTGAGACCGCGATCAGGCGGAGATACTCCCGCTCGAGCCAGCTGTGCGCGCCGCTGATCGCTTCGGCTCCCTCGATCGCCTCGAGAAGCCTCGGGATCCCGTATCGCCCCGTCGACCGGAGCGCGACGATCCGTCGATGGACCAACGACTCGTTGAACTTGCCATCACGAAGGCCGCTGTCGAAGGCGACCGTCAAGCGTTCGATCGATTGTGTACGGGCGAGATCGATCAAGGTTCGCGCTCCACTGAGCACGGGAACCTGGTCGACCACCGCTCGGTCGATCAACTCCAACCTCGTGGTGGTGTGCACCCGATGGCCAATTCGCTGCACATCACGGCCACGCATGATCGTGACATCGAACGGCGCGCTGAGCCCGAACCCATCGAAGCCGTGAAGAGCGGCGGCGGTCGGCCCACTCGCCCACACATCCCCACCGATGTCGAGCATCGACACGCGCGAAGCTGCGCGCAGGCGCCGGTCGACGCACCGGGGAGTCGGAACGTGTCCGTACCGACCTGGACGAGGGAACCGCTCGTGACCCGGCTCCGAAGCTGTGCGTTGGTGACCCCAACGCCGTTCGCCTGCCGCCGTGACAGCGGGCCCAGCTGACCAGTCGCGACCGCCATGATCCGGCGGGAGGTGTTGGTCATGACATCCACGATGACGTGGGGGTGTCGCGGGGTTGGATCGATCCGGACCCGAGATCAGGGATTTGTGTCAGCGCAGATCGTCGATTCGCCGACCTCGGCTGACACGAACCGATGGGTTCAGACGCTGGCGGGTTGACGCTGTTCGCGCTCGATCCACGAGTCGAGCGCCGGGCTGGACTCGAAGCTCGTGATCAATGCGAAGCGAGGGGCGTCGCCGTTGTGGACGACGACATGCCAGAGACGTTGCGTGTCGACGACGAAACGGGCCCCACGATGCAGTGGGACGCGCTGCTCGGTCGCCGGGTCGGGCAGACCATCGGGACCGTTGTCCATCAGCAGCATGTAGCTGTCGGGGTTGTCGGTCAACTCGATCCAGGAGCGCACCACCCATCCCTCGCCATCGGGGTTGAACCGGTTGTTGTCGTCGCGATGGATCGAACGCATGGCGACCTCGCGATCCTGCGGCTCGAGCTTGATGATGCGGACCCGGCCGAAGTTCGCGCCGACGTCGTCGACGTAGCTGCGGATCGTCGGTGCGATCTCGGCATTCGAGGTCCACAGCGCGTCCTTGTCGGTCTTGCCCTTGTCCCAGAAGCCGCGACAGTCGAGCTCGCCGTCGGCCGACGCGAGGGGCGCGAAGTTGGTGTCGCCACCGGATTTCCAGTCCATGTACTCGAGGTCGACGAACTCCGACTCGGGGATCTCGTAGGGCAGGTCACGCAGCGCGACGAACCCGGTGTCGGCGAGCACGTCGAGGCGACGGTGCGGGGTCTCGAGCGGGATCGCCACGCTCCAGTGATCGAGGGTCGGCCAGAAGCTCATGATCGCAAGTCTACGAATCGCACCGAGCGCGACCAGGGCACTGTGACCCATCACCGATCACGATGTCAGGGTTGGGTGGTGTCGGAGCTGGAGCTGTCGTCGATGACGAGCAGCCCCTCCGGGATCTCGAGCGTCTGTCCGGCCTGGATGGCGTCGGCACTGGGAAGCCCGTTTCGTTCGACGATGGCGACAATGGTGACGCTGAACCGTTCGGCGATCTTGCCGAGCGTGTCACCGGACTGCACGACATACAGGAAGTCGCCCGGAGCGACCGTGGTGGTCGTGGTGGTCGTGGTGGGCATCGTCGTCTGGATCGGTGGCAGACGCTCCTGGGCGGCCGGGTCGGTGGTTCCGCACGCGACGCCGACGACGGTGAGGACGGCGAGCACCGCTGCGGTCGCTGCACGGTCAGGGCGCTTCATGGCCGCCGATGCTAGGCGTCCGAGGGCCACGCCGGTGCGCGCCACGACATCGAAGTGCCCTGCGATCACCGTGACATGGTGGCCGGAGATGGCGGCGCCCGGCCCCCGGCGACGTACCCTCGGATGCCGTGACGAGCACCCCCACCCCGATCGTGGCCGAGCGGTCGTTCGGCGATCCGTCGACCGAGTTCCGCTACCCGGACGCCCTGCACCCCACACGCGAGTACCACCTCGATGCGAACGGGCTGCAGATCGCCGTCCACGAATGGGGCGACGCCGATGCACCCCCGATACTGCTGGTCCACGGTGGCTTCGACTTCGCACGCACCTACGACGTGTTCGCACCCAAACTGGCGGCCGGCGGGTGGCGTGTCGTCAGCTGGGACCAGCGCGGCCACGGCGACAGCGAGCACCCAGAGCTGTACTCGTGGGACGCCGACATGCGCGACGCCCTCATGGTGTTCGATCACGTCAGCCCCGGTCACCCGCTCCCGGTCGTCGGGCACTCCAAGGGTGGTGCGCTGATGACGCAGCTCGCCGACGCGCAACCCTTCCGATTCACGCACCTGATCAACATGGACGGCATCCCCTACAACCGGCGGATCCCCGACGTCGCCGAACACGAGCGCACCAAGATGGTCTCAGCCGAGATCGCCGGGTGGCTCGATCATCGTCGCTCGACGGCCACAGCGCAGCGCAAGCCCGGCACGATCGAGGAACTCGCCAAGCGACGCGGCCGCATGAATCCCCGACTCGACCCCGACTGGCTGAAGCGGCTCGTCACCACCGGTGGGTTCGAATCCGACGACGGGTGGCGCTGGAAGATCGACCCATCGATGCGGTTCGGCGGGTTCGGCCCGTGGCGCCCCGAGTGGACCCTGATGCGGCTCCCAGGGTTGCCCATGCCGTTCCTCGGCATCCTCGGTCGCGAGATGGAGGAGATGGGGTGGGGTACCCCGCCGGAGAAGGTGTTGCCCTACATGCCACTCGACGGCCGGTGCGAGATCCTCGACGACGTCGGCCACTTCGTCCACATCGAGCAACCCGACTTCGTCGCGGCGATGGTTCTCGACTTCGTCGGGGCACCGGGCGCCGCAGCGGCAGGAGCCGGCTCGTGAGCCTGGGTACCGTCACCATGCTTCGTCACGGCAAGGTCGACCTGGCGCTGCACCACCTGCGCGATGCGACTGCTGCGGGTGGTCGGCCACTGCTGATCCTGCACGGTCTCGGCGAGGCCGCGCCGCGTGTCGCTCCCCGCTGGGCGGACAGCTGGCCAGGGCCGGTGGCTGCGCTCGACTTCACGGGCCACGGAGCCTCGACGGTTCCACGTGGCGGCGGATACACCGCCGAGCTGCTCTTGGGAGACGCCGATGCGGCGCTGAATTCGTTGACGGAGGGCGACTCGACCCGGTCGATCACCGTCGTCGGCCGCGGGCTCGGCGCCTACATCGCCCTCCAGATCGCGGGGGCCCGCGCCGCGCAGGTGCACGGCGCAGTCCTCGTCGACGGTCCCGGCCTCGCGGGCGGTCCCACCGGGCCGACGTCACAGAGCTTCTTCTCGCTGCCGACCAACTCCACGACACCCGATCCGTACGCGCTCGTCGAGTTGGGCCGCGACCTCCGCCCGCCTGACTACGCCACGCTGTTCGTGCGTCTGGCACTCGCCGGGTCGGACCTCGATGAGCCGATCACCGTCGCCAGCGTGTTTCGGCCGGAATGGCTGGATGCCGTCTCACGCGAACACGGAGTGTCGCAGGCGTCGCTCGCCGAAGCGCTCGCCACCTACGCCGGTTGAGCCCCGATCCTCCGCCGTTGTGAGCGATGTGCGCGCCGGCTGCGTGTATCGCTCACAGCGTCCAGAGGTTGGGCTGGGATAGCCTGTGGGGCGTGCCATTGATCGAGTTCGTGCTGATCGTCGCTGCGGCGTTCGTGCTCATGGAGCCCGTGACTGCCGCGACGCACCGTTGGGTGATGCACGGCGTCGGCGAGTGGTTCCACCGCAGCCACCACCGTGCGAAGAGGACGCCAGGGTGGGAGCGCAACGACTGGTTCCCGGTGGCGTTCGCCTCGGTCGTGATGTTCGGGTTCTGGCTCGGCTTCAACACGGACCTGGCGGCGCTGGTGCCGGTCGGAGTGGGGATCACGCTGTACGGCCTCGCCTATGCCCTCGTGCACGACGGCTACATCCATCGCCGGATCGACCCGTTCGGCACCCGTCGAATCGCCGCACTCGACCGTTTGGCCGCCGCGCACCGGATCCACCACCTGTACAACGCTGCGCCCTTCGGCATGCTCGCCCCGATCGTTCCAGCCGAGCTGCGGGCGCGCGCTGCGCTCACCGATCGCGACCCCTTCGTCGAGATCACCCGGCCCGTCTCGACCACCGTCAGCTGACGGGGCTCACTCGCCGGCAGGCGAGGGCGTGGCATCCAGAAACCGCCTGACGATCATCATGGTGCTGACGGCGGAGGCGATCGGCAGCAAGCCGCTCGCCGGCGGGCCCCAGAGGTTTGGCCAGGCCTTCCGCCACCAGATGACCGAGCCGAGCGTCCAGCACACCGACGACACCGCGGTGGCGGCGAACGCACGTTGCCGCCACCGCCGACTCGACGCTGTCGCCACCGCCACCGCAGCGTCGATCGGGAAGTACGCGGGGAACGTGGCAAGACACTGACCGACGCTGGTCGCGACACCCTTGCCGCCATCGAAGCCGTTCCAGACCGGATAGCAGTGACCGGCAACGGCCGCAGTACCGGCGAGGTGTGCCCCGGGTGGCCCGGCGACGACACCTCCGAGCGCACTCGCCAACGCCCCCTTCCCCACATCGCCGACGAGTACGGCGGCTCCGGCCCGTTTGCCCAGCACCTTGAGCGCGTTGGCCGAGCCGGGGTTGCCCGTTCCCGACTGGCGCAGATCGACGGTTCCGCCCGAGGCACGCCTGGCCACGATCGACGCTGTCGGGAAGGTCCCGATCAGATACCCGAGTCCGACCGCAACACCGAGAACTGGACGGCCGTGTCGCATCCGCGGAGGGTAGACGAAGTCGGCACATCGAATCGCCTGGTGGATTGCCGAACGGCCGCTGCTAGATTCAGGTCGCTCTCAACGAGACAAGGCCATTGCCTACAGGCCCCCATCGTCTAGTGGCCTAGGACACCACCCTTTCAAGGTGGCGGCACGGGTTCGAATCCCGTTGGGGGTGCGGCGCGAGAGCGTCATACATATCTGGTCCCGTGGTGAAGTCTGGAGTTCACGCCGGCCTGTCAAGCCGGAGGTCGCGGGTTCAAGTCCCGTCGGGACCGCAGCAGGGGGCCACTCGTCATCGCAAGATGGCGGGTGGCTTTTCTGTCGAAACACCGGTATCGGATACCAGGTCCGATGCCAACACGGTCGAGTAGCTCAGTTGGCAGAGCACACGCCTGAAAAGCGTGGGGTCACCGGATCGACGCCGGTCTCGACCACCAGCGCACGAGGGATCGGTCCGGAGAAATCCGACCATCGAGGTGACGAGAAGTTGATGATTTCTTGACAGTCCTCTACCTTGAGCGATTCATGACACGCACACTGGTCTTTTCAGGAATTTTCGCCGCAGCCACCTTGTTGGGCGCTGGCGGAGTCTCGGCGCAAGTCGTCGAGGACATCATCCGTATTCCGGTCGACAGCGTGCTGCGGGCGCCCGCGAACTCCGTCACGCTCGTCGCCTCCGCACCGGTGCCTGATGCGTTCCAGGGAACGGCCTGCATTGCCGAGGTCGAGGTCGACAACCAGGAGTCCGAGCACGCCGGCAACGACCTGATCGTGGCCTCGGGGGGCATGTCCGGCGTGGTGGAGAACTTCGAGACCGAGGCGTTCGGTGTGCGCACCGTCGAGATCCCACTCACCCTCGGAGCAACCGTCGACGTCAGCCTGCGTATGGGTCCGGACCAGATCTCCAGCGGCGGCGTCTTCATCACGGTCGACTGCACGCAGCCCGTTCCGCCCACGACCGAGCCGCCGACGACCGAGCCGCCCACCACGGAGCCGCCCGCGACCATCCCACCGGAAGTCGGCCCGGGGACGACCGTGCCGTCCACTCCGACCACGACCGTCGTTGCCGCCCTGCCGCCGGGCGGCGGTGCCACGAGCCCGCCCGCGGCCGCTCAACCGCCCGCATCCTCAGGTGAGCTGCCCGCAACCGGCTCGAGTGGGACGACCTGGGCCGCAATCGCCGCGGCGATGCTGCTCGGAGCTGGACTCGGCCTGACGCGACTCGCTCGTCATCCCCGATAGATCCCCGCGGAGGGCACCGGATCGAGGCCGACTGACATGTCCGGCTGAGGTGAAGCGACGAAACTGGGCTCGTGCGTCGGATGCTGAGGTGGTGCTGCCTTCTTGCGGTGGTCGTAGGCGCGTCCGCGGTCGCGAGCGGCGAGGCTCGTGTCGCGGCGCAGAGCGCCGGTGACGGGCTCGAGGAGCAGTCGGTCAACTCCTTCGAGTTCGACCCCGGCAGGGGCGTCGTACGGGTGACGATCGACGTGGCGTTGCGCAACGTGACAACCGACCGGGTCGACGGCAATGTCGTCAACCGCACGTTCTACGACAGCTACTTCGTCGCCGTCCCCCGCGGCGCCGAGAACATCGTCGCCACCCGAAACGGAAGCGTGCTTGCGGGCGAACTGATCTCCGATCCCGAGTTCCCGGCCTTCTCGACGTACCGGTTTCCGCTCGACACCCAACTCTTCAGCGGGCAGTCGACCGACGTACGGATCACCTACGACCATCTGGGCGCCCCACCCCGCGACCCGGTCCCCTGGCGGGTCAACGAGGCCTACGCCGGCTTCGTCGCGCTCGGCCTCGGCGACGAGGGACTCGTCACGCTGCGCATCTCGCAGCCGTCCGGCTACGAGTTCGACGAGTTCACGGATCTGACCGGCTTCGATGTCGGCGCACCCGACGAGTTCGGGACCGTGGTGTACACGCGGGCCGGGCTGAACGAGGACGTCCGGATCACGGTCGGGATGGCCAACGACGACCGGCTCGTGTCGAGGCCACTCGACGTCGAGGACGTCGACATCGAACTGCGCTCGTGGCCCGACGACCCTGAGTGGGCCGACTTCGCTGCTGCCCGAGTGGAAGCCGGTATCCCGGCGCTGGAGGAACTGATCGGGACGGAGTGGCCGGTGGACGGAAGCTTCGCCGTACGCGAGACGGTCGAACCCAATCTGCGTGGCTACGCCGGCTGGTTCGACGCTCAGAGCAGCGAGATCGCCGTCGGTGAAGCGCTCGACGCCGACACGATCTACCACGAGCTCTCCCACGCCTGGTTCAACGGGAGGATGTCGACCGAGCGTTGGCTCACCGAGGGCCTCGCCCAGGTGTACGCCGCCGAACTGGTCCGTCGAGGCGGCGATGACCCCCGCACACCGGTCGAGCCGAGCGCCGACGATGCAGCGGCCGTGCCGTTGACCGACTGGGGCGGGGTCGGCAGCGAGCGGGCAACCGAGGAGTACGGGTACGCCACGTCGTTCTGGGTACTCGACACGCTGGTCGATGACATCGGTTTCGAGCAGACCGACGAGGTCGTCACCGCGCTTCGCAGCGGCGTCAGCCCCTACGACACCGGTGTTTCCGGTGCCCGACCCGAGCAGGACTGGAAGCGTGTCTACGACATGTTCCTCGAGGTCGGCGATGCGAGCAACGTCGCTGCATTGTTCGGGGCGCACGTCGTCGGCGCTGATGATGGGGCACTGATCGAACGACGCGATCGCGCCGCTTCCGATGTGTCGGGGCTCACCGATCGGAGCGTGCCCTGGGAGCTTCCCGTCGGGGTGCGCAACAGCCTCGAACTGTGGGAGATCGACGACGTGATCGACGGTGTGGTCGAAGCCGACGCGGTACTGGCGCATCGAGCCGTCCTCGAATCGATCGAACAGTCGGTCGGCGTCGACGAACCCGACCGAGCCGCCGGCACCTACGCCGCCGCGCCTCGGCGTTCGACCGGTGCCATCGACTTCACCGAGGCGTTGGAGATCCTCGACGAGTCGATCGAGGTCGGCGAAGAACTCGAGCAACGTGTCGGCGACGTCGACGACCTTGCGACGATGGCAAGCGTGTCGCCACCGGAACTGGGCACGCTCGACGGCGTGGACGGGTTCGCAACCGGTCTCGACGCGGCCGACGAACAGCTCGCTGCACTGGAGCGGATCATCGAGGTCGACGAGCAACTCGACGCAGCGTCGGGCTTCACCATCTGGGTCGGCAGTTGGGGATCCGACATCGAGCGCGACCTCGACACCGCCCGTGTGCAGGTGGAGCAGGGCGACAACGACGCCGCGCTGGCGACCCTCGCATCGGCTGAGGACCAGATCGACGGCCTCGCCGCCAGCGGCGCGCTTCGCCTCGCAATCGTCGGGCTGTTGACCATCGCGCTGGTCGGGACGCTCGTGCTCAGGCGGAGGTCACAGGAATCAGACGTTCGGCGCCATGTTCGATCTCCTTCATGAGATCGGCGACGTAGGTGTTGAAGTCGACCTGCATGCGATGGCGCGGGCTGTCGTAGAAGTGACCGAGGTGGACCTTCTCGTCGGCGCCGATCGTCTCGGCCATCTCCGCCGCACTCGGGAAGCCGTACCGGCCGCTGATCGCTGCGACGACGAGCTTGGACTGCTGCTCGGCAAAGTTCACCAGCGTCGGCAGCGGTTGTGCCAGGCCGAGGAAGAACAGGTTCTCGAACCCCGGCTTCACCATCCGCTTGAACAGCGGGAACGTGTTGTCCTGCGGTGTGAGTTCGGGCTGGCGGAAGAACGGGAACGTCACGTTGTAGCCCGTCGCCCACACGATCGCGTCGATCTGCTCACGGGAGCCGTCGGTGAACAGCACGCCGTCGCCGTCGAGACGGTCGATCGCACCCTTCGGGGTGATGTCGCCACACCCGACGCGGGTGAGGAACTCGCCGGACACCGACGGGTGCGCATCGAGAGGACGGTGATCGGGCTTGGGCAGGCCGTAGTCCTCCATGTTGCCGATCGTCTTCTTGATCTTCTTGCGCGCCAACGCCCGACCGACCTTCGCCGGCATCCACGGCGGGAGCGACGCCTTGTCGGCGGGCTTGCCGTCGAAGTACTTCGGCAGCACCCACACACCGTGACGCATCGAGATGAACAGTCGGTCGGCGATCGGGCGCTGCGACAACTCCGAGGAGATGTCCATCGCGGAGTTGCCGGCACCGACGACCATCACCCGTTTGCCGCGGAAGTCGTAGGGCTCGAACGGGTCGCGGTAGTGGTGCGAGTGCACCTGGTAGCCGTCGAACGCTCCGGGGTACGTCGGCGTGCGGGCGTCCCAGTGGTGGCCGTTGCCGACGACCACGTTGTCGTACTCGCGTGACTCGCCGGTCGACAGCGTGACATTCCAGCGACCGTCGTCGAGACGCTCGCAGTCGGTCACCGCAGTGTTGAAGGTGATCGTGTCACGCAGTCCGAAATGGTCGACGTAGTCGTGGAAGTACTGCAGGATCTGGGAATGATGCGGAAAGTCGGGCCAGTCGTCCGGCACCGGGTAGTCCTCGAATGCCAGCCGCCACTTCGATGTGTCGATGTGCAGACTCTGGTAGCACGACGACATCCCGTTCGGATTCCCGAAGTACCAGTTGCCGCCGATGTCGTCGGACATCTCGAAACAGTCGTACGCCAATCCGTGGTCCTTCAGGCGTTTCGCCATCGTGAAGCCGGAACATCCGGCGCCGATGATGCAGGTGGTCGGTGTGTCCGTCGATGTGGTCATACGCTGTTCTCCCGGTCCGAACGTGTCGAACCGGGAGAGTAGCGGTCAGGCCTCGTTGGCTTCGAAGGCGCGCTCGAGGGCGCCATCGGTGTCGTGGACGCCGTCAACGATGTGCTTGCTGCTGGCATGCGTCAGCAGGTTGGCGACGTCGGTGCCCTTCGGGTTGACGGCGACGATGATGAGGCCGAACTCGCCGGCCTGGAGCATGTCGCCCATCTTGCGGGCGTCGTCCTTGGGGACGTTCTTCCAGAAGTGCCCGGCGAGACCGCCGGCACCGGCGTAGACCGCGCTGTTGGCAACGAGCGGTCCGAGGAACACGATACCCAGCGGGGCGAAGGCGACCGTGGCGGCCGCACCGAGAATGCCACCACCCCAGGCGAGGTGCTTGGCGGTGCTGTCGTGACGGTCGATCTTGAGGTCACCGTCGGCCTGCTTCTCGACGACGGCGATGGCGATGTGGTCGAGTTCGCCGGCCGACTTGGTGTTGCGGACGGCGTCGTAGTCGAGGTCGGCGTCAGCCTCGTTGGAGTAGGTCGCAACCGCGACGGTTGAGGGCTTGTTCGACATGGGAGTGCTCCTTGTGGATCATTGATGTGGCCGTCTCTACCCAACCAATCCTTCGCCACAGCGGCATCGTCCACTTCGGGTGATCGTGTGGACACTCTTGATGAGCGGGCTGATCAACCTCCTCGGAGCGCGGCGAGGATCGCGTCGACGTCCTCCTGAGCGATACCGCAGTCGAGCGACGCCTGGACGACCGGCTGCGCCGCTGCGTCGTCACCGCCGAGCACCGCTCCGGTGTCGACGTTCTCGATGCCGCCTTCCACCGACTCGATCGCACAGTTCGCCTGATTCGGCGGCACGCCCTGCGCGACGTAGGCATCGAACAAGATGCCCTCGACGAGCCCGGTCGGCCTGTCGGTCCCGAAGTCGTCGGGGTTGATCACCGGACCCTCGGGGGCCGTGGTCTCCGGCACCGTGTCGCCAGGCACGGTTGTCGGTGGGATCGTCGTGGTCGTCGTCGTGGTGGTCGTGGTGGTGGTCGGCAGCGGAGTCGCCTCGAAGGAGATCTCGCTCGCCTGGCCGGTGCTGGTGTCGGCGGTGGAGTACACGACTGCACCGGCCGCGACGAACCCGACGGCACCCACCGCAGCACCCAGCGCCTGCGGTCCGGGGAACGCGGCGGCGAGACGTACCGAATCGATCGGACCGGCGACGCGGTCCTGCGTGCCGAGCCAACCACGATCGTCGACCCACACCGACAGCGGCGGCATCACGACGAGCGCAGCGAGCAGGGCGATCGCCACGTTCAGCGTGACGATCAGGCCGAAGTCACGCAGCAACGGCAGCGACGATCCGATCAGCACGGCGAAGCCGCAGATCGTGGTGACCGCGGAGGTGAAGAATGCTCGACCCGTACGGCTCGCTGCGGTGTCCGTGGCGTCGCGCGGCGACAGACCGCGTTGGCGTTCCTCGAGATAGCGCCCGAGGATCAGCACCGAGAACTCGGCGCAACTCGCAATCACGAGCGGTCCGCTCACCGTGGTCAACGGGCTCAGCGTGAAGCCGAGCAGTCCGACCACCAGCGACGACACGCCGACGGCCAGCAACACGGGCACGAGCGCCAGCAGCGCTCGGGTGAGGCTGCGGAATCGCAGCACGAGCCACAGACCGGCCAGCGAGAGCGCCAGGTATGTGAGGTTGGCGCGGTTGGCCGACAGGTTCTCGAGCAGTCCGATGCCGACCGTGGCGAGACCTGCAGGGGTCGCCCTGACCGGTTCCTGGCCGTCGCCCAGATCGACGAGCAGGATGCTGTCGGCGGGCAGGTCGAGGGCATCGATGCGCTGCTGCAGGTCGGCTTCGAGTTCAGCGACGAGGTCGGCACGCTCGTCGAGGCTGCTCGGAGCCAACCGCAGGTTCACCTGGGTCGCCGTCGGGTCGGCGACGTCGCGCAGCAGGGCGTTCGAGACCGCTGGCGGCATCTGTTCGACCGACGCCATGATGTCCTCGGTGGTCGGAGCGATCGGCGTCGCACCGTCGATGACGATGATCTTGCCCATCGTGTTCACCATGCTCGACGACGACACCACTTCCGGGCGGGACTCGGCGTCGATCGTGAACTCCCAGACGAGATCGACGACCTCCTGGTCGTAGATGTTGTTGGCGGCCACGAGGATGCCGAGCGTCGAGGAGAACCCGGTCTCGTCTTCGAGCTGGCCGATGTCCTTGACGACCTGGCTGTCCTGGTCGATCCACTTGATCGGATCGGACTCGATCTGGGCACGACCCTCGACGAGTACCCCGCCGAGGAACAACACCGCGGCCAGCCCGATGAGTACCGGACCGATCTTGGTCGGCAGCCCACCGAGCTTCACGACGATGCGCTCGACCAGCGACGGTGGCCGCACTTCGGTGCGCTTGGTGTACTCGCGGATGCCGAGCGCCGAGGCGGTCACCACGATGCCGATCACGACGAGCACCGAGATGCCGATCGCCAACAGCACGCCGAAGTCGCGGATCATCGGCACCTTGGAGATGCGCAATGCGACGAACGCGGCGACGCCGGTGACCGTGGCGGCGATGAGTGGCGGGCCCAGATTGGCGAGCGTCTCCGCAATCGGGTGCGCTTCCTTGTCGAGCACGACCTCCTCCTCGACACGGTTGTGCACCTGGATGGCGAAGTCGATACCGACACCGATCAGGATCGGCAGGCCCGAGATCGTGACGAGCGAGAGGTCGATGCCGATGATGCCCAGTATCGAGAACGCCCACAGCACGCCGATGAGCACCGACAGCAGGGGCAGGAGCCGCCACCGAACCCGGAACATCAGCGCGAGCACCACGGCCATCAGGCCGAGCGCCGCCGCACCGAGGCGGAGCATGCCACCCTGCAGGTAGTCGTTGATCTCGGCGAGGTAGACGGGTGAGCCGGTGACGGTGAGTTCGAAGCCGTCGAATGTGGCACCGTCGAGCTTGTCGAGCACGTCCTTGGTCGCTGCCGTCTGCTCGTCGAGCGTCGCATTGCCGTCGAGCACGACGCCGCCGACCGCGGTGCCGTTGATCGGACCGCCCTCGACGTTCGGGAAGGTGCCCTCCAGCGACTTGCGGATGACCAGTTCTTCCTTGGCGGGCGGTACCGGTGCGCCGTCGACGACCTCGAAACCCGTGTTGTCGAACAGCAGCAGCTGGTTGTACTCGGGGTTGCCGATCACCTGCTCCTCGCCGGGGATGGCGTTGAGACGGGCCAGCGCGATCTGCACGTCGGCGCTCCGCGCATCGGCACCAGCCTCGTCGCTCGCCGCTGCGGAGAGCAGCGCATCGGTGCCCACGCCCTCGGCGAGCAGGTTCGAGCTGAACTCGAGCGAGATCAGCGGCGTGACCACCGCGAAGGCGCCATCGACCGCTTCGAGCTCGGCGGTGATCCGCTCGAGTTCGGCGAGATTGTCGCCTTCGTACAGCTCGCTGACGTCGGAGCCGTCGGTGGAGCTGAACAGCAGGATCACCGTCTCGCCGCCGAAGTCGTCCTGGAAGGCGACGTTGTCGATGGCGATCTGCGAGTCAGGATTGAGGTAGCTGTCCTGACCAGTGGCGAACTCGATGTTGCGGGCACCGATCGCGAACACGACCGTGATCAGTGTGACGACTGCGGCGACGACTTTCCAATACTTGCCGAGCGCGACTCCGAGCCACCGCCAGAACGATTCCATTCGCATGTTGTCCCCCCTCAGGTACTGAGACAAGCGTAGACCTCGCGGGCCACCCGGAGTGCAAACCACTCGACCCGTGCCACACTGCGCCCGTGGACCCGGCCGGCGAGATCGTGCGTGCACTGTCGCCGATCGTCGGCCGCGAGCACGTGCTCACCGATGCCGATCAGCGCGCAAGCTATGAGACCGACTGGACGGGCCGCTACGCCGGCACGTGTTCCGCTGTCGTCCGACCGGCGGACACCGACGCGGTCACGAGGGTGCTGCGGTACTGCAACGACAACGCCGTGGCCGTCGTCACCCAGTCGGGCAACACGGGCCTGGTCGGTGGCAGCGTTCCGCGAGCCGGCAACCGCATGCCCACGATCGTGTTGTCGACGCGCCGACTCGACGCGATCTCGGACCTCGATGCCTCCACGATGCAGGTCACCGCCGGGGCCGGTGTCACCATCGCCGACTGGAAGCGCGCAGCGGAGGCCGGCGGCCTCGACACACCGGTCGACTTCGCCGCTCGCGACTCGGCGACCGTCGGCGGAGCGATCGCCACGAACGCCGGCGGGTCCCGTGTGGTTCGCTTCGGCACGATGCGCCAGCAGGTCGTCGGCGTCGAGGCCGTGCTCGCCGATGGCACGGTGATCGGGTCGCTGGCCGGTCTCCCGAAGGAAACCGTCGGGTTGCACTGGCCGTCGCTGCTGGCCGGTTCCGAGGGCACGCTTGCGGTGATCACCGCAGCGCGACTACGCCTCGTCCCCCACTTCGAACACGTCACCACGATGCTGGCAGCGGTCGAATCCGTCGAGGCCGCGCTGGCCGTGCTCACCGCTGTCCGGCGTGGGGTCGCGTCGCTCGACTCCATCGAGATCATGTTTCCCGAGGCGCTCGAACTGGTCTCGTCGCATCTCGGCATGGGGGCACCCTTCGCCGTACCGGCTGGCGGCGTGGCGCTGCTCATCGAGTGTGCCGACCACATCGATCCCACCACCGACCTGCACACCGCGCTCGAGCAGGTCGACGGCATCACCGACACTGCGGTCGCAACCGGTGGGCCACGACGTCAGCAGCTGCTGGCCTTCCGGGACCGGGTCACCGAGTCGATCGCTGCTGCCGCAACATCGTCCGGCACGCCGACCTACAAACTGGATGTCGCCGTGCCCGTTGCGTCGATCGGGCCCGTGCTCCGCTCCGCGCACCTGGCGGCCGAAGCCCAGGGCGCCCGGCTGATTCCGTTCGGCCACCTCGCCGAGGGAAACCTGCATCTCAATTTTCTCGGCTCCTCCGCCCCGAACGACATCGCCGACACGATCCTGCCGACGGTTGCCGATTTCGGCGGAACGATCTCAGCCGAGCATGGCGTCGGCATCGCGAAGACCCGCTGGTTGCATCTGGTGCGGAGCCCTGGCGAACTCGACGCACAACGTTCGATCAAGCAGGCGCTCGACCCGGTCGGCATCCTCAATCCCGGCGTGCTCGACGCGTAAACCACGTTTGCGCTGCACTCCGAGTGAGCCGGGTCGCCAGAATCCGCACGCAAACGTGGTTGGGGCTCAGGTGCCGTAGCCGAATCCGAGGTCGGGGGCAGTGAGCAGCGGGCGATAGTCGATGCCCTGCTCGGCCGCCATCGCCGCGCAGGTGCCCCCGCGGTCGACGATCACCGTCATCCAGACCGGGACCGCTCCGAACGCGGCGACCTGCTCGGCCGCCTCGATGAGCGACGTGCCCCGGGTCGTCGTGTCTTCGGTGACCAGCACGCGATCTCCGGGCCGCAGCGCGCCGGCGATGCGGCCGGTGATGCCCCCCTGCTTGGCCTCCTTGCGCACGCTGAAGCTGCGCATGTGGTGGCCACGTGTCGCAGCGACTGCGGCGACGCCGTAGGCGACCGGATCGCCACCCATGGTCAGCCCACCGATGGCGTCGATCTGCTCGAGCACGTCACCGAACACCTCGAACACGGCATCGGCGACTGCGACGATCCCGTCCGGTAGACACGCGGTCTGCTTGGTGTCGAGGAACCAGCTACTCGTGGCACCCGACTTGAGCGTGAACTCGCCGTACTTCACCGAGTGCTCCTGCACGTGCGCCCGAAGCGCTTCCAAGGTCGGCGACAGGGACCCCGATGTCGGTACGTCGTTCATCTCCGCCGACGGTAGTGCGCGGCTCGGCATCCCCACCGAGATTCGGGAGTCAGTCGCGGTCGCGGGCGTCGCGCACCAGGACCTCTTGGGCGACCGTGGCGACGTGGGTGCCGTCGGCTTCGAAGACGTGGCCGAGTGACAAGCCGCGGCCGCCCACGTAGTGATGGCAGGAGAAGTCGTAGAGATGCCACCGGTCGGCCCGCAACGATCGGTGGAACCAGATCGTGTGGTCGAGGCTGGCACAGAACAGACCCTCCCTCGCCTCGGGATCGTCGGCGACCGGATGCGCTCGGATCACCGAGTCGGTCGGCATGTCGTCGGAGAGGTAGGCCAACCAGCAGCGATGGAGGAGCTGGGCGCTGGCGTCTTCCGGGTCGCCGAGGTCGTCGGTGACACGCATCCAAGCGACGGCACGACCCGTCCCGTCGCGAGCCCCACCGGTCACCTGATCGGACGGCACCATCACACGATCGAACGTCGGCGTCCACGAGTCCTCGTTCAACAACTCGGCATCTGGCACGTCCGGCATCGTCACCGACTGGAAAGCGGCGGCTCGTTCTGGGCGTTGGAACGAACTCTCTGCGTTGAGAATTGCGCCTATCGCCTGACGCGCAACCACCCGACGCGTCGCAAAGCTACGACCGTTGCGAATCCGATCGACCTCATAGCGAACGGGTTCGGTGTGATCACCTCGACGGATGAAATATGCCCGAATCGAATGGGGCTCGAGCTCAGGGTCGACGGAAATCGCCGCAGCCCGCAATGACTGAGCAACGATCTGTCCACCGTACAAACCGCCCCACGGGTATCGAGGACCGTCACCAACGTGGACATCGGTCCCATGGGCTGACAGTTCGAACATCGAATTCGATGTTATTGCATTCACAGCATTTCTCCATAAGATTGGCTCGCATGGCAGGCAAAAGAGGCCCACGAACACCGATGACCGACGAACACAAGGCAGCACTTGCCAAAGGTCGTATGGAGGGCCGAGTCGTTCGCGACTACCTCGAAGGGCTCCGGGCGACCAAGCCCAAACGCGGCCGCAAGCGCACGCCCGACACGATCCGAAAGCGGCTCGACGCCATCGATGGCGAGCTCGCGAGCGCCAGCCCGCTCGACGAACTCCTGCTGGTGCAGGAACGGCGCGACCTCGAAGCGGAACTCGCTGCGAAGTCGAATTCGATCGACATGGACGCCCTCGAAGAGGAGTTCGTGAAGGTCGCGAAGAGCTACTCGGACAGCAAGTCGATCTCGTACGCGTCGTGGCGCGACGTCGGCGTGCCGGCCAGCACCCTCAAGCATGCGGGCATCAGCCGCGCCGACTGAGCGAGCTCACACCTCGATCGAGTCGAGCTGATCGAGGACGTGATCCAGGTTGCGGAGCGAGCGGCGCAGATCGAATGCATCGTCGAGCACGGCATTGTCGACGTCGTCATCGGCTTCGAGCAACGACCGGAAATCCACGCCCTCGTCCCACGCCTGCATCGCGTTGCGCTGGACGATCCGATACGCGTCGTCACGGGTGGCACCCGCCTGGACGAGCGCCAGCAACACGGGCTGGCTGAACACCAATCCGTAGCTGGCATCGAGGTTCGCCTGCATCCGCTCGGGGAAGACCATCAGACCGTCGAGCAGGCGACGCAAGCGACGCATCACGTAGAACGCCAACTGTGACGAGTCGGGCAGGATGACCCGCTCGACGGATGAGTGCGAGATGTCACGCTCGTGCCACAACGCCACGTCCTGCATGCCGGCCGACAGGTTGCCGCGCAAGACACGAGCGAGCCCGGAAATCGTCTCGGCAGAGATCGGGTTGCGCTTGTGCGGCATGGCGGACGAGCCCTTCTGACCGGGCTTGAACCCCTCCTGCACCTCGCGCACCTCGGTGCGCTGCAGGTGCCGCAACTCGACGGCCATCAACTCGCATGTCGCACCCACCGACGCGCAGGCATAGAGGAACTCGGCGTGACGATCGCGGGCGATCACCTGGGTGGCCGGCACGGCGCGCAGCCCGAGTGCGTCGCCCACGTGACGCTCGACCTCGGGCGGGATGTTCGAGTACGTGCCGACGGCACCGCTGAGCTTCATCACCGCGACGTTGTCGCGAGCAGCCCGGAGGCGGGTCCGATCGCGATCGACCTGGAGCGCCCACAGTGCGACTTTGGCGCCGAACGTGGTCGGCTCGGCGTGGATGCCATGCGTGCGACCGATCATCACCGTGTCGCGGTGCTCGCGGGCGAGTCGAAGCAACGTGGCGAGCAGCTCCGTCGATGCCTGGATCAGCAGATCGGCGGCGTCGCGCAAGGCCCAGCAGAGCGCGGTGTCGACGACATCGGACGACGTGAGCCCGTAGTGGATCCATGACGAAGCGGGCGGCCCGATCGCGGCCTGCACGACATCGACGAAGGCAGCGACGTCGTGGTCGGTGATCGCCTCACGGTCGAGCACCTGTTGCACGAAGGCATCATCGGTCGCTGGGGCCAGCTCACGACAGGTCACCGCATCGTCGGCTGGAACGAGCCCCAACGCCGCGTGCCCCTCGGTCGCGAGCAACTCGACTTCCAACCAGCGACCGAACCGCACCGTGTCGGCCCACACCGCGTCCATCTCGGGGGTCGAGTAGCGCGGGATCATGAGGCCCAGACGAGATAGTCGTCGCGCTCCGCGCCGACGCCGACCACTTTCACCGGCACCCCGACCTGCTCCTCGACGATCTCGATGAAGCGCTTCGCTTCGGGCGGCAGCTGGCCGGGTTCACGCTTGTCACTGAGGACACTCCCCCAGCCGGGGATCGTCTCGTAGACGGGCTCGACGTCGGCGATCAGCTCCGATCGATCCGGGTAGTGCTCGAGGAGCGTGCCGTCGAGCCGGTAGCCGGTGCAGATCTTGATCGTCTCGAAGCCGTCGAGGATGTCGAGCTTGGTGAGCGCCAGCTCGGTCAGGCTGTTCAGGCGAACGGCTTGGCGCAGCATCACACAGTCGAGCCAGCCGGCGCGGCGGCGACGCCCGGTGACGGTGCCGTACTCCTTGCCCACGTCGACGAGCGTGTCGCCATCGCCGTCGAACAGCTCGGTCGGGAACGGTCCCGCTCCGACACGCGTGGTGTAGGCCTTGGTGATCCCGACGACCCGGTCGATGTCGCGCGGCCCGAGACCTGTGCCGACGCAGGCACCACCGGCGGTCGGGTTCGAGGAGGTCACGTAGGGGTAGGTGCCGTGGTCGAGGTCGAGGAACGTGGCCTGGGCACCTTCGAGCAGCACGTGAGTGCCCGACGCGAGTGCACCGTGGAGCAGGCCGACCGTGTCGGCGACATACGGTGCCACACGGGCGCCGAGCTCCCCGAAGTGTTCGACGATCTCGTCGACGTCGAGCGGCTCGCCTCCGGCCTGCTCGATCAGCGTGTTCTCCGCGAGCGCACGCTCGCGGACCAGGCGAGCGAATCGGTCGGCGTCGAGGACGTCGCCGACGCGGATGCCGACGCGACGCGACTTGTCGGCGTAGGCCGGACCGATGCCCTTGAGCGTGGTGCCGATCTTGTCGTCGCCGCGCATCGCCTCCGCGATGGCGTCGTGGGCCTGGTGCCACGGAAAGATCAGGTGAGCTCGACTCGACACCTTCAACTCGGCGCACGAGTGACCGCGAGACTCGAGCATGTCGACCTCGGCGAACAGCGTCGGCAGGTCGACCACGACACCGTTGGCGATCACCGGGATCACGTGCTCGTACAGGATTCCCGACGGGACGAGTTGCAGTGCGTACCGCTCGCCGTCGACCACCACGGTGTGACCAGCGTTGTGGCCGCCCTGATAGCGCACGACATACGTGTGCTCTTTCGACAGCAGGTCGATGACCTTGGCTTTGCCCTCATCGCCCCATTGGGCTCCGACGACGACGGTGACGGGCATGCACGCTCCCCCGATTGGTGATTGGAACGTGTCGAGATGGTACTCCCGACGAGCGTGGAGCGCCGCTTTCATTTCCAGCACACGGTCCGGCAACACTGGTCGCGGTCGAACGATCGATCCCAGGAGGGTCATGACCCGATCACCCTTGTTGTCCTCCGACGAACACGCGAAGGTCACCGCACCGCTCGATCAGGCCTGGACGTTGCCGCCTCACGCCTACACGGACCCGGCCGTCTACGTCCGTGAGACCGAGGCCATCTTCCGGCGCGACTGGATCTGCGTGGCGCACGTCGATCAACTGCCGAACGAATCGGGACACCTCGCCGTCGATGTCCACGACCATCCGATCCTGATCACGCGCGACGAATCCGGCGCCGTCCATGCCATGTCCAACGTCTGTCTCCACCGGGCGATGCCCTTGGCCGAAGGCGCCGGGACCGGCAGATGGATCGTGTGTCCGTACCACCAGTGGTCGTACGGGCTGGACGGCGCGCTGCACACCGCGCCGATGATGGACGGCGCGGTCGACTTCGACGTCGCCGAGTGTCGACTCCCGGCGTTGGAGGTCGAGGTCTGGGAAGGATTCGTCTTCGTGTCACTGGCCAAGGCTCCGGAGCCGCTCGCTGCTCAGCTCGAGCCGCTGCGACGACGAATCCGTAACTACCGACTGGGAGAGATGGCGATCGCCCACACGCTCGAGTTCGACTCGCCGTGGAATTGGAAGCTGTTGGTCGAGAACTTCATGGAGGCGTACCACCACATCGGGCCCCATCGTGAGACGTTCCAACAGACGAATCCTGCTGCGCAGTCACACGTCGTCGACAACGAGTCCGGACCCTGGTCACTGTTGCAGATGCCCGGCAACACCGACCTCGACGAGAGCCCGGATCTGCCGTTCCTCCCTGGGCTGGAACGATCACAGCGCGCCGATCTGCTCGCCTTCTGCGTGTTCCCGTACACGCTCGTCGCGACGACGGGGACACTCGCCACCTGGTATCAGCTCGTTCCCCACGCTCACGACCGCATGACACTGCGCCTCCACATCCTGGTCGACGCCGACGTGGCCGTCGATCCAGCGATGCAGGATGCGCTCGCGCACCTCGTCGACGGCGTGACGTGGATCCACGGCGAGGACATCCCCGTCAACGAAGGACCGTGGCGAGGGCTGCATTCACCACTCGCGACCCAGGGACGACTGTCTCCCTACGAGGAGGCGATCTGGCAACTCAACCAGCTGTGGCTCCGACGGGTGACGTGACGCACGCCCCGGGGACAGCTCACGAGGGCCACGTCCCCGGCCCCGGGTCACCGGCCAGGTCGTGCCCGGTAGCGTCGGCGGGGTGAGCGTGATGCGCAGACAGGTCTGGAACGACATGAACGTCGCGGCCCGCGACGCCCTGATGCGCCGCGGGATCGACGACATCTTCGACCCAGCGTTGCGCCGTTCGATCGGCGACTTGATCGACGATGTGCGCGATCGCGGCGATGCCGCGGTGTGCGACGCGCTCCGTCGGTTCGACGGAATCGACGTCTCGCCGGACGGATTGCGAGTGAGCGCCGACGAGTTCGAACGGGCGTCGGTGTCCGCGGAGGTCGACGCTGCGCTCGACGACGCAATCGCTCACCTCCGCGCGTTCAACGAGGCCCAGATGGCGCAAGCGCGGGACTGGTCGATCGAGAGCGAGCCCGGGCTGAGCGTCGGCGAGAAGATCACGCCGATCACATCGGCTGGGCTGTTCACCCCGTCGGGCAAGGCGAGCTATCCGAGCGTGGCGTACCAGCTCGCCGTGCCGGCCGTGGTTGCCGGCGTGCCGTCGATCTCACTGGTGGTGCCGCCGATCCCTGGCGGCACCGGCGAGGTCGATCCAGCCGTACTCGTGGTGTGCCGCAAGCTCGGTGTCGCCGACGTGTTCCGCGTCAACGGTCCGGCCGGGATCGCCGCGCTGGGCTTCGGCACCGACACGATCCCGAAGGTTCGCAAGATCGTGGGTCCGGGATCGCCGGCGGTCACGATCGCCCAGGTCGAGATGCAACGCCACGGGGCAGCGACCATGATGCTGCTCGGTCCCACCGAGAGCCTCGTGATCGCCGACGACTCGGCCGATGCGGCGCTGTTGGCAGCCGATCTGCTGATCGAGGCCGAGCACGGCACCGACAGCACCGTGGTGCTCTTGACCGACTCGTCGACGCTCGCTGATGCCGTCGACGCGGCGCTCGAACAGCAACTCGCCGGGTTGGCCGAGGTGCGCTCCACCGCAGCACGCGCTTCGCTCGGACCAAACGGAGGGTGCGTGCTGGTCGACTCGCTCGACGTGGCTGTCGGTATCGCCAACGAGTTCGCTCCCGAACACCTCCAGGTCGCGGTCGCCGACACAGTCGTCGACCGCATCGTCGACGGCTTGCTCAACGCCGGCGAGATCCTCGTTGGCCAGGACACACCGTTCAGCGCCGCCAACTTCGTCATCGGCTGCCCGGCATCGCTCCCCACGTCGGGCTTCGCGCACGTGTCATCGGGGATCACGGCCGACACCTTCCTCAAGCGCACAGCGATTGCTCGCTCCGATGCCACGGCGCTCGCGCGAATGACTCCATCGGTGTTGGCCCTCGCCGACCACGAGGGGTTCCCCGCCCACGGCGACGCCCTGCGCCTGCGTCAACGCTGACGCGGGGCCACGGGGTCGCCGTCTGTCAGGAGCCCTCCCGGCATGCGGCCTTGGCTGCCTCCTCAGACGAGCTCTCGACCTGGTCGATCAATCGATCGACCCAACGCTCGGAGAACCCGCCGAGCACTGCCCAGAAATACGCCGACTGGGCGCTCACGCTCACGAGGTCCTGGACCCCGGCTTGCAGGAGCACCACGAGCAGCAGCCCCACGACCCCACCGAACGCAAGCCGGAGCATCACGAGTTGCAACGGGTTGACGACTTCGGAGATGGACGCCGATCGCGAGGAGTTTCGCGTGAAGAGCACGTACGACACCGCGGCCCCGGTCATGGCCAGCCCCACGATCGTCAGGTAGTTGCCGATCCCACCGAGCGCGTCATCCGGGTTCGACGACGGTGCCGTCACCAGGACACCGAGCGCGCCGAGGACCAAGGCACCGAACAGCGTGAAGCCCCGATAGAGCAGCCCCCGGCCACCTTCGACCAATCGTCGGTCGAGTTCGGCGAGATACCGATTCTTGTTCTGGCGCATCGCCCAGACCTCGCTGCGAAGTGCTTCGATGTCCGTCGACTCGTCCTCGGTGAGCTCACGACCGCTGATGTTCGCCCGTTCGACCAGCAGGCTCCGCCGGTCGAGGCCCTCGAGCAGCTCGGTCTGCGCCGCCCGCAGGAGCTGCCAACCATCGGAGATCCGGCGTTGTTCGAGCGCGAAGCCGGCATCGTGGATCAGTCCCATTGCGGCGGTCGCCCAACCCTCGTCGAATGCGTTGCCGTCGCGAACCACCGAGTCGATCCGACGAGCAGCGATCGTCAACTCGGTACGGAGGTGGCCTTCGGAGGCGGACGGGCGCACCAGGTGCCGCCCCGCCACCCGCAGGCCGCTGATCAACTCGGTGCCGACCAGCGTCGTGGTTGCGGCCACCGAACTGCCAGGACGAGCACCGTCACGATCCGCAGACGCGACCTCGGCGACGTTCTCGAGATCGACACCAGATCCGACCTCGGCTGGCGATGTCGCCTCGTCGAGCTTCGCCGGAGCTGCCGCAACATTCGGCACCTGTTCGTCAGGTGACGCCACGTCGGCCGGTGCGACCTCATCCGACGACCCCGCACCTGGCACGACATCCTCCGTCGGCTCGGTTGCCGCAATGTCGTGTTCCGGTGTCGGGTTCGTTCCCACGATCGGAACTTGTTGGGTGCGACCGACGGTGTCGATGACGGTTGGCGCGGTGCTGCTGTCATTCGAATCGGCGCGTCCGGGGGTCACGACGGTGCGACGAGGGGAGAACCTCGTTCTGATGCGGGCAAATTCCACAGTTCTTCCTTCTTCTTTCACGATTCGAGGTGTCTGCTTCTGGCTTCTCAGGTGGGGGCGAGGACGAGACAGAATGGATGCCCGGCAGGGTCGATCATCACTCGGAACTGATCAGGTCTCGGTTGCGTTGTCGCCTTTTGCGCACCGAGTCGGAGGACCGCCGCCTCGGCGCCGTCGAGATTCGCGACGTCGATGTCGATGTGAGCTTGCTGCGGCACGTCACCACCGGGCCAGGTCGGCCGCCGATGATCGTCGATCTGCTGGAACGCGAGGCGACCGGTCGGCGTGTGGACCTCGACCCAGTCGACGTCGTCACCGGGCACGAGGTCGCCACGCACGATCGAGTTGTAGAAGCCCGCAAGGGCGAGTGCGTCAGGGCAATCCAACGCCATGACGCCGAGGCGTCCGATCGAGGTCGGGAAGTCGCCGTCCATTCGCACACCCTACGGCGGCACGTCAACCCGGATCAGACGCTGGGCGAAATGCCTGCGGCAGGACGGTGCGGAGGAGCCGCTCCACGAAGTCGAGGTCGAGCGGATCGTGGCTGAGCAGTCGTCGATACACGAACGGGCCGATCAACACATCGATCACCACCTCGACGTCGGTCTCGGTGCCCAACTCGCCCCGCTCGATCCCGCGACTGAGGATCGTGTGCAATGGCTGACGTCGGTACCTGATGTATTCGTCGAGCGACGTGCGCAGGTTCGCGTCCCGAACCGACGCCGCGATCAGGTCGGGGAGGACATCGCTCGCCTTGCCCTCGGACATCCGGCGAGCCAGTTCGCCGAGGTAGTCGTCGAGGTCACCGCGCAGCGAACCCGTGTCGATGAGATCGAACGGACGCATCGCATGATTGAGCGCGTCGAGCACGAGCCGTTCCTTCGACGGCCAGCGCCGATAGATCGTGGCTTTCGACACCCCGGCGCGCTGCGCCAGATCGTCCATCGACATCCCGTGAATGCCGACCTCGCCGGCGAGCTCCAACGTGACGTCGAGCAGGGTCTCGTCGAGACCCTCCGAGCGCGGGCGGCCACGGCGAGGGGCGGTCGATGTGGTCACCGGTCAGTCCCCTGCCACCGGGGTCGGAGCCGGCTGCTCGATCGGCGGCGTGACCGCTGGTTCGGCATCTGGCCCCTTCGGAAGATCGCTCACCTGGAAATCCGGCTCGGACGCATGCGACGGCAGAAACTTCCACGCAACGACGAACGCGCCGGCCACGGCGAGTGCGGCCAGACGGAGTCCGACCGACAGCGCGTCGACGAAGCTGTCGCCGGCAGCGGCAGCGAAGGCAGCGGGAGCGACCCCATCACCGCTTCGGTCGCCGGCGCGATCGTCATGCCCATCCCTGCGGCCATCACCATGAAGTACCCGATCACGATGGGATACGGCGAGTCGGCGGCAATCGTCGACAACAACGCGAGTCCCGCGATCACGAGGCCCAACCCCGTCAGCACGACCTGCTTGGTCCCGAGTCGCTCGACGACGCGCGCCGACAACGGCGCCACGACCATCATCGTCGCGGCGTACGGCAGCAGTCGGACACCCGCCTCGAGCGGCGAGTACCCGTGCACGAGCTGCCAGTACTGCGTCATCAACAGCATCGAGCCGAACATCGCGAAGAAGACGATCGTGATCGTGCCGCTGCCGGCGCTGAAACGCGGGTTCGTGAACACCGACAGATCGAGCATCGGGTGCGGTGTGCGCAGCTCCCAGGCCAAGAACGACGCCAGTGTCACCACCGCCAGGGCGAAGGAGCCGACCACGAGCGCGTCGGTCCACCCCTTCGAGGGTCCTTCGATGATGCCGAACAGGAGCGAGGCGAGACCGACGAACGACAGCAACGCCTCGAGCGGATCGATCTTGCCCTGGTTCGGATCACGCGATGTCGGCACGAGGAACGCCCCGAGCAACAGCGCGGTCACCCCGATCGGTATGTTCACCCAGAACACCGACGACCACGAGAAGTGCTCGAGCAGGAAGCCCCCGGTGATCGGGCCGATCGCGACACCGAGCCCGGAGAAACCGGCCCACACGGCGATGGCCCGACCGCGTTCGACGGGGTCGCGGAACACGTTGATCAGGATCGACAACGTGGCCGGCATGATCAGCGCGCCGCCAATGCCCATGAAGGCACGGGTGAAGATCAGTCCGTTGGCCGAACTCGACATCGCCGCCGCTGCCGAGCCGATGCCGAACACCACGATGCCGAGCTGCAAGGCCCCCTTGCGACCGAACCGGTCGGACAGGCTGCCGGTGGTGAGCAGGAGCCCGGCGAAGACCAGCACATAGGAGTCGATGATCCACTGCACCTGGCTGTTGGTGGCGCCGAGTTCAGTGATCAACGAGGGGATGGCGACATTGATCATCGTGTTGTCCATCACGATGATCAACAGGCTCATGCAGAGCACGCCGAGGATCAGCCAGCGCCGCTCGTGGACGCGTGGATCGATCTCGTCGTCGGGGTTGCGGGCCGCTGGTTGCGCGGGCAACGCGGTGTTGTCGTCCATGGATCCTGCCGATGCTTTTCGAAACGGTACGGATCAGTATCGTAATTCCGGTTCCTGGAGGTCACAACCTTCAAGTCCCCCGCCTGAGGTGCCGATGATCAGTCGATGGAATCCACGCTTCGCGCACCCGGCGACACGGCCGTTCTCGGCACGAGCACCGCCGTGCTGCTGGTCGAGGATGACGAACGCATCAGCGAGCCCCTCATCCGCGTGCTCCGCTCAGAAGGCTTCGCTGTGCAGCACGTGGACGCCGGCGGTCCTGCGATCGAGTCGGTCGCCGGTGCCCGCCCCGACCTGGTGCTGCTCGACCTGACGCTGCCCGACATCGACGGCCTCGACGTCTGCCGGAAGATCCGAGCCAATCACCCCGACCTGCCGATCATCATGCTGACGGCCCGCGCCGAGGAGATGGACGTGATCGTCGGACTCAATGCCGGCGCCGACGACTACGTCGCGAAGCCATTCCGACTCGCCGAGTTGGTGGCACGAATCCGCGCCCGCCTGCGCATCGTCGAACATTCGACGACGGCCGTGGACACCGCCCGCCTCAGCGGTGCCGGTATCGAACTCGACACCGATGCGCGTCGCTGCTTCGTGACGGACCCCGACGGCGCACGCAACGAAATCGAGCTGACGACCAAGGAGTTCGATCTCCTGGAACTGCTCATGCGCCAACCGGGAGTGACACTGAAGCGCGAGGACATCATGAGCCGGGTGTGGGACGAGAACTGGTGGGGATCGACCCGCACACTCGACACCCACACGTCGACGTTGCGGCGCAAGATCCTCGACGAGAGTGATCCACCGTCGAAGATCGTGACGGTGCGCGGCGTCGGATTCCGATTCGACCCGAGCGTCGATTCGCCCACGACGTCGACCACGAGCTGATCGACGTGCGCCGCCGTCTCGTCCTGTCGACGATCGCCGTGGTCGTCGTGGTGATCGTGGTGCTCACGATTCCCGTGCTGTTGATCGTGCGCGACGCCGAGGGCGGCACCTTGCCCGGCGTCGTTCTCTCGCGACTCGCAGTGATCGCGCTCGCCGCGATCGGAGCTGCGGCGCTGCTCGCCGGAATCCAAGCACGCCAGCTGGCGCGACCCCTCGAACGGCTCGCACGCAGCGCCTCACGCGTCGGCAATGGCGACTTCAGTGCTGCGGCACCGCAACCCTCCGGCATCGAGGAGATCGACGCGATCGCCCGCTCGCTTCGACTGAGCGCCAACCGGGTCGACCGGATGCTCGAGTCGGAACGCGGCTTCACCGCCGACGCAACCCACCAGCTGCGCACGGGCTTGACCGGCATCGCAATGCGACTGGAGCTCCTCGAGCGGTCGAGCGACGCCGACGTCGCGACGGAGGCCGCAGCCGCGCTTGCACAGACGCACGAGCTCAACACGACCCTCGACGAGTTGCTCAGCGTTGCCCGCACCGGCAGCACGAAGGAACGCACCGAGCTGGACCTCACGACGCTGGTCGACCAGCAGGTCGCCGACTGGCAGCAGCGATTCGCCGAGAAGCGCCGCCAAGTCGTCGTGACCACCGGCGTCACGCAGCACGTGATGGCCACGCCCGGACTGGTCGGCCAGGTGCTGAATGTCCTGCTCGAGAACTCGTTGCGCCACGGCCGCGGCACGGTCGCCATCCTCGTCCAGGACTCGATCGTGACGATCGAGGACGAAGGCGCCGGTGTTCCCGACGAACGCGTGACGACGCTGTTCGACCGGCCGAGCGATCATCAGGCCGCCCATGGCCGAGGCCTGGCCCTGGCACGCCGTCTCGCCGAGTCCGATGGCGGCCGCCTCGACCTCGTCCAAGCTCGCCCGCCGGTCTTCCGACTCACCCTCGTCCCGGTGACATCGGGAGTACACCCAAGGTCAGGCGGCGGTGACTCGGAGGCCCTCGTCGGCTGAGCCGGCGCGGACCTCGATCGTGCCGCCGTCGGCGACGTCACCGCCCAGAATCAGCAGCGATGCCTTGTCGCCGATCTCCCGCTGGATCACGCGCTTCAGCGGCCGGGCACCGAATGCCGGATCGAAGCCCTCGCGCGCCAGCTGCGCCATCGCGCCTTCGTCGATGTCGAGCACGATGCGCCGATCAGCGAGCCGCTTGACCAGCGTGGCCAACTGCACCCGGACGATGCGCTCGAGGTCGGCTTCGGTCAGCGAACGGAACCGGATGATGTCGTCGACGCGGTTGATGAACTCCGGCTTGAAGAACTCGCCCGGATCACCCGGCAGGTTCGACGTCATGATCAGCACGACATTGGTGAAGTCGACCGTGCGGCCCTGGCCGTCGGTGAGGCGTCCGTCGTCGAGCAGCTGCAAGAGCACGTTGAAGACGTCCGGGTGCGCCTTCTCGATCTCGTCGAGCAACACGACCGAGTACGGGCGGCGACGGACCGCCTCGGTCAGCTGACCGCCCTCGTCGTAGCCGACGTAGCCGGGAGGCGCGCCGATCAGACGCGACACGGAGAATTTCTCCATGTACTCGCCCATGTCGATGCGCACCATCGACTTCTCGTCATCGAACAGGTACGCGGCGAGGGCTCGAGCCAGTTCGGTCTTGCCGACGCCGGTCGGGCCGAGGAACATGAACGACCCGATCGGTCGGTTCGGGTCGGACAGTCCGGCCCGGCTGCGACGGATCGCGTTCGCGACCGCGACGACCGCGTCGTCCTGGCCGATGACGCGCTCGTGGAGCAACTCTTCGAGATGGACGAGCTTCGAGGTCTCGGACTCCATCAGCTTGTTGAGCGGGATGCCCGTCGCCTTGGCGACGACTTCGGCGATGTCTTCGGCGTCGACCTCTTCTTTGAGCATCGCGCCGTTCTCCTGGATCGACGAGAGGTGCGCCGTTGCCTCCTCGATGCGCCGTTCGAGCTCGGGGATGCGGCCGTAGCGGATCTCGGCAGCAGCGGCGAGATCGGTCTCGCGCTCGACCTGGGTGCGCAGGTGTTCCAGCTCTTCCTTGAGCGAGCGGATGGCGTCGATCGCCTGCTTCTCCTGCTCCCACACCTGCTTCATCTGCGCGACCTGCACGTTGAGTTCGGCGAGCTCGGAATGGAGCGCGTCGAGTCGTTCCTTCGACGCGGCGTCGGTCTCCTTGTCGAGCGCGAGCTGTTCGATCTCGAGCTGGAAGATGCGGCGTTGCACGACGTCGATCTCGGTCGGCAGCGAGTCGATCTCGATACGGAGTTTCGAGGCGGCCTCGTCCATCAGGTCGATCGCCTTGTCGGGCAGGAACCGGCTGGTGATGTAGCGGTCGGACAGCACGGCGGCACTGACCAGCGCCGAGTCCTGGATGCGCACACCGTGGTGGACCTCGTAGCGCTCCTTGAGGCCGCGCAGGATGCCAATGGTGTCTTCGACCGACGGCTCGCCAACGTACACCTGCTGGAAGCGACGTTCGAGGGCCGGATCCTTCTCGACGTGCTTGCGGTACTCGTCGAGCGTGGTTGCACCGATCATGCGCAACTCGCCGCGCGCCAGCATCGGCTTGATCATGTTGCCGGCGTCCATCGCCCCCTCGGCGCCGCCGGCACCGACGATCGTGTGGAGTTCGTCGACGAAGGTGATGATCTCGCCCTCGGCATCGGTGATCTCCTTCAGCACGGCCTTGAGCCGCTCTTCGAACTCACCGCGGTACTTCGCGCCGGCGAGCATCGAGGCGATGTCGAGCGAGATCAGCCGCTTGTGCTTCAGGCCCTCGGGCACGTCGCCATCGGCGATACGCGACGCAAGGCCCTCGACGATGGCGGTCTTGCCGACGCCCGGCTCGCCGATCAGCACCGGGTTGTTCTTGCTGCGGCGCGACAGCACCTGGATGCAGCGGCGGATCTCCTCGTCCCGACCGATGACCGGGTCGATCTTGCCGCTCTCGGCAAGCGCCGTCAGGTCCTGGCCGTACTTCTCGAGCGCGGCAAACTTCTCCTCGGGGCTCTGGTCGGTGACGCGGTGAGAGCCGCGGACGTCCTTCAAGGCGCCGAGGAGTTCCTCGGAGCCGACGTCGAGACGGGCATTCATCGCGAGGAGCAGATGCTCGACCGAGAGGAAATCGTCGCGCAGGTCCTTGCGGTACGTCTCGGCGTTGTCGACGACGTTGTTGAGCTCCTTGCTCATTCGCGGCTCGGCTCCGCCGTAGGCCTTGGGGAGCTTCTGGACGGCTTCGTCGGCACGGTTGCGCACCATCAGCGGTGCCTGGCCCAGCTTGGCGAGCACCGCCGGCACGATCGTGCCCTCCTGGTGCATCATCGCGCTCAGGATGTGGTCGGGCGTCAGCTCGGGATTGGAGAGTTCCTTGGCCTGGTCGATCGCCGCCGAGAACGCCTCCTGGGTCTTCAGCGTCCATTTCTTCGGATCGATGGCCATCTCGTGCTCCTCCCGGGATCGGGTATCGTGGTTACTCAATATTCTTGAGTGCAAGTGTATCAAGTTTGGCGGATAGTTCCTCGCAACGTCGCGATCAGGGCGTCCGCGGTCGTCCGGACGTCCTTGTAGCCCCGCACATCGTCGGGCAGTGCCGCCAGCGAATCGGCCAACCGGCGGGCGACGTCGGCGTCACCGGCGACCGACCGGATCGGTGCCACAGAGGTGCGGATCGTGAACAACACGCAGTTCGTCACCGGGAATCTGCGAACTGTCTCCCGTTCGACACGCACGAACAGCTCGTCAGGCGCGAGATCGGTAGGTCGTGGCGCCGCGGTGCCGTCCACCGGGGTGTACCAGTCGGCGGTGTCGAGGATGCCCCAGCCGAGACGCCAGAAGCTGCGCTGCGGTGTCAGCCGATCGAAGAACGCGTCGATCGGCGTCTCGAGTTGTTCGTTGAGCTGCGCAACCGGCGCATGAACGCCAGCCATCGTGAGTCCGAGCTTGGATCGCAGATCCCACCGGTTGGGGAAGCACACCGAACCACCACCGAACACGAGCCGGCCATCACGCTCGACCAGCAACACGAGATCCTCGGGCACGAGCCGGGCGGCGGCATCGAGCGGGTGGAGATCCGGGTCGATGGTGGCGCCGGCGTACCGATCGGGCCAGCGCTGGCGCACGTGTTCGACCAGCGCCATGGCGACCTCGTTCGACTCGGGTTCGACGTCGTCGAGCACGGCGAAGACGGTGTCGGGATACTCCGCGGTGAGCGTCGACTTGGCGGCGATCGCTGCGTCAGCGTCCGGCCCGAGTTCGATCCAGTCGTGCAGGTCCAGCGGGCGAACGCCGAGCCGCCACCGGAAGCTCGCCTCGCCGTTCGGCGCCGGCCCGTCCATGAACGGCAGGTACGGCAGCGTGGCCACGGTCGCCCCGACAGGATCCATCACCAAGAACGCTAACTGCCCCCACCCCGCCAGCGATGAGCCAAACCCCTCGATCCGGGGATCCCGCTCATCACCAACGGCAACGGACCGTGAGTGTTCGCCGAGCGATGAGCCGAATCCCCCGATGCGGTGCTGTCGCTCATCGCTCGGGGTGCTCGGGGTGCGAGGAGGTGCGACTCGCGGGCATGCTGGACGACGTGAAGCGCTCGATCCCACTGTCGATTCTGGATTTGGCGATCATCGGACGAGGTGACACCGCGGCTGATGCGTTCGCCAACAGCGTGGCGCTGGCGCAGCGGGCGGAGGCTCGGGGCTACGAGCGGGTCTGGTACGCCGAACACCACAACATGGCGTCGATCGCGTCGTCGGCCACCAGCGTGTTGATCGCCCACGTCGCAGCCCACACCACCCACATCCGCCTCGGCGCCGGTGGGGTGATGCTCCCGAACCATTCACCACTCACGATCGCCGAGCAGTTCGGCACCCTTGCGACCCTGCATCCCGGCCGGATCGATCTCGGGCTCGGCCGCGCACCGGGGAGCGACCAGAACACGATGCGTGCCATGCGTCGAGATGCCCACTCGTCGGATCGATTCCCCGAGGACGTGCTCGAACTGCAGGGATTCCTCCGCGGCGAATCGACGATCCCGGGCGTTGTTGCGGTGCCGGGCGCGGGGACCAACGTGCCGCTGTACATCCTCGGGTCATCGCTGTTCGGGGCTCGCCTGGCAGCGATGCTCGGCCTGCCCTACGCCTTCGCCTCCCACTTCGCGCCCGCTGCGCTGATCGACGCGATCGCGTTCGTACCGCCGCGAGTTCCAGCCGTCGGAACAACTCGCCGAGCCCTATGCGATCGCCGGGGTCAACGTGATCGCCGCCGACACCGACGACGAGGCTCAGGAGCAGTGGACGACCGTTCGGCGCTGGCGGATCGCCCGCTTCGTCGCGCCCGGCCGGGACCTCACCGACGACGAGGCCGATGCCATCCTCGCCTCGCCCCAGGGTCAGCAGATCGCGCAGATGATGCACTACTCGGCCGTCGGCACCCCCGACCACGTCACGGCCTACCTCGACGAGTTCGCCCAGATCGCCGGTGCCGACGAACTGATCACCGCGCATTCCTCCCCCACGATCGTCCAGCGCCTCCGCTCGGTCGACCTCCTCGCCGACGCCAACGACCCCGTCACCGTCTGACGCGCACCCCCACCCGTTTGCGCTGCATTCCCGGTGGGGCGGGTCACCCGAACTGCGACACAAACGTGGGGGTGCGACGCGGCAGTCCGTTTGCGCTGCAGTCCCGGTGGGGCGGATCACCGGAAACATCGCGCAAACGTGGATTGGGGGTCCGCGTCGGCGCCGACGCACGCTGGGCGCGACACTGTCCGCAGCGTTGCGCGTACAGCGCCGACGAGGGGAACGACCGAAGGGGACATGATGACCGAGAGCAACACCACCGATGTCGACGTGGTGATCGTGGGAGCCGGATTCGCCGGCATGTACCAGTTGGTCCGGATGCGCCGGGCCGGTCTGAGCGCCGTGGTACTCGAGACCGCCGACGACGTGGGCGGCACCTGGTACTGGAACCGGTACCCGGGCGCCCGCTGCGACATCCTCACGGTCGACTACTCCTACAGCTGGGATCCCGAACTCCAGGAGGAGTGGACCTGGTCGGAGCGCTACGCCACGCAGCCCGAGATCCTGCGCTATGCCCAGTTCGTCGCCGACAAGCACGACCTGCGGCGTGACATCCGTTTCAACACCAAGGTCACGTCTGCGGAGTGGAACGACGACACCAGCCGGTGGACGATCCACACCGACACCGGCACCGACACCGGCACCGACGTGTCGGCGCAGTTCTACGTGATGGCCACCGGCTGCCTGTCGATGCCGAAGGTGCCCGACATCGAGGGCACCGACCGTTTCGGGGGCGAGGTGTACTTCACCAACAGCTGGCCGCACGACGGCGTCGACTTCACCGGCAAGCGGGTCGCCGTGATCGGCACCGGGTCGTCGGGCATCCAATCGATCCCGATCATCGCGTCGCAAGCCGACCAGCTCACCGTGTTCCAGCGCACCCCCAACTTCTCGATACCCGCCCACAACGGCCCGATCACCGAGGACCGCCTTGCCGAGTACCGCAAGGATCCCGCCGCCTATCGCGAGGAGGCCCGCCACTCCGGCATCGGCGTGCCCCGCACACCACCCGACACCAGTGCGCTCGCGGTGTCCGACGAAGAGCGTCAGGAGGCGTACGAGGAGGTGTGGCAGCGGGGCGAACTGGCATTCCTGCAGCCCTACAACGACATGGGCATCAATGCCGAGGCGAACGACACGATGCGCCGCTTCATCCACGGCAAGATCCGCGAGATCGTCGACGACCCGGACGTCGCCGAGCTGCTCTGCCCGACGAACCATTACTTCGCCACGAAGCGACCCTGCCTCGACACCGGCTACTACGAGACCTACAACCTTCCCCACGTCCGCCTCGTCGATCTGCACGCCCAACCGATCACGACGATCACCGAATCCGGGATCGATCTGTCCGGGAAGGGCGGCGACGAGTCGATGGAGTTCGACGCGATCGTGTTCGCCACCGGCTTCGATGCGATGACCGGCGCGATCGTCGGCGTCGACATCACCGGCCGCGACGGCAAGTCACTCCGCGAGGCGTGGGCACATGGCCCACAGACCTACCTCGGCCTGATGACCGTCGGCTTCCCCAACCTGTTCATGATCACCGGGCCCGGCAGCCCGTCGGTGTTGTCGAACATGATGGTGTCGATCGAGCAGCACGTCGATCTGATCACCGACACGATCGAACACCTTCGCGCCACCCGCGTCGACACGATCGAGCCGACCGAACTCGCGCAGCGACGGTGGGTGCAGCACAGCAACGAGATCGCTGATCTCAGCCTGCTGCCGACGGCCAACTCGTGGTACATGGGCGCCAACGTGCCCGGCAAGCCGCAGGTGTTCCTGCCGTACCCGGGCGGCGTCGGCGGCTACCGCGAGATCTGCGACGAGGTGGTCGAGCGCGGCTACTTCGGTTTCACCCTGACCGGTGCTGGCGGAACGCAGACGAACGACGGCGTGATCCGGCCGTTGAAGCCCGACGTCCAGGCGATGTTGTCGATGATGGCCGAGCTGGAGCTCCCGCCACTCGAGACGATGGGCGTCGAGGGTGCCCGGGCCTTCATGGAAGCCTCGGGAGCCGCACTGCCACCCGGCCCCGAGGTCGGCGAGATCGTCGACGGGACACTCCCAGGTGCTGACGGCACACCGCTCGAGTACCGCCTGTACCGGCCGGCGACCGACGGACCCCACCCGCTCGTGGCCTACTTCCACGGCGGCGGCTGGGTGCTGGGCAGCGCCACGTCCGACGACCCGCTCTGCCGCTATCTGTGCGTGCATTCGAACTCGATCGTCGTGTCGGTCAACTACCGCCACGCTCCCGAGGCCCGCTTCCCCGCCGCCGCCGACGACGGCCTCGCGGCGGCGACGTGGATCGCCGACCACGCCGACGAACTCGGCGGTGTGCCCGGCCGACTCGCCGTTGCCGGCTGGAGCGCCGGTGCCAACGTCGCTGCGGTCACGGCACAGCAGGCGAAGCTGGTCGGGGCGCCAACGATCACGGGCCAGGTGCTGTTGAATCCGGCCACCGACGGCACCACCGACCGGCCGTCGCACAGAGAGAACGCCGAGGGCTACGCACTCACCATGGGCGTGATGAACTGGTTCTGGGACCACTACTGCGACCCGGAGGACCGGTCGAACCCGAAGGCGTCACCGTTGCTCGCCGACGACCTGTCGGGCCTGCCACCGGCACTGGTGATCACCTGCGAGTTCGACCCGCTGCGCGACGAAGGCGACGCCTACGCCGTTGCCCTCGCCGACGCCGGCGTTGCGGTGCAGCATCTGCAGTGTCCCGGGCAGACCCACACGGCGATCCCGGCGGTCGACGCGATGGTCACCTCCGAGTACGCCCGAACGGCGATGGCCGACGCACTGCGGGACTTCTCGGGCGCCACCGTCGACGCCTGAACGTCGGCGGGACGACCCGGCGGCCCGAACCGTCACGTCGGGCCGGGCACGGTGTCATGGTTGCGGGCAACGATGTGACAGCCCCTCGGTAGCGTCGGTCGGATGGCTTCGCTGTCGCGGCACCGGCCTGCGCACGTGGCGCAGGGGACGTGGCGCAGTGGCGCGCTCCACGTGTGGGGTTGGAATGGGATCGACACCGCGCCGATGGCATGGCTCTACGGCGGGTTCCGTCATCTCGACGCTGACGGGCTTCGCACCGGCTGGCACGACACACCGGTCTCCTATGGCGCGATCGGTCGCCTGAGCCTCGACATCGACGGGCGGCCGTCGCTGCACGCCTCGTCGGTGCAACTCGATGCGATGGGCACCGCCGTCTGGCTGTCGGAACTGCCGGCGTCGGACTTCCTGTCGGACTCGCTCGCCTGGTTCGCCCGGTGCGCCGAGCTCGCTCGCCGCACCGTGTCGGCCGGGCGCATCACCCCGGTGATCGTGAACGAGGGACCGTTCGTCGTGGCTCGATGGAAGCCGGTCAGCACCGAATCGATCGACGCCACGATCGCGGCGCTCGATGCCTCGATGCCACCGATCTGCACGGCGGGCTCCGGGGTCGACGCCGCCACGATCTACGCCCAACTCGTCGACGGCATCGCTCGATCCTTCCTGTTCCAGTACGGGTGGAAGGCCGACCTCGGACGGCAGCGAAAGCCAGGGATCCAGGCCCTGCGTGCCACCTTCGGCGCTCTGGCCAAGCCGGACCACGTGGTGCGCGGCGGCACCGACGAGTTCGACGAAGCGATCCACCACCTACGCGACGAACTCGATCGGCACCAGCGCCGCCTGGCGGGCGAACCGGTCGTCGTCCCCCGCATCCGGTTGCTGATCTCCGACGATCCGGGCGACCCATGGATCGTGCGATTGGAGCTCGTCGACGACAGCGACAGCTCCCGCTGGTGCACGGCGAACGACGTGTGGGACGCCAACGACACCGCTCTCGAGGTCGCCAAGGGCGCGCAGCATCTCGACCGGCTGCGCGAGCTGATCGGCACGACCGTCGAGCAGGTCAAGGTGATCCCCGGCCTCGCCGACCTGGCGCTCGAGCACGAACCCACCCAGATCGAGCTCGAACTCGACGTCGCCGAGGACTTCCTCGACATCGCCCCGGTCGAGCTGCAACGACTGGGCATCGAGCTGATCGGCCCAGAACGTCTGATACGCACCCGGGTGAGCATCAACGGCGAGGCCACACCAACGCCATCCGACGACCGCAAGAAGCAGTTCGGCAAAGAGGCCCTCGTCGAGTGGAAGATGGTGATCGGCAGTGAGGAGATCTCCGAATCCGAGATCGCACGCGCCGAGGAGGTCGGGGCCACGCTGCTGCACACCGGCCACCGTTGGGTGCGTATCGACGCCGACGAACTCCGCCGCAAGCGCGCCAAGCTCACCGAGCTCCGGACCACCAAGGCCGTCGTCACGCCGATCGAGTTGCTGCGCCTCGCCAACGACGAGAGCCTCGGCGACGATCCGGACGACCACGATCCGGACAGCGAGCGCTCGCCACTGATCACGGTCCACGGCGAGTTCGACGACACCGCGTCGAGCGACGGCGACTGGGTACGAAACCTGCTCGCCGGGCTTCCGGACGAGCGCCTCGACGAGACCCGCGAGTCGCCCGAGTTCGTCGGTGAACTCCGCCACTACCAGCGACGTGGGCTCTCCTGGCTGCAGTTCCTCGCCAAGCTCGGCCTCGGCGGCTGCCTCGCCGACGACATGGGGCTCGGCAAGACCGCCACCACGCTCGCCCACCTGCTCGAACGTCCCGGCCCGCATCTGGTGGTGTGCCCGCTGAGCGTGGTGCGCAACTGGAGCCAGGAAGCGGCCCGGTTCACCCCGAAGCTCGACGTCACGATCCATCACGGCGCCAACCGCAAGCAGGCCGACGACGACAGCACGCTGTTCACCACCGATCCCGATCGCCAGCTCGTGATCACCACCTATGGCCTGCTGCCTCACGACCTCGAACACCTCGGCGACGTCGACTGGTCCACCGTCGTGCTCGACGAGGCGCAGATGGTCAAGAACCCGAACACCAAAGCAGCGCGAGCGGTGCGCCAGTTGCGCGCCGGGCAGAAGCTCGCCCTCACCGGCACACCCGTCGAGAACCGGTTGAGCGAGCTGTGGTCGATCCTCGATGCCGTCAACCCGGGCCTGCTCGGCAGTCTGCAGAAGTTCCGCCAGCGCTTCGGCACACCGATCGAACGCCACGGCGACGCCGACGCCGCGGCCAGGCTGCGCCACATCACCCAGCCGTTCATCCTGCGGCGCACCAAGGCCGACAAGCGGCTCCTTCCCGATCTGCCCGACAAGATCGAACAGATCGCGTACGCCAAGCTCACCCGCGAGCAGGCCACTCTCTACCAGCAGGTGGTCGACCAGCTCCTCGCCGACGCCGAGCAGGCGCAGGGCATGCGCCGGCGGGGCCTGGTGCTCGCCGCGTTGATGCGACTCAAGCAGATCTGCAACCACCCCGCCCACGCGCTCGGCGACGGGTCGCGCCTCGCCGGGCGATCCGGCAAGCTCACCCGGTTCGACGAACTCGTCACCGAACTCCTCGACGCCGACGAGCGCGCCCTGGTGTTCACCCAGTTCCGCGAAATGGGCGAGCTGCTGCGCACCCACGTGAGCGACCAGTTCCATTTCGATGCGCCGTTCCTGCACGGTGGCGTCTCGAGGACCGGCCGCGATCGAATGGTCGACGCGTTCCAGGACGGTTCTGGTCCGCCACTGCTGCTCGTGTCACTCAAGGCGGGCGGCACCGGGCTGAATCTCACCGCGGCCAGCCAGGTGATCCACTACGACCGCTGGTGGAACCCGGCCGTCGAAGATCAGGCCACCGACCGGGCCTGGCGCATCGGGCAGCACCGCACCGTCAACGTCCACAAACTCGTCTGCGAGGGCACCGTCGAGGAACGCATCGGGGTGGTCATCGACGACAAGCGCAAGCTCGCCGAATCAGTCGTCGGCACCGGGGAGGCCTGGCTGTCGGAACTCTCCACCGACGAACTCCGCGACCTCGTGGTGTTGGAGATGGACTCGTGACCAAGCCGCGCAAACCGTTCGGGGCGAACCATCCGGGGCGCCTGCCGGCGACGATGATGAAGGTGCTCGCCGCCGAGATGAGCGACCCGACGCGGCTGCGGCGTGGCAAGCAGTACGCGAAAGATGGCTCGGTGCTCGACATCGTGATCGATCCCGGCACCGTCACCTGCGAGATCCAAGGCTCGCGCTCCACGCCCTACATCGCGGTGGTCGCCGTGAAGCCCGGCGACGGCATGCCGCTGCGACGCGACGTCAAGTTCACCTGTACGTGTCCCGACGACGGCAATTGGGACAACTACGCCTGCAAGCACGTGGTGGCGACGATGTTCACGCTCAGCGACGAGTTCCTCCTCGAACCCGAACTCCTCGATCTCTGGCGCGACCGTGCGACAGAGGGCGACGATCTGGACGAGGAGGAACCAGACGACGGCCTCGACGCCGATCCCGAACACACCGAGCACTCCGGGGAGCGGCGTCGGGGACACCTTCGACTCGTCGGGTCGGACACCACCGAACGGGATCGACGGTTCAGTGCACCACCACCGCATGTCGACCCGCTGGCCGACCTGTTGCGCCTCCCTCGGGGCGCCGAACTGCCCGACGTCGGCGACATCGAACGGATCGAGCCGCAGCTGCCGAGATCGCGAGAGTTGGCCGCTGTGCTGCGCGATGCGCTGGGCAACCTGCGCATCGAATGGGACTGAGCCGACCGTCCGATCCAGCTCGCTGATCGGGATGGCCTCCACGCAGCGTGAGTGCACCCCTACACTCGGTGCATGGTTGCCAACGCTGCTCAGGTCGCCGATGCACTGCTGACCAACGTCGACCGGGTCGTGCGGGGCAAGCGCGACGAGATCCGCCTCGCCCTCTGCTGTCTGCTCACCGAAGGACACCTGCTGCTGGACGACGTTCCCGGCACCGGCAAGACCAGTCTCGCCAAGGCGATCGCCAACTCGATCGCCGGCACCTGGAAGCGTGTGCAGTTCACCCCCGACCTGTTGCCGACCGACATCACCGGCGTGATGGTGTTCGATCAGCGGGCGGGCACCTTCACCTTCCGCGAAGGTCCGGTGTTCACCAACGTGCTGATTGGCGACGAGATCAACCGCGGCAGCCCGAAGACGCAGTCGGCCCTGCTCGAGGTGATGGAGGAACGCCAGGTGACGTCCGACGGCGTGAGCCGACCGGTGCCGCGCCCGTTCTTCGTGATCGCCACACAGAACCCCCGTGACTTCCAGGGCACGTTTCCGTTGCCCGACGTCCAACTCGACCGGTTCGCGATGCGGCTCACCCTCGGGTACGCCGACGCCGAGACCGAGGTGTCGATTCTCGAAGGATTCCACCGCCATCGCTCCGAGGACGACCTCTCGCCGGTGACCGATCCAGCCGAGCTCGATCGAGCGATCACAGAGATCGACGCTGTCAGCGTGGTCACGTCGATCCACGAGTACATCGTCCAGATCGCCAACGCCACCCGAGCGAACCCCGACCTCCGCCTCGGAGTGTCGACGCGCGGCACGCTCACGATGCTGCGAGTCGCACGGGCCTTCGCGGCCACGGACGGACGCGACTACGTGACCCCCGACGACGTCAAGACGGTTGCGGCCTCGGTGTTCGCCCATCGCATGGCGCTCACTGCGGAAGCCGAGCTCCGCGGCGCTCGAGTCGAGACCGTCTTGGCCGACATCATCGACGACGTCCCGGTGCCGCGTACCCGAGCGGGCTGAAGTGCTCACCAAGTCGGGCCTCGGTGCGGTCCTGACCGCGACGGTGCTCGCGGTCGTCGGATGGTGGTGGAACTACGAGGAGGTGGTCGTCGCCGCGTTTGCGATCGGTGCCGTGCTCCTGACGGCGATCTGGGTGTCGCAGCGTCCGCTGCGCGCCGTCGTGACCAGGCGACTGCGGGCCGTCCGGGTGCCCCGTGGCGACGCGATCGTGGTGGAGTACCGCGTACGCAATTCCACCCGGTTCCGATCGGGCCGCGCCACGATCATCGACCGCTGCGACGAGGCGGAGGCCCGAGTCGAGGTCGCCCCCGTTGCGTCGAACACCGAGAACACCGTGACGGGGTCGATCCCGACGCGGCGACGGGGGGTGTTCGACGTCGGCCCCTTCGAGATCGAACGAGTCGATCCGTTCTGGCTCACCGTGGGCCGCCGTCGTGACACGGTGCGGACCTCGGTGATCATCCACCCCAAGGTCTACGACCTCGTCGGTCCACACGGCGCAGTTCGGGTCGTCGAGAACGAGTCGGTGCTTCGACGAGCCACCTCCGATCCGATGTCGGGATTCGTCTCGATGCGCGAGTACGTCGCCGGTGACGACCCACGCATGATCCACTGGCCGACGACGGCACGTACCGGCACGTTGATGGTCCGCGAGCACGTCGAGGTGCGCCGGCCAGAGTTCACCGTGGTGCTCGACACCTCACCATCTGCTGGCACGCCCGACGACTTCGAGGAGGCAGTCGACGTCGCTGCGACACTGGCCGTCCACGCGATTCGCACGGGGCTCGACGTGGTGGTGCGTACGACCGACAGCAACCATGCCGGCCGTCCGACTCCGTTGGTCACCGACGCGTCGGTTCTCGACCTCCTCACGCCGGTGCAGCAGTCCGACCCGCACACGCTGCTCCCCGTCGCTGCGCTGTTCACGGGTGGGTTCGACCAGACGTCGGTGGTGTTCGTCACCGGACCGACCGGCCCATCGAGCAGGTTCGCAACGTCCGAGCGCATGTCGGTGGTCCGGATCGGTGATGGCGCGATCGGTGGCCTGGGAATCGTGCTCGCGGCGACCGATGCCCAGGAATTCGTCCGTCGTTGGCGAGCGTGGAGTTGACGTGTCGGTGAACACGATGCTCGTCACGAACGCCATCCGCGAGGTGCGTTGGGCCAGGTGGGCAGGATGACCGCGGAGCCCGAGGTGGTCGCGCCGGACGACGTCGCGCTCATCAGGCTGCGCATCGGCGTACTCGCGCTCGGCTTCGTCATCGTCGGCGCAGCAGCAGGCGGCATCTTCGACCGAGCTGCCTGGACGCTCGTCGTCTCACCGCTGTTGCCTGCGGTCGTGGCACTCGCCGTGGTGTCGCGTTCAGCGCTCGTGCGGCTCATCGGGGCCGCAACAGCGGTGCTGCTCGCCGTGACCCTCACCGTCGTGATCGAAGGTGGATCCGCAGCGGACGTCGCGAGCGCATTCACATCCGGCATCCAGGGGCTGCTGTCGACCGACTGGCCCAGCCCAGCGCGGCCAGATCTCATGGCCACCATCGCCGCTGCGCTTGCCACGGGGTGCGCTGCCAGCACGGAACTCGCGACGCGACGACGCTTCCACCTCCTCGCGTTGCTCCCGTTGCTGCTCGCCTATCTCGGCGTCCTCGCACTGAGCGCGCCGCTCGGCACCCGGTGGTCATGGTTGGTCGGCGTCGCCGTCGTCTCCATCGTGTTCGCACTGCTCCGCAACGATGGCACGCTCAGCGACCGCATGGTGCTCCTCCGCGGCGAGCGCCGCCTGGTCCCACTCCTCGGTACCGCAGTCGTGCTGGTCGCCTTGACGGCGGTACCGGTCTCGCTCGGGGTTCGTGCCGATCCTCGACGCAACGACCCGGCGCAGCAGACCGCACCGCTCCTGGATCCGATCGAGGCGACGCTGGCGTTGCGCAACCTCGATCCCCCGATGGATCTCCACGTCGTGACCGCGACCGACGGCCGCTCCCTCCCGGTGCGATGGCGGACCGCCGCACTGACGAACTACGACGGGCGGCGTTGGTCACCCAGTCTCACGTTGCGCCCCATCGGCTTCACCCTCGGCCCCGCCGTCGGCCCGACTATCGACGCAGAGATCAGTTTCCTCGATGACAACCTGACCTTGGTGCCACTTCCCGGGCCACCCGTCGAGGTCGCAGCGCCGGTCGAGACCGACGCCGAACGCACCGTGGTCCGGCTCGCCGAGCGACCGACACCAGGCGACGTCATCGACATCATTGCCAACACGCCGGCGTCCGCCAGCGACGCGGTCACGACCGGGGTGGCAACTCGGGTCGTCGACGAATCGAGTGCGGGACTGTCTCAGCTCGCCGCGGGGCTCGCGGGTGACGGCGCCGACCTCGAACGTCTGAGCCGCCTCGAAACGACGCTGCGCGAGGACTTCGTGCTCGACAGCAACGTCCAAGGAGGCGGGCTCGAACAGGCGCTCATCGATCGCTTCCTCCGCGACACCCAGCGCGGAACCGCTGAACAGTTCGCCACCTCGTTCGTGCTCCTCGCTCGCTCGCTCGGGTTCGAGGCTCGGGTGGCCACCGGGTTCGTGGCCGGCGACGACGCAGAGATCACGACCGCCATCGCCGGCGAATCAGTGGTCCTCGCGTCGTCCGATGCCGACGTGTGGCCCGAAGTGCAACTCGCCGATGGCCGCTGGATCGCCTACGACCCCGTTCCGACCGACGAGGCCACCGACGGTGCGCCTCCGCCACCCGAGCCGCAAGTGCAGACCCCGGCCGCTCCGCAACCACCGATTCCTCCACCACCCGAGTCCGGCAACGAGAGCGCCACGGACGACGCCGAGACCGACACGACCGCCGATGGAGCGCTCTCGACGGCGCTCACCTGGGTACTGCGCGGTTCGGTCGGTCTCGCAGCCGTGATTCTGCCCGTGGCGATCATCGGTGGCCTGATCGTGGGGGCGAAGTACTGGCGCCGACGCCGACGCCTCGGCGCGCCGGACCCGGTCGACCGAATCCGCGGCGCCTGGGCGTCGGCCACCGACGCGCTCGTCGATGCCGGCCTCCACATCCCGACATCGGCGACCGACGCGGAGATCGCCGGGCAGGGGGCACCACTCGTGCCCGCCGCCTCACCCGAGCTCCGACGGCTGGCCGCGTTGTCGAGTTCTGCGACGTTCGGCACTCCCCGGCATCCCGACCTCTTGGCCGAGGACGCCGTGTCATGCCTCGGTTCGGTCGAGCAGGGGGTCGCCTCGGTTCGCACGCGATGGCAACGACTGCGGTGGCGTCTCAGCTTGCGTTCGTTGCGATCGACCACGCGCTCGCCGGTCGCCGACTGAGTACACGTCCTGCGCCGATCGCTCAGGGCGTCGTCGTCGTGGTCGTCGTCGTGCTCGTGGTGGTGGTCGGAGCAACGGCGACAACGGTGAGCGTCACCGGCGGCGACGTCGCTTCACCGTCGGTCACCGAATAGGTGACCACGAACGTGCCAGGTGTCGTCGCGAGAATCGAGAGCTGCAGGCCGCTCCGGCTGGTCACCACGCCGCCCGGGTCGGAGAACGAGCCATCGACGATGCTCAGCGGCGAGGGACCGTCGGTGTCGGTCGCCGAGAGTTCGACCACCGCCGACGTGCCAATCGTCGCGTTCACGGTCTGGTTGGTCACGATGGGCAGCTGGTTCGCTCGTGGACCATTGACGGTGACCGTCGCCGATGCCGAGACGCCGCCCTCGCTGTCGCGTACCCGGTAAGTGAACGTTGCGACACCCCGGCCATCACCCGGGTCCACCTGCACGCTGCGATTGTCGGGGCGCAACGTGACGCTGCCTGTCCCGCCACCGGAGAAGCTCAATGTCGTGGGCAACAGCTCACTGATGATGAGCTCGCCGCCGGAGTCGGTGTCGCTGTCGTTCGCGACGAGATCGACCGTGGCCGGCACGCCGAGGGTCACGTCGATCGAGTCGCCGTTGGCAACGGGCAACCGATTCTGGACGGTCACCGTGATGTTCACGACCGTGCTCAGCCCACCCGGGTCGACCACCGTGGCGGTGAAGCTCGATGCGCCTGTCGCGATCCCGAGTGGCGGGTCGAGCACCAACCGGCCGGGTTCGCGGACCACCCAGCTCGGCGCGCCGGCGATCGAGGTGATCGTCAAGGCCTCGGCGTCGGTGGCGAGATCGGTGACGGGGATCACGGACGGTGCACCACGGAACGCAGTGATCGACGTCGGTGCACCGATCGGCTCCTGGTTGACGTCGATCGTCACACGTCCGCTCGCTCGCAGGCGGCAGGAGTTGACGACCGAATAGGTGATCGACACGTTGCCGTTCTCGCCGTCCGGCGGGGTGTACACCCCGCCCACGTACCCGGGCGGCCCGGTGACGTCGACGATCGATCCGTTGGAGCCGAACGCCGTCAGGTCGACAGCGATCGGTTGTCGATACCCGGTCTTGAGGAAGCCGTCATTGGCGATCGGAGCCGATTCCGAGCAGGGTCGAACGTTGATCCGCAGGACCGCGGTGTCGGTCAACTCGCCGTCGCTCACCTGATAGGTGACCACAGCAGTTCCGGACGTTCCGGGTGTCGCCACGAAGCTGACCGTCCGGTTCGGGTTCAGCGTCGTCGACCCCAGCGACGGGTCAGCGCCCGACACGATCGACACCGACAGGGGGTCGCCGTCGGGGTCACTGTCGTTGAGCAACACGGCCACGGTGGCCGATCCGCCGTTCACGACCTCGGCACCGTCGTCTCGGGCATCCGGCGGGCGGTTGAGCGGCTCCTGCACGGTCAACAGGATGTTCGACGTGGCCGTGAGGCCCTCACCGTCTTGCATCGTGTACGTGGCCACGACCTGGCCGATGAAGTTCGGTGCCGGCGAGATCGTGACGACCGACCCACCGACCGAGACCGTTGCGTCGCCCGACACACGCGAGGCCGAGACCAGCGACAACCCCCCTGGCGTCTCGTCGGGGTCGCTGTCGTTGACGAGCACGTCGAACTGCTGCGGCGTCGCGGGCCCGAAGATCGTGGAGGTGTCGGGTACGGCGATCGGCGGCCGGTTCGCTCGCTCGGTGATCGTGACCCGGAGGCGGCCGAGTGACACCGCTCCGTCGGCGTCGGCGACCTGGTAGTTGATGGTGGCGATACCGGTCTGGTTCCCTGCGACAAAGGTGATGACGCGGCCGCTCCGGGTTGCGCTGCCGAGCACCGGCGCGGTCGACGACACCAGTTCGAGTTCGGCGTTGCTGCCGTCGGGGTCACGGTCGTTGGCCAGGACGTCGATCGATCCGGTGTCGCTGATCTCCACCGTCAACGAGTCGAGGTTGGCCAAGGGAGGCCGGTTGGTGATCACCGGTTCCCGAACGGACACGATGATCGAGGCCGATGCGGTGAGGCCCCGGGCATTGGTCACCTCGTAGGTGCATCGGAACGCCCCGGACTGACCGGGCGGCGGGTCGTAACGGACCTGCCCATCGGCGGTGACAGTCGCCTGACCACCCGACGGACATCCGGGTCGACCGACGAGCGTCGGACGCCCACCGGAGGGGTCACCGTCGTTGCGCAACACGTCGACGGTCACCGGGACGTCGACGAACGTGAACGTCGAGTCATCGCGCGCGAACGGGGGCTCCTCCAACGCCTCGGGAAGCACGGTGATCGTCACCTCTCCGACGACCTCGTGACCGTTGCCATCGCTGACGGTGTAGGTGAACCGGGCGGTCGCTTGGTCCTCCTCGTCGAGGAGGGCCGCCGGCGAGAACTGGATCTCCTCGCGACTGAACACGACCGCCTGGCCGCTCTCGTCACCCGGCTGGGTCACCGCAGTCACGGTGAGCGGGTCGCCGTCGGGGTCGACGTCGTTCTCCGTCACGTCGATGATCACCGATTGTCCGACGACGACCTTGTCGGTGTCGGCGGTGACCACTGGCGGACGGTTCGCTTCGACATCGTCGATCACGCCGACCAACACCGAACCACGAACGACATGGCCGTTCCCGTCGTCGACGGTGTAGGTGAAAGGCACCAGGGCCGACGCGCCGGCAGCGCGGTGACCGCCAGGAACGAACCTTCGACCTCCACGTCCAGGGCGGCGGGCAGCGGCTCGACCACCGACAGGGTCAACGGGTCACCATCGGGATCGAAGTCGTTCACGAGCACCTGCACCGGCGTCGTCACGTCACGGCGCAGGCGCACGGCGTCGGGCCGAACGATCGGCGGACGGTTGGGGTCCCCGATGCGAGCGACTTCCACGCGAACTTCGACGTCCTCGCCCACGGCCTCGAGGGCGTCGATGGGCCGGTACGTGAAGATGGCCGTGCCCTCGAATCCGTCGGTCGGGGCGAACTGCAGCGCCGGCAGTCCCGACGGCCCGATCGTCTCGGTCACTTCGCCCAACGTCGCCTGGCCGACACTCTGCGGCGGGGAGAAACCGCCGAGACGCAGTGCGTCGCGTTCCGGGTCGACGTCGTTGAGGAGCACATCGATCGTGACGGGAATGCCGGGACCGGTCTGGGCGGCGTCGACCACGCCGACGGGCGGCTTGTTGGTCGAGCCAGGCGCCAGCAGCTCGATGATCACCGACGCCGTGGCCGGCGTACCGTTGCCGTCCACGATCGTGTACTCGAACTGGTCGACACCGACGTAGCCGGGCTCGGGTGTGTAGATGACCGTCGTCGCCGTGCCGATGTCGACCGATCCGTGTCCCGGCACGCCGACCGTGGACACCGCGATCGCCTCACCATCGGGGTCGTAGTCATTGACCGTCACCTGAACGGGCACCGAAGCACCCGATCGAGCCGTGACCGGGTCGTCGTTGGCCACCGGCGGATCGTCGATCCCATTGTCGTCGGGTTCACGAACCTCGGGCTCGCTGGCGGCGCTGTCATCGGCACCCGTGGCACCCTGGCCGGGCTCTCCCGACTCGACGAGGTCACCGTCATCACCGAGCACGAGGATTCCCGTTGCGTTCTTGTCGATCGCCTGGATGCCCCACGGGTTCACACCCCAGACGAAGTCGCCGCTGACGTCGTCGACCCAGATGAGGTCAACGGTGGCCGTCACCGCCAGCGTGGCGTCCGGCGAAACCGCCGCCGGGAGATCGTCGAGGATCTCTCCGGTCCGCCAATCGAACCGGACGACCGCACTGGGGCCGCGCCGAACGACTGCTGCCGCCTCGCCGGCGATCGCCAGGAAGTCACCGCCGTCGAGGTCGAGCCCGGGCACCGTGGCGGTCTCGTCGATGCCACCCGACGACACGCACCACAGGTCGTCATTCGCTCCGACCCAGCCACACTCGTCCGGAGGGCCTGCCACCTGGGCGAGGATCTCGCTCGGGTCGGCATCGGTGGGGAGCCGGTGCCACGCACCATCTCCGAGGCGGGCACGCCGACCCGACACGTCGACCACCAGCGGCGCATTGCCGACCAGCGTCAAGCGCGCGCCGTCCTCGTCGAGGCCGAGCCGCTCACCCTGGGTGGCCGACGATGTCGTGCGGATCAGGTCCCCGGCAACCAGTGACCAGATCGAACCATCAGGCGCGACCTGCGTGACCGTGCCGCTCCGCACGCCGAACGAGATCGGTTCTCCTTCGGCGGGCACGACGTTGGCCTCGTCGTCGTCGGGGTTCACCACGACCAGACCAGCCTGGCCGACACCCGACAGGGCCCTGCCGGCGCCGAGCGCCGACAGCCCGAACGGTGTCCCGAGACGGAGGTCCACCGAGTCGATCGCGCGGGCCTCTGCGGTGGTGTCGTTGAGCAGGAAGGCGCCCGGACGCCCCTCGGCCACGGACAGCTCTTCGCCCTGCGCTCCTGCATCGAGACTGGCGAGCGCACGGCCCCCATATCCGTCGACGAGCACCACGCGACCGGTTGGCTGGTGCACGAACCACCCCGTCGCCCGAGCGGATGCTGCGTCGACAGCGGGGAGCCCGTCGGAACGGACGACGACGATCACTGCGAACAGCACCATGAGCGTCGCTGCCATGGCAGCAACGGCTTGGCGCCAGGTCACGGTCGACATTGTCACGAGTACCTCAACGGTTGGGCGAGTGGCGGGAACTCACGACTGTTCATCGGTACCGCCCGACGCGAACTCAAGGAATCGTTCAGATTTCATGTGGTGAGGCACCCACACAACGGAGACGTCGCCCGACTCCGGTCAGGTTCCGTAGTGTTCTCTGCAATGGACATCGTCGTGCGTACCCCCCATGGTGACGCTGACGTCTCGATCGTCACACGCACACCGACGACCACACTGGGTGATGTCCTTGCCGCGGTCACCGGTCAGGCGGTTCCCCGGCTGGCGCTGGTCGACGACCGCGCCGTCGATCCAGCGACGTCGCTCGACGACGTCGGGCTGCTGCTCGGATCTGTCGTGACGACCGAACCACCGCTTCCGTCGGCCACGTCGATCGCCGACATCGACATCGCCCAGATCGCCGGATACGGCGCGGGCCGCGTGGTGCGGCTCGGACCCGGCCGCTACCGGTTCGGTTCGGGGCGGCGTTCGAGCGCCGACGAACTCGACATCGCGCCGGTCGAAACCGCGTCGTTCGAGCTCGTCGTCGAGCCAACCGATGTGGTGTCGGACGTGGCCGTGGTACCCGAGGGGCCCGATGTCGCGCTCGACGGTGCACCCGTGACGACGACGACGTCATGGGGCGAGGGCGTGTTGACGGTCGGCTCGCGGGCATTCCAGCTCGAGATCCCAGCGCGCTCCGACCCGGCCAGGAGGCTCCCGACACCGGACGACGATGGCACCGTGGCGTTCAGCCGTCCCCCTCGGAGCCGCTCGACGCCGGACCGACGGCCGGTCGTCGATGCCGTTCACGACTCGACACTCGCCTGGCCGACGCTGTGGGAACGTCGACCCGACCATGCCGACGCCTTCGTCCTCCCGGTCGGGTTGCGCTCCGAAGCGGTCGACGCTCCCTGTGTGACCGTCGACGTGGCGGCCGATCGCGGTGTGGCCCTCGCCGGATCCGAACGATTCCGAGAGTCGCTTGCCCGCACGCTCATCGTCGAGGCAGTCACCCTCCACGGTCCTGCCGACGTCGACCTGGTCGTGTTGACCACACCCGATCGCCTGGCGCAGTGGGACTGGGCGAAGTGGCTGCCCCATCTCCGTCTCGATGGGCAACCGGCGATCTGGAGCACGCGGGACGCCGTCGCCAGGTGGGCTGAGGGGGCTGGCGGAGGGATGGCGTCGGCCGCGACGCCGCGGATCTCCGGCCACCTCACGGTCGTGATCCTCGACGACCCTGCACTGTGGAACCGTCGCGAGTCTCCCGTGCGGTCGATCATGTCGAATCCCCCCGACAACCTGCGCTTCATCGCCCTGTGCGACGATGAAACCCAGGCGCCATCGTTCTGTACGACGTTGATCTCCCAGACGGAGAACGGCTTGGCCCGGCTGCACTCGTTCTCGCGGGCCGACGAGGTCGGAGACTTCCGAGCGGCGCTGACCGAGCCCGCCGTCGCCGCTCGAGTCGCCCGCTCGCTGGCACCGCTCGCCGACGTCGAGCTCCCGACCGCCCCGCCGACCACGACCGGTGCGCGCGAGGGCGTGGGGATCGAGGAGTTGATCGGCGTCGCAACATCGAGCGACATCCTCGCCCGATGGGCCGACGACAGACAGCGACCCACCGTGGCGGTCGGTCAGCGCGATCAGGAAGGCGTGGAGATCGCCATCGACGACACCACCACCGTCGTGGTCGGATCGTCGATGGGCGATGCGTTCGACGTGGCAGCCACGTCGCTGATTGCGCAGTGCGTCGAGTACTCACCCGAGCGGTTGTGGATCGTGCCGTTGGTGCTCCATCGGTCACCTCGCTCGGAGTTCCTGTGGCAGCTCCCGCACGCGACCGCACCGCACGACGTGGCGGTCCCCATCGAACCTCGACGGCTGCTCGCCCGACTTCGCTCCCTGCTGACCGCCGCTGAGGGACCAACTCGAATCGTGATGGTCACCGAAGCGACCGAGGCTGTTGCGCCCGATCCGACGTGGCTCGCTGCCCTGGCCGACGGGGTCCGAGCGACGAGCGGGTTGGCCCTGGTCGTGGTCACCGATCACGCCGACGGGGTGAGATCCATCGGCGACACCGTGATCCGGGTCGAGCGGCACGGTGACGTACGCGGTCCGGATGATCGCCGGGTGGCGACATTGGCGATCCGCAACGAGGGCCCCGGACCCGCGTTCGCTCCCCTCCAACCGAGTACCACGACAGCGTCGACCTTGGTGATGCGGCCGTACGTCGTCGGGCGGGCCCTCACGCCGCTCGAACGACGCATCCAGCAGCGCTGGGTGCAGACGACGGCCGTTCCCGACCGAGCGTTCACGCCCATCGTCGCGCTGCTCGGCGAGGCAGCGGCGCGCCACGCCAACGACCACGAGCCGCTCACGGAACACGACCGACTGGTGTTGCCGCCGCCGATGCCGACCCGGGTCGACCTCGGCGAGCTGTTCGCCGCGTCGCCTGGCGACGGCATCCCACTCGGGCTCGTCGACGACCCGAGCGGTGCACGACACGTCACTCGCTGGTGGGAGCCCGGGAGCGGCTCACTGCTCGTGTTCGGCTCCCGACGATCCGGCATCGAGCAGGTGCTCGACACGATTTCGCTCGGTGTCATCGATCGGTTCTCCGCGCTCGACGTGCGGCTCATCGTCGTCGAATCGTCGTCGACACATCGCCACGCGCTGCACGAGACCGGCCACGAGATGCGCATCGTTGCCCCCGATCAGGTGAGCGACGTGGTCGACGCGCTCGACGAGATCTCGCGCGAGCTCGATCGACGAGCCGCAGCGAGCATCGTCGCCCCACACGACGGCCCCCGACTGGTCGTGCTGATCGGTGACCTCGTCTCACTGCGACGCCGATACGCCACCCACCCGCTCGGGGAGCGAATCGACGAGGTGCTCGTCGCGGCGGCAGCCACCGACTCGGGGGTCGACGTCGTCGCCTACGCCAGCGAACTCGACGGCGCCGGCAGGTTCGCAACGATCGCTTCGAGCCGACTGGTTGGCGCCTCGTCGAACCACGACGAGCTCTCGGCGCTCGGCGTCGAGCACCCGAGCGAACTCGACAGCCTCGTGGGGCGGTGTCGAGCATTCCCAGGTGCCGACCTGGTGCAGCTCGCCGTGGCCGACGTGCCCACCGAGACACTGCTCGCCCAACGATCGAACGGAGACCCCCGATGACGGCAATCGGACCATCTCGGGGCGACGGCGTCGGCATCGAGGTGACCAATGGCGTGATTCGAGGGGTCCGACTCGGTTCGACCGAGCCGGGTCGTGTCGTCGCCGCAGCGGAGGTGCCCGTGACCACGCGGCTCGACGACCGGACGATGGTCGACGCACTCGTGCGCCTCCGCGCTGAACTCGGCGATCCACTGATCCCCACCCGTATTGCGATGTTCCCCCCGGGCAGCACGCTGAGCCGAGTCGATGCGACGGGGCTGACCGGTACCGATCTCAACACCCTGCGTTCGAATCTCGCGACGTCGAGGAACGCGACGTCGAGCGTGTTGCTCGACGATGGCCCACGGCGCTGGCTCGTGGGGGTGTCATGGGATGATGCTGAAATCCGCCGGATCGAGGAGCTGTCCGAGCACGCCGGGTTCATCGATGTCGCCATCGACCCGAGCCCGCTCGCACTTCCGCGGGTGGTCACTTCCGACATCACGCATGTTCGGCGCGATGCGGCGACGGACCAGAGCTTCGGCGCTGTTGCCAGCAATGGCGTCATCGTTGCTGCCGCAGCCGTGGCTTCGATCGGTCGAACCACACCTGGGCTCGCCTGCAGCGACACCGAGGTGTCGGTTGGCTGGTTCGACGACGTCGATGAGGCCACCGAACTCGTCGCCGAGGTCCAACGGCTGCTCGAGGCAGCGCCGCCGGTGACGTGTGGGCTGACGCTCGCCGGAACGGCGTATCCCGAGTTCCCACCGCACGATCTCCGATCGTCCGAGCGCCAGTGCGTCGCCCTCGGTGCTGCGCTCGGCGCTGCCGGCCTGTCCGGACGACTGCGGCCCGTCGACATGCTGCTCCCGCTCGTGCCTGCGTCCACCGACGTCGAGCGTCCGTGGGCGATCGAGCGGGTCTCGAACCTGCCGACGACCCACGAGCCGACCACCATCGGTCCGGCCAAGCGATTCGTGGCTCGGCTGCTCCCGAGACGCCGATGACGCCGATGTCCTGAATCGGTTCGGCGACCCTCGGCGCTGGCGATCAGTCGTCGAAGACCGACGGGCGTTGACCGAACACGGCAACAGCCTGTCGGAGCGGGACGAGATCGCCACCGCGTCGACCACCCTCCGCAGCGGCGATCGCGTGTTTCGCGATTTCCCTCGCCTGTTCGACCTCGGTTCGAAGTCGAGCATTCTCGATCTCGAGGTGCATCACGCGCCGGATGCCTTCGAGGTTCATCCCTTCGTCGGCGAGTTCTGAGATGCGCTTCAAGATGGCGATGTCGGCGTCGCTGTACCGCCGGTTGCCGCCATCGGTACGTGCTGGCGTGACCAGACCCCGGCGCTCGTAGATGCGCAGCGTTTGGGGATGCATTCCGGCGAGTTCCGCGGCCACCGAGATCACATAGACCGCCCGGGTCTCGGATCGTTCGTTCTCGTGTGTGGTCATGCCAGTGAGCTCCTCGGGTTCACCGTAGTCGCCGCAGCCAGCTGCTCGATCGCCGCACGTTCCGCGTCGGTCAGGTCGGTCGGGACGTGTACGTGCACGGTGACGATCAGATCACCCGTGTGCTTCGAGGTCTGGATCCCCTTGCCGCGCACTCGGTGCCGGCTCCCGGTCTGGGTACCCGGCTTGAGTCGCAACGTGACACGGGGCCCATCCAGCGTCGGAATGTCGATGTCGCCACCAAGCGCGGCTTCGGCGACGGTGACCGGGACCGACACGGTGAGGTTGTCACCGGTTCGGCCGAACAGGGGATGCGGTGTGACCCTGAGTTCGACGAGCAGGTCGCCGGCGGGACCGCCGTTGCGACCCGGCCCACCGCGCCCCTTGAGGCGAATGGTCTGTCCGTCCTTCACGCCGGCGGGGATGCGGGTCTTGACCTCACGTTGACGCTTCTCCTCCCCGGTGCCGCGACACGTGGGGCAGGGGTCTTCGATCCGACTGCCCTGGCCACCGCACACACGGCACGGCGACGAGAACGAAAAGCCCCCCTGGTTGTCGTCGACCACGCCACGACCGCCGCAGGCCGAACACATCACCGGCGACGTACCCGGCTTGGCGCCGGACCCGTGACAGGTCGAGCACTGCGCGTCGGTGGTGAGGAACAGCGTGGTGGTGATGCCGTGGACGGCATCTTTGAAGTCGACCGTCAGCTGTGCAGTGATGTCAGCACCACGACGCGGCCCGACACCGGACGCTGCGCCCGACCGACCACGTCCCTGCCCGGCGCGTCCGAACATCGAACCGAACAGATCGCCGAGGCCACCGTCACCGCCCATGTTCTCGACGTTGAACGTGAAGCCGCCGGGAGCACCGCGGCCCCCCGTTGCGCCCATGCCCGACATCGGGCCCATCGCTCGGACCTCGTCGTACTCCTTGCGTTTGGCGTCGTCACCGAGCACGTCGTAGGCGTTGGCGAGGTCCTTGAACTTCTCCTCGGCGGCGGCATCGCCGGGATTCTTGTCGGGGTGCAGATCGCGGGCGAGCTTGCGATAGGCCTTGGTGATCTCCTTGGCCGTCGCGCCTTTGCCGACGCCGAGCGTCTGGTAGTAGTCCTTCTCGAACCATTCACGTTGTGCGCTCACCGGAAATCACCTCCTTCTCGATTCGTCGCGGGTCGCTCAGTCCTTGGTCTTGACCATGGCGGCTCGAAGGACCTTGTCCTTCCAGGTGTAGCCGCTGCGCAACACCTCGGCCACGATCGGCTCGCCGCCATCGCCCGGCTCGTGCGCCACCGCCTCGGCGAACTCCGGATCGAATGGTTGGCCCTCGAGGTCCAACGCCTCGAGGCCGTGCTTCTTCAGCTCGACCAACATCTGGTTGAGCAGCGGACCGACCTCGTCGGGATGCCGGACGAAGGCCGCCTCGGCGGCATCGAGCACCGGCAACAGCGCTTCGGCGAGTCGACCCGAGGCCCGGTCGGCCTCGGCGAGCGACTGCACCGCGGCACGCTTGCGAAAGTTGTCGAAGTCGGCCTGGATGCGCTGCGCCATGCCCTTGTACTCCTCGCGCTCGGCGAGCAGTGCCGGCACATCGACATCTGAGTAGTCGATCTCACCGACGATCGAGTCGAAGTCGTCGACCTCGCCGGCCGCTTCAGCACCAGCGGGTCGCTGGATGGAGCCGGTGATGTCGTCGATCTCGCTTGCACGCTCGACGTCGTTGTCGTCGATCGGCCCACCCGACGGAGCAGCTGCGCCGTCGGGCAGGTCGGTGTCGTGTTCGTGCTTCTCGGGCGGGTCGACCATGTCGCCGTCCATCGCCGGGTCAGGCCTTCTCGTCGGTGTCGTCGTCGACGATTTCGGCATCGACGATGTCGTCGTCGTTCACCGCGCCGGCGCCTGCGTCCTGCCCGGACGCCGAGGTGCCATCGGCGCCGGAGTCGCGGGCCGCTGCTTCGTACAGCTTCTGGCTGAACGCCTGGCTCGCCGACATCAGCGTGTCGGTGGCCGCCTTGATGGCATCGGTGTCGTTGCCCTCCATCGCCTTCTTCAGATCGGACAGCGGCTGCTCGACCGCGTCCTTCTCCTCGGCGGTGACCTTGTCGCCCTGCTCACGCAGCACCTTCTCGGTCTGGTACACGATCGAGTCGGCGTTGTTGCGAACTTCGGCCTCGTCGCGGCGCTTGCGGTCGTCCTCGGCATGTGCCTCGGCGTCCTTCACCATCTGCTCGATGTCGTTCTTGTCGAGCGTGGACTGCCCGGTGATCGTCATCGACTGTTCCTTGTTGGTCGCTCGGTCCTTGGCCGAGACGTGCACGATGCCGTTGGCGTCGATGTCGAAGGTGACCTCGATCTGCGGCACACCCCGGGGAGCGGGCGGCAGGTCGACGAGCTGGAACTTGCCGAGGGTCTTGTTGTAGCTCGCCATCTCGCGCTCGCCCTGGATCACGTGGATCTCGACCGACGGCTGGCTGTCTTCCGCGGTGGTGAACACCTCGGTGCGCTTGGTGGGGATCGTGGTGTTGCGCTCGATGAGCTTGGTCATCACGCCACCCTTGGTCTCGATGCCGAGGCTCAGCGGGGTGACGTCGAGCAGCAGCACGTCCTTGACGTCGCCACGCAGCACGCCCGCCTGGACGGCGGCGCCGATCGCGACCACTTCGTCGGGGTTGACGGTCTTGTTCGGCTCCTTGCCGGTGAGGCTCTGGACCAACTCGGTCACCGCGGGCATACGGGTGGAGCCGCCGACGAGGATCACGTGGTGCAGGTCGCCCTTCGAAACACCGGCGTCCTTCAACGCCTGCTCGAACGGGACGCGGCAGCGCTCGATCAGGTCGGAGGTCATCTCCTGGAACTTCGCCCGGCTGAGCGACTCGTCGAGGTGCAGCGGGCCGTCGGCCGTCGCGGTGATGAACGGCAGGTTGATCTGGGTCTGCTGCACCTGACTCAGCTCGATCTTGGCCTTCTCCGCAGCTTCCTGCAGACGCTGGGAGGCCATGCGGTCGACGCTCAGGTCGACGCCGTGGGCGGCCTTGAACTGCTGGACGAGCCAGTCGACGATGCGCTGGTCCCAGTCGTCGCCGCCGAGGTCGGTGTCACCGTGGGTGGACTTCACCTCGAACACGCCGTCACCGATCTCGAGCACCGACACGTCGAAGGTGCCGCCACCGAGGTCGAACACCAGGATCGTCTCGTCCTCGGCGCCCTTGTCGAGACCGTACGCGAGCGCAGCGGAAGTGGGCTCGTTGATGATGCGCAACACCTCGAGGCCGGCGATCGTGCCGGCTTCCTTGGTCGCGGTGCGCTGGGCGTCGTCGAAGTACGCGGGCACGGTGATGACCGCCTGGTTGACGGTGTCGCCGAGGAACGACTCGGCGTCGCGCTTCAGCTTCATCAAGATGCGCGCCGAGATCTCCTGTGGGGTGTAGGTCTTGCCGTCGATGTCATCGGACTTCCAGCCCTCGCCCATGTGACGCTTGATCGAGCGGAACGTGCGATCGGGGTTGGTGATCGCTTGACGCTTGGCGACTTCGCCGACGAGGACTTCGCCGGACTTCGAGAACGCGACCACCGACGGGGTCGTGCGCGCACCCTCGGAATTGGGGATGACGACGGGTTCGCCACCTTCGAGGACGGCAACCACCGAGTTGGTGGTTCCGAGGTCGATACCGACTGCTTTGGCCATGGTGTTGCTCCTCTTGTGGGCTGTTCTGCCTGGGGGGTTCTGCGATTCGAGAACCAGGATAGGGAGCAATCAACCCCATCGCAACACACGAGTCAGATTACTTGAGTCACATCGACTCAAGTTTGGCCAACCCGTGCGGGCTGGGCTTCCGATGAGTCTCAGCGCACCCTGTCAGCGGCGGAACTCATCGGAACCTGGATCCCGACGTCAGTCGGTGTCGAGGAATTCCGGGCCGAACGAGTGCGGCAGGAGTTCGGCCACGGTGGTCGACCACCTGGCGCCGGTTGCGGCAACCGAGTGCACCAGCACGTCCGGGCCGGCAAACTCGCGGATCCGCTGGCGGCACCCTCCACACGGCGTCCCGGGTTGATCGCCGTCGGTGACGACGACGATCTCCGCGATGGACCGCTCGCCTTCGGCCACCATTGCCGCGATGGCCCCGGCTTCGGCACACGACCCGAGTGGGTAGGCAGCGTTCTCCACGTTGCAGCCGACGACCACAGCGCCGGATCCGGTTCGGATCGCCGCGCCGACCCGATAGTGCGAGTACGGGCAGTAGGCCTGCAGGTGTGCCTCCTGCGCGGCCGCCAACAATTCAGGGTCGGGATCATGCGCGCTCATCTCCCCATCATGCACGGTCTCCCGTCGCGGGTCAGTCGGGAAACCCGTCGGGGTGAGTTCGCTGCCATTCCCAGTGGTCGGCGCACATGTTGTCGACGGTCCGCTCGGCCCGCCACCCGAGTTCACGCTCGACCTTCGACACATCGGCATACGAGACGGGTTGATCACCGGCACGCCGACCCACCACGCGGCGAGGGATCGGGTGGCCGACGGCGCGCTCGACCGCGGCGATCATCTCGAACACCGACGTACCCCGGCCGGTGCCCAGATTCCAGGTGTGGACCCCCGGCGTCTCGGCGAGGTGACGGAGCGCCGCCACGTGCCCACGGGCAAGATCGACCACGTGGATGTAGTCGCGGATACACGTGCCATCAGGCGTGTCGTAGTCGTCGCCGTACACCGACAGCTCGGGCAGCTTGCCGACCGCGACCTGCATGACGAACGGCATCAGGTTGTTGGGGATGCCGGCCGGGTCCTCGCCGATCCGACCGCTCTCGTGGGCGCCGACCGGGTTGAAGTACCGCAGCAGCGCCACCGCCAGTTCGGGATCGGCGGCTCCGGCAGCGGTGAGGATGCGCTCGATCATCGCCTTGGTCTCGCCGTACGGGTTGGTCGGCCCCGTGATCGCATCCTCGTGAAGCGGCATCGGCGCGGCCGGGCTGTACACGGTGGCCGACGACGAGAACACGAGGCGTTTGACGCCGTGTGCTGCCATCGTCTCGGCGAGCGTCAGGGTGGTACCGAGATTCACGCGGAAATAGCGCAGCGGCTCGGCCACCGACTCGCCGACCGCCTTGAGCCCGGCGAAGTGGATCACTCCGTCGAGTGCGTGTGCAGCGAACACGCGCGGCGAGCGCATCGGCATCGGCGACGTCGATCCGGTGAAACGCGATCGACCGGCCGGCGATCGCCGCCGCCTCGGTGACGGCGCGTTCGGAACCGTTCGAGAGGTCGTCGACCACGACCACGTCATATCCGGCCTCCAACAAGGCAAGGCAGGTGTGGCTGCCGATGTACCCGGCGCCGCCGGTGACCAGGATCGTTTCCATCAGAGCATTGGACCACAACCGGCCCGGCGAACTTCACATCCCGGCGAGGCGGTACAGCAGACCGGTCAGCGACAGACCGTCACGAATTCGGCCGGCGCGGATCTCGGTGCGGACAGCCTCCCAGGACATCCACTCGATCCGTTCGGCCTCGTCGGGGTCGGTCGGGTCCCCATCGTGCGTCGCGGAGGTGGCGAGGAACACGTTGAACGTGGTGTCGCTCGTGCCGTTGTGGGCGAAGTACGACGTCAGCGGCACGAGCGGACCCGGTCGCCAACCGGTCTCTTCCAGCGTCTCTCTGGCACCGGCCTGCAGCGGGGTCTCGCCCTCATCCACGCGGCCTGCAGGGAGCTCCCAACCCCAGGTGTCGGTGATGAAGCGGTGCCGCCACAGCAACAACACTCCGCGATCGGGATCGTCGACGACCACACCCGCGGCCTCCGCCGGCATCCGCAGCACGTGGTGTTCGAACCGGGCACCGCTCGGCAACTCGACGTCGACGAGCGCGACGCGCATCCACTCGCTGTCGTAGACCGTCCGCTCGCCGTGCACTGTCCATTCCATCGGCGGCACCCTACGACCATGGTCCATCTCATCGGGACGAGCCGTCCCCGAGCTCAGATGCCGAGGACGAGGGGCACGACGATGGGGGTGACGATCAGCGTCACGAGGCTCAGGGGAGCGCCGACGGTGGTGAAGTCTCGGAACTTGTAGCCACCGAGGCCGTACACCATCAGATTCGTCTGGTAGCCGATCGGCGACAAGAACGAACACGACGCTCCGATCAGGACCACGATCGCGAACGACCGCGGATCGAGGCCAGCCTCGACGGCGGTCGCCATCGCCACCGGAAGCATCAGCGCGGCCGCTGCGTTGTTCGACAGCAACTCGGTGAGGATCATCGTGGCGACGAGCACGGCGACGAGCCGGCCGAGGTCACCGAACGGGTCGCCCAAGTTGCCGAGCACCGTGGCCATCTCGCCAGCCAGCCCACTCACCGCCACGGCGGTGCCGAGGCTGATCGACATCGCGATCGTCAGCACCACGTTGAGATTCACCGCCCGCCGCGCTTCGGTCACGCTGATCACCTGCGTCCCGACCAGCACGACCGCTGCGAGCAGCGAGGCCTCCATCAGGTCGAGCAGGTTCGTGACGACCGAAGCGATCATTGCGACGATGACCGCTATCACCACACCGGCCCGGTCACGTCGGACGGGGGGTGGTGCGTCGAGCGAGGCGATCACGCTGAAGTCGCCGTGCCCGCGCCATTGGCGTTCGAACTCTGGGGTGGCCAAGACGAGCAGTACGTCGCCGGGCCGCAGCACCACCGAGCCGAGCTTGCCGGGTAGGTCATCGTCGTGGCGTCGGATCGCCAGGACAGCCGCGTCGTAGCGGGAACGGAAGCCCACCTCCCGCAACGTGCCGCCCGCCAACTCCGAGCGCTCGGAAACGACCGCTTCGAAGAGCCCGGCGTCGGGACGGTCACCGGCTCCGACGAGGTGGGCGTCCTCCGCGCTCGTGAACCCGCGGACCTCGAGCAGGTCGACCACGTCGACGACGTCCCCGGCGAAGTAGCAGACGTCCCCGGCGCTGAGCACCGTGCCCGGACGAGCGGGGACGACGGATCCAGCACGTTCGACACCGGCCAAGAACACGCCTTGCAGGTGACGCAGACCAGCGGCATCGACCGTCTGGCCCACGAGTTGGCCGGCCGCGTCGACCCGCAATGCAATGGTGTAGGGCTGCGCAACGACCTCGTCGTCACCTCCCGCGCCTCGGCGGTTCCGCAACAGTCGAGGCGCCGTGAGCACCAGCACGGCAATGCCGACTGCGGCGATCGGCAGCCCGACCCCCGTGATCTCGAACACGCCGAGCGGATCGCCGCCCTGCGCAACGAGCAGATCGGACACCACGAGGTTGGTCGAGGTGCCGATCACGGTGATCACGCCACCGAAGACCGCCGCATACGACAGGGGGATCAGGTACGGCGACGCGGAGACGCCGGAACGTCGACACCAGGTGACGACCCGTGGTGCAGCGAGCGCCACGAGCGGAGTGTTCGGCAGGATCGCCGACAGTGCACCGCTGGTGACGGCGAGTCGACCGAGCCGTGCTCGACTCCGCTCGACTGGGGTTGCTGCAGCCCGTTTGGGTGAGCCATCGAGGACGCGATCGATCAGCGGCGACAGTGCCCCAGTGACCGTTGCGGCCCCAGCGAGGACGTACAGCGCAGCGATCGTGATCGGCGCCGAGGATGACAATCCCGACAGCGCCTCGCCCTGGTCGACGACATCCGTCAGCAGGAGCAGCCCGACCGCCGCGCCCATCGCCGCCGCGGTCGGCAACCGATCGAATGCCAGAACGCCGAACGTGACGATCAACACCGCGAGCGTGATCCAGGCGTCGGTCGTCACTGCGGTTTCCTCATGGGAGCGCTGACGTCCGCGGCCTCGTCCGATGATGCGAGCACGAGGTCCACCGAGTCCGAGCCGGCGCGTTGGTGCCGCACGGACACCGTGATCGTGGCGCCTGCTGTCGCCCGGACGAGCCATGAGCAGCTCGCGCGATCGGGTGTGCCACCGGTGCTGTCCGTGAACTGGGCCGACGACGATCCGGCGAGTTGGCCGAGCCGGCGACGGGCCGCACCGTCGAGCACCTCCACCGGGCCGATCACCTCGGCGAGTATCGGCCGCACCAGGTCGTCCTGTCGGGCCTTCGTCGTCACGGTGGTCGGCAGCCATCCGGTGTTGACAACACCGATGACCACACGCCAAGTGTCCTCGCCGATCGGCTCGAGGCGGGCCCGGCGGATCTCGATGGACGGCGCAGCGAGTGCCTGGGCCACGGCAAAGTCGGCGTGACGATCGACCTCGGCGAGAAGCCGGTCGGGCGGCGGGTTCGTCCACGAGTACAGGCCGTTCCATCCGCCGAGTTCCACCGAGCCGAGCTGGGGGTGGTCGAACGGGTACCAGTCGACGAACCCGCGCGTGCGCTCGTCGGTGGCGTTGTCGTCGAGCCAGCGGAGCACGGCGAGCCGTTCGGCATCGGTGGGGCCGGTGTACCAGAAGTGGTTCGACTGCTTGGTGCCGGTTGCTGCGTGCACGATGTCCCAGAACTCGGTCGTCCAACCGAAGACGCCGAGATGCTCGTAGGCCCAGTCGTCCGACGCCCCGCTCATCGTCTCGGTTGGATCCCAGGTGAAGTCCTCGTACACCGAGTGCGACGGGTACCCGGTGAGTTCGGTGCCGATCGCTGCGAGCTGCTTCCAGGCCCACACGTCACCGGGCGGCAGCTTGGAGTCGGGCATCGTCGACGACGGACGCAGGATCACGCCGCCGCTCGTGTGGAACGCATTGAAACCACACACGTTCGGCCGTGCGGTGATCGCCCGCACGAGCGCGTCGATCTCCGGTTCCGACAGTGGATGATCACCTGCACCGGGCACCGTCGCCCCCCATCCCGCGGGATAGTTGCGGTTGAGATCGAGGCCTTCGGGGGCAGGGGCCGACGGCACGTCGAATCCATCGAAGTCCTCGATGGTGCCCTCGTCGAGGACCCGATAGCGCTGGACGTCCGCGCCGACGCCAGCGGGCGGGACCGGCACCAGCAGGCGAGCATCGTCGGGGTGAGCGATCCACGGACCATCGGGGTCGGGGAAACGCATCTGGAGGATCCGGCCATCACCGTCGACGTCCTCCTCGTGCAGCCCGGGCCATCGGTGGGCGTCGGCGAGCGGCCACGGCCGAACGCTCGATCGCCGGAACCGAGGGCGGTCGGCGAGCACCCACTCGGCGCCGTCGGGGTTCACCCGCGGCACGACGTAGAAGGTTCGAGTGCGCAGCGCTCGTGTGATCGTCTCGTCGCCGGCCCGGTGACCGTCGACCAGCCGCCGCAACAACCGACATGCCGCAACGGTGGCGGTGAGTTCGACCGCATGGATGCTGGCGTCGACCCAGTGCGCCGGCTTGGTGTCGTGGGCGCCCGTCGACGAGTCGGTGACGGTGAGGAGCAGCAGCTTGCGCCCCTCGAACGACGTGCCGTAGGCCTCCACGGCCACGAGGTCGGGATGGGCTGCGGCGAGTTGCTCGATCCACTCGACGAGCTCGGGATGTCGCAGGAAGCGATCGAAGCGGTACTCGTCGAACAGGCTGGGCACGACGGAAGACTACGTTCACGGCCCATGACCGGCGATGACCTCCTGACGCTGCCAGACGGACGACTCCTGGCGTACACCACCATCGGCACACCCGACGGCTCGACCGTCGTGTATCACCACGGTGCTCCGGGTGGGCGACTCGAACTGCTCGCGCTCGACGACGCGTTCACCGCGGCGGGCCTGTGTGTGGTCACCGCCGACCGTCCGGGTTACGGCGGGTCGACCCCGCTCGCCGGTCGCACCACGGCTGGCTGGGTCGACGACGTCGCTGCGCTCGCCGATCACCTGGGGGCCGACCGCGTTGCCGTGATGGGGCTGTCGTCGGGTGGGCCGTACACGGTGGCGTGCGCTTCGCTGCTCGGTGACCGGGTGAGCGGCGCGGTCGTCGCCGCCGGCAACACCGACATGACCTGGCCAGGCGCCCGGACCGGCTACCTCGATTCCGAGCTGGAGATCATGGCGCTCGCTGATGCTGCCGAGGCCACGGCCTGGTGCTCCGAGCACTACGGCGCTGACGGGTCGAGGTTCCTCGAGGGCGAGATGGACCTCGGTGCCACCGACAACGCCTGGCTGGCCGACGAGGCGAACGCAGGCGCCCTGTTCACCGCGATCGGCAACGCGTTCGTCCAGGGTGTGGTCGGCTACGCCCACGACATCTGGGTGCAGGGTCGACCATGGTCGTTCGATCCAGCGGCGATCACCTGCCCGGTCATCGTCGCCCACGGTGCGGACGACCGGCTGGTACCCGTCACGCACAGCCAGCACACCCAATCGCTGATCCCCGGTGCCGAGCTGCGGATCATTCCCGGCGTCGGCCACCTGAGCCTGGTCGACGAGTTGCCCTCCCTCGCGGCCGAGATCGCTTGACATCGAACCGAGGGTCAGACCCTTCGGTTCCATTTCAGACCTACGATCGGGGCATGACCGGAACGCTCGTCATCCTTCGTCACGGCCAGTCCGAGTGGAACCTCGCCAACTTGTTCACCGGCTGGCACGACGTGCCACTGACCGACAAGGGCCGCGCCGAAGCGGCCGAGGCGGGGCGCACGATGGCCGCCGCCGGCGTCCGCTTCGACACGTCACACACGTCGCTGCAGACCCGCGCCGTCGTCACCCAGAATCTGGCGCTCGACGCCATGGACCAAGCCTGGTTGCCCGTCGAACGCAACTGGCGGCTCAACGAACGCCACTACGGTGCACTGCAGGGCCTCGACAAGAAACAGACCACCGAGCGCCACGGCGCCGAGCAGGTGCACGCATGGCGGCGCAGCTACGACACGCCTCCCCCACCGGTCGAACTCGACAGCCCGGAGCACCCGGCAAACGATCCCCGCTACGCACATCTCCCACCCGACGTACTCCCTGCGAGCGAGTGCCTGAAGGACGTCGTCGACCGGGTGTTGCCGTACTGGTACGACCGGATCGCTCCCCAACTCCTCAACGGTCTGAACGTGTTGGTGACCGCGCACGGCAACTCGCTGAGAGCACTCCTCAAGCACCTCGAGGGCGTCAGCGACGCGGACATCGCCGAGGTCAACATCCCGACGGGAGCGCCGCGCCAGTACACCTTCGACGACCGATTCCGGGTCGTCTCCGCCGACTACCTCGGCGACGCCGACGCCGTGGCGGCAGCCGCCGCAGCGGTCGCCGCTCAGGCCGGCACCACGCACTGATCGGGCAGGAGCGCTCCACTGTTCACACCGGGTGTCGCAACCGCCTAGTGTTCGGCTCATGGCGAGCAAGAAACAACATCTGGAAACGCTCCGAGGCGTTGCACTCTTCAGCGGGTGCAGCAACAAGGAACTCGAGAAGGTTGCCAAGGCGAGCGACGAGATCCGCATGACCGCGGGCACGTTGATCGTCGACCAGGGACAAACGGGACGCGAAGCGTTCGTGGTGATGGACGGCGACATCGAGATCAAGCGCAACGGCCGCAAGGTCGCCACGCTCGGACCCGGCTCGGTCGTCGGCGAACTGTCACTGCTCGACCACGGTCCACGCACGGCCACCGCCGTCTGCGCCACCGACTGCACGTTGCTCGTCATCGATCAGCGCCGGTTCCTCGGCGTGATCGACTCGGTGCCGGCGATCTCGCACAAGCTGCTGTCGAGCCTCGCTTCCCGAATTCGCGATCTCGACCGCCAGTACTTCGGTTGATCCGACGGCGATGTGCACCACACGTCGCCGCCCAGGTCTCAGGCAGCGGACATGACCGCTCGCGGCGTCAACGACTAGCGTTGCCGCCGTCATGAGCACCACTGTCGAACACGACGAGACCACCACGTCCGGCGATCCGAAGCCGCCCAAGCGCGTCAAGCCGCATCAGCTCGCGCTGGTGCTCGGCATCGCAATGGGCATCTTCATCCTGGTGTCCGGCATCCTGCCCCAGATCACAGGCTGGGAGAACGACAATCCCGTCCACCGCACGGTGTTCGTCAACATCCCGGGCCCGATCCAGATCGCGTTCTACACCGTGATCCCGGTGATGGTCATCTGGGGCGCTTTCATGTTCGCCAACCGGATGAAGAACTGGGAACGCGGCGCGCCGGCCCAGCGCCACACCACCAGGAAGAACGCCGCGCAGCGTCTGAAGGACTTCCGCGCCGGTGCCTACATGCAGACGCTGCTGCGCGACGCCGGTGCTGGCCTCATGCACTCGATGATCTACTTCGGGTTCCTCGTGCTGCTCGGTGTCACCACCGTGCTCGAGATCGACCACCAGCTGCCCGAGTCGCTCAAGTTCCTGCACGGCACCACCTACAAGGCGTATGCGTTCGTCGGTGACGCGGCCGGCCTCGTGTTCCTCGCGGGCATCGTGTGGGCGATCGTGCGCCGCTATGTACAGCGCCCATACCGCATCCGCATCAAGTCGAAGCCCGAGCATGCGGCGATCCTGGGCACGTTCTTCGCGGTCGGCGTCACCGGATTCGGCGCCGAGATGTTCCGCATCGCCCAGGAGGGGATGCCCGACTACGAGAAGTGGGCGTTCGTCGGGTACCCGCTCGCCACGCTCGTCGACGGCTGGTCGGCGTCATCGCTGAGCACGTGGCACCAGTGGTGGTGGATTCTCCACGTCGCCAGCTTCATTGCGTTCCTGGCGTTGCTGCCGCTCACGATGCTGCGCCACATCTTCACCTCGCCACTCAACATGTACCTCAAGGACAAGGACCGACCGAAGGGCGCGATGCGCCCGATGCCGAACCTCGAGGAGACCGAGCTCGAGAGCTTCGGTGCGTCCACGATCGAGGACTTCACCTGGAAGCAGCTGCTCGACCTCGATGCCTGCACGATGTGCGGTCGGTGCACCAGCGTGTGCCCGGCCCACGCGACCGGCAAGCCGCTCGACCCGCGCGAGATCGTGTTGAAGGCCGGCGAGGTGATGGCCGCCACCGGCTCGCCGGTCGTGTCACCGCCGCTCGGCACGGATTCGGAGATCACCATCAGCGCCGACTCGCTGTTCGAGCGCATCACGCCCGAGGAGATCTGGGCGTGCACGACCTGCAAGGCCTGCGACGAGATCTGCCCGGTCAACATCGAGATCACCGACAAGATCTTCGACATGCGGCGGTACCTGTCGCTGATGGAGTCGAACTTCCCCGCAGAGCTGGGCAACGCCTACCGGGCGATGGAGAACCAGATGAACCCGTGGGGCATGAACCAGGGCGAACGCGGCGACTGGGCCGAGGGCATCGACGGCGTCAACATCGTCGACCCCGGCGAAGCGCTGACGTCCGAGTACCTGTACTGGGTCGGCTGCGCCGGGTCGTTCGACGACAAGAACAAGAAGGTCACCCAGGCCATGGCCGGGTTGCTGCGCCGAGCGGGGATCGACGTGTCGATCCTCGGCCCGTCGGAGATGTGCACCGGCGACTCGGCTCGCCGCTCGGGCAACGAGTACCTGTTCCAGATGCTCGCCCAACCCAACGTCGAAATGCTCAACGGCATGGGCGTGAAGAAGATCATCACGCAGTGCCCGCACTGCTTCAACACACTGTTGAACGAGTACCCGCAGGTGGGCGGCAACTACGAGGTCATCCACCACACCCAGCTGCTCGAGGAGCTGATCGAGTCGGGCCAGCTCGACGTCACCGACGCGACGCTCGAAGAGCGCATCACCTACCACGACTCGTGCTACCTCGGCCGACACAACGACGTGTACCTCGCGCCGCGCAAGGTGGTGGCGTCGATCAAGGGCGTCGACGTGGTCGAGATGCCCCGCAACGGCACCAAGGGCATGTGCTGCGGCGCCGGTGGTGCACGCATGTGGATGGAGGAGAACACCGGCACGAAAGTCAACGACGAACGCGCCGCCGAGGCGATCTCCACCGGCGCGACCAGGGTCGCGACCGCCTGCCCGTTCTGTTACATCATGCTCGACGACGGCGTGAAGGGCGCCGGTGTCGAGGAGGATCAGGTGCGCGTCGCCGACATCTCGATCCACCTCCTGGAGGCCATCGAGGCCGGCGAACAGGCCCGCCACAACGCCGCCGCACCCCTCGCCGGCGGCTGGGACACCGACGAGCCGGTCACCCCCGTCGCCGGCGACTGAGTTCTCCATTCACGTTTGCGTGATGATTCGGGTGGGGCGGTCCACCCGGTCTGCAACACAAACGGGTTGACCCGGTTCCACCCACGTTTGCGTGCGGATTCCGGTGGGACGGTCCACCCGAACTGCAACACAAACGGGTCGTCAGTGATCCGGCGACTCGCCGGCGGCGAGACGGCGGAGGTCGAGGACGCGCTCGAGCAGATCATCCGACACTCCGTGTTCGCGAGCCACGTCACGCAGTGAACGCCCGCTTGCGGCTGCCGCCTTCACGATCGCGGTCGCAGCGTCGTAGCCGATCACCGGATTGAGTGCGGTCGCGGCCGCGAGCGTGAGCTCGGCGAAGCTCAGACACCGATCCGCGTCGGCCTCGATGCCCTCGACGCACCGCTCGGCGAGCAGACGCGAGCTCGATGCCAGCAGGTCGATCGACTGCAGCAGATTGCGGGCCATCACCGGGATCATCACGTTCAGCTCGAAATTGCCCTGCATCCCGGCGACGGTGATCGTCGTGTCGTTGCCGATCACTTGGGCACACACCTGCAACACCGCCTCGGGAATCACCGGATTGACCTTGCCCGGCATGATCGACGAGCCCTTCTGCAGCTCTGGCAACCGGATCTCGCCGAGACCGGCGCGGGGGCCGCTCGCCATCCATCGGAGGTCGTTGGAGATCTTCGTCAGCGCGACTGCGACCACCTTCAACGATCCCGACGTAGCGACGAGCGCGTCGCGCGACGCCTGCGCGGCGAAATGATCGTCGGGCGGCTGGATCGACGCGCCAACATCGGGAGGCATCAGCAACGCGAGCCGCTCGCGCACCCGTCTGGCGAAGTCGAGGTCGGTGTTGAGCCCGTTGCCAACTGCGGTGCCGCCGAGTGGTATCCGACCGAGCGCTGGGAGGGTGGAACGGACCGCGTCGGCAGCGGTGCGCACCTGTGAGGCGTAGCCGGCGAACTCCTGACCGAGCGTGACGGGCACCGCATCCATCAGGTGCGTCCGGCCTGCCTTGACGACGTCCGCAAACGCGCCGGCTCGTTCGGCCAATGATCCAGCGAGGCCGTCGAGCGCCGGTAGCAGATCGGCCGTCGCGGCGTCGAGCGCGGCGAGGTGCACCGCCGATGGGAACACGTCGTTCGAACTCTGGCCGAGGTTGACGTGGTCGTTGGGATGAACCCGACTGTCGGCGAGCGCGCTGATCACCTCGTTGACGTTCATGTTTGACGACGTGCCGGAACCGGTCTGGAACACGTCGACCGGGAACTGGTTGTCGTAGTCCCCGGCGGCCACCGCATCTGCTGCCCGGACGATCGCCGACGCGAGATCACCGTCGAGCAGACCCAATTCGGCATTGGCCGAAGCAGCTGCCGACTTGATGTGCCCGAGCCAGTGCACCACGCGGATCGGGATCGGCTCGCCAGAGATCGGGAAGTTGGCCACCGCCTTGTCGGTCTCGGCACCCCACAGCGAACGATGCTCGGTCATGTCGATGAGCTTCTCACCGACCTACCCGCGCCGCCAGGGAAGCCAGCTGCCCGAGGATTGCGAGGGCGCGCGTTCGCGTCCTGCGGGTACAGCGGGGTGCTCGGTGTAGATCTCGCCGCGCAGCGTGCCCGGAGGCGATCCGTAGGGAGCGTCGTCGGCAGATGCCCCGGACCACACCACCATCTGGGGGAAGGCAATCGTGATGTCTCGGTCGGCCAAGGCCTGGTGGATCGCCAACAGCACGTCGTGCGTGGCCGCCAACTCGGCTGGCACATCGCTGCCGTGCCAGAAGTACACGTCGAGATCGATGCTCGAACTGCCGAACTCGCGCAGGACGACGAGCGGCGGCGGGTCGTCGCAGATCCGGGCGACGCGTTGCAGCGCCTCCGTGATCACCTCGGCTGCGCGTTCGAGATCGGTGTCGTAGGCCACGCCGACGGTGAGCCGGCTCCGTCGGAAGCGATCGGTCGTGAGCGTGACGATGGTGTCCTTCAACACCTTCGAGTTGGGCACCCGAATCCACGTTCCGTCCAGTCCGCGCATCACCACCGTGCGCGAATCGATGTCTCTCACGACACCGACGCGCTCACCGAGCTCGACGGTGTCGCCGATGGTGAACGGCCGGCGCGACTGCAGGATCAGCGCCCCGAAGAAGTTTTCGACCACACCCTGCAACGCGAGTGCAAGCACCAGACCACCGATGCCCAACGCACCGAGCAGTGGACCGATCCGTACGCCGAGCCCCCCGAGGGCATAGATGACCCCGATCAGCACGACGACGTAGCCGATCATGCGAGCGATCACCAACGATGCAAAGCCCGGGCCGACCGTGCGCTCGACGACCGACCGAGCGACGCGGTTGGCGATGACGGCCACCACGATGGTGACCGCCACCACAATGCCAGCCTGGATCCAGTCGGCGCTGCTGAGCGAATTGTCGACGAGCTGCTGGAAGTCGACAGGAGGTGGATCGACCTGACCGATCAGCGACAGCATGATCGGGCCGTACCCGATCGCTCCTCGTCGTAACCCCGCCACGTTGGAACCGTGCGCCGCTGGAGCCGTGCAGTGGAACCATGCCGCGCCTGGCTTCGGTACGGCTTCGGCAACCGTTCGTCGTTTCAACACCACGGAAGTAGGGCAGACTGCCCTTCGTGCATCCATCCGGAGAACACCAGCGCCGACTCTGGGTCGGCAATCCCTACCCACTCGGCGCCACCTACGATGGATCGGGGACCAACTTCTCGCTCTTCTCGAGTGTGGCCGACGGCGTCGAGCTCTGCCTGCTCGGCGATGTCGACGGGGCGAACAGCGGGCCCGGCAACCTACGCGACCACGGGACCATCGACGAACACCGTGTCGAGCTCACCGAGGTGGACGGGCACTGCTGGCACGTCTACCTCCCCGACGTTCGACCGGGTCAGCGCTACGGGTTCCGGGTCCACGGGCCGTGGGAGCCGTCGAAGGGACTCTGGTGCAATCCATCCAAGCTCCTCCTCGACCCGTATGCCAAGGCGATCGCCGGCGAGATGGATTGGTCACCGGCGTGCTTCGGGTACGACTTCGATCACCCCGACCGGCAGAACACCGATGACAGCGCTCCCCACGTGATGAAGGCCGTGGTCGGTGACCGCTTCTTCGACTGGGGCAACGACCGGCCGCCCGATGTGCCGCTCCACGAGACGATCATCTACGAGACCCATGTTCGTGGCATGACGAAGCTGCATCCCGAGGTCCCACCGGCACTTCGTGGCACCTACTCGGGCCTCGCCCATCCGGCGATCATCGAACACCTCAAGCGACTCGGGGTCACCGCCGTCGAGTTGATGCCGGTCCACCAGTTCGTCCACGACCACCACCTCGTCGAGCGGGGCCTCCGCAACTACTGGGGCTACAACTCGATCGCCTACCTCGCGCCGCACAACGGCTACACGGCTTCTGCTGCGCTCGGCCAGGTGCAGGAGTTCAAGACGATGGTGAAGGCACTCCACGCCGCGGGCATGGAGGTGATCCTCGACGTCGTCTACAACCACACCGCCGAGGGCAACCACCTCGGCCCGATGTTGTCGATGCGTGGCATCGACAACCACGCCTACTACCGGACGATGGAGGACGACCCGAGGTATTACCTCGACTTCACCGGCACGGGCAACAGCCTCAACATGCGCCACCCGCACGTGCTGCAGCTGATCATGGACAGCCTGAGGTACTGGGTGACCGAGATGCACGTCGACGGATTCCGCTTCGACCTCGCCTCGACGCTCGCCCGCGAGCTGTACGACGTCGATCGCCTGTCTGCGTTCTTCGATCTCGTGCAGCAGGACCCGGTCGTGTCGCAGGTGAAGTTGATCGCCGAGCCGTGGGACATCGGCGAGGGCGGCTACCAGGTCGGAAACTTCCCACCGCAGTGGTCCGAGTGGAACGGCCGCTATCGCGACACGATCCGAGATTTCTGGCGCGGCGAGCCGTCGACGCTGGCCGAGTTCGGCTACCGGTTCACCGGGAGCTCCGACCTCTACGAGGCCGACACCAGGCGGCCGACAGCATCGATCAATTTCGTAACGGCGCACGACGGGTTCCCGCTCGCCGACCTCGTGGCCTACAACGAGAAACACAATGACGCGAACGGCGAGGGGGGAAACGACGGCGAGTCGCACAACCGGTCGTGGAATCACGGCGCCGAAGGGCCGACCGACGACGCCGACATCAACGCGCTGCGAGCTCGCCAACGGCGAAACCTCGTGGCGACGATGCTGCTGTCGCAGGGGGTCCCGATGCTGCTCGGCGGTGACGAACTCGGCCGCACGCAGGGTGGCAACAACAATGCCTACTGTCAGGACAACGAGATCTCGTGGTTCGACTGGGAGCACGTCGACACCGACTTCGCCAAGTGGTGCCAACGCATCATCACCTTCAGGCGTGACCATCCCGTCTTCCGTCGGCGCCGCTGGTTCCAGGGGCAACGCATCCGTGGGATCGAGGATTTGGCCTGGCTGCGCCCCGACGGCGAGGAGATGAACGACGACGACTGGGACGCCGGGTTCGCTCGGGCCGTCGCCGTCTTCATGAACGGCGGAACAATTCCGACCACCGATTCGTACGGTGAGCGGATCATCGACGATACGTTCCTCGTCATCTTCAACGCGAGCGACCAACCGATCCCATGGAACATCCCCGGGCCCGAATGGAGTCGCCGCTGGACCATCGACCTCGATACATCCGACCCCAAACGGGGCGCGACGCGCACGATCAACAAGCGCGCCGGCGATGTCCTCGACGTGGCCGATCGGTCGATGGTGGTCCTCCGATCAGTGCGGGCTGCCAGTCGCCGTCCCGCCCCGTTGCGTCCGGTCGCCGCAGCGCAGGCCGCCGAGCCGGACCTGCCGACCCCGGTCGAACACATACTCGAACGACAGCCCGACGAGACCATCGCCCCCGATTCCACCCAAGGAGCCCCCTGATCCATGCCGTCCCGAACGCCCTCCATGCCGACCGAACAACCCTCCCGCGTAGTTGTCGAACCTGTCCGGCCGGTGGTCGACGGTGGAGCGCTCCCCGCCAAGGCGACGCTGGGTGAGCCGATCCGGGTCGACGCCGACGTGTTCACCCACGGCCACGACCTCGCGGTTGCCGCGTTGCGGTGGAGAGTGGTCAACGCCAAGGGTGTCGCCGGAGCGTGGCAGGAAGTCCCGATGACGGCGTTCGGCAACGATCGGTTCACGGCCACGATCACTCCCACCGAGCTGGGCCGCCTGGAGATCGACATCCTGGGGTGGGTCGACCACCTCGAAACCTGGCGTCGCGACACCGTCGCGAAGATCGCTGCCGGCCTCGACGTCCAGCTCGAACTGGCCACCGGAGTGGGCCTGCTGGACGAAGCGCTCCGCTCGACCGTGCTGCCGGACACCGACCGGAGCAGGCTCATGGCCCTGCGCACCCAACTTCAGCGTGGCGATGGAACCCCGCTCGCCGACGACGCGTGGACCCCGATCCTGTGGCGGAGCTCGACGCGCGCGCCCGTCGCTCACCTCGCCGATCCTCTTCCCATCGACGTCGACCCACTGCACGGCGCATTCGGTGCCTGGTACGAGTTCTTCCCTCGTTCGACGGTGACGAGCGGAACCATCACCGAACCCGGAGCGCATGGAACACTGCTCGAATCGATCGACCGTCTCGACCACATCGCTGAACTCGGCTTCGACATCGTCTATCTCCCACCGATCCACCCGATCGGCACCGCCAAGCGCAAGGGACGCAACAACTCGACCACCGCACTCCCCGACGACGTCGGCAGCCCGTGGGCGATCGGATCCGCCGACGGCGGCCACACATCGGTGGCACCCGAACTCGGCACGGTCGACGACGTCGTCACCTTCTCCGCTGCCTGCCAGGAGCGAGGGATGCAGCTCGCGCTCGACATCGCGTTCCAGTGCTCGCCCGACCATCCCTGGGTCACCGAGCACCCCGAGTGGTTCGCGAAGCGCTCCGACGGCAGCATCCAGTTCGCCGAGAACCCGCCGAAGAAGTACGAGGACATCTACCCACTCGACTTCGAGTCATCCGACTGGCAGCAGCTCTGGGAAGCACTCGCCGACGTGTTCCGGTTCTGGATCGACCGGGGCATCACCGTGTTCCGCGTCGACAACCCACACACGAAGGCGTTCCCGTTCTGGGCATGGGCGCTCGCGACCATTCGCCGAGAACACCCAGAGACCGTGTTCCTCGCCGAGTCGTTCACACGTCCACGCGTGATGGAGCGTCTCGCCAAGATCGGCTTCAACCAGAACTACACGTACTTCGCGTGGCGCCAGTCGTCGTGGGAGCTGCGTGAGTACTTCACCGATCTGTCGACTCGCACCGTCGACTACTTCCGCCCGAACGCCTGGCCGAACACACCCGACATCCTCACCGAGCAGCTGCAGACCGGCGGCCGACCCGTGTTCGTGACGCGCGCCATCCTGGCGGCGACCCTGTCGCCCAGTTGGGGTGTGTACGGCCCCGCCTTCGAGCTGCTCGAACACGAACCGGTCCGCGAGGGCTCGGAGGAGTACCTCGACTCCGAGAAGTACCAGCTCCGTTCGTGGCAGCTCGACCGAGACGACAGCCTCGCTCCACTCCTCGGCCGGCTCAACTCGATCCGCCGAGAACACCGAGCGTTCCGCAACCTCGACACGCTGCACTTCCACGAAACCGACGGCCCCGGGCTGCTGTGCTTCACCAAGACCGATGCCCTCGGCCTCGGTCGCCCGATCATCGTGGTGGTCAACCTCGACCCGTTCGAACGTCACAGCGGATTCGTCGACATCGATCTGGCCGCGATCGGCCTTCCCTACGACGCCGAGTACGACGTCGTCGACGAGCTCGGCGGCGTCACGTACCGCTGGCACGGCAACCGGAACTTCGTGGACCTCGCACCGTGGTCCGCGTCGGCACACATCTTCACGGTCCACCGCGTCGACGAACCAACAGCGAACATCGACGAGGTGGCGGCATGAACAACACGAACGACGACTGGTTCCGCGACGCCGTCATCTACGAGCTCCACGTTCGGGCGTTCGCCGATTCCAACGGCGACGGCACGGGCGACTTCGACGGTTTGACGTCGCATCTCGACTACCTGAGCGATCTCGGGATCACGGCGGTTTGGCTCCTGCCGTTCTACCCGTCTCCGCTGCGCGACGACGGCTACGACATCGCCGACTACCGGACCGTCAACCCCGAGTACGGCAACCTGCGATCATTTCGCCGTTTCCTCGACGCCGCACACGCCCGCCACATCAAGGTGATCACCGAGTTGGTGATCAACCACACCTCCGATCAGCACCCATGGTTCGAGCGAGCCCGCAACGCCCCGGTCGGCTCGCCGCACCGTGACTTCTACGTGTGGAGCGACGACCCCAACCAGTGGTCCGACGCCCGCATCATCTTCCAAGACTTCGAAACGTCGAACTGGACCTGGGACCCCGTTGCCGGGCAGTACTACTGGCACCGCTTCTACTCCCACCAGCCGGACCTCAACTTCGACAACCCGGCGGTCGAGGCAGCGGTGCTCGACGTGCTCGACCACTGGTTCGACATGGGGGTCGACGGCCTTCGCCTCGACGCTGTGCCGTACCTGTACGAACGAGACGGCACCAACTGCGAGAACCTGCCAGAGACCCACGAGGCCCTGAAGCGCATTCGAAGCCACATGGATTCCAAGTACGAGGGTCGGATGCTCCTCGCGGAGGCCAATCAGTGGCCCGAGGACGCTGCGGCGTACTTCGGCGATGGCGACGAGTGCCACATGAACTTCCACTTCCCCGTCATGCCGCGGTTGTTCATGTCGCTGCAGTCCGAGAACCGGATGCCGATCATCGACATCCTCGACCAGACCCCGACCCCACCGGAGAACTGCCAGTGGGCCACGTTCCTGCGCAACCACGACGAGCTGACGCTCGAGATGGTGACCGAGGAAGAGCGTCACATGATGCTGCGGGCGTACGCCCGTGACGACGAGATGCGCATCAACCTCGGTATCCGGCGGCGGCTGGCGCCGTTGCTCGGCAACGATCGCCGAAAGATCGAGCTCCTCAACGCCGTGCTGTTCTCGCTGCCCGGCACGCCGGTCGTCTACTACGGCGACGAGATCGGCATGGGCGACAACGTGTACCTCGGCGACCGCGACGGCGTGCGCACACCGATGCAGTGGACGTCGGATCGCAACGGAGGCTTCTCCTCGGCGAACCCGCATCGGCTGTACCTGCCGCTGATCACCGATCAGGAGTACCACTACGAGAGCGTCAACGTCGAGACCCAGCAGGCCAATCCGGCCTCGCTGCTCTCGTGGATGCGCCAGCTGATCACGCTGCGCACGCGGCACCGCGTGCTCGGCCGTGGCGACATCGAGTTCCTCGATCCCGACAACCCGCACGTGCTGGCGTTCATCCGTCGCCTCGACGGCGAACCTCCGATGCTCTGCGTTGCGAACCTGTCGCGTCTGGCACAACACGTCGAGCTCGACCTGCGCGAGTTCCAAGGAGCGACACCGGTCGAGGTGTTCGGCCACAACCAGTTCGCCCCCGTCCGCGACCACGACTACCAGGTGACACTCGCCCCCTACGGTTTCTTCTGGTTCTCACTGCTCGGAGCATC
>CAVPJT010000030.1:0-27616 GCA_963705485.1 Ilumatobacteraceae bacterium
CATTGCGGAACGGGGTCATCCCGGCGTCGGGCCAGGTGTTCATGTGGGGCCCGTTGTCGGTGGAGTACATCACGATGGTGTCCTCCGCGAGACCCTGTTCGTCGAGGTAGTCGAGGACCTGCCCGACGAGTTCGTCGTGGTCGCACATCACGTCGTGGTACTCCGACTGCCACCGGCCGGCCTTGCCGCGGCTGCCGTCCTTGATGTGGGTCCGGAAATGCATGTGGGTGGTGTTGAACCACACGAAGAACGGCGTGTCGTTCTCCTTGGCGTCGCCCATGAAGCGCAGCGCCTCCGGCAGCAGCTCCTCGTCGACGGTCTTCATCCGCTCCTTGGTGAGCGGGCCGGTGTCCTCGACACGCTGGGTGCCGTCGCCGTTCGCCCACGAGTGGATCACGCCGCGCGGGCCGAAGTTCTTGCGGAAGTCCGGGAAGTCCTCCTCGCTCGGGTAGTCGTCCTGCTCGGGCTCCTCCTCGGCGTTGAGGTGGTAGAGGTTGCCGAAGAACTCGTCGAAACCGTGCATCGTCGGCAGGAACTCGTCTTTGTCGCCGAGGTGGTTCTTGCCGAACTGACCAGTGGTGTAGCCCTTCGCCTTGAGCGCGGTGGCGATCGTGGGATCGGGGGCCCTCAGACCGATGTCGGCGCCCGGCATGCCGACCTTGCTGAGTCCCGTGCGGTACGGGTTCTGGCCCGTGATGAACGCTGCGCGACCAGCGGTGCAGCTCTGCTCGCCGTAGTAGTCGGTGAAGCGCACACCCTCGGCAGCGATGCGGTCGATGTTGGGCGTGCGATAGCCCATCACCCCGTCGCTGTAGCAGCTCAGGTTGGAGATGCCGATGTCGTCACCCCAGATGACGAGAATGTTGGGCTGGCCGTTGGGCATGGGTACTCCTCGAGGTCGATCGCTGGCACTGCCACCCCTCTGCGACAGCCGCACGAACCTTAGTCGCGCGACTCAGCGTCGACCACCGGAGCAACGACCCCCGAGCCACCCGTGCTTCAGCCGCCGCCCTGCACGAGCACCGGGCAGACACAGTGACGCACGACGTGATCGGACGTCGACCCCATGATCGCCCGCTTGATGCCACTGCGACCATGGGTGCCGAGCACCACCACGCTCGCAGGCAGGCTCTCGGCCACTCGACAGATCTCATGGCCGGCATCGCCGACCAACACCATCGTCTCGGCACCACTCAGGCCGAGTTCGGCAACAGCGTCATCGAGGTGGGTCTGCGCGGCGGCACGCTGCACCTCGACCAGATCGTTCTTCTCGTCGTAGGTCATCACGCCCCCGGCGAACCCGGTCCCCGTGACGAGCGTCGGATCGATGGGCGACGCGACCGACACGATCACCATCCGATCGGGCGGAGCGAGCAGATCGACACCCTGCCGGATCGCGCTCATCGCGAGCTCGGAACCGTCGGTGCAGAGCAATACGATGGAAGCGGCCATACGACGAGTCTCGCGCTTGAGCGATGAACACACCAGGGTCCGACTGCTCTGCAAGAGTGGGGAAATGAATGACATCGTCGTCGGCATCATCGCCCTTCTGACGGGAGCCGTGTTCTGCTTTCGCGGGTATCTCGCCATGCGCCTGGTGATCCCGGTCTGGGGTGCATTCGCCGGTTTCATGCTCGGCGCCGGCATCGTCGCCGGAGATGCCGGCTTCCTCGGCAACGCGCTCGGCTGGCTGGTGGGCCTGGCCCTGGCCGTGGTGTTCGGCCTGATCGCATATCTCTACTACGAGGTCTCGGTGATCATCGGGATGACGGGTATCGGCTTCGTGCTCGGCACGAGCCTGATGGTGGCGCTCGGCGTGACCTGGTCGTGGCTGATCGTGCTGAGCGGCGTGGTGCTCGCCGTCGTGCTGGCGTTCGTGGCGATTGCGGGCAACCTACCGATGGTGCTCCTCACGATCCTCACCGCGCTCGCCGGAGCGAGCACGATCGTCGCCGGTCTGATGCTGTTGGTCGGCACGGTCGATCTCGAGGACTTCGACATCGGCGTCACCACGGAGAACGTTGCGGACAACTGGTGGTGGTTCGTGCTCTACGGCGGCCTCGTCGTCGGCGGCATCGTCGCCCAGTTCACCGACGTCGACCGTCGTCGCGACTCGCTGCGCGAGGCTTGGGCAACCGGCGTCCGTTCGACGTCGGGTACCTCCATCTCCGACACGTGACCGGCAGACCGCGGTGAGCACGGAAACCTCCGACTGCGAGCTCCGCGACGACTGGTTGCTGGAACAGGACGTCAACGCCTGGAGTTCGCTCGCCTACGTCGCCGCCGGACTGGTGCTGGCGTGGGAAGTCCGCCGGGCACGACTCCCCCGGGCGGTGTACGGGCTGGCTGCCATCGCGGCCGCCGAGGGGTTCGGCAGCTTGCTCTACCACGGCAGGGCGAGCGACTTCGGTCAATTCCTGCACGACGTCCCGTTGATCGGCGCGCTCGCGTTCGTGGCGGGCTGGCACGTCGGGCGGCTGCGTAGTCGCACCGACGCCGGCTCGCTCGTCGGGTTGGCGGTGGGCCTCGCCGTGTCGGCCGCGGTGTGGGCCTTCGCACCTGATGCGACGAACATTGCGGTCGGGGTGTCGGTCGCCGTCATCGTGGTCGCCTCACTGATCGCCCGCCGTCGAGCGATGACCGCCGTGTGGTCGTGGCCGTTGCTCGGCCTGGGCGCCGTGGCGATCGGGATGTGGGCGCTCGGGACACCGGGCTCTCCGGCATGCGATGCCGACTCGTGGCTCCAACCGCACGGGCTCTGGCACGTGCTCACCGCCATCGTTGCGCTGGCGTGGGTCGACCGCGCCTACGCCGCTGCCGATCCCGATCGGGCGCCACGACTGTTCCGCCGCTTCACCGATCGGACGATCGGCTTGGTCGCACGCGGACTCGTGCTCGCCTTCCACCGCTCGGTCGACGTGCGCTGGCGTGACCGGCTCCCGCGTGATCGCCCGGTGCTGATCGTCGCCAACCACGGCAACGGCTTCGTCGACCCGGTCGTCGTGGCCGGCGTCCTCGGACGTCTGCCCCGATTCCTGGCCAAGGCGGCGCTCTGGAAGGTCGTGGTGGCCCGGCCGTTCCTGTGGCTCGCCGGCGTGCTGCCCGTGTATCGCAGCGCCGACGGGGACCGATCGAGCGACAACGCTTCGGTGTTCGAGGCGTGCCACCACGAGCTGGCGCAGCGGGCAACGGTTGCGATCTTTCCGGAGGGCACCACCGGCGACCGCGCCGGACTCGACCGGGTGAAGTCGGGTGCAGCGCGGATCGCCCTCGGGGCGTTGCCCACAGCGCCTGACGTGGTGATCGTGCCGATCGGCATGGCGTTCGAGAGCACGGTCGAGACCCGGAGCCGGGCGGTGGTCATGTTCGGCGAACCGATCGAGGTGGCCGACTTCGAAGGTGTCGGCCTCGACAGCGCCGGCGAACCCGACCGTGCCGACGCCGCCGCGCTGACCGCCCGGATCACCGAGGCCCTCGAAGGGGTGTCGCCACAGTTCGCCAGCCTCGACGAACGCGAGATGCTCCGGGCGGCAGCTCGCGAGGAGCGACACGACTCGACCGGGCGCGCCGCCGTTTCGTTCGGCACCAGCGAGGTCGTGGCCCGACGACTCGCCGCATCGCCTCCGGCCGCCCGCCAACGGGTGGTCGATGCCTACCGCAACTTCGCGACCCGTCTCCAACTGCTCGGCATCAATGCCGGACAACTCCGACCCGATCGCGTGTCGATCGGACGGCTCGTCCTCTCGGCGATCGTGCTGTTCCTCGCCGGGTCGGTCCTGCTGACGGTCACACTGGTCCACCTGCCGGCGCTGTTCATCATCGTCGTCGGCACCGGGCTGGTGCGGTCGACGGCCACCAAGGGAACCGTGCGGATCCTCCTGGGACTCGTGACGCTGCTGACCACGTGGACGCTGATGGGCATGTGGCTCGGCGACGGGTGGGTCGCGGTTGCCGACGGGGTGGCCGTGGCCATCGGCGGGGCGATCGCACTGGTCGTGTGGCCACCGCTCGTCCGCCAGGCCGCTGCCCTGCTCGGCCGGATCAGAGTGCGCGACCGCGTCGGGCTCGTGCCGCCGGTCCTCGAAGCACGTTCCGCCCTCGTCACCGCTGTGCGCGAAAGTATCGAGGCCAACCATGACGACTCCTGACGACGAACTCCTCGACGACTCATCAGTCGATGATGCTGCGAACGATGCCGTCTCGCTCGAGGACGGGATTCCCGAGGCACCGCCACGAAGCATCCGCAAGATCGTGTTCCGGATCGTGTTCATCATCGCCGCGATCGGCATCTCGACGTGGATCCTCGCCACGACGTTCGACGAGCTCGACCCGGCCGAGGTCATGGATGCGGTCCGCTCGCTCAACGACGCAGAGATCATGTCGCTGGCGAGCATGTGGATCATCTGGATCGCCGCCCAGGGCCTCCTCACAGCGTCGTTGGTTCCCGGACTGGCCGTCCGCCATGGCATCGTCGCGTTCCTCGGTCCGGCATCGATCACCTCGGTGGTCCCCGGCCCGAGCGACCTGCCGATCCGCTATCGGATGCTCACCTCGTGGGGGCGCACCACCGCCGAAGCCACCCTGGCCGTCGCGGCGGGTGGCATCTTCAGTATCGGCATCAAGCTCGTGCTGCCGATCATCGCGGCGATCGGGCTCGTGGTGTCCGACGCCCCGATGAGCGACACCCTGCAGACGGTCGTGACCATCTGTCTGATCGTCGGGCTCGGGGTGATCGTGCTGGCGTTCGTACTCGGCTCCGAGAAGCGCACCGAGCAGGCCGGACGCCTGATCGCGCCGGTGTGGTCGAAGGTCCTGCGGCTGCTCCGCAAGCCCACGCCCGAAGACCTCCCGTCGCAGATGGTAGCTGCACGCGCCGGCGCCGTGCAGACCCTGCGCGACCGCTGGCTGGTCGCGACCTGGGCGACCGTGCTCACCTCGGCAACGAAGTTCGCACTCTTGCTGATGTGCCTGCGCTTCACCGGCGTGAGCGAAGGCGTCCTGCCCTGGACCGAGGTGTTCGTCGTGTTCGCCCTCGTACAAGGGCTCACCGTGTTCCCGATCACGGCCGGCGACGCAGGGGTCAGCGAGATCGCCTACATCGGCATGCTCACCGCCACTGCGGGGTCGGAGTGGGTCAACCAGATCAGCGCCGCGATCCTGGTGTTCCGCATTCTCACCTGGCTGGCGATCATTCCCGTCGGCCTCGGCACGCTCGGCCTGTGGAAGCTCCAACTCCGCAAGACCGATCGAGCGGTGTCGACTGCGGCCCCTGGCCGCAGCTGACCCGCGTCGACCGATCAGAGGCCGATCGACTTGGCGATGATCGTCTTCATCACTTCGTTGGTGCCCCCGTAGATCGATGTGACGCGAGCATCGACATAGGCGCGCCCAATCGGGTACTCGGTCATGTAGCCGTAGCCACCGAACAGCTGCAGACAGCGATCGACCACCCGGTTCTGGAGGTCGGTACACCAGTACTTGGCCTGGGCCGCCATCGCCGGGGTGAGCTGCTTGGCGTTGAGCTGCAGGATGCACTGGTCGACGTACGCCTGCGTGACGTCGATCTCGGTGGCGACCTCGGCGAGCACGAACTTGGTGTTCTGGAACGTTCCGATCGACTTGCCGAACGCGGTGCGTTCGCCGACGTAGTCGAGCGTCCAGCCGAGCGCGGCCCGAGCTGCGGCCACGCCGGCGATCGCGATCGACAGGCGCTCCTGGGCGAGGTTCGCAGCCAGATAGGTGAATCCCTTGCCCTCATCACCGAGACGGTTGGTGACCGGCACCCGCACGTCGTTGAAGAACAACTCGGCGGTGTCCTGGCTGTGCATTCCGATCTTGTCGAGGTTGCGGCCGCGTTCGAAACCGTCCATGCCGCGCTCGAGGATCAGCAGCGACAACCCGGCGTGACGCTCGGTGGGATCGGTCTTGGCGGCGACGATCACGAGGTCGGAGTTGATGCCGTTGGTGATGAACGTCTTCGAGCCGTTGACGACGTACTCGTCGCCGTCGCGGATCGCCGTGGTGGCGATGCCCGCCAGGTCGGAGCCGGTGCCCGGCTCGGTCATCGCGACGGCCGTGATCAGATCGCCGTGACGCGATGCCGGGCATCCAACGTTCGGCCTGCTCGTCGGTGCAGTACTCGATGAAGTACGGCGTGCAGATGTCGTTGTGCAGGGTCAGGCCGAGCCCGGCACCGCCGATGCCAGCGGCGTTGAACTCTTCGCTGAGGATGGCGTTGAACCGGAAGTCGTCGGTACCGCCGCCTCCGTACTGCTCGGGGATCGCCAGGCCGACGAAGCCGTACTGACCGGCGGCGGCGTACATCTCGCGTGGGGCGATTCCCGCCTCCTCCCACTCGAGGTAGTGCGGCGTCACCTCCTTTGCGACAAATGATGCAAACGAGTCGCGGAAGGCCTCGTGGTCGGCGTCGTACAGCGTGCGCATGACCGCATCGTAGATCGACGCCTCCCAATTCCCGTTTGCGTGACAGTTTCGGCGACCCACCCCACCGAAAGCGTCACGCAAACGTGTCTCGATCGGTCAGCGAGGCCGAGTGGTCAGCGGTCGGAACTCGATCACGTCAGGTGCGTCGAGTTCACGGTTGCGTGGTCGCCCCGGACCTGAACCGCGCCGGCAGTCACGCCGCTCGTTCCACCATCGCCGCCACCTGGAGCTGTCCGACGAGGGCACACTCCCGCTCGCGAGCCGATCGCGCACACGCACAACGGCGTCAGGACCAGCGACGCGCAGTGTGACCAGGAGAGCGACGTGCATCACGGTGATCCTCCCCTCGCAGGTGATCACGTTGCCGATCTCGACGACTCGCTCGACGGAGGGTTGCGAGCCGTGTTCAGCCAGGAGGTCACCGGCGAGCCAGTGGGTGGCTGCGTCATTGTCGCTCAGCAGCCCGGCCGCTGCGACCACCACCGTGCCGGTCGAACTGGCGGCCATCCAGTTGCACCGTGCTGCGACGGTCCGCAGCCAGTCGAGCAACACATCGTCGCTGGCGGCGCGGGCGCACCCGATCCCTCCAGGTACGAGGACGACGTCGGGGTCCTGGACGTCGGCGAACGTGGCGTCGACTCGGTGGCCACCGCCGGACCCTCGACCCGGCCGAGCTGGGCACCGACGCCGACGAGTTCGGCTCCGTCGAGCCGGTCGAACACGCACGTGAACGCCTCGCACTCGTCGGCCGACACCCCGGGGTACAGCGCCAACGCCACTTGCACGGCCCCACCTTTCCACGGACCATCACCGGTGTCGAGCGGTCACGGCATCCGCACCGCGACGCGATGGGAATGCAGATCATCACTCGGCCCGGCACCGCCCGCGTGACGGATCAGGGGTGGGCCACGCTGTGACGAATGCCGTCGAGCATCAGGGCGGTCAGGCGGCGGACACGCTCGCCGACAGGAACCGGTTCGATCCCGCTCAGCGTGTCGAGGAGGGCCAGCTTCGGCTGGAGCACCACCAGGCCCTGCATCGTCGCCCAGCAGAGTTCGGATGCCACATCGACATCCACGTCGAGCCCCTCAGCGGCGATCAGTCCGCTCACGGTGTCGTGGAGTACGCCGAACGCGCCGAGGCCCGCCTCGCGCAGACCCGGGTCGTCCGGGTCGACGACGTCGGTGCGGAACATCACCTGGCAGTGCGCAGGGTGCTCAGTGGCGAGCGACACGTACGCCTCGCCCATGGCGATCAGCCGATCGGCCGGATCGTCCTGGGAGGCGACCGCGGCTGCCGTGCCCTCGCGGAGATGGTCGAACCCTTCGGGTCGCGAGCGCGGTGAGCAGTCCCCGTACGTCGCCGAAGTGATGCGCTGGGGCGGTGTGGGACACACCGGCACGGCGAGCCACCTCCCGCAGGCTGAACCGTCCCAGGCCGTCCTCCGCGATCACGTCCGCCGCGGCGTGACGCAGCGCATTGGGCAGATCGCCGTGGTGGTAGCGGTCGGCTGTCACGGATGTCACTCTACTCCGATATTGACAGTGTCCAGATTGATCTTTACGGTGTCAACTTGACAATGGCTAGTCGACCTCGGTCGACCCGACCGCACACCCGCAACGAGGAACCCATGACCACCACACCGACAACCCGGCCGGTCCCGGCCGACGTCCGAACGATCGATGACACCATCCACCGACGTCGCTGGGCGATTCTCGGCATCGTGTGCGTCGCGGTGTTCGTCACCGTCCTGGACGGCACGATCGTGAACATCGCCATCCCGACACTCGCCGTCGAACTCGATGCAACCACTCGGCAACTCCAATGGATCGTCGACGCCTACCTGCTCGTGTTCACCGGCCTCCTGCTCGCTGCAGGTGGGCTCGGTGACCGCTACGGCCGCAAGAAGATGCTGCTCGCGGGGCTCGCCGTCTTCGGCATCACCTCCGCCTACGCGGGATCGGTCGGGTCGGCCAATGAATTGATTGTCGGCCGTGCGCTGATGGGCATCGGCGCGGCACTGATCTTCCCCGCCACGCTCGCCATCATCACCAACGTCTTTCGCAACACTGCCGAGCGAGCCAAGGCGATCGCCATCTGGAGTGCCGTGACCGGCGTCGCCGTCGCGGCCGGGCCGATCAGCGGTGGCTGGTTGCTGGAGCACTTCTGGTGGGGATCGATCTTCTACATCAACGTGCCGGTCGTGATCGTCGGACTCGTCGGCGTCGCTGCGTTCGTGCCCGACTCGAAAGAGGAGGGTGCGCCGCGCCTCGACCTCGGAGGAATCGCGCTGTCGATCGCCGCAATCACGACCCTGGTCTTCACCGTGATCGAGGCACCTGCATGGGGCTGGCTCGACCCCAGGATCATCGGCGGCTTCGTCTTGAGTGCTGCGCTGCTGGTGGCATTCGTGCTGTGGGAACTGCGTCGCGAGCACCCGATGCTGCCGGTGTCGATCTTCCGCAACCTCCGCTTCAGCGCAGCGAGCGTGTCGGTCACCTCCGCATTCTTCGCCCTCTTCGGGTTCATCTTCCTGATCACCCAGTACTTCCAGTTGGTCAAGACCTACAGCCCGCTCGAAGCAGGCGTGCGCACGCTGCCCGTCGCGATCTCGATCGCGGTCGCCTCGGTCGTGGCCCCGAGAATCGTCGAACGGATGGGTACGTCCCGAGTCGTGTCCGCCGGTCTCACCTCGATGGCGATCGCGTTCGTCTGGATCGGGCTGTCGGCCGAAGTCGACACGAGCTACCTGATCATCGCCGGGCAGATGGTGTTCCTCGGCGCCGGCCTCGGACTGACCACGGCACCGGCCACCGAGTCGATCATGGGCTCGCTCCCCCCGGCAAAGGCCGGGATCGGCTCCGCCGTCAACGACACGACCCGCGAGCTCGGTGGCACCCTCGGCGTCGCGGTGATCGGCAGCGTGTTCAGCTCGCTGTACATCCGCTCGCTCGACGACGCCGGCGGCGTCTACGGCTCGCTGTCACCGGAGTTGCAGTCGGTGACGGCCGACTCGGTCGGCGCGGCGCGCGTGATCGCGGCCGAGCTCGGCAACCAAGCTCCTGCCTTCATCACCCAGGTGAGCGATGCGTTTCTCACCGGCATGCACGCCGCCTGCTTCGTGTGCGCCGGAGTGGCATTCGCCGGTGCAGTCTTCGCCCACCGGTTCATCCCGGCCCGCGCATCGAGCTGATCGTTCAGGTCTGGGTTCTGACCCCAGACGCGGTCGAGGGAACTTGTACCGTGCAACCATGGGGACGAGCACCGAGATCGACCGGGATGCACTGCGCGCCAAGTACCGCGAGGAGCGCGACAAGCGACTGCGACCCGACGGCAACGAGCAGTACGTCGAGGTCACCGGGATCTTCGAGCACTACGTCGAGGATCCGTACGTGGAGCCAACCGAACGCGAGCCGTTGTTCGACGAGGTGACCGTGGCGTTCATCGGCGGTGGCTTCGCCGGGTTGATCACGGGTGCCAAGCTGCACGAGGCCGGCATCGACGACGTGCGGATCATCGAGAAGGGCGGCGACTTCGGCGGTACCTGGTACTGGAACCGCTACCCCGGCGCCCAGTGCGACACCGCGGCGTTCGTGTATCTCCCGCTGCTCGAGGAGACCGGCCACATGCCGAGCGAGAAGTACACCCACGCACCGGAGATCCTCGAACACTCGCGCCGCATCGGGCGCCACTTCGATCTCTACGACAACGCCGTGTTCTCGACCGAGGTCACCTCGCTCACGTGGGACGACGAGGCCCGGCGCTGGATCATCCACACGAACCGTGGCGACGAGATGCGGGCCCGGTTCGTCGCGATGGGCACCGGCCCCCTGCACCGGCCGAAGCTGCCCGGCATCGCCGGCATCGAGACGTATCAGGGCCACAGCTTCCACACCAGCCGGTGGGACTACGACTACACGGGCGGCGACCCGGACGGTGCGCCGCTCGACGGGCTACGCGACAAGCGCGTCGGCATCATCGGAACCGGCGCCACGGCGGTGCAGTGCATCCCCCACCTCGCCCGATCGGCGAAGGAGTTGTACGTGTTCCAGCGCACGCCGTCATCGATCGACGTGCGAAACAACCACGACATCGACCCCGACTGGTTCACGACACTCGAACCAGGATGGCAGGCCGAGTGGCTGATGAACTTCACCACGCTGCAGACCGGCGGCTTCGCCGACGAGGATCTGGTGAAGGACGGCTGGACCGACATCACCAAGCGCATCCGCGACAAGGTGATGTCCAGCGGCGCCGAGTTCACGCGGGAGACCTTCATCAAGGCCTACGAGGACTCCGACGACGAGAAGATGACCGAGATCCGCGCCCGTGTCGATGCACTGGTGGCCGACGCCGCCACCGCCGAGGCGCTCAAGCCGTGGTATCGACAGCTCTGCAAGCGGCCGTGTTTCCACGACGAGTACCTCGACGCCTACAACGAGCCCGGTACCCACCTGATCGATACGGACGGCCAGGGCGTCGAGCGCATCGATGAGACCGGCGTGTGGGCCAATAGCGAGCACTACGAGCTCGACTGCCTCATCTACGCCTCGGGGTTCGAGGTGGGTACGGAGCTCTCGCGCCGGTCCGGGTTCGAGACCACCGGCCGTGACGGGCTCACGCTCACCGACCGGTGGGCCGAGGGCATGCAGAGCCTCCACGGGATCAACGTGCACGGGTTCCCGAATCTTTTCATGGTCACGTTGAGCCAGGCTGCGAACCTGATCTCGAACGTGCCGCACAACTATCTCGAGTCGGGAACGACGATTGCCGCGATCATCGAGCACGCGCTGGCGGAGGGAGCCGAGACGGTCGAGGTCACTGCCGACGCCGAAGCGGCGTGGGTGGCGCGCCTCGAGGCGGGTGCCCAGGCACGGATGACGAACTCGCCGGACTGCACGCCCGGCTACTACAACAACGAGGGCCAGTCCACCGGCCGTCGAGGTGTGCTGAACTCGATGGCGTATCCCGAGGGTCCGGTTGCGTACTTCCAGTACATCGACCAGTGGCGGTCCTCCGGCGACTTCGAGGGCCTCGAGTTCCGGCCGTGAACGTCGTCGCCGGCCGCAGGTTCCGAAAAATCGCGCCGGCGTTGCGCTGAGCGCAACGCACACGCGCCATTTCGGTGATGTCGCGCGCTCGTGGTCGCCCGGCGCCCACGATCGGTCAGGTCGGGCGAGTGCCGAGGACGACGGCGATCTCCTGCGTGGAACCATTCCGCACGACGGCGACGGTGATCGTGTCGCCGGGTTGGTAGGTGGCGATGGCCGCACCAAGTGACGTCGGATCGGTGATGTCGGTGTCGTCGACGGCGACGATCACGTCGCCGACCCGCAGCGAGCTGTCGGCCGCACCAGACCCGTCGGCGATCTCCACGACCTCGACGCCCAGGCCCTCACCCGTCGGCTGCGTTGTGACACCCATCAGTGCACGGTCGGGCACGGTGCCGCCGCGGAGTTCGTCGATGACATCCATCACCGGCGTGATCGCAATCGCGAACCCGATGTTCTGGGCCTGGCCGGCGATGGCGGTGTTGATACCGACCACCTCGCCACTGCCGTTCAGCAGCGGTCCACCGGAGTTGCCCGGGTTGATCGCTGTGTCGGTCTGGAGGAGGTTGACGAGCTGGGCACCGTTCTCCGCGGTGATCGTGCGGTTCTTCGCCGACAGGATCCCGGCGGTGACCGACGGCTCGCCGTTGAGATCGAGGGCGTAGCCGACAGCGATCAGCTGGTCGCCGAGGCGGACGTCGTCGGAGTCGCCGACGGCGAGCGGCACCAGATCGGTGCGGTCGACGCGGAGCACAGCGAGGTCGCGGCTGGGGTCGCCGGCGACGATCGTGGCCGGCTCCGTCGTCCCGTCGGCGAAGGTGACAACCGGGCTGTCGCCCTCTGCGATCACATGGTTGTTGGTGACGATGTAGCCGTCAGCCGACAGCACGAAGCCGGTACCAGCAGCTTGGCCGTGGGCGGTACTGCCGTTCGGGGCGGTCTGGGTGACCTCCTGGCGGACGGACACCACCGACGGCCGTGCTGCGGCGACGAGGTCGCCGATCGAGCCCGTCGACACGCTGATCGGCTGCGCGGCAACACTGGGCGCCTCCGCCGGCGATGCCGTGGTCGGCGACGAGTCCTGGCCGATGGCATAGCCGCCGACCGCGGCGCCGGTCAGCGCCATCCCGACGAGTACGCCGGCGCCGAATCGGGCGCGTCCTCGTGGTGGACGGGGGTCGGACACCACGGGAGCCGGCGGCTCCCAACCAGGCGTCGACGTCGGAGGCGGTGGGCTGGCGACGGTCGCAGACAGCGGCGTCCCGAGCGGCTCGCCCGGGATCGACGCAGGACGGTTGGCGTATGGCGGAGTGACGGGATTTTCCACGAGCCCCACTGTCGGGCCACAGGGTCAGAATCAGGTGAGAGCAAGGTGATCGGTGGTCGAGAATCGAGTCGGCAGCCACCGTCACCGCCACGACGACCACAACCACGACCACCGTCCGCCCCGTCGCTGATCGACACGGGATGCGAGGCTTGCGGCGTGTACACCGAGATCGAGTACCACGTACGCGACCACGTCGGGATCATCACGATCGACCGGCCTGCTGCCCGCAACGCGCTGACCTTCACCACCTACGCCGAACTGGCCGACGCCGTCGAGACCACCACCGCTCGATGCCTGGTGATCACCGGGCGCGACCCGGCGTTCTGCTCGGGCGACGACGTCAAACAGGTGATGGTCGCTGCCAGCTCGGACCTGACCCGCGCCGATCGCGAACCCCGCCTCACCCCGGCCGCTGGAAGCCTCTTGCACACCGACGTGCCGATCATCGCCGCCGTCAACGGCGCGGCGGTCGGCTGGGGCATGGAGCTGGCCCTGATGGCCGACATCCGCATCGCGTCCGATCGCGCCAAGTTCGGCGAGCTGTTCGTGAAGCGGGGGTTGTGCTGCGACGTCGCCGGGCTCGCTCGACTTGTCGAGCTCGTCGGCCGGGAACACGCGGCCGAGCTGCTGTTCACCGGCCGGGTGATCGGTGCCGAGGAAGCCCGCGACCTACGGCTGGTGTCGCGCGTCGTCGCACACGACGACCTGCTCCCCACGGCGCTGGAACTCGCAACAAGCATCGCCACCAACCCGCCGCTTGCGGTGCAGGCGCTCAAGCGCGGACTCCGCACGGCCCTCGACCCCGACTGGGACGAACTCGGCCGCTGGGTCAGCGCCACACTCGCCGAGTTGTTCCGCACCGCCGACCATCGCGAAGGCGTCGCCGCGTTCCTCGAGAAGCGCGACCCGGCCTACACCGGCCGGTGACGCGGTCACCACTCAGTGGGTCGAGCGCTCACGGAAGGCGTGTTCGACGGTCGCCAGCGTCGGGAAGATGTGTTCCGAACCGATGACCTCGATGAGGCCGTAGCTCTCGAGTTCGGCGCGGACCTCGTCCATCACCTCGACCATCACGAACGTCACGCCCGTGGATCGAAGGTTCTCGACGATCGACTTCAGCGCCTCGCCGCCCGACATGTCGATGTCCGGAATCGCTGCGGCGTAGAGACACACCCACGCCGGCGGATCGTCCGTGGTTCCGAACGCCACGAGTTCCTCGCTGAGGTGCTCGGCGTTCGCGTAGTAGAGCGGCGCGGAGAACCGGTAGACGACCAGACCGGGCTCAGTCCGGGCGTCGGGCGTCACGGCCCCCGAAGACCAGTCGCCTTCATGCTCGCCGCTGAGCCTCGTCATCACGGCGGTGGGGGGACGATAGGACCGGTGGAGGTGGTCGATGATCGACAGGACGATGGCGACGATGATGCCCTGCAACACCCCGACGAGCACGACGGTACCAGCAGTGATCGCAGCGACGATGAACTCGTTCCGACGGAGGCCCCAGATCCGTCGCATCCCGGCGATGTCGACGAGTTCGAAGCCGATCAGGAACACGACGCTCGACAGCACCGCCTGTGGCATGTACTGCAACGGCGCCGTGAGGAACAGGAGCACGATCCCGACGATGACGACCGTGGTGATCGACGCGAGCTGGCTCTTGCCGCCAGCGCTGTCGACCATCTGGGTCTTGGTCGGGCTGCCGTTCACGACGAAGGTCCCTGTGAACGCTGCACCGACGTTGGCGGCACCGAGGCCGACGAGATCGACGTTCTCGTCGAAACGGTCGTTGTACTTCGCCGCGTACGCCCGAGACGTCGCAGCACTCTGAGCCAGGATGAGCACGAAGATCGAGATCGCCGTCGCCGACAACTGGGGAACGTCGCCCAGCGGAACCGAGGGGAAGCTGAGGCTGGGGAGGCCACCGGGGACCTTGCCGAGCGTCGCCACCCCGTCGTTCGCGAGGTCCCACTGCCAACTGATGAACATCGACCCGAGCACGGCGACCAGCGCCCCCGGAATCTTGGGGGAAACCACCTTCCCGCCGAGGATCACCACGAGCACGCCCGCCGACACCGCGGTGGTCGTCCAACTGATGTCGGCGATGTTCTCGAGGGTGGTCCAGAGTTTGGCGACTGTGTTGTCGAAGGTGGCGCTCCCGATCGTGAGGCCAGTACCCGTCGGCAGACCCAACATGCCGCCGACCTGACCGCAGGCGACCTGGATACCGACGCCGGTCATGAAACCGATGAGGACCGTTCGAGACATGAAGTCGGCGAGGAAACCGAGACCCACGAGCCGAGCAAGGATGAGGAGCGCAGCGGCGATCAGTGCCACCATCCCGGCGAGTGCGACATATTGCGACGACTGTGTCGTCGCCAATCCGGCAAGCCCGGCGGCGAGGACGGCTGCGGTGGCCGAGTCGGCGCCGACGACGAGGTGTGCGCGACGATCCCAACAGCGCGAACAGGAGCAGCGGCACCAAGATGGTGTAGAGGCCGGTGATGACCGGCATCCCGGCGATCGACGTGTAGCCCATCACCTCGGGAATCGCGAGCGTCGCGAGCGTGACGCCAGCGATGATCTCGCTCGGAATGCCCGTTCGATTCAGCGGCAGGATGCCCTGCATCACCGGGAATCGGTGCGCAGGTTTCGTCGTCGTCTCGGTACTCACCGCAACCCCCTCCTGGGGCCCGGATGGCCACCTTCGGGTGCAGAACTTACCCCTGCCGCACCGATCGGACCTCCGCCAGAACGGGTGAGATGCCTCGGCTCGCTCCCGAAGGAGCGAGCCGACGACTCAGTAGATCTCGATGAGGCCGGCGGCGCCCTGGCCGCCGCCGATGCACATCGTGACCACGCCGTACTTGGCGTTGCGGCGCTTCCCTTCGAGCAGCACGTGGCCGGCGCAGCGGGTGCCGGTCATGCCGAACGGGTGGCCGATGGCGATCGAGCCGCCGTTGACGTTGTACTTCTCGGGGTCGATGCCGAGCGTGTCACGCGAGTACAGGCACTGGCTGGCGAAGGCCTCGTTGAGCTCCCAGATGTCGATGTCGTCGACGGTGAGGCCGTGGCGCTTCAGCAGCTTCGGCACGGCGTAGATCGGGCCGATGCCCATCTCGTCCGGCTCGCACCCGGCGACCGCCCAACCCTTGAACGCGCCGAGCGGCTCGATGTTGCGGCGGGAGGCTTCCTCGTCGGACATCATGACCACGGCGGCGGCGCCGTCGGAGAGCTGGCTCGCGTTGCCGGCGGTGACGTAGTTGCCTTCACCGCGCACCGGCTGCAGCTTCTGGAGTCCTTCGAGCGTGGTTGTCGGGCGGTTGCACTCGTCGCCGGTGACCGTGTAGTCGACGATCGACTCCTCCTTGGTCTCTTTGTCGACCAGCTTCATCTTGGTGTCCATCGGCACGATCTCGTCTTCGAACAGCCCGTTCTCCTGCGCCCGCGCCATGCGCATCTGCGACTCGTAGGAGTACTCATCCTGGTACTCGCGTGACACGTTGTAACGCTCGGCGACGATGTCGGCGGTCTCGATCATGGCCATGTAGATCGCTGGGTACATTTCGGTGAGCTTCGGGTCCATGTTGACCGCGCCGCCAAAGCCAGGGCTGGGGATCGAAATCGACTCGACGCCCGCACCGACCACACAGTCGGCGCCGTCGACCTTGATGTGGTTGGCGGCGATGGCGATCGAGTTGAGCCCCGACGAGCAGTGGCGCTGGATGGTGTTGCCACCGGTGGTGACTGGCAGCCCGGCGAGCAGCGAGGCGAGGCGACCGAGGTTGGCGGCGCCGTGCGCGCCGTTGCCGAGCGCGACGTCCTCCACGAGTTCGGGTTCGACGCCGGCCTTCTCGACGGCGCTGCTGATCGCGTGCGCCGCCATCGTCATGGCGGGCGTGATGTTGAAGCCACCGCGGCCCGCCTTCGCGAGACCGGTGCGGGCATAGGACACGAAGACTGCTTCACGCATGGGAGATTCCTGACTTGGCCGACTGGCTGGACGATGGCGAACCCGTTGCTCGCCGCACGACGACGTTAGGCGCCGACGATGCGTCAGGACGAACGCGACCGTCGCCGACCGCAGCGCCGAACCGTCACATCAGGCCCGGCACGATGTGACAGTTCACGGGAGGTCGTAGCGGATCCACTCGTCGCCGAAGCGAACGAGGAGAACGTCGCCGTTGGTTGCGGCGCCGAGCGTGGCGATCGTCTCATCGGCGTCCGGAGTGCCCACAGGGAGGGGTCGGAGGAGGAATTGCTCGCCGTCGCGGCTTGCAACGAAACGGAACTCCTCGACGAACTCCGCACTCGCGTCGATCGGACCCAAGGCGGCACGACGGGCATCTTGTGCGGCCTGGTACGTCTCGATCGGAATCTGCGTCAGCACCGTCTCGGTGACCGGATCGATCGCAGTGAAGCCATCCGCGTCGAACTCCAACCAGTTGTCGGCAACGGGCGCATCTCCGGGTTGGGAGAGCGTGTAGAGCGTGTCGCCCGTGGCGAGATCGATCAGCGAGATGTTCGCCCCGCGTTCCACGTATCGGTACCCATCGAGATCGATGATGAGCGGAGCTGGTGCGCCACCGTTCGGACCGAGAGACAGCAACGCGGCGCTCGCCTGTGGCGATTGGACTCCGGGGATGGTCTGCCCGGCGAACCCGGTGCTGAACACCTCCGCCATGTCACCGATGTCGACGCGGCGCGGCGCAGCGCCGCGCTCGTCGAGCCGATACACGTCGGTCGCTCCGTCCTGGTTGGCGACGAATGCCACGAACCCACCGTCGACGGGGAACACGTTCTGCACCGTGCCGGTCGGGTCGGGCAGCGGACTCGCCGACCAGGTGAGGCCGTCGGGCGAGAACCAGGTGTTGTCGTTCCACCGGACGAACCCCTCGGGCGAGGCCAGCGTCGGTCCGGTCGGGACCGCCGTCTGCGACATGGTGGGCGTGCCGTCCCAGGTGGCCGACCATGTGCGTGACACCGGGATCTCACCGGTCAAGTAGGGAACCTGATCCGGAGTGATCCCGACCTCGGCCCACGTGTAGTCGTAGGTGGTCGGCGGCGAACCGTCGACCCCGCCGAGGGTCACGGTGAATCCGTTGTCATCGGAACGGATTCGGTGGCCATTGCCGGATGCATCGGACGGAAGCAACTCGGTGGCGTCATAGCCGTAGATGTCTCGGACCTCGAACACCCACCCCGTGTCGTTGGCGGCGAAGCTGCCGATCGACGTGAACGAACCGCCGAATTCGGCCTCTCCAGCTTTGGGCAAACGGGGATTTTCGAAGTCCTGCGTCGACCAGTTGATCAGGTCAGTTGTCGAGGCGATCCTGACCAGTTCCGTGTCGGGGTCCGGATAGATCGTCTCGGCGATTGCGAACCGTTCGCCGACCGTCGCGATCCTGCCGTACCCGTTCATCCCCGGTGGCATCGTCATCTCGACGGGCTCCCAGCGCTCGCCGTCGGTGGTGAAACGGGCCTGCATCGTCGTTGCGCCGGACTCGTCGGCAGCTTCGACGACCGAACCGGCGAGAAACCCGTCGCGCCATGGCTGGATCCACGACGCATCCTGTTCTGGTGCGGCGACCGGAAATCGGACACCTCCGAGCTCGTCCGCCGGCACGGAGTCGGGACCGGAGTTCGTCGGCACGGGCGCCAATGTGGTCGCCGGGAGAACGTCGTCGGGGTCGTTGACGACCGTCGGCAGCGGTGCAAGGTCGGTCGCAGCGTCGTCCCCACCGAGCTGCACGACCGCGACCGCAGCGAGTCCGGCGACCACGACGACGAGTGAGGCGGCCACCAGCATCCAGCGATTCGTCGACGACGAACGACCCGCGCTCGATCCGCCGTTGGGGTGCGACGCCGGCCAGTGTCCATCGGTGTCAGGGCGGTGGCCGTCCGCCAACCGGTTCATGGCGCCGCGGACGCGACGCTCGGTGTCTTCGAACGATGGTTCGGTCACGACAACTCCTTGTGCATCCGGGCCAAGCCGCGATGGATGTGCGACTTGACGGTGCCAGCGGGCATATCGAGTTCGACGGCGATGTCGTCGACTTTCAGGTCGGCGTAGAAGCGCAACACCAGCACCTCGCGCTCATCTTGGGGAAGGTCGACGATCGCCGTCCGGACGGCGATCGCATCGGCGTCGACCGGCGGCGCATGATCGACCACCGCAGCGCTCGCCGCCTGGCGAGAACGACGACGACCCCACGCACGGGCACCGTTGATCACCGCCAGCCGGGCATACGCCCTGGGATGGTCGATGCGGTCCCAGCGCCGATACACCTGCTCGCAGGCGTCTTGGGCGATCTCGTCGGCAACGTCCGACGAGCCCGTCAGCAGGAACGCCAACCGGGACAGCTCCACGAACCGGTCGACGAAGAACTCGTCGAACGACCCCACCTCGCGCACGTCACGCATCACGATCGGCTCGTCCACCATCACTGTGTAGGCGCGCCAGCCACCGAAAACGTTGCAATCAATCTTGACGTTCGCCGAACTGTCACATCAGGCCCGGCACGATGTGACGGTGTGACGGTGTGACAGGTCAGGTCAGGGAGATACCGCCGTAGGCGATGCCGGAGAGATGGGCCATCTCGCGATCGAACGTGGTCAGGTCGTCGGCAGTGAACTGGTCGAGACGATCGTGGCCGCAGGCACGGGCCAGCACCACCATCAGTTCCACGGCCGACTCGAAGAACTGCGCCAGACGGCGAGCCGACTCCTGCACCACCAGCCGCGACCTCAAACCGGGCTTCTGCGTGGCGATTCCGACCGGGCAGTTGTCGGTGTGGCACGCCCGCATGCCGAGGCAGCCGATCGCCTGGATGGCGGCGTTGCTGATCGCGACCGCATCGGCCCCGAGGGCGAGCGCCTTGGCGAAATCGGCCGGCTTGCGCAATCCGCCGGTGATCACGAGCGTGACGTGATCGGCGCCGACGCGGTCGAGGTGACGCCGCGCTCGCGCGAGCGCGGGGATCGTCGGCACCGAGATGTTGTCGCGGAAGACCAGCGGTGCCGCACCCGTGCCGCCGCCGCGCCCGTCGAGGATCACGTAGTCGACACCGATCCGCAACGCCGCGTCGATGTCGGCTTCGACGTGTTGGGCCGACAACTTCGCTCCGATCGGGATGCCACCGCCCGCTGCTCGGACATCGTCGGCGAGCGACCGGAAGTCGTCGTCGGTCACCAGGTCGGTGAATGTCGGTGGTGAGATCGCATCGGTGCCCTCGTCGAGACCTCGCACCTCGGCGATCCGGCCGACGACCTTGTGGCCCGGCAGGTGCCCACCGGTGCCGGTCTTGGCCCCCTGGCCGAACTTGAAGTGGAACGCCTGCACATCGCGCACCTTGTCGAGCGACCATCCGAACTTGCCCGAAGCCAGTTCGTACAGATACCGACTGTTGGCCTGCTGCTCGTCGGGCAACATCCCACCCTCGCCCGAGCAGATGCCGGTGCCGGCCATCTCGGCGCCCGTGGCGAGCGCCACCTTTGCTTCCTCGGAGAGCGCACCGAAGCTCATGTCCGAAACGAACAGCGGGATGTCGAGCTGCAGCGGCGATGCCGCACCTGGCCCGATCACGGTCTGCGTTGCCACGATCGAGTCGTCGAACAGCGGTTTACGGTCGAGTTGAGCGGTCACGAACTGGATCGAGTCCCAGCTCGGGAGTTGGTCGCGCGGCACACCCATCGCCGCGACCGGTCCGTGCGAGCCGACCGAACCCGCAGCGAGCGCCTGGATGAACCCGACGTGTGGCTCCTCGGGCGCACCGTGGACGTCGGCGTACTCGCCGAGATACGCCTCACGGTCGTAGGGCTGCGGATGCTGCTCCTCCCACGCCTCGATCTCGTCGAGGTCGACGTGGAGCACCCCGTCGTCGACCCACGAGGCGAACCGCTGGAGTGCCTCATCGTTGTTGTAGGCCGACACTCCGGTGTCGAGACGGTAGTCCCACCCGTGGACCCCACAGATCAGGTTGGAGCCCTCGACGTGTCCGTCGGCGAGCTTCACACCGCGGTGCAGACACCGCCCGTACAACACGGAGTGGTCGGCGGTGTCCTCGCCGAACCTGACAACGACGAGGTCGACGTTCGAAACGAGCACGCCCACCGGTGCGTCGATCTCGAGGTCGTCCCAGGTGGCGATCGGGTGCGGCTGCATGCGGCCCATGCTCGCAGACCGCAGCGGGCTCCGCCCCGACGAGCCGAGGGGTTGCGATCAGATGCTGTCGTCGGTGGACCCTTCCGGATCGTCAATGGGAGCGTCGGCGGCGGTGATGTCGGTGGCGGTCGTGTCGATGAAATCGTCCGGGTCGAGTTCGTCGAGGAACGCTCGGAATTGGTCGATCTCGGCGTCGATCGAGGCGTCGAGGGCGAACTGGTCGGTCTCGGGCTGTTCGATCGGCAACGCGCCAGCCTCGTCGAGCACGGCCTCACTCACGAACATCGGCGCCTGCATTCGCACGGCGAGCGCGATCGCGTCAGAGGGACGCGTCTCGATGACCCGCTGGCCGGCAGGCCCACTGAGGGTGAGGTTCGCGAGAAACGCTCCGTCGAGCAGCTCGGTGACCTCGACCGCGTCGAGGTGGCCGTCGAGCGCGTCGACCATGCTCGCCATCAGGTCGTGGGTCATGGGGCGCGGCAACCGGGTGCCGCTGGCGGCGATGGCAATCGAGCTGGCATCGGCCTGGCCGATCATGATGGGAAGCAGCCGATTGGGCGCGTCGTGCTCGCGCAGCACCAGTGCGGCGGCGCCACTGATGGGATCGACCTGGATTCCGATGAGTTCGACGGAGATCATACGAACATGATACAGGGTGACTCAACTTCGATGAGTCGCAGGAGTCACAGGCGGTGCGGGAATATCAGCGGGACGATCAGATGGACCGGAGGTGCGCAATGCCATGGAGGAAGAATTCGATCGCTCGCCCCAGTGGGTCGGCGACAGCGTCGAGTTCGGCGTAGCCGAGCATCGCTCCGAACGGGGCGTTCCAGTACGGGCTCGAACCGGGCGGCGGCGACTCCCACGGACCCACGTAGAGATACGGCTCATCGCTGATGGCGTCGCCGGCAGCGGCCCCGAGGTTGGTGCGGACTCCCGGTGCTGCAGCGAGATCGATCCCGTAGTCGAAGTGTTCCGGCCACAATCGGCCGACCGATGCATCAGCGCCGGGCACCGAGGCGACGGCCTCGTCGATCGCCCGTTGGCCGAGCAGATACCACTCCCCCAGCGCCTGCGTGGCAAGGCCGTCGAGGCTCAGCGGTTCGTCGGGGTCACCGAGCACGGGCGTGTCGTTGCCGACCCAGAACGACGGGTCGGGTTCGAACCCGATCGCGGCGCACAGCTGCGTGATCGAACTCCCGGCGACGGTGACCACCTCCGTGGTTGCGGCGAGCTCGCGAATGTCGCTGCCCGTGACGCGCTCGACGAACATCGATCCGCCGACGAGGCGGACCCGCTCGCGTTGCGACCCGGCTGCAGGCGTGCCGAATCCTCCGGGCATCGGCATCAGGTCGAACAGTCCGTCGTGACGGAACCGTGCCTGGCCGAGCACGTGGGTGGCGATGCGTTGCAGCACGTCTCGTTGTGTCGGCCAGTCGTCGGCCAAGGGATGGAAGTTCACCGAGGCTCGCTCGGGCACATGAGTGGACGAGAGTGGCTCAGGCCAGCGCGTTGGCGATCGCCGTCCGCGGGTCCCGGTTCGGGTCACCTGGATTGTCGAGCGACACGTTGAACGCATTCAGCGCCTGGTTGCGCTGGTCATCGGTGAGCTCGGCGTTCATGATCCGCTCGACGGACGGAGCGAGGTCGGCGCGCTCACTGACGAGCTGGTGTGCCAGCTGTTCGTCGACGGGGAGCTCTTCGATCGGCGTGCTGCCGTCGTGCCAGCGGGTGGCGGGGACCTTCTTCTTGACCATGATGTCTCATCTCGGTTGCGGCGGTTCCGGTCCACCGTACCCCGCTGCGACCCAGACACTCCCAAAACCACGTTTGCGTGGCGTTGTCGGTGGGGCGTCCCACCGAAACCAACACGCAAACGTGGTTTGACCGATTCCCGGGAGCGGTTCAGTCGATCAGGAGGCCGTAGAAGATGAACTCGGTGCGTCGGTTCAGGGCGAGCGACGCCGCCGACTCGTCCTCGGAGAGCAGATCCTGCTCGCCGACAGCACGGGCGGCCAGTCGAGACGGGTCGACGCCCTTGCCCACGAGGTAGCGCACGACCGAGACTGCACGAGCCTCGGACAGGGCGTAGTTCGCCGCCTCGTCACCCACCTGATCGGCGTGGCCGACGACGGTCGTCGTCACGTTCGGCAGGAAGTTCATCACGTTGGCCACCCGATCGAGCTGCACCGCGTGTTCGGGCGTCACGTCGGAACTCCCGGCGGGGAACCGAGGCGAGTTCATCTCGATGACGCGGGTCCCGATGTTCAGCGGAACGGCCGGGTCAATCGACCAGCTGCTCTCGATCACGGCGTTCGGATCGGTGCTGTTGACGAGCGCCAATCCCTCGAGCTGTTCGGCCTTCTCCTGGCTCGGCACCCAGCCGCTCACCCGGATCGTGGGGCCGTCGTAGATGGCGACGATCGGCTCGGGGGAGCCGTCGGGGAGTGTCGGGTACAAGGGGCCGGCCTGCGTGGTCGGCGGAGCCTCGGTGGTGGTCGGGGCCGCCGTCGTCGTCGGAGCCGCCGTCGTCGTCGGAGCCGCCGTCGTCGTGGGAGCCGCGACCGTCGTGGCCGGCGCGGACTCGGCGACCATGGTCGTGGCGACCTCATCGAGCTCTGACGCCTCCGCTCCGACGAATGCCGAATCACCAGACGAGCCGCCATCGGTGCCGACGAGCACGCCAGCCACCACGCCGGCGATCGCGAGCACGGCCACCAGGGCGAACAACAACGAGCGCCGCGGTCCCGACGGGGCCGCCTCCTCGGTGGCGCCCAGCGCATCGTCCGACGACGTCACAGTGGGAGCCGCCGTAGCCGCCGGTGGCATCGGCGGGGGCGGGGGCGGGGGCGTCGAGCCCACCGGAGCCGACGCACCGAGTGGTGGAAGTGAATCGTTGGAGGGAGTCTGATCGGTCATGAGCGGAACCTGCCTGTCGTCTCGGCGATGGGTTCCGCCGCAGTGCGCCAGAACCCGGTGACATTCCAGATATCGGCAAGCTTCTGTCAACCTTGAGCGAAACTTCACGCAGCGTGGCACTGCGCCGTCGTGGTGGGTTGCTCCCTTTTGACCCTGCCCAGAACAGGACGTTGTACCCGAGCGTCCAAGGCCGTGATGCCCGACACTTGAATCACTCGACAACCACCCAGGTCAAAGGACATCGAGATGGAACTGCTCGAGATCGAGACCACCCGCCGCCTCCCCCGAGAGGAAGCCGCTGCCTGGTTGCACCAGCTCGCCGACTCCCTCGCTCGCCACAACGACGTCGAGTTCGAGCGCGACGGTGTGCGCTACCGCGTCGCCGTCGGCGACGAACTCGAGGTCGAAGTCGAACTCGAGGTGAAGGACGACCACACGAAGCTGGAGATCGAGCTGCACTGGTGAGCGCTCCCGTCGCAGTTGTTGCCGTGCACGCCTCGGCGACAACGATGGGGAGATGCACATCTCGATCCTGCTGTTCGATGGCGTCGACCTGCTCGACTCGGGTGGTCCGTACGAGGTCTTCCTCACCGCCAACCGCCTGGCAGAACGTGCTGGCGACGATGCACCGTTCACGATCGACACGGTGACGCTCGACGGCCGATCGGCCAGGGCCTACGGCGGCCTCGGCCTCGTGCCATCCGCTGCAGCTGAGGTCCTGGCGACGACCGATCTGCTGATCGTGCCAGGCACGGTCGACCTCAGCGGTCCGCTTGCCGACACCGAGTTGATCGATGCGATCTCGGAGGTGGCGCGCGCCGCACCGATGCCACCCTGTCGAGCGTGGGTACCGGGGCGTTTCTCCTCGATCGGGCCGGGGCGTTGGACGGCCGACCGTGGACCACCCACTGGGAGGACATCGACCTGCTCGCAGAGAGCGCCGGCGCGACCGGGGCTCGGCGACGCGTCCGATGGGTCGACGCAGGCGCCGTCGTGACCGGTGGCGCGCTCAGCTCGGGGCTCGCGATGGCGCTCCACCTGGTGGAACGGTTCGCGGGCCGCCGACTCGCCGAGGCGACCGCCAACCAGATCGATTACGTCTGGACCGAGACGTCCACCGGCGCCCGGGGCGGGATTTGAACCCGCACTCCACGTGAGTGGAAGGGGGTTTACGCCTGCCGGAGACCGTCCGTCTGGTGCGGGCTGATCCGGATCATGCGGATTCGTGCGGCCCTTGCGTCCCGACTGTTCGGGATGTGCGCTGGAGTCCACCGGGTTCGGGAAATCCCGTGACCTTCACGTGACCGCCGAAGCACTCCAACCCGGCACCTCGATCGCTCCCCCGCCATTGCGTTCAGGCTTGGAAGTTGACCCGCGCGCGTAGCCAGTTCGCGAGCCATGCCTCGTCGACGTCGCGTGCCGCTACCGCGAGCATGGCCCCGACGGCACCGTCGGTGTCGGGTTGCTCGTCGTTCCACGATCCGTCGTTGAGGTCGACGCACAGAATGAGGCATGCCCAAGCGGCCCGCTTGTTGCCGTCGGGCAACGGGTGATTCCACGCGATCCGGCACGCGAGCACTGCTGCCTTGTCGTAGATGTCCGGGTAGAAGTCAGTGTCGTCGAAGCCGGCCTGCGGTGGGTGCAGTCCGGAGTCGGCGAGCTCGACGCGGCTGGCCTTGATGAGCGTTGCTGCGTTGATGCCGGTGACGTACTCGGCGAGGTACCGAACTCAGCGAGGCTGAGGTAGCAGGTCACTTCGCCAGGCGGTCGAGGATCTCCCGGTCACGCTCGAGGAGATTCTTTGCTCGTGCGGTGAAGTCGTGGTCGGAGCGGACTCGTTCGATCTCGGCGGCGAGCGCGTCGATGATGAGCTGGTTGACACTGTCACCGCGAACGTGGGCAACGGCCTCTGCGTCGTCGGCGAGGTCGTCCGGCAGCCTGACTGTGGTCTGCTTGGTCATGACACCATGATATCGCGATGCGGCTCGGTGAACTGTCGCAGCTGGTGGGCGCATATCGCCGGTTCCCGAGCGCGATCGCTGGTGGTCGGAGATCGGAAGAGGGGTTCAAGACTGCCGCAAACCGTCCGTCTGGTCCGCTCGCGTCCGGATATCCACGTCCTGTGCGGGCACGCTGTCCGTGTCGTCCGTCCAGCGCGGTTTCGGGCGGTCTGGTCCGGCGAATCCTGTGAACTTTTCGTGACCGCCGGGGATGACTGACCGACAATCACGCGAAAGCGCTGCACTCATTCCACCACGCTCACTCTGCAACTTGGTTTTCACTTGGCTTCTGCATTCGGTCGGACCGGGTAGCTCCCCGACGTGGGTGCCAGTGGCCTCAGATTCGAACATTCGCCCTTGACAACGCGTTGAGGCTGAGGATACCTTCGTGATACGACGAATGAATTCGTACGTTGGCGAACCGATGCCGAGGGGGGCTTGGGAATGTCGCAACAGCACACCGCAGTCCGCAAAGCGATGAGCGGGGAGTTGGCGTGAACGGTCAGGGGACGGCTGTGGTCCGTTCAACGCGTGCCGGCTGGTCATTTCTGATCCCGTTCATGGTCGTGTACCTGCTGTTCGTTCTCTATCCGGTCGTACAGGCAATCTGGATGGGCTTCTTCGAACGCGACCTGCTCACGATCGAACGCCAGTCCTGGATCGGTTTCGACAACTACCGCCGGATGCTGTGGGGCGAAGGACTCACCTGGCAGGCCGGCACGATGTGGCCTTGGCGCGTCGCCGGGCTGCTCCTGCTCGTGCCGACCATTCGGAGCTACCGCCGTGGCACAACTTCTCTTCGAGCCGCCGTGCTGATCTCGATCTCGATCGTGTTGGTCTTCGGCGTCCTGATGGGCATCCACCCTGGCGAAGGTGGACGGTGGTCCGACTCACAGTTCTGGCCGTCGTTCGGCAACACGTTGGTCTTCGTGGTGTTGTCGACACCGGTCATCGTCGGGGTCGGTCTCCTGCTCGCCCTGCTCCTCAACCGACCGGGACGCCTCATCGGCGTGCTGCGGACCATGTTCTTCGCCCCGTATGTCCTCTCGGTTGCCGTCCTCACCCTCATCTGGGCTTTCTTGCTCAATCCTCAGCTCGGGCTGATCGGCCGACTCTGGGAGGCGCTCGGGCTCGATCCGGTCAGCTGGCTCAACGACCCCGATCTGGCGATGCCGACCATTGTCGTCGTCACGCTGTGGTGGACCGTTGGATTCAACGTCGTGCTCTTTCTGGCAGGACTCCAAGACATCGACAAGTCGCAGTACGAAGCGGCATCGCTCGACGGAGCCAACCGGTGGCAGGTGTTCGGCCACATCACGGTGCCGGGCCTCCGACGAACGCTGCTGCTCGTCATCATCCTGCAGATCATCGCGTCGTTCCAGATCTTCGGTCAGGTGTTCATCCTCACCCGCGGCGGCCCCAACGGGGCGACGCGGTGTCGATTCAGCACATCTACGAGAGCGCCTTCCGCGACGCCGAACTCGGGTACGCATCGGCCATGTCCGTGTTCCTCTTCGTGGTGATGATGATCGTTTCGGCAACCCAATTCCGCTTCATGGGAGGAGACGACTGATGACCACCATCACTGCCGTCGATGTCGACCAGCGAACCCCCCGGCGCCGCAACGCAAAGTTGCGGAAATGGTCGTTCCTCGGTTTCCTCGTCGTCGCTGCAATCATCTGGGTCATCCCATTGGTGTGGATGTTGTCGCTGTCGC
>CAVPJT010000031.1:0-128160 GCA_963705485.1 Ilumatobacteraceae bacterium
GCCAGTTGGTGAACCGCAGGTAGCGCATGCCGCCGCCGTCGTAGCGGCTGGGGCGGAACGACACCGTGCCGCTGGTGATCAGGCCGTCCGGCGCGCGCAGCGCCCAGCCGGTGGTGGTGCCGAGGTCGAGGGCGAGCAATGTGCGGTCGGCGCGGAAGGCGGGCGGCAGATCGGGGATTGCCTCCCGCATCGGGTTGGTCAGAGTCGCTTCAGCCATCGTGGTCTCCTTTTCGGGTTGGCTGCGGGGGTGGAAGACGACGGTGGTCATGTGCTTGGCGGTACGGGCCGCCGTCGTCGGATGGATCGTCTGGTGGCATTCGCGGCTCATGGGTCGAGCTCGCGCAGCCAGTCGGGCGTCGGGGAACATGGGGAACGTGGATCTTGAGGTTCCCCCCGATGTTCCCCCTCGCAAGCTGTTGAATTTAAAACGGCTTGGGGAACGTGGGGAACATGGGGAACGTTTTCCGGGCCCATCCTTCTCACGCGCGTGCGCGCGCCCGCGCGCGTGTGAAGGGGCGGAAAAATGTTCCCCATGTTCCCCACGTTCCCCTCGGCCAATATTTTCAATGGGTTGGGTGGGGGAACATCCGTTTCCGATGTTCCCCTCAGACAGACGATGTTCCCCGACCCCAGGTTGATTTGCGCCTGACGCACGATCTTCGCCGGCCGACAGCACCAGTCTCCACCGGGCGGCCTTGTGCTCGATGCCGTCTTTCGTGACCCGGACATTCAATGACCCGATCCGGAAAACGCGATCCCGCATGCGTGAAATCGCTTTCCCGAATGCCGTCTTTTGGGCGCGGTCGGTCGCTCCGGCGAAAGGTGGCTGCGGGTCACAGAACAGCGCGACATCGAAGAGGTCCGCTGACAGAACGGATGCCGTCCCGAACCTGTCCCACCAGGCGGCGATGAAGGCGCTCCATGCGGCGCCTTCGCTGTCGGACGCGGCCATCATCTCCTCGAGATTGCCCAGCAAGCCCGGAATGCCGGCCACCTCGAGCACGCCCCCGACGATCTGCGCCCAGTTCTCGTAGGAGCCGATGGTTTTCGTGCCGCGCGGCTTGCCTTCGGCGATCCACGCCTGACACAGCGTCAGGCAGGCCGCGACAATCCGGCCGCGGTTGGCGCGGACCCAGACCATGAGATCGGGATGGCGGAACCCGGCGCGCTGCCATGGGCGCTCGACATTCGCGTCGAGGCGGATGCGCACGAGGCGGCGGGCCATCTCGTTGGAGAACTCGGGGTTGTTGCCGGTGGCGATCCAAAGGCAGCGGATCGGCAGCCGGGTCATCTCCGAGGCGCCGAGAATGCGGTCCTCCCAGAAGGGCGCGGTCAGGGCGGCCGCCACGGCGGAGCTGTCGAGCTTGGCGCGCAGGTTGTCGATCAGGATCATGGAGGGCATCTGGCGCAGCTTCGCGGTGACGCGCTTGCGCCATTCATCGTCGTCGCGCCCTTCGGTCATGACGCTCGCGCCGGTGCCGGTCAGGATGGTGGCGACGGCATCGACCATCAGCGTGGCGCCGGTACCGGGCGTGGGCTTCTCGATCATGTGCAGCGGCGTTGGCCCGTCGATCATGGCGCGCAGGAAGCCGAGCAGCAGGAGCGCCACCACATGCGCGCGCTCGGCCTCGCCGGTGAAGGGGAAATCCCCGAAGAGCTCCTCGCAGATCAGAGTGCGCGCCGCGGCGATATCGGCGTCGGTTGGTCGGCCGGGGATATCGGGCACGGTGAAACCGGGCGCGGGAACGTAGAGCAGCCGCGCGTCGGGGTGATAGCCGGGCGTGGTGATCAGCGTGCCGGTCCGGCCAAACACCGGCGTGTTGACGATGCCTGTGAGCACCGGCAGCGCCGGGTCGGGCGTGGCGAGCACGGATTTCACGACCGGTACGGGCGGGGGCGCGGGCAGCAGCTCGCCCTTGGCATTCTCGCGCACCCAGCGTGCCAGTCGCGCCAGCATGTGCCGCAGGCGCTCCTCGTTGAGGATGGTCGCCACCGGGCGCCCCTCGTCGTCGGGGACGACCCATGTGGGTTGGCCCGCGAAACGGAACACCCAAGGCGTCCGGTTGGAGGCCATGACCACGCTCCAGACCTGCGCCACGGCACGACCCAGATCGCCCTCGTCGGCGCGCAAGGTCGGAATGGTCTCGCCGGAGCCCTGGTAGTTCAGCGGCCGGTGCTGGCCGATCCGCAGAACGGCATCGGCCTCGGTGATGGCCTCCGCGTCGGCGATCAGGGCGGCGACGGCCTCGGACCCTTCACGCGACAGCAGATCGTTGAAGTCCTGCCCTTCCTCGGGCGGCCGCGCGACAGCCACATCGCGCCCTTGTGCGCGCAGGCGGCGGGCGCAGGCTTCCGCGGCACGCATTCCGGCCCCGGATGCGTCATGGTCCGCAAGGATCAGCACGCGCTGTGCGGCTGGGGGCAGATCGACCTGCTCCAGCCCTGACGTGGAGAGCGTGGCCCAGACCGGCAGGTCGGGACAGGCCGTCATCACCGCGAGCCCGGTCTCGATGCCTTCCGACAGCGCCAGCCGGTCGCCGTCCCCGAGCGGCGCGAGCCGCACGGCGCCGCCCGCGATACGCCCCATCATCATCTTCGGCTTGGCGACCGGAGCCTTGCGCACCTCGTTCGCCTCTTGAACGAGGTAGGTGCGATGCAGCCCGATCACCTCGCCGCCGCGATCGCGCACTTGCCCCAGAAGCGCGGCATAACCGGTCCTCGTCTCCCAATGCGTCAGGTCGGGATGAAACATGAGGTCGGTCCCGTCCGGCACCGAAAGAGCCCGGCCAGCGAGATACGCCTCGCCGGGCGAGCCCGGGAGCGGCCGGGCACCCGAAAGGATGTGGGCGATTTCCTGCGTGGCATCGCGCTTCGGGGCAGGTTTGGTGGCGGGCGCCTCGCGCATCGGGGCGCCGGACCGCACGTCGGTCATCTCGGCCGCCTCGACGATAAGGGCGCGACCAGTGAGTCCGGTGGCCTCTTCCACCGTGCTGATCGGCCCGCCGCCTTCATTGCCGTCGAAGTCGATCCAGTCGCCCGCATGGGGGCCGCGCAGCGCGATGACGCAGGAGCCGGTGTTGCGCGGCGCGTCGCCCCGGATGTTGGCGAGACGCCATTCGTCGCCCGACCGGCGGCCATCGGGAAACAGGCGCGGCACCCAGGTTTCAGCGGTCTCGCGCAGACGCTGCACGATCAGGTCGAGGTCATAGCGCGCGGGCTGAGGATGGGACGGGACGACGTCATTGAGGTCGATGACGACGGCACTCATTGAAATGCCCCCGGCGGAACGACGCCACCGAACCAGCTTCGATCGCCGCGAATGGCGATGAACCCGAAGCCCGGGCCCTGATGCTTCGGGTCGGGGACGATCCAGAGGTCTTCACCTTCGTCGTGGAAGGCGCCGTGATCCGGGCCGTAGAGTTGCTCGATCAGGTACTCTCTCGGGACCTCGCGCAGCGCGTCCTCGATCGCCTGGATTTCCTCGACACTCCTGCCCGAGTCCTTGGCGAATGCCCTGCGCTCGGCTTCCTTTTCCTCCTGCGGTCGTGCGTCGTAGGATCGCTTTTGCATGATGGGGGCCTTTTTCGATGGGAGTGTCATGACAGGATCAGCAGTCCGGTTTCGGCCCGGGTGATCGCGGTGTAGAGCCAGCGGTTGCGGTCTTCGGCGGTGCGTCCGAACCCGTCGTCGAAAACGACGACGTTCCGCCATTGCGAGCCTTGCGCCTTGTGGCAGGTGATCGCGTAGCCCCAGCTGGACTGGATGAGCCCGCGGCACGTCATCCATTCGCGGCGGTGGCGATCAGGGTCGAAGCGCACATGGTCGTCGAATTCACCGCGCCAGAAATCCTGCGTTCCCGAGAGGCATGTTCCATCATCGGTCTGCACACCGGCGCGGAAGGCCCTGTCGTTGTGTGGGTGCGCCCGCACATCGGACAATGTCAGGAACATGCCGTTGATCAGCCCCAGATCGTGCCGGTTGCGCAGGCAGATGATCTTCTCGCCAGCGCCCGCGGGGTAATCGGCGTCAAACCCGGCGGCGCGCTTCATCGTGGTGTTGAGCCGCCGCCGCATGGCGTGAGTGCCGCAGATCACCTGTCCACCCTGCAGCATCTGCGCGGGGCCGACCTCGTGGCGCGACATCTTCCAGACCTGGTCGTCAAAGGCGCCGAAGGGGATGTCCTGACCGTGGCGCGCGAGTGTGGCAAGCCGCAGGATCGGACTGTCAGCGGCTTGACGGTGGATTTCCGTCAGCATGACATCCGGTTCGGCCTCGGTGAAAAAGCCGGTGTCCTTGACGGGGGGCAGCTGGCCAGGATCGCCGAGCACCAGGATCGGCTTGCCGAAGGCCAGCAGGTCATCAGCCATCTTCCTGCCCACCATCGACACCTCGTCGAGCACCAGCAGGTCGGCGTCGCGCAGATCGGATTGTGGGTTCAGCACGAATTGCGGCTCATGGATGTGATCGAGCCTGAGCTTCAGTTGCACGATCTGCGCTTCGGCGAAGCCGCGCTCGGCAACCCCCATCCGCGGCAAGTCGCGCTCCAGCGCCGCCAGTTCCTCGGTCACGCGCGCGATCTCCTCCGGCGTCGCCTCAGAGACCCGGTAGATCAGGCTGTGGATGGTCTGGGCGGGCGTGCCCTTGCGCGTCATGACCAGCGCCGCCTTGCCGGTGAAGGCGGCGAAGAGCACGCCGCCAAGGCCGCCCGGCGTCATCGCCTCCAGCCCCAGCGCCTCGATCGCCATGGCGGTGATCGTGGTCTTGCCGCTCCCGGCATAGCCGAAGAGGCGGAAGATCTGCTGGTCGTGCCGCCGCGTCTCGTACCAGTCGCGGATGGCGGCGATGGCGCGGCCCTGGGTTTCGGAAAGGGTGACGGTCATGCCCGGTCCTCCCAGCAGCGGACGGCGAAGGGGCAGAACCGGCAGAGGAAGAAGTCAGGGCTGGTCGCGATGCGGGGCAGCAGATCGCCTGCGTCCGCGGCGCGCAGCACGTCGACCGCCTTGTCCGACAGCGCCTGCGCGGCGGCCGGATCGAACGGCACATGCTCGTGGTGGAGCTCGCAGGTGTCCTTGTTCAGCGCGGTGAAAAGCGCGGACCCGAGGCCCATGTAGGCCATGTAGATCTGCATCTGGCCGAAATAGACGGGCTTCGAGAGCTGCACGCCTTTCTTCGCCGTGTCCGACCAGGACGAGGCTTTCAGCGCCTTGTGTTCCCAGAGCACGGGCCATGCGAGGCCGATCTCCGGGCCGCCGACGATCACGCCGTCAACGTGACCGCGAATGCGCCCTCCGGCCGTCTCGAAACCGAACTGGCCGCCAGCCTGCGTCTGCGTGCGCAGATCGAACCCGGCCCGGCGCAGCCAGCGGATCGCCAGATCCTCGAAGACATGCCCGGCCGCGAAGATGCGAAGAACGCGACCCTCGAAATCCTTGCCGGGATCGGGCGGCGTGTGGGTGACCTCGTAGACCAACCGCCGCGCGCAGGGCTCGCCGATGCGGCTCGCGCCGAGATAGTCGCGCGGGCGCTGCCCCTCGCGCTCGGCGACCAGCGCGGCGTCGATGCGGCCGTTGATCCGCGCACCGAGAGGTTCGGGGTCCGAGGCGTCGCGACCATAGACGAAGCCCGACCCGTGATTGAAATCGACCAGCATCCGCATCCCCTCAGAACGGCACGGCGCCGGCGTCGGACTGGCGCTGCATCGAGGCCTGAAAGCCGTCGACGCAGGCCTCGATCACACGGTCGATGTCCGCGGCAGGGCGGTCGAAGAAGGGCTCCATCAGGCCCATCTCCGTCAGCGCCTCGGCGAGCATCCGGCGGGCCTCCACGATGGCGCGCGTCTCCATGTCGGTCTTGTCGATCATGCCGTGGTTCCTTTTGGCGTTGGCCGAGCCCGCCATCAGGCAAGCCATCGAGCAGAAGCGGTAATGAGGGTGACGGTCCCAGCGCAGGCCGTGGCAGTAGCCGAAGCCCCGGGCCTCGCGACCGCACTGGGCGCAGGGCACGCGCCGGGCGAGATCGGCGCGCGTCACCCCATGAGCAGCAGGTCCAGCGCGTCGCGCTCTTCCTTGTCCGGCGCGGACGTCCGGCGTTCGGAGGCCAGCACGATGAACCGGCTGATAGCAATACGTAATGGTCGAGCCTCAAAAAAAAAAAAAAAAAAAAAAAAAAAAAAAAAAAAAAAAAAATCCCCAATTGTGGAAGCCCACGTGTCCGACGATGCGGTTCGCAGCGTGATGGCCAAGTTCTCCCGTCGACCGAAGTGAACGCACCAGGTTGGCTGACGTGACGGACACCACGAGTTCTGTCTTCGCCGACGACCTCGACGACGACTCCCCTGCGGCACTCGATGGCGACGCTCCCACCCCGGTGCGCCACCCGCGAACCCGAGCCGACCGGATCATCGACGCGCTCGTTGCCTTCACCTGTTTCGCCGTGGGAACGGCCTGGACGTTCAACCCGTTCCGAACCCAGTTCACCGGCGGGACCTTCGCCAACTACTTCGAGGGGCAAGCTCGAGCGTTCCTCGACGGCAACCTCGCACTCGAACAAGGGGTGCTCGGCATCGAGGCGTTCATCCGCGACGGCAGGGAGTACATGTACTTCGGGCCGTTCCTCGGCATCATCCGCCTCCCCTTCGCGCTGATCACCGAGAACCTCGACGGCCGCCTCACCCTGCCCTCGCTCTTCGTCGGGACGGCGTTGCTGTACTGGCAGTCGAACAAACTGCTCGACCGCGTCCTGATCCTGGTGCATCCTGGATCCGAGCAGAGCACCACCGAGCGGTGGTTCCGTCTCGGGTGGCGCGCCTCGGTGGCCACCGGCACCGTCGTGCTCACCCTCCTGGCGATCCCCTGGGGTTACCACGAGGCACACCTGTGGAGCGCTGCGCTCTTCATCACCGTGCTGAATCAGATGCTGCGGTTTCCGGACGTACCGACCAACCGGATGTGGATCTTCGGACTCACGTTGCTCGCGCTCGTGCTCAACCGTCCGACCACGGCCTATGCCGGCCTCATCGGTGTGGCCGCGCTGATTGCCGTGGTGATCTGGCGAAAGCTGGCCGACCGCCGAGCCGTGCTGCAGTTGTCGGGCTGGTTCACGTTGGCGCTCGTGGCCACGGTGTCGGTGAACTGGGCCAAGTTCCGCCGCCCGTTCGGGATTCCGATGGAGGATCAGTTCTTCACCAAGGTCGATGCCAACCGTGCCGAGATGCTGGCCCGCTACGACAACAAGTACTTCCAGACCGAGTTCATCCCGACCAACGTCTGGGCGTACTTCCGCCCGGACGGGGTCGACATCTCCACACGCTTTCCGTTCATCGACGTTCCCCGTACCCTGCCGCGGGTCTGGGGTGACTCGTTCTACGACGCCACGTATCGCACAGCGAGCGTCACGGCGACCAACCCGTTGCTGTTCATCGCGTCGGTGGTCGGCGCCATTGCGTTCATCCGGCTCTGGCGTGAGCCGTCGTTCTGGCGACTGGCCCCGGTGGTCGCCGCCGGCATCCTCGCCGCGGGCGGCGTTGCCGGCTGGGGCTACATCGCCACGCGGTACCTCACCGACTTCTTGCCCGGCATGCTGGTGCTGTCGGCGATCGGGATCGCCGCCTTCGTGCGGTAGGTCGCCGGCCGCGACCGAGCCGTTCAAGCCGGCGGCTGAAGCGCGGCCGGCCAGATCGGTGCCGTTGCCCTGATCGCCTGGTCGATCGTGGCGAACATGGCCATCGCGTTCAACTACAGCTACAGCCTCGGTGACCGTACGGACCGGATGAGCAGCCTGCTCGATGTGCAGGATGCCGCTGCGAGCGATGATCGGTCCGTCCCTGGCCTCTCGCACCGTCTTCCTCGACACGCTTCCCTACGAACGGTACGACCCCACCGAGGTCGGCACGCTGGCGATCATCGGTGACTGCGAGGCGCTGTACTACTCCAACGGCGACACCGTCGACACCTGGGTATCGGTCGAGTACGGCGACAGCGACTGGCGGCGCGATTACGTGGTCACCCCCACCGACGAGCTCGCCGTCGGCTACGAGATCGAACTGGTCCGGCTCTCGGAGTCGTCCAGCTTCGACGAAGACGCGTACTGGTTCAGTCTCGTGCTGCGCGTCGACGACATCCGTCCTGACGACGACGAGATCGAGTACACGCTCACGATGGCCGACACGTTCGGCGAGATCCCGGCCGACGAGCTGCTCATGTCGCTCAGCGATCCGTCCGAACTCTCGATCACCTTCGATGCGAACCGCCGGACGCTTCTTCGTCGAGAAGAACGGTCGCAACATCCTCTACGGCCACTTCGACATGGACCCGCTGTACGACGCAGCGGAACCAGGCACCTCATGGCTTCCAGCCGGCGACTTCGGAGGCATGTCGTTCGAGACGCTGTCGCTCGACACGCCATGGTGTGACCGTCTCGCCGCCGCGGCCACCCCATGACCTCCCGCCACGACGGCATGCTGCTCGCAGCGTGCTCCGTGGTGTACCTGGCCATCGCCACCCGGCTCACCGATGGCCTCGGCCGAACGCAGTTCGACAATGGCGCCTACGCCGACTTCTTCGACCTCCAGGCCGAGGCACTGCTCCGGGGCGACCTGGCACTTGCCGGCGAACTCGATCGGCTTCGAGGCGTTCATCGTCGATGGTCGCGAGCAGATGTACTTCGGCTTGTTCCCGGCAGTGCTGCGCCTGCCGATCACGTCGGTCACCGACGGCTTCTCGGGCCAGCTGACCATCGTGTCGTCGTTCCTGGCCTGGCTGGTGTTCGTCCTGTCGGCGTGGGCCCTCGCCGATCGAGCGCTCGCCCACCTGCCTGCGTCCGAGCCACGTGCGACGCAACGGTCGCTGACCCTGCTGTGGAAGGTCGGGATTGCGTTGGGCACGCCGATGTTGATGCTCGCCGGCCCCGTCTGGGTCTTCAGCGAGGCGATCATGTGGGGCGTCGCATCGTGCGTACTGGTCCAGTACCGCCTGTTCCGAGAGCTGGAGGACTCCGTCGGCACGCAATCAGTGGTGGCTCGGCGGAGCGCTGGCGTTGGCCGTGCTCAACCGGCCGACGCTCGGGCTCGGCTGCCTGCTCGTGGTCGTCGTCGCTGGTCGTCGTCCGTGGCTGGCGCCGGCGCCGCCTTGGGCCTGATGAATGGCGACTTGCCGGCGTCTCCGCTGCCTCGCTGGTGCTCCTCGTGCTGCCCGAACATGATCCGATTCGGGCGACCGCTCGGACCTCCGATGGAGCTCCAGGTGCTCAGCCAGGTCGACGAGCAACGCATGAAGATGCTCGCCTACGCCGGCGGCGACTTCGTCGATCCCCGCTACCTGCCGACCAACCTGCTCACCTACCTGCGCCCGGATGGTCTCTCACTGACCACCCGGTTCCCGTTCCTCGACGCCCCTCACCAACTCCCCCACGTGTTCGGCAGCGCCGTCTACGACATCACGTATCGAACACCGAGCCTGCCCGCCTCGACACCGCTGCTGTTCGGACTGGGCGCGCTCGGCGTGGTGCTCGGCCTCATGGCTGTCCGGAGCCGTCCTGTCGCACGATGGTTGCTGCTCGCCGCCGCCGTTGGCGTGCCCGCTGCAGCCACGCTGATGATCTGGGGGTTCCTCGCACCTCGCTACCTGGCCGATTTCGTCGCGACGCTCCTCCCGCTGAGCCTGCTCGGTCTCGCCGGCGTGATCCGCGCCGCCGAGGCCCGCGCCGGCAACACCCGACGATGGCTCGTCGCCGGCGCAGTCGTCGTGACCGCCTGGTCGGTCGCCGCGAACGTCGCCATGGCGCTGTCGTCGTCATATCTCACCGGCCCCGACGGTGGCGTCGGGGAGCTCGTCGCGCTGCAGGGCAGGGGCGACTACTGGTCGAGCGATGGCACCGTCCGTCACGACAACGTCGACGACTTCTCGTTCGAGCGTGCCGACCCGCCCCCGGTCGGACAGATCGCGGTGCTCGGCCAGTGTGCCGGCGCCTGGTATCTCCACCGGCGAACCCGTCGATCCGTGGCTGACGCTCGGCTACGGGCCGAACGAGTTCCGTCAGGTCTTCGACGTGCAGGTCGGTCGGGACGCCACCTTGCCACTGAACGTGCCCCTGGCCAGCTTCGAGCATGCCGTGCCGGTCGATCCGGAGATCCCCAACAGCTTCCAGTTGTCGCTGGCGGTCGGGAGCGACGGCCAGTTCTCGTTGGTTCTCGCCGACGAGTTCGGTGCGGTCACGTACGACCTCGACGAGGTCGGGCTCGGCGACTCCTTCGAACTGGCGATCACCTCCGACCCGATCCGCAAGTCGATGTTCTTCGAGATCGACGACCAGACCGTGGCGTTCGGCCACGTCTTCACTCGCTCGCTGTACGGACCTGACGGCCAGATCGTCGCGTTCACCGACGGCCTGGCGGAACCCGGCGTCGAGATCACACCGCTGCGCGCACCAGAACGCTGCTGACAGCGCAACCCTGGGCTACCGGTCGAGGCGGCGCCACACGACGTCGGGGGCGAAACGCAGCAATCCCATCACGACGCTGCAGGATGCCGGGCACCCACACCACGCGAGCGCTTTCGGCGCAGACCGGCCGCGACTGCGGCGGCCACGTCGGCGGGATCGACCGAGAACGGTGCCTCGTCCATGCCCGCGGTCATCGAGCTGCGGACGAAACCGGGACGCACCGTCATCACCCGAGCGCCGGTCCCGGCCAACGAGTGACCGAGACCCGTGGCGAAGCCATCCTGGCCGGCCTTCGTCGAGCCGTAGACGAAGTTCGACGCCCTGGTACGGACACCGGCGACGCTCGACAGCACCACCAGCGTTCCGTGACCCTGTCGACGCAGCTGCTCGGCGACTGCCGAGACCACTCGACACCGCTCCGACGTAGTTGACGTGGGCCAGCGTCGCTGCTTCGACGGGATCGACGAGCCCGGGAGCACCGAGCTGCCCGAAGGCCTGGATCACCACGTCGAGATCACCGACGCGTTCGGCGATGTCCGCGATCGACGCCGTCATGGGTCGAGAGCACGGCGGCATCGAAGGGCACCACCACGATCTCGGCGTCGCCGAACGCCAGGCGCGTCGGTGTCGACGTCGGCGGGTGACGTACGGCGAGGACCACGGTGCGCAGCGCTGGCGACACCAGTTCGGCCACGATGGCCTGGCCGATGTCGCTGGTGCCTCCGAGCACGACGACGGTCTGGGGTTGGGGGACGGCGTTGTTCACGATGGGATCCTGTCGGTGGGCGGGTCGGTGGGCGGGTCGGTGGGCGGGTCGATGCGGGTCGGGTCGTGCGGCGGTCAGAGCAGGTCGAGGCGTCGTGCCTGGTCGCTCGCCCAGACGCCCGTTGGGGTCGACGCGGCGGCGAATCGCCAGCCATTCGTCGAGGCGGGGGTAGCCGGCACGGATCACCTCGGGTGTGGTCGTGGCGTCCTTGGCCAGATAGTGGCGCCCACCGACGTCGAGGACGCGACGATCGAGGTCGGCGAGCAGCTCAGCCAGTCCGGCGCAGCGGCGGGCAGGTCGAGGGTCAGCGTCCACCCCGGCGTCGGGAAGCTGAGCAGGCCACCGCTCTCGGGTCCGAACCGCTTGAGGACGGCGAGGAAGCTGGCGTGGCCCGAGTCCGACACGGTCGGTGACGATCGAACGCAGTGTGTCGACGGCGTCGAACGGGCACGACGAACTGGTACTGCAGGAAACCTGGGCGTCCGTACAGCCGATTCCAGTCGCCGACCATGTCGAGCGGGTGGAAGAAGCCGGTGATCGACTCGAGACCACGATGCGAGCGCGGCGCCTTGCGGTACCACAGCTCGTTGAAGGCCCGCACCGCGACGCCGGCTCAGGAGGTTCGGCACGCCCAGGCGGAATCGCCACCAGCGATGGTGGCCCGAACGCCAACGGATCGTCGGTCGCACCGGGGTCGAGATCCGACGAGTTCGTCGCAGCGTGGCGTGATCGCCGCGGGTCAGCACCGATCGGCCGAGGTTCGGCCCGCTGCGCCACGAGGTCGATCCACGCCACCGAGTAGCGGTACCGGTGGTCGCCGGTTTCCATCCGCTCGATCAGCGCGTCGAGGTTGGGCACCCGCTCGGTGTCGACGAGGCAGCGGCTGGTCTCGATCGGCAGCAGCCGGACGGTCGCGTCGATGACGATCCCGGTGAGCCCCATGCCGCCGATGGTCGCCCACCACAGATCGGCATCGTCGTGCGACGTCACGAGGCGACGGTGTCCGTCAGCGAGTGAGCAGGGTGAACGAGTCGACGTGGGAGCCGAACGAGCCGTCGGCGTGGTGGTTCTTGCCGTGGATGTCGCTGGCGATCGCACCGCCGATCGTGACGAAGCGGGTGCCGGGACGTGACCGGCACGAAGCAACCGCGCGGCACGATGTGGCGCAGCAGCTCGTCGAGACTGACCCCAGCGCCCGACCCGTACCGACCCCGACGCCGGATCGAGATGGATCGGCCCGGGTGCGAGGCGGACCACGTTGCCGCCGCCGTTCTGAGCGGGATCGCCATAGGCGCGGCCGAGCCCTCGGGCGATGATCCCTCGCGGGCCGGCCAACGCTGCGAGCCGGTCGGCACCGAGCTCGTCGGGACGACGCGTCGATGACGTCGGCGACGGACGGCGAGGTGCGGCCCCAACCCGACAGTTCGCGACGAGTCGTTCTCATCGGGCCAGTCTGACGGCGTTCGGCGTGTTCACCACGGCAACATCACGAGACGTAGACGGCCAGACCATAGATCGACGACCCAGCACAGCCCGAGGAGCTGCAGGAGACGGTCGCTCCCGAACACCTCTTCGGGCGCCGCTCCCCCACCCTCTTCGAGCACCAGCAGGTACCGCATCAGTGCCATCAGCATCGGCACGATCGACAGTTCGTAGAGCGGCCAGCTCGCTGTCGGCAGCGGCGCTGGTCTCGAAGGCCCAGACGCAGTAGCTGATCAGCACGCCCGCCAGGCTGACCGACAGCAGGATCCGCAGGTACCCCACCGAGTAGACCTCGAGCGTGGCACGCGGTACCGGCAGCGTCGCCCACCTCGTTGAGCTCCGGCGTATCGCTTGCCGACCACGATGAACAACGAGCCGAATGTGATGCACAGCACGAACCAGCGCGACATCGGCACGTCGACGGCGACGGCGCCCGCCGCGGCGCGAAGCACGAACCCGGCAGCCACGGTGACCACGTCGACGACCGGGACGTGCTTGAGCCGGATCGTGTAGGCGATCGTGATCACGATGTAGGTGGCCACCACCGCCACCGTCTGCCAGCGCCCCGTGGCTGCGGCCAGCACGAGCGCAATGATCGGGAACGCAACGCCGGCGACGCGAGCGACCCCGATCGACAACTCCCCGGAGGCGATGGGCCGATTGCGCTTGGTCGGGTGGCGGCGATCGGCCTCGACGTCGAGGAGATCGTTCCAGATGTAGATCCCACTCGCTGCGAAGCAGAACGACACGAACGCGACGACGGCAAGCAGCAGATTGTCGCTCTCGTCGAGCACCCCAGCTGCGCCCGGGGCGGCGAACACCAGGACGTTCTTGAGCCACTGTTTCGGCCGCGACTCGCGCAGCAGCGCACTCAGCACGGCATCCGCTCGGGGTCGTCACGCGCGACAGTTCATGGCGACGGTGACGGTAGTTGGCCGCCGCTGCCGATCCGGGCATCTCATCGCGGCATCGCGCCACGGCCGACCCAATGGGCCTCGTCGGCGTCGGCCAGCAGCTCGCGATCGCCGCGAGAGTCGCCATACGCACTCAGGTGGACCGCCCGCCGACCGCCGGCGTTGCGGTCGAGCCACTCGTGGAGCCGAACGACCTTTTCGGGTCCACGGCAGTTGGGGCCGTCGAGACGTCCCGTCAAGACACCGTTGCTGTCGACCTCCAAGCGGACGGCGAGTACATCGTGGACTCCCAGCAGCTCGGCCAGCGGCCTCAGATACACCTCGAACGAGGCCGACACGAGCACCACGGTGTCACCAGCGTCGACATGGCCGCGAAGTGATTCGACCACCTCGCCACGAAGGCCACCCTCGTAGACCTCACGCGGCGAACAGCGCGGCATCGGCCTCGACCGCGTGCGAGCGGTACACCGCGAAAGGTGGCGGCAGCGCTCGCCGCCTTGAATGCGTCACGGTCACGGCGCAGGCTCGCCTCGGCCAGGACGAACGGCGAGCGCAACATCCGGCGTACCAGCGTCGACGTGCCCACCGTTCGACGCAGGAACGGCACCACACAGTCCGCCGTGGTCAAGGTGCCGTCGACGTCGAACGCCGCCACACGTGGCAGGTCGGTACCGCTGCGCTCGCTGGTCACGTCAAGTGTGCGGGGATGGCCGCAAGTGCGTCCCAATAGCTTGGCCAACTCTTCGACACCACTGCCGGATCAGCGATCTCGATGCCGTCGACCACCAGACCGAGCAAGCCGAAGGCCATCGCGAGACGATGGTCGTGATGCGTCTCGAGCCGAGCACCATGAAGGAGGTCCGTCGGCTCGATCAGGAGACCGTCGGGCTCGACCGTGACCAACGCACCGGTCTTCGCGAATTCGGTCGCGAGATCGCCCAAACGGTCGCTCTCCTTGCCTCGGATGAAGCCGACGCCGCTGATGCGCGACGGCGTGACGGCCTGGGTCGCGACAACGGCCAGGGTTGGCACCAAGTCCGAGATGTCGGCCATGTCGACATCGACGCCTCGCAGCGGCGTGTCTCGACGGCGCATCACGACGGTCTCCGTGGGGCCGGCGCTGACGATGCATCCCATCGATGCCAAGATGTCGACGAATCTCGCGTCTCCCTGCACCGAGTCGGTACCGAGGCCCGGCACATTCACCGCCCCGCCGACCATCGCCGCGGCAGCGAGGGGGTAGCTCGCGGAACTGGCATCGGGCTCGACTGCGTAGTCGGTGGCCACGTAGTGCCCCGGCCCGACGGTGATGTGGCGATCCTTGATGTCGACGTCGGTGACTCCGAACGCGGCCATCACCGACCGCGTGATCTCGAGGTAGGGGCGCGACACGAGCCCCGAGGACAGCCACAGCTTGAGACCCCCTGGGATGTACGGGGCGATGAGCATCAACGCCGTCACGTACTGACTCGAGACATCACCGGGCATCATCACGGCGTCGGCTCGTCGCAACGGACCGGACACGGTGACGGGGAGGTGGCCGGCGGTCTCCGCCGGTGTGACCGATGCACCCAACGCTGCGAGCGAGTCGTGGAGCGGCCCCATCTGCCGGGCGCGCAAGGGCGGTGCGCCGTCGATCGTGTACTCCCCCACACCGAGGGCGCACAGCGCCGTGACGAACCGTGAGGTCGTGCCGGCCAGTCCCGCCTCCAGACGAAGTGGCCCGGGCTCGAGCGCTCCGCCGGTGCCGATCACATCGGCGACACGGTGACGATCGGTCAGTCGAACACCGATGCCGCAGCCGAGCCGCTGAAGGCAATCGATCATCGCCGCGGTGTCGTCGCCCGGGGCGACGCCGACGATCTCGCTGGTGCCCTCGGCCAGTGCGGCACACACGAGTGCCCGGTTGACGATGCTCTTCGACGGCGGCACGTCGACCTGGGCGATCACCGGCCCGTCCGCACGCCGGACGCGGTAGACGGCCGCCATGGTGCTGTCGGGTTCGCCGCTCACGACAGCGGTTGGACGGCCGGGCGGAACCCACGGGCGAGGAGCCCACCGCGGAAGAGCTCGACCATCGCTCGGTCGACCAGGACCACAGCGACGCCGCGCGTGCTCTCGACGACGTGCACGACCTCGAAGCTCGCGATGTTGACACTGAGCTCGGCGGCAAGCGTGAAGACTTCGGCGGCCGCGCCGGCTCGGTCGGGAATCGGTATGCGGACCTCGGCGAGCTCTTCGGGGTGCACCACCCGCGCCGGAAGGTTGACCCGCGCCTGACGTGCGGCGGTGAGCCGGGCGTAGAGGGCGTCGCGGTCGTCGGCACCGATCATGTCGCGCACCTCGCAGAGGCCGTCGATGAGCTGATCGAGGACGTCGACGATCGCGATGCGATTCTCAGCGCAGATGTCGAGCCAGATACCCGGGCGGCCGCTGGCGACCCGGGTCATGTCACGGAAACCGCCCGCTGCGAGACGCAGCAGCGCTGCGTGCTCTTCGGCCCGGTCACTCGCGAGACCCATCAGCGTCGCCGCCGTGAGGTGCGGCACGTGACTGACCACGGCCACGAGTTGGTCGTGGCGCTCCGGAGTGAGCGCAACGACCTCGGCGCCCAGCGAGGCGACCACTGATGCGACCCGGGCGAACACTGCGTCGTCGCTTCCAGGGCCGGGGGTGAGCACCCACACCGCCCCCTCGAACAGATCGCCCTGGGCACCGTCGAGGCCGTCGAGTTCGGACCCCGCCATCGGGTGCCCACCGACGAACCTCGTGTCAGCCGCAGCCGCGCAGGTGGCGGCCTTCACGCTACCGACGTCGGTCACCGCGCCTCGGGTCTCGGTGAGTGCTCGTTTGACCTGGTCGACGGTTGCCAGCACTGGCACGGCCACGAACGTGATCTCGGCATCGGGATCGAGGCCGAGTGTGTCGACCACCCCACGATCGAGTGCTGCGGTCGACGTTGGCGGATCGCTGTCGTCGCCGGTCACGTGCCACCCCTGCTCGCGCAACGCGAGCGCCACCGATCCACCGATCAGGCCGAGGCCGATCACGTTGGCTCGGCGCAGTGGCACCGCAGGGTCAGTCACGGGAATGGATCGTACCCGTGGGGCCCTGGTCCGGTGCCGTCTCGATTGGCCCGTCGGGCCGCGCTGGCGTCGCAGCGGTCACCGACTCGGTCAGCGCCCGCCACTCGTCGGTGGTCAGCTGACGCCAGGTCCCGGGTTGCAGCGAGCGGTCGCTGATCGGGCCGATTCGTGTTCTGACGAGCCGCTCGACCCGGTGGCCGACCGCATCGCACATACGGCGAACCTGTCGGTTGCGGCCTTCGTGGATCGTGATGCGCAGCACGCCGGGATCCGGTTGTGAGACCTTGGCGGGAGCGGTCATGCCGTCGTCGAGTTCGACACCTTCACGCAGCGTGCGAATCGCGCCGGCCGACACCGGTCCTCCGCTCACCTCGACGAGGTATTCCTTCTCGATGCCGTGCGAGGGATGGGCGATCCGATTCGCGAGGTCACCGTCGTTGGTCAACAGCAACAGCCCTTCGGTGTCGACGTCGAGGCGACCCACCGAGAACACACGGGGGTCGCGAGGCACCAACTCGATCACGGTCGGGCGCTGATGGGTGTCACGAGCGGTCGTCACCACGCCGACAGGCTTGTTCAACAGGTAGTACACGAGGTCAGGGCGAACACCGATCGGTGCCCCATCGACGGCAACCAGGTCGTTCGCTGCATCGACTCGACGTCCGAGTACCGCGACCTCGCCGTTCACGGTGACCCGGCCAGCTGCGATCAAGTCCTCGCAGACGCGACGGCTGCCGTAACCAGTGGCCGCGAGCACCTTCTGCAGCCGCTCGCCCTGAGGCAACTGAGCGCTGCGCTGTGCCATCTGCTCCCACAGCGGGGGCTCGGGAGGTCGCTCGTTCACGATGTGGTCGCGTCGGGACCGGCCACGTCCGGTCCGGCCTCCGGCGCTGATCCAGCCGCAACATCGGGATGGGCGGGCCTCGAGCCGTCGCCGGGTGTGCCAGTCGAGACCTCGATGATCGGTGTGACACGCAAACCGGTCTCCAGCGCCTCGACGACCTCGGCGCTCGGAATGAACTCGGCAATCGCTGGGAGATCGTCCAGCGAGGCCAGACCGAGCTTCTCGAGGAACGTCGGAGTGGTGCCGAACAGGATCGCCTGACCCGGTCCGTGGTCACGTCCGACCTCGTCGATGTAGCCCCGCGCCTGCAGGGTGCGCAGCACGCCATCGGGGTCGACGCCTCGGATCGATGCGACTTGACCGCGGGAGATCGGCTGCTTGTAGGCCACGATCGCCAGGGTCTCCAGGGCGGCACCGGACAGCCGGGCGCGTTGGTCGTGCAACAAGAACCGCTCGACGTACGGGGTCAGGTCATCGGTGGTCTGGAACCGCCAGCCACCAGCGATGTTCACGAGTGCGAAGCCGTGACCGGCGGCGATGTACGACTCGGCGAGTTCCTCACACCATTGCTCGACCGTCACGGTCGGCTCCTCCAGCAGTTGAGCGAGCAGTTCGGCGGGGACCGGGTCGTGGGCGACCAACACGATCGACTCGATCGCCCGCTTGAACTCGGTGACGCGTTCGGTCGGATCGGTCGCACCATCGATCGGCTCGTCACCGAATCCATCGTTCAGCTCGTCGGGCATGCGAGTCGCTCAGCCCTCGTAGGCGTCGATCAGGATCGCCGAGGTGTCGAAGTGCTCATCGGCGCTCCACGTCACTTCGATGTCGCCGAACCGTTCGGGCTGATCGAGTTCGACGGCGCCCTGCTTGTACAGCTCGAGCACTGCGAGGAACCGGATGATCACTTCGATGCGATCGGCGAGATCGGCGGTGAGGCGACGGAACGTGATCCGACCGGCCCGCGGGAGTTCGTCGAGGAGTTCGGCGACCGCGTCAGCGACCGTGGTGGTGATCGGGTTGACGTGGAAGAGGTCGACGACGGGCACCGGCTTGGGCGTGAGCGCCCGGATCGCCGCGTTGCGCAAGCTCGTGACGCTCGTGCCCTCGAGCATGTCGGGGACGACCTCGGCGAAACGGTCGTCGGGCCCGACGACCCGCGGGAACGACAGATCGGCATCGTCGGCCAGCTTCGAGAAGATCTGTGCGACATCTTTGAATGTCTTGGCTTCGAGCAGACGGGCGAGCAGCATGTCGCGCTCTTCCCACAGGGCGAACTCGTCGTCGAGATCGATGTCAGTGGGGTTCGGGAGCAACCGGCGAGCCTTGAGTTCGACCAGCGTGGCAGCGATCAGCAGAAACCCGGTCGCCACATCGAGGTCGAGCAACTGCATCCGCTCGATCTCGACGAGGTAGGCGTCGACGATGCTGGACAGGTTGACCTCGTAGATGTCGACTTGTTCACGCAGGATCAGCTGCAACAGCATGTCGAAGGGCCCCTCGTACACGGGGGTGGACACGACGGTGCTGGAGACGGTGCTGGAGACGTCGAAAAGGGGCCATCGGCGCCCAACCTACCGGAGCGACAGGGGTGCAACGGGGTATCGTCGGCGCCCGTGAACACAGCGGCCGATTCGCCCACGACATCTACGACACGAGTGCTGTCGTGCATGCAGCCCACCGGCGACGTGCACCTCGGCAACTACCTCGGGGCACTGCGGAACTGGGTCGCCGGACAGCACCACTGCGACGCGTTCCACGGCATCGTCGACCTGCATGCGCTCACCGTCACCGACGAACCGGGCGTGCTCGGCCGCCAGACGATGTCGCTGGCGGCGATGTTCTTCGCCATCGGCCTCGACCCGGACGCGTCGACGGTGTTCGTGCAGAGCCACGTGCCCGAGCACAACCAACTGGGCTGGATCATGGAGTGCACGGTCAGCTACGGCGAGCTCTCGCGGATGACCCAGTTCAAGGACAAGAGCGCCAAGCGAGAGCACGAGTTCGTGTCGGCCGGGCTGTTCACGTATCCGGCGTTGCAGGCAGCCGACATCGTGTTGTACGACGCCAACGAGGTCCCGATCGGCGACGACCAGCGCCAGCACGTCGAGATCACCCGCGACATCGCCATCCGGTTCAACCATCGTTTCGGTGACACGTTCGTGATCCCCGAAGCGGTCACCCCGGCCGCCGGCGCCCGGGTGATGAGTCTGCAGGACCCGACCTCGAAGATGTCGAAGTCCGACGATTCCGACGCGGGCTGCGTCTACCTCGTCGACGAGCCCAGCGCCGTGATGAAGAAGTTCAAGCGGGCGGTCACCGACTCCGACACCGGGCCTGACGCCGTGCGCTACGATCGCGTCGAGAAGCCTGGCGTGGCGAACCTGCTGGAGATCAACGCTGCGGTCACCGGGCGGACCCCACAGGCGGTTGCCGACGACTACGAGCAGTACGGCAAGCTCAAGGTCGACACCGGCGAGGCTGTACTCGCAGCGCTCGACCCGATCCGTGCCCGATACCACGAACTGATGGACGACCCCGGTGAACTCGCCCGTCTGCTGCGCGTGGGCGCCGACAAGGCCCGCGAGGTCGCCTCGACGACCCTCGACCGGGCACACCGCAACATCGGTCTCCTCCCGGCTTGACGCCCATCTCGTGAAGGAGGCGCGGCCTCTGTGCACACGGTGACGACACCGACTGACGGCGACCGATCGGCGAATCATCGGGCTGTCGATCCCCGCGCTCGGGACCCTGGCGGCTGAGCCGCTGTACCGGATCGTCGACACGGCGATCGTCGGCCGGCTCGGCACCGACCAGCTCGCCGGGCTGGCCATCGCTGTCACCCTGCTGGCGCTCGTGGTGGCCGGGTCGAACTTTCTCACCTATGGCACCACCCAGCGGGTGGCGAACCGGCTGGGTGCCGGGCGAACCGAGGAGGCCGCCGACGTCGGTGTGCAAGCGATGTGGCTCGCCGGCTTCGTGTCGCTCGTCGCCGTGCCGGCACTGGTGTTCGGCGCCCGCCCGCTCGCCTCCGCGCTCGGAGCCGACGGTGATGTGCTCGACTTCGCAGTCGAGTACCTCCAGATCGCTGCCCTCGGGGTCCCGTTCGTCCTGATTGCACTGGCGGCCCAGGGCATCCAACGTGGCGCAGCCGACTACCGCACGCCGCTGGTGATCCTGGTGGTGTCGAATGTGGCCAATCTCGTGATCGAGTTGGTGCTGGTGTTCGGCTTCGACCTCGGCATCGCCGGGGCTGCGTGGTCGACGACGATCGCCCAGGCGGGGGCCGGCATCGCGTTCCTCGTCGTCGTTCGTCGCCGCCTCGAGCCGGCTCGGCATCGACGGCCCCACTGGGTCGAGATGGCCCCACTCCTGACCGCCGGCCGCCACCTCCTGCTCCGCGTCGGCTCGATGCTGGCGGTCTTCACCGGCGCGACGGCGATCGCCGCCCGCGTCGACGATGCCACCCTCGCCGCACATCAGATCGCGATGACGATGTTCCTGTTCCTGGCGCTCGTGCTCGACGCCCTTGCGGTGCCGGCTCAGACACTGGTCGCCGAGGAACTGGGCCACAACGGCAACGGCGCGGCCGACATCGCCCAGCGCGTCGTGCGGTTGTCACTGGTTGCAGCGACGTTGATCGCCGTGGTGATCGCCGCATCGTCGCCGCTCCTCCCCCACGCGTTCAGCGACGATCCGGCCGTTGTCGAGCGCGCCACCTCAGCGCTGTTGTTCCTTGCACTGCTGGTACTCCCGGGAGCGGTGGCATTCGCCGACGACGGTGTGCTCATCGGCATCGGCGACTACTGGTTCCTCGGCGTCGCGGCCTTCGGCTACCTCGTGGCGGTGCTCCCGATTGCGATCGCCGTGCTCGCGACGCCATCACTCGGCATCGCGGGAATCTGGGCGGGACTGGTGCTGTGGATGACGCTGCGCGCCGTCGTCAACACGCTCCGCGTCCGACGTCTGCTTCCCCAGCCGACTCGTCAGGCGTGATCGGAACGATTCAGGGCCTCGAACGCCGGCCCGCGTTGGGCGATCAGGTCCACGGTGTCTGGGTCGGATCCGACCGCTTCGGCCATGCTGGCGCCGATCGCCTCATGGTCGTGATACGCGGCGAAGGCTCTCGTGCGGGGTCCCACCACCGTTGCCACGACCCTCCCGAACGTGCCGAGCCCGCACTCGATCTTGCCGACATCGTGGAGGATCGCCCCGGCGATTTCGGCTCGGGTCGCCCACGGTCGCGCCTGAACGAACCGTCGTGCGACCGCTGCGCTGTGGCGGCGATCCTGATTCGACAGCTGCACCCAGATCGTTCGCTCGCCATCGAGCAGGTGCTCGTCCACCCACACCTCGTCGTCGACGGATGGTGGGGTGGGCGGCAGCGATGTCACGAATCGAGCCACCAGGTGCCAGACCACGGTCACCGGGTTGGCGTCACTCACCGTGTTGGCGTCGCGCATCGTGTTGGCCTCACTCATCGGTTCAGTGTGGCCCGAGGATGGGACGAGCGGTACACGTCCCACAGCCGCTCCTGGCTGACCTTGGTGTAGATCTGCGTGGTGGAGATCGATGCGTGACCGAGCATCTCCTGCACGACCCGGAGATCGGCCCCGTGGTCGAGGAGGTGCGTCGCACACGAGTGCCGCAGCACGTGGGGAGACAGCTCGTCACCGATTCCTGCACGACTCCCGTACTTCTTGATCACCTGCCACGCCGCCTGGCGCGTCAGGCGACCACCACGTGTGTTCAGGAACACCGCCTCGGCGTCGTCGCGGCTTCGCCACTGAGCAGGGACGATCCGAGCTCGACCGCTCGGCGAGAACCAGTCGTCGAGCGCGGCGGCAGCGGTCGAGCCGAACGGCACGATCCGCTCCTTGGCCCCCTTGCCGTACAGGCGAACCAAGCGGGCGTCGAGGTCGATCTCGCCGATCGACAACCCGACGGCCTCGGAGATGCGGGCACCGGTGGCGTAGAGCAGCTCGATCAGTGCGAGGTCACGGCGATGGATCGGCTCGGTGACCACCACGGCATCGAGCAGGCTCGTGACCTGCGCTTCGGTGAGCGGCTTCGGGATGCCCGAGGGGACACGGACTCCTTCGAGCTCGGCTGCCGGGTCGTCGCGTCGTTCGCCCTCGATCGCCAGGTACCGGTGCAGCATCCTGATGGCGGCCAGCTGCCGGGCAATCGACGAGGTGGCGGCCCCGCTCGCACGTGCGAGCCCCACGAACTCGACCAGTTGTTGATGGGTCACGTCGAGCACGGTCGACCGTCGGGTCGCCAACCACTCGCAGTACACGCCGAGGTCTCGCCGGTAGGCCGCGATCGTGTTGGCCGAGCGCCCCTTCTCGGCGACCATCCACGACAGGAACTCCTCCACCTCGATCGGCAGTATCGAGCGGGCCATCGCTGCGTTCAGCCGTACGGGTGATCCGACGCGCGGAGGCGGCGGTCGGTGAGCAGCAGCGCGACGACGGACTTCGCGTCAGCGATCTCGCCGCGTTCCACCATGGCGATCGCCTCGACCAACGGCAGATGGAGCAGCTCCATGTGCTCTTCCTCGGGCCCCTGACGGTCGTGAGGCACCGACGTGCATCCCGTGGCGAGGTACAAGGTGGTCACCGAATCCGTCATGCCGGGCGACGGCAGGATCTCGGTGAGCAGTTCGAGCTCACCTGCCTGGAGGCCGGCTTCCTCGATCAGCTCGCGTCGGGCCACCTCGGCGGTGTCCTCACCCTCGATGTCGCGCATCCCCGCAGGCATCTCGATGATGGTGCGCTCGTACGGTGGCCGGTATTGCGACACCAGCACGACCGACGGGTTTCCTTCGGCGTCGAAGACCAGCGGCAGCACACCGACCGCCCCTGGCGAGCGAACGATGTCGCGTGTGAACGTCGACCCGTCGGGTGCCTCGAACTCGACGAGTGCGAGATTCCAGACGTACCCCTCGTGGATCGTCCGCTCGGAAGTCCGGCGGAAGACCGTCACGAGGTGAGCGACGCGGCAGCGCTGTCGGCCGGTTCCCCGACCGGTGCAGCGAGGGAAACGGGGTCGGGTGCAGGCTGCGTCTGCGCACGGCGCTCGAGCGCAGCGGCGACCAGCTCACGGAACAGCGGATGTGGCCGATCGGGCCGGCTCTTGAACTCGGGATGGGCCTGGGTGCCGACCCAGAACGGGTGACCCGGCAGTTCGATGAACTCGACCAGACGATTGTCGGGGGACGTTCCGGAGCACCAGAGCCCCGAATCCTCGAGCTGCTTGCGGTAGCGCTCGTTGAACTCGTAGCGGTGACGGTGGCGCTCGCTGACGACCGGCTCGCCGTACGCCTCGGCGACCTGTGAGCCAGGAGCGAGCACTGCGTAGTAGGCACCGAGACGCATCGTGCCGCCCTTGTCCTCGATGCCGCGCTGTTCGAGCATCAGGTCGATCACCGGGTGGTGTGTGGTCGGGTCGAACTCGGTGGAGTTGGCATCGGTGAGTCCGACCACGTCACGGGCGAACTCGATGGCCATTGCCTGCAGCCCGAGGCAGAGCCCGAGGCACGGGATCCCTTCTTCGCGGGCATACCGGGCCGCAGCGATCTTCCCCTCGACCCCGCGATAGCCGAACCCACCGGGAATGACGATGCCGTCCAGGTGATTCAGCTGGCCGGCTGCGAGCAGGCCCTCGACACTCTCGGACTGGATCCAGACGATCTCGACGTCAGCGCCGTGATGGAAGCCGGCGTGCTTGAGGCTCTCGACGACGGACAGATAGGCATCGGGCAGCTCGATGTACTTGCCGATCAGGCCGATCCGCACCGGCGTGGTGGCGGCCTCGACCTTGGCGACGAACTGCTCCCAATAGCTGAGGTCCGGCTCGCCCTCGATCCGCAGGAGCTCGCACACGAAGTCGTCGAGCCCCTCGTCGTGCAGGATCAGCGGCAGCTCGTAGATGTTCTTTGCGTCGGCAGCGTTGACGACTGCTCGTTCCTCGACGTCACACAGGCTCGAGATCTTGCGCTTGAGGTCCTCGGACAGCGGCGCTTCACTCCGGCAGACGATGACGTCGGGCTGGATGCCACGGCTACGCAGTTCGGTCACCGAGTGCTGCGTGGGTTTGGTCTTCTGCTCTCCCGACGGCCCGATGAACGGCACCAGCGTGACGTGGATGTAGCAGACGTTGTCGCGGCCGACCATGTTGCGGAACTGACGGATCGCTTCGAGGAACGGGAGGATCTCGATGTCGCCGACGGTGCCACCGACCTCGGTGATCACGACGTCGACGTCGTCGTGGGCAACACGTTGGATGCGACGCTTGATCTCGTCGGTGATGTGCGGGATGACCTGCACGGTCTTGCCGAGATAGTCCCCGCGTCGCTCAGCGGCCAACACCGCCTGGTAGATCGATCCGGTCGTTGCGTTGGAGTTGCGCGACAGGCTCTCGTCGATGAAGCGCTCGTAGTGGCCGAGATCGAGGTCGGTTTCGCCGCCATCGTCGGTGACGAACACCTCACCGTGCTCGAACGGGTTCATCGTCCCCGGATCGATGTTGATGTAGGGGTCGAGCTTCTGCAGGGTGACCCGCAGGCCACGGAGCTTGAGCAGCCGACCGAGCGACGACGCCGTGAGCCCCTTGCCGAGCGAGCTGGCAACACCTCCGGTCACGAAAATGTGCTTCGGCATTCGACCATTCCTCCGTCTCGACGTTCTTGTCGCACTCAGGTGTCGCGCAACACCATGACGGGAGATCACCATACCCCGCGCGTCGGCACCATCGCGTCTTCCCTGCGATCACCGCTGCGATGTCGGCCCCGCGGTCACGCGCGAAGCAGTTCGCGAGCGTGCTCGAGCGCCGACGCGCTCGTGGAGCCCGAGAGCATCCGGGCGATCTCCAGCACCCGTTCGTCGCCGGCGATCGATGCCGCGTCGGCGAACGTCTGGCCGTCGATGACCGACTTGGCCACCGAGATCTGGGTGGATGCCGCCGCGGCGACCTGCGCCAGGTGCGTCACGACCAGCACCTGATGGCTGCGACCGAGCTCGCCCAGTGCGTCACCGATCGCCTGTGCCGCCGTGCCGCCGATGCCGGCATCGACCTCGTCGAACACCAGCGTGCGGCCCCCGTCTGCTGGAGTCGTCGCACCGCTCGCGGTCGTTGACGACAACACCAACCGCAGCGCAAGCATCGCTCTGGCGAGTTCGCCGCCCGACGCCACCCGTGTCAGCGGGAGCAGGGGTGAGCCAGGATTGGCCGCCAACAGGAACTGCACGCGGTCGCCTGGGTGGTCGTCGAGGTGATCGCCGATCTCGACGCCGACCGCGGCATGTGGCATCGCGAGCCGTCGCAGCTCGGTCTCGACGGCACCCGCCAGCAGGGGGCCAGCCTCACGCCGTTGGTGGCCGACTGCTTCGGCAGCAACACGTTCGGCCCCGAGCGCCACCTGGCGCTCGGCGTCGAGCTCCGCCGCACGCTGGTCGAACCCCTCGAGCTCGCCGAGACGATCGACCGCCTCGGAGTGGAACACCATCACCGAGGCGAGGTCGTCGCCGTACTTGCGACGGAGGTTCTTGAGGTCTTGGCGACGCTCGCGGATCTGGGCGAGCCGTTCGGGGGCTTCTTCGATCGACTCACCATCGGCGCGAACCGTCGCGACGAGATCGTCGAGTTCGGCCAGCAGGTCACGCAGCCTCGACGCCTGATCGGCGAACGGTGTGCGTTGGTCGAGCGCGCCGAGTGCGGTCGCCACGCCATCACGCGCTCCCCCGTCGTCGCCCAGTGCGGACACCGCTGCTTGCGCCGCGTCTCGGTGCGCAGTCGCGTTGGCGAGCACGGTCTCCTCCGCGTCGAGTGCTGCGTCTTCGTCGGGGTCGACGATCGCCGCGGCATCGAGTTCGTCGACCTGGAAGCGCAACAAGTCGATCTCGCGCGCTCGGGCCCGCTCGTCGCCGCCGAGCGCCGCCAGCTCCGCGTCGATTTCCGTGAGTCGGGCTCTGGCCGATCGCAGCGGTCCGAGGTCGATGCCACCGAACTCGTCGAGCGCAGCACGTTGCGTCGCAGTCGACAACAGCGACTGGTGAGCGTGCTGGCCGTGGAGGTCGACGATGTCGGCGGCCACCTCGGCGAGCGATGCCACCGTCGCGAGGCGACCGTCGAGATACGCCCGCGATCGGCCATCGGCCGGAATCACCCTCGTGAGGACTCGCTCGTCACCGTCCGCGGTCACGAACCGGCCATCGATTCGGGCCTCGGCGGCACCGTGACGGACCATCGACGTGTCAGCTCGCCCACCGACGAGCAGCTCGATCGCCTCGACCAGCATGGTCTTGCCGGCTCCCGTTTCACCGGTCACGGCGGTCAACCCGATCCCGAAGGTCAGCTCGACGCGTTCGATGACGCCCAGGTTCTCGATGTGGAGTTCGGTGAGCATGCCGGCAGTCCCTGGGCGTCAACGGTCCGCAAGGCCGAACTTGGCCTTCAGGATCTGGTGGTAGTGCTCGTTGCCGAAGCGCACGAAGTTCGCCGTGGAATCCGACGGAGTGCACGAAACGACGTCGCCATCGTCGAGAGGCACCACGCGCTGGCCGTCGAGGACCAGTTCAGCCGCACGGTGGCCCGACACCTCGATCTCGATGAACTCTGATGGGTCGAGCACCAAGGTGCGGTCGAAGAGCATGTGTGGCGACACCGGGGTGAGCAGCATCGCCCGGTGCCGCGGCGAGACGACGGGACCGCGCGCCGAGAGCGAATAGGCGGTCGATCCGGTCGGCGTGGCGACGATCAGTCCGTCGGCGGCGTAGTAGGTGAACGGCTCGCCGTCGATCCGCGCCAGCAGCCTGACGGTGTGGCCCGACTCGGCTTTCTCCACGACGGCTTCGTTCAGCGCCCGGCCGACGACGACGCCGTTGACTGCCACATCGAGCATCATGCGGCGGTCGAGCTTCCATGCACCCGGTTCCGGGCCGGCAACGAACCGGTCGAGCGACTCGGTGAGTCGGTCGGGTTCGACCTGGGTGAGGTATCCGAGCGAGCCCAGATTGACGCCCAGCACCGGCACCGGCGCACCCTCGAGGAGTCGCACACTGCGCAGCATCGTGCCGTCGCCGCCGAGGCTGAGCACCAAGTCGGCTTCGGCAATCGGGCGCACGCTCGCGCACCCGACCGAGATCGAGCGCCTCGGCGTCACCGACCGGCATCCAGAACGTCACGTCGTGGTCATTGCACCAGGTGGCCGCCTGCTCGGCGAGCGCACGCGCCGTCGTTCGTTCGTGGTGCGCAACCACCGCCAGGCTGGTCACGGCGTGCCTCCCCGTGCCGTGGTGGCGTGCACCAGGAACTCCCGGTTGCCGTCGGCACCGGTGATCGGAGAGTCGGTCCACCCGACGACGGTGCAGCCCGCTGCGACCAGTGCCGCGTCGACCTCGGCTCGTACACGCTCGTGGATTGCTGAGTCGGTGATGATCCCGCGACCGCGGTCGACCTCCTGACGGCCGGCTTCGAACTGCGGTTTCACGAGGAGCACCATGGGCGACCCAGGTTGGCACAGCGTGGTCAAGGTCGGGATCACCAGCTGCAAGGAGATGAACGACAGGTCACCGACGACGACATCGACCGGCCCGCCGATCTGCTCGAGGTCGGCGTGGCGCACGTTGTGGCGTTCGAGGTTGGTGACCCGCGGGTCGGCCCGCAGCCGTTCGTGGAGTTGGCCGTGGCCGACGTCGAGCGCAACGACGTGATCGGCGCCACGCTGCAGGAGGCAGTCGGTGAAGCCGCCGGTCGAGGCGCCCGCATCGAGCGCCCGCCGTCCGCGTACGTCGACGCCGAACACGTCGAGTGCGTGATCGAGCTTCTCGGCGCCGCGGCCCGACGAACCGCGCTGGTGGACCGTCGATCACCAGCGCGTCGGCCGGGGCGACCTGACGCGCTGGCTTGTCGGCGACCGATCCGTTCACCAACACCCGATTCGCAGCGATCAGTGCCTGTGCTTCGGTTCGGCTCGTCGTCAGTTCACGACGAACCAGTTCGGCGTCGAGCCGTCGACGAGCGCCCACCCGGGCTCAGCTGTCGGCGCGAGGGGCGGCAGCCTTCTTGGCCGGTGCCTTCTTCTTTGCCGGCGCCTTCTTGGCCGGTGCCTTCTTCTTTGCCGGCGCCTTCTTCGCTGGTGCCTTCTTCTTCGCCGGCGCCTTCTTCGCTGGTGCCTTCTTCTTCGCCGGCGCCTTCTTGGCCGGCGCCTTCTTGGCCGGGGTCGACGTCTGCGCGGCCTCGATCTCGGTCTTGACGCGTTCGGCGATCTTCTCGGCCAGCTCCTCGAAGCGGTCCTCGAGTTCGTCGAAACGCTCAGAGAGCCAGCTCATCTGCTTGGACACCTCGCGCTGCACGTTCTCACTGACCCGATCGGAGGTTGCCCGGCCCCGTTCGAGCAGGGTCTGCACGGCGTTCTCGGCGTCGGACCGCCGGACCTCGCCGGCCTTCACGAGCGCTCTGACGATGGATTCGGCCTGCTTGCGGGACAGGTCGGAGAACTCGACCCCTGCATCGACGAGGCGCTGGACTGTCGTTGTTGCCATGTCGACAGACTACTGCTCGGCCAGCTCGGTGCGCAGGAGACGACGAGCAACCTCGGCGAGGTCGGCGGCGTCGAGATCGACCGGCGTCCCGCCATCCACCGTCGCGTCGCAGCGCGCTCACCCCAGAACGCACGAGCGCGAATCGACAGCCCAGTCGGGCAGCGAAGAGCCCGTCGGTCTCCGGACGGTCGCCGACCATCACCACCCGCTGCGGGTTGAAGGGATGTTGCGGGGTCGCGAGCATCGTGGCCACCAGTGACGCAAGCGGCCGGTGGGGCTTGCCGGCGATGACCGGATCGACACCGGATGCTGACGCGACGGCGGCCAGGATCGAACCGCCGCCAGGGAGGAGCCCGTCTGGCGTCGGGTACGTCGTGTCGGTGTTGGTGCCCACGAGTCGACCACATTCACGCGCCGCGCTGGCCGCAACGGCCAGCCGGTCGTAGTCGAAGTCGCGATGCATCCCCACCACGACGGCATCGACGGAACCGACAACGGGCCGGCCGGTGTTGACCACGACCTCGGTTGCCGCCTGGGTCAGCGCCTCGACGACGCCGGGGCCGGCTGCCACGAGCACCCGATCGCCCGGCTGCACGAGTTGCGTGACGGCCATGGCCGAACTCACGACGTCGCCGCGAGCGGGGATGCCGACCGCAGCCAGTGCCTGTTCGTGGTCAGCGAGGGTGGCCGCCGAATTGTTGGTCACGAACAGCACCCTGCGTCCGCTGGTTCGCAGCGAGGCGATCGCCTCGACGGAACCGGCAATCGGCTGATGAGCCAGCCAGACCACACCGTCGAGATCGCACAGCACGGTGTCGATCTCCTCGACCCAATCGTCCACCGACGCGATCGTTGCAGTCGCGGCCCCCTGCCGTGACATCCTGTCGTCGTGCCACGCTTCACGCCGTTCCCCGCCCTGCGCTACTGCGACCCCCTGATCGACGACCTGATCGCACCGCCCTACGACGTCTTGTCCGATGCCGACCTCGACGAACTGGGCGCCCGCAGCCGGTGGAACATCACCCACGTCGACGTGCCCCGCGAGTCGTCAGGCACCGGGCGTTACGACGCCGCTGCGGCAACGCTTCGCGAGTGGGTCGATGCCGGCGTGATGTCATACGACGACGCCCCGACGTTCACGATCTACCGGATGCGGTTCACCGACGCCTCCGGGAGCGCCCGCGACATCGCCGGGGTGTTGGGCGGGTTGGAGGTGGTCGACGAAGGTGCCGGCGGCGTCCTTCCCCACGAACGCGTCACCCCCAAGGCCTCCACCGACCGACTCGATCTCACCAGGGCCACGCAGGCAAATCTGTCGCCCGTCTGGGGGCTCTCCTTGGCGAGCGGTCTCACCGCGTTGCTCGCCGAGCCCGGGGAACCGGTGGCCACCGTCACCGTCGACGGCGTCGAGCACGTCATCGAGCGAGTGACCGACCCGGACCGGGTCCGAGCGATCGCCCAGAAGGTCGGCTCGGACGATGTCCTGATCGCTGACGGCCATCACCGCTACGGCATCAGCCGGACCTATCGCGACGAGGTGCGCGCCGCGAACGGCAACCAGGCGAACCCCGCCGACGACACCTTGGCGTTCGTGAGCGAACTCGTCGCCGACCAACTCTCGGTCGAGGCGATCCACCGGCTCTATCACGAGGTGTCGTTCGACGATCTCGTCGCCACCCTCGACACGTGCTTCGAGCGCAGCGATGCCGGTGTACCAGGCGACGACACGCTCGCCACGATGGACGGCGACGGCGTGCTGTGCCTCGTCGGCCCCGATGGTGCCGCACAGTGGTTGCGTCCCCGTTCCGGGGTGTTCGACGGTGTCCGATCGCTCGACGGCGCTTGGCTCGAACACACGCTCGCCGACCTCTCGCACAGCGTCACCTATCAGCACGGTGTCGACCACGTCGTCGATGCCGTGACCTCCGGCGCTGCTGTTGGTGCGGTGCTGATCCGCCCCGTCAGCGTCGCCGAGATCGAGCGCACCGCCCGCGAAGGCGCGTTGATGCCGCCGAAGTCGACGTTCTTCACGCCGAAGCTCCGCACCGGCCTGGTGATCCGCAGTCTCGTCTGAGGCGCCGACCAACGGCAGAGTCCGGAGACCTCAGGCCCCTCCGCCGTGCAGGCGGTCGGCAGCGTCGCGCAGCGCAGCGGTGACGCCCTTGCGCCGCCGGGCCGGGATCACGGCGTCGGCGACGACCTCGGTTCGGCTCTGGGTTGCCCCGCCAACGCGGAAGAACCGCCGCCGTACCGTGCCGACCACGACCAGTTCGGCGCCCGGCACGACGACACCGAGCTGCGTTGAAGTCGGATCGTTCCAGGCGATCGGCACCGAGACGTTCGACTCGTGCCCGTTGGTCACGATCCTCGTGGTCACGTCGAACTGCACGACCTCCCCGCCGGCGGGGAGCTCCCGTGTGTGGGGTTCGCTGGGCACGGTGCCGCGGATGACGGCGAGATTGCTGAGCGCTGCGGGCTCGTCACGGTCGTTCATGGTTGCTCCTTCGGGTGGTGATTCCGTCGGGAGGAGTCGGTCGTCCACCACCGTAGAGCCGGGGTGTCTCAGAGTTGCTTCGACAGTGGTCGAGGACCGGGCAACTGCCGGAGCTCGGTGCGATTGTTAGCGTTCGGCCATGGACCACACTCCCGACCTGATCCCGCTTCGCTGGGGCATCGCCGCGACCGGATCGATCGCTGCGAGCATGTGCGAGGCGCTGCGCACGCTGCCCGATGCCGAGATCGTGGCGGTCGGCTCGCGAACCCAGGAGTCCGCCGACGCCTTCGCCCAGCGGTTCGGAATCGCCCGAGCGCATGGTGGCTACGAGGCACTCTGGGCCGACGATGACGTCGACATCGTCTACATCGCATCACCCCACAGCCACCACCACGCCATGGCGATCGCTGCGCTCGACGCCGGCAAGCACGTGCTCTGCGAGAAGGCGTTCGCCGTCAACGCCGCACAAGCCCGTGAGATGGTCGAGGCAGCCCGACGCAACGATCGGTTCCTGATGGAAGCGATGTGGACCTGGTTCATCCCCGCAGTGGTCGACATCCGCCAGCGAGTGCTCGACGGCGAGATCGGTGAACTGAAGGTCGTCGAGGCCAACTTCGGCATTCCCGTGACCGATCCTGCCGGCCGTCACCGACGCATCGATCTCGCCGGCGGCGCACTGCTCGACATCGGCATCTACCCGATCACGTTCGCCCGATTCCTGGCCGGCGACCCGATCGGGGCTCAGGTGAGCGGGACGCTCGGCGACACCGGGGTCGATGCGACCGTGGGAGGCGTCGTCACGTTCGCCGGCGGGACGCTCGGCGTGTTCCACACGTCCCTCGACATGATGACCAGCCTGCGAGCCTCGGTGTACGGCACGCTGGGACGCATCGACGTCGATGCGCCCTTCTGGTTCCCGACGGGCTTCACCGTGCGGGTCACCGGCGAGGAGCCCGCCCACGTGGAGATGCCCCATCAGGGCCTCGCCCACGAAGCCGCTCATGCGATGCAGCGCATCCGCGAGGGCCACCGGGAGAGCGACGTGATCCCCCTCGCCACCACCGTCTCGACGATGGAACTCCTCGACGACCTCCGCTCCCAACTCGGTGTCGTCTATCCCGAAGAACGCTGACCTGGTGGTTCAGGCGGGGTACTCGGCGTACGAGGCCTTGAAGACGCCTTGATGGAGCAGCACGGTGGCGGCGTGAGCACCGGTTTCGGCGTCGGTGAGCGTCGTCTCGGTCCAGTACGACTCGACCCGCTTTGTCTGGCCCACCCCGACGAGCGTGTGGTCGACCAGGTAGGGCTGGCCCACGAACACCGGACCGTCGACGAATCGCACTTCGAGGTCGATGAACAGCCCGATCGCCGGGCCCCGTACCGGGAAGTGGGCATTCGACTGGTGAGCGATCACACTGATCATCTCCGTCGGCACGATCGGGCGCCCCCACGGACTGTCACCGTCGGGTCGGTACCACGACGAGCACTCGGTGATCCGCTCGAGCTTCTGAGACAGCGTGAACGGGTAGAGGTTCCCGTTGCGGTCGTCGAACCCCATCGTCACCGGCTCGGGCACGCTCACCTGCATCCCGATCTCGAGTTGGTCGACGATGTACAGCTGGCCCGGATCACCCAGTCCGCGCTGACGACGCTCGTCCAGTTCGGTCGCATCGTCACGTCCGATCGATGCCGTACCGGTCAGCACCGGTGTCGCATCGGGCTTCTCGGCGGCGATGCGGGCCAGCGTCGCGGTGACCGGTTCGAATGAAGCTCTCACCTCCTCACCCTCGACCACCATGTTGAGGAAGTGTGAGCTGACGCACCCGCGCTCGAACCATGTTCGACCCCAACGCTCGACTGCCAGCGGGTCGACCTGACTGAAGTGCGTCGGGCCCTCGATCGGCGCCCCCGCCAAACCGAGCTTCGCTGCCGTCTCGTCGTCGTGGACACTGGTGTGGCCCGCGTACTCCTGCTCGGCCAGCATCTGCGCCGGTGCTCGCACGGGGCCGACCAATGTGTCGCCGTCACGGGTGATCGCTGTGTCGAAACTCATCGGCTCATCCTGGCAGACGAGCTGTCTGACGGTCAGGTGGCCGGTGGGAGGATCTTGAGACCGAGCTCGGCCATCGCCTTGGGGTCGCCCGGAATCGGCGAGTTGGTCATCGGATCGGCGCCGGACTGGGTCTTGGGGAAGGCGATCACCTCGCGGATGTTCTCCTCGCCCGCGAGAATCGCCACCAGGCGGTCGAGACCCAGACCGAACCCGCCGTGGGGCGGTGCTCCGTACTCGAACGGGTTGAGGAAGAACCCGAACTTGCGCTCGGCCTCCTCGTCGGAGATGCCGAGCGCCTGGAACACCCGACGCTGGAGCTGCGGCTCGTGGATTCGGATCGAGCCAGAACCGAGCTCCCAACCGTTGAAGACGAGGTCGTACGCGATCGAGCGCACCGACAGCGGATCGGTCTCGATCTTGTCGAGATCGTCGGGATGAGGCGTGGTGAACGGATGGTGTCCAGGCTTCGGACGACCCGATTCCTTGTCGACACCGACGAACAGCGGGAACTCGACCACCCAGGCCAAGCGGTACGGCCCCTCGTGGACCGGTGGGCGACCGAGGTCGTTGCGCAGCGTGCCGAGCACCTCGCAGGTGGTCATCCACTCGTCGGCGACGATCAGGATCAGGTCGCCAGACTCGGCGCCCATCGTGGTTCGAACCGCAGCGGCCTCGTCATCGGACAGGAATTTCGCAACGGGTGAGTCGAAGCCGTCGTCGGTGGCCTTCAGCCACACCAGGCCCTTCGCGCCCAGCGACTTGGCCCGATCGGTGAGTTTGTCGAGCTGGTTGCGGCCGTACTCGGAGGCGGCGCCTGGCACCCGGATGCCTTTGATCGCGCCGGCGCCGGCGAAGGCCTTGAACTCCGTGCTCGAGAAGATCGACGTCAGCTCCGTGAGCTCCAGCCCGAAGCGGAGATCGGGCTTGTCGATGCCGTAGCGATCCATGGCCTCGTGCCAGGTGATGCGTTCGATCGCCGGCGGTCGCTCCCCCGTCGCTGCCTCGACCGCGTCGAGCACGGCCTCGCTCACGGCGTCGAGCACATCGTCCTGGGTGACGAAACTCATCTCCATGTCGAGCTGCATGAACTCGTACTGACGGTCGGCACGGAGGTCTTCGTCGCGCAGGCAGCGCGCCATCTGGTAGTAGCGATCGACACCAGCGACCATGAGGAGCTGCTTGAACAGCTGTGGCGACTGCGGCAACGCATAGAACGAACCCGGCTCCTTGCGTGACGGGACGAGGAACTCCCGGGCACCCTCCGGTGTGGACGGAACGAGCATCGGCGTCTCGACTTCGACAAACCCCTGCACATCCATGGCGTTGCGAATCGCAGCGTTGATTTTCGAGCGGACACGCAGGTTCTTCTGCATGCGCTCGCGGCGAAGGTCGAGGTAGCGATGCTGGAGGCGCACGTTCTCGTCGACGTCATCGGCACGGGCATCGATGGGAAACGGCGGCGGGGTGGCCTGCCGAAGGATCTCGACCTGGCAGTCGCCGATCTCCACCTCACCGGTCGGCAGGCCCTCGTTGATGGTGCCCTCGGGCCGGGCGCGCACCGTACCGGTCACGCGCAGTACGTACTCGCTGCGGACATCGACGTCGTCGTTGACGACGCACTGGACGATGCCGGAATGGTCGCGAAGATCGACGAACGCGAGGTGCTCACCGTGCTCGCGCCGGCGGCCGACCCAGCCGCAGACGCTCACGGTCCGGCCGATGTCGTCACTGCGCAGTTCGCCGCACAGGTGGGTGCGCATGCTCGTCGCGCTGGGAGAGGTGGAGTGGTCGCTCATGATTCTGGATCAATTCTGGTCGGGATGGACTACGAGATGGGAGGTGAGTTTCGAACGCGGCACGGCGATCTGGTCGCCGTCGCCGTGCATCGGCTTGACGACGACCGTGCCAGCGGCAACTTCGTCGTCACCGACGATCAGCGCGAAGCGAGCGCCGCTGCGGTTGGCGAGCTTCATCTGGGCCTTCATCGACCGATCGTCGTAGCCGCGATCGACTGCGAAGCCGGCGCCTCGCAGCTCCGCCGTGATCGCCACCGCCTGGAGGCCTCCCGTGACGTCGACCACGAAGGCATCGAGGACCACGGGATCGGCAGTGAACACGCCCTCGTCGTCGCAGGCCAGCAACGTCCGGTCCACACCGAGGGCGAAACCGACGCCGGGCGTGGCCGGGCCGCCGAGGGCCTCGACGAGCCCGTCGTAGCGCCCGCCGCCGCCGAGGGCGTTCTGGGCCGAGTCGAGCGTGCCCCCCTGGAACTCGAAGATCGTTCGCCGGTAGTAGTCGAGACCGCGTACGAGCTTGGCCTCGATGGTGAACGGGATGTCGAGCGCTCGCAGGCCGGCGAGCACCGACTCGAAGTGGTCCGCCGCTTCCACGCTGAGGAACTCACCGATCTGCGGAGCGGCGTCGATGTGCGGTTGGTCGACGTCACGCTTCGAGTCGAGCACCCGCAGGGGATTGCGCTCCAGCGTCGTCCTGCTCTGCTCGCTCAGCCCGTCACCAGCTGCGATGAAGTGCATGCGCAGGGCCTCGACGTAGCGGGCGCGGTCGTCCGGTTCACCGAGGCTGTTGACGATCAGCTTCACCTGACGCAGACCGAGCCGGGCGTAGAACTCCCAGGCGAGCGCGATGATCTCGACGTCGAGATTCGGATCGTCGGCCCCGAGCACTTCGATGCCGACCTGATCGAACTGGCGATAACGCCCACGCTGGGGCTTCTCGTACCGGAAGTTCGACCCCGAGTAGAAGACCTTCCACGGGGTGGTCGGCCGATGCTCGGCGAAGGCTCGACAGACACTGGCGGTCATCTCCGGACGCAGCGCGATGTGGCGGTCGCCCTTGTCGACGAAGTCGTACATCTCCTTCGTGACGACGTCGGTCGCGTCGCCGATCCGGGTGAACACGCCCAGATCCTCGAGCAGTGGGGTCATCAGTTGGCCGTAACCAGCACGTTCCACCACATCGGCGAACACGTCGGTGAAGCGGCGCCAGCGGCCGCTCTCGGGCGGGAGGATGTCCCGCATGCCGGGACTGGTCTGGAACGCTGGCACGGCCGATCAGGCTACCGGCGTGACTGCTCCGGGGATGAGGCGATATGCGTCGTAGACCGAGTCGACCGACTTGATCGTGCGGATCACGGCGTCGAGGTAGCCGGGGTTGGCGAACTCGAACTCGAAGCGCATCTTCGCGACCCGGTCGGTACCGGTGACGGTCTGGCACGACAGGATGTTGACGTGATGGTCGGCCAGTGCGTTGGTGACATCACGCAGGAGTCGCGACCGATCGAGCGCCACCACCTCGACCCCGGCGACGAACGTGCGTCCCGGGCGCTCGTCGCCGTCCCATTCGACCTCGATCATCCGGGTGGCCTGCTCGGCGCTGAGCGAGGCGGCATTCGCGCAGTCGGAGCGATGCACGCTGACGCCGCGGCCGCGGGTGACGAATCCGATGATCGAATCGCCGGGCACCGGCGTACAGCAGTTGGCCAGGCGCACCAGCACATCGTCGAGACCCTCGACGTGGACGCCGATCGACGTGCGATGACCGTCGCCACCTTCACGCCGTGGGGCGGCGACGGTCGAGGGAAGCTGCTCGCCCGCATCACCGTGGAACGCCCGCGCCAGACGCTGGGCGACGGATTTGGCCGACACGTGGTGTTCGCCGATCGCTGCCAACAGCGCATCGAGATCGACGTAGCTGAGTTCGGTGACGACCGCTTCGAGCTCGGATGACTTCCACACCTGTTGGACCGGCAGCCGCTCGCGCCGCATCTCGGACGCGAGATCGTCGCGACCGGCTTCGACCATGTCGACGCGCCGCTCGCGGCTGAACCACTGCCGGATCTTGTTGCGGGCCCGAGGTGACACCACGAACGCCAGCCAGTCCTGCGACGGTCCGGCGGTCTCGACCTTGGACGTGAAGATTTCGACGTTGTCACCGCTCGCCAGCACATGATCGAGCGACACCAGCCTGCCGTTGACCTTGGCCCCGATGCACGCGTGACCGACCTCGGTGTGCACGGCGTACGCGAAGTCGACGGTGGTCGAGCCGACCGGCAGTGTGATCACCCGTCCCTTGGGCGTGAACACGAACACCTCGTCCTGTTCCAGGTCGGTCTTCAGGCTCTGCATGAACTGCGCCGGATCCGAGACCTCTTCCTGCCAGTCGATGATCCGGCTCAACCAGTCGATGTCGGCCGGCTGCTCGCTCCCCTCTTTGTACGCCCAGTGCGCTGCCACGCCCCACTCGGCGCGCTGGTGCATCTCGACCGTGCGGATCTGCACTTCGATCGGCTTGCCGGCCGGCCCGATGACCGTGGTGTGCAGGCTCTGGTAGAGGTTGAACTTGGGCATCGCGATGTAGTCCTTGAACCGACCCACGACCGGACGCCAGCGCCCGTGGATCGAACCCAACGCGGCGTAGCAGTCCTTCATCGACTCGACGACGACACGGATGGCGATCAGGTCGAAGATCTCGTCGAACTCGCGACCTTTCACCACCATCTTCTCGTAGATGCTCCACAGGTGCTTGCCCCGGCCGGTGACCTCGGCTTGGATCCCGAGTTCGTCGAGACGGGCCCGCACCTCGGCGAGGGTCTTGGCGAGGTAGAGGTCACGTTCGGGCGTCCGGCTCGACACGAGATGGTCGAGTTCGGCGAACCGCTTCGGGTGGAGCGAGGCGAACGCCAGGTCCTCGAGCTGTTGCTTCATCTCCTGCATGCCGAGGCGGTGCGCGAGCGGAGCGTAGATGTCGAGCGTTTCCTGAGCGATGCGCTGCTGCTTCTCGAGTGGCATCGCAGCGATGGTGCGCATGTTGTGCAAACGATCGGCGAGCTTGATGACGAGCACGCGCAGGTCCTTGGCCATCGCGACCAACATCTTGCGCATGCTGGCGGCCTGCTGCTCCTCGCGTGAGTCGAAGCGGATCCTCTCGAGTTTGGTGACGCCGTCGACGATCGCCGCCACCTCGGCGCCGAAATCCCGCTCGACGTCGGCCACGGTGATCTCGGTGTCCTCCACGGCGTCGTGGAGGAGCGCGGCGGTGACCGAGATCTCGTCGAGACCGATGTCGGCAACGATCTGAGCGACTGCGAGCGGGTGGTTGATGTAGCTCTCTCCACTGGATCGCATCTGCGACTGGTGGGCATCGGCGGCGACCCGGTACGCCCGGCTGATGGTGGAGACCGGCGACTTCGGATGCCGACGGCGATACGACGCGAGCAGCGGGGTCAGTTCGGAGTTCGCGACCTCGACGTGTTGGCGCCTCCACGGGAGCACACGGTCGACGGTCCCCACTGCGGTGGCCTCAGTAGTGCAGGAGCGACTTCACGGGGCGCTCCCCCAGCTGGGCTCGTCCGCCGAGCTCGTCGAGTTCGATCACGAAGCCGAGCCCGGCGATCGCCCCGCCGAGCGTCTCGACGAGCCGGGCGGTGGCTGCCGCAGTACCACCGGTGGCGAGCACGTCATCGATGATCAGGATCCGTTCTCCCGGATGGATCGCATCGCGGTGGATCTCCAGCTTGTCCGAGCCGTACTCGAGGTCGTACTCCTCCCGCACGACAGCCCAGGGCAACTTGCCCGGCTTGCGCACCGGGACCAAGCCGGCACCGATGCGATAGGCGACGGCAGAGGCGAAGATGAACCCGCGAGCCTCGACCCCGACGACACGGTCGACGGAGGAACCTGCGAACTCGTCGACCAAGCCGTTCACCGCGGCGGTGAACGTGGTGGCATCACCCAACAGCGGCGTGATGTCACGGAACGTGACGCCCTCGGTCGGGTAGTCCCTGATGTCGCGAACGAAGCTGCGCAGTGCTCGATGGTCGCCCGAACGATCGGTTGGGGGGTCGCCTGCCATGGTCGGAGGTTACCGTCGCCAGCTGCGCTCGACGATGACGCGCTGGTCGATCAGCGACGCTTCTTCTTGCGTGGACGCGGAGGATGCGACAACAGGCGGTCGGCCTGCGCCGGGGCGGTCGCTCCGGATGTCGCCGCAGCCCCGGCGGTGACCGGCTCGCGTTCTGAGGTGTCGCGCCGGTCCTCGGAGTCGGCGTGCGGTGTGTCCTCGGGAATCCGACCGGTGACCCCGGCGCCCATCACGGCAGCTCGGAGGTCGTCGCCCAGCAGGCGTTGACGCCGCGACGTCTTACCCGACTTCGTCTTCGACTTCAAGACGGCGAGCAACGGCGTCGCGATGAAGATCGAGGAGTACACACCGGAGATCATGCCCACCAGCAGCGCCAAGGCGAACTCGCGGAGGGCGACCGCACCCAGCACACCAGATCCGAGGATCAGCAGCGAGATCACCGGCAGGATCGACGAGAAGCTGGTGAGCAGCGAGCGCACCATCACCTGGTTCATCGAGATGTTGACGATGTCCTCGTACGGCATCTTGGTGCTGGCAAAGCGGCCCTCGTTCTCCTTGACGCGATCGAAGACCACGATCGTGTCGTAGAGCGAGTAGCCGAGGATCGTGAGGAAGGCGATCACGGTTGCGGGCGTGACCTCGAACTGGAAGACCGAGTACACGCCGACCGCGACGATCACGTCGTTGACCATCGCCGCAATGGCGGCCACGGCCATTCGCCATTCGAATCGCAGCGAGATGAAGATCGCGACGACGATCAGGAAGATCACCAGGGCCCGCACGGCCTTCTCGGTGATCTCGGCGCCCCAGGTGGAGCTGGTGAACGAGAAGCTGATCTCGTCGACGCTGACGCCCGCCGCCTCGGCGAAGTCGGCAGTGACCGCCGCGGCCTGCTCGCGAGGGAGTTCTTCGACCTGCACGGTGACGACATCCGATGTCTCGGAGCTGCGCAGCTGGATGCGGGCGCCACTGGTCGACACGTCGTTGGCGCTCAGCACGTCGGTCGCCTCGTCGACACCGAAGGTCTCGCTGGCAGGGATGTCCCAGGCGTCACCGCCCTCGAAGTCGAGCCCGAGGTTCAGGCCTTGGGTGAAGAGCGACCCGAAGGTCACCACGACAGCGACGGCAGCCAGGATGAAGCCGAACTTGCGTTTGCCGTAGAAGTCGATCGCGGTCTGACCGCGGAAGACTCGTCCGAGCCCGGTTCGAGAGACGCTCGTGTCGAGTGTCATGCCGTTGCCACCTTCATGCCGAGCACCGTCTCACGCTCGGCCATCAGCTTGCTGCGAGCGAGCAGGAGTACAGCCGGTCGCGTGAAGAAGTAGCACACCAAGAGGTCGCAGATCGTGGTGAGACCGAGGTAGAGGGCGAAGCCGCGCACCGAGCCGACACTGAGCGAGAACAGGATCCCGGCAGCGATCAGCGAGACGACGTCGGCCGACCAGATCGTGCGCCAGGTCATCTTGAAGCTGCGTGGCGCCGCGTTCTTGATCGTGCGTCCGTTGCGGAGTTCGTCCTTGATCCGCTCGAAGAACACCACGTAGCTGTCGACGGTGACGCCGATGGCGACGATGATGCCAGTGACGCCGGCGAGGCTCAAGGCGTAGTTGGTCCAACCGGAGACGAACGATGCCATCGAGAACACCATGCCCGCCCACACGGTGATGCCGCCGACGATCACCAGAGCAAGCCAACGGTAGTAGACGATCAGGAACGCCAGGACGAGCACCAGCCCCACGAGTCCGGCGACGATCGCCGCCTGCAGCGAGTCGGAACCAGCCGAGGGCGACACGGTGCGTGCTTCTTGAGCTTCGACCTCGACGGGGAACGCGCCACGGTTGAGCACCGAGGCGAGGTCCTCGGCCTCGGACTGGGTGAAACTTCCGCTGATCGACACTGCGTCGGTGAAGTTCGGTTCGTTGACCGTGGGAGCTGACTGCACGACGCTGTCGAGCACGATGGCCAGACGCTGCGTCGGGCAGGTCGGTGTGCGGCTGAAGCACTGGCTGGCGAGGTTGTTCCAGGTGTCACGACCGTCGCCGCCGCGCAGGTCGACGCTGACGCCCCAGCCCTGCGAGGCGTCGAGCGTGGGTTCGGCGCTGCCCCGCTCGAAGACCTCGCCAGTCCCTTGTGCGGGCCCGAGACACTCGGCGGATCCGTCTCGGGTGGGGACGATCTCGGCGCCCGGAGTGGCAGTCTGCGTCGGCACCGGCTCGTTGACCGGAACCGGCACGACCGAATCGGTCGGCACGCTGTCGGTCGGGACGGTGTCGGTCGGGACGGTGTCGGTCGGGACAGTGTCGGCAGGGACGCTGTCGAGTGGCGCCTGCGGGCGACGAAGACCCTGCGGTTCACTCCCCGACCCATCGGTGGTCGCACCGCCGACCACGGGGCCGACCGGCGTGGCGTCGACGGGCTGACAGCTGGCCGGATTCAGCACCGGGCGCAGTTCGACCACACCCGACACGTCGACCGCACTGAGTGCCTCTTGCTGATCGCGCACGCCCGGGAGGTCGACCACGATCGTGTCACCCTGCACACGAACGTCGGGCTCGGCGATGCCCTGGCGCTCCAGCTCCGACCTGATCTGGTCGCGGATGACGGTGAGCTCCTCGGGCGTCGCCGGCTCGGTCGGCGCCAGGATCACCGAGACACCGCCTTGCAGGTCGAGACCGAGGATCGGCGTGTTGTCGGTGGCGATGTTGAAGCCCAGCGTGACCAGCACGATCAGCACCACGCCGATCAACGAGGTCCAGAGACGGCGTTTCATGAGGCCCGGTCAGTCGTCGTCATCGGTGGTGGCCGACACGGTGTCGTCGGCGTCGGAATCGTCGGCTTCGTCGTCTTCGTCGAGTGACGACTTGCCCGAGATCGCCGCTCGCGCGATGCGAATCTGCACGTCATCGTCGATCTCGAGCCAGAAGCGGCTGTCGCCGTCCTCGCCGGTGATGGTGCCGTAGACACCCGAGGTCGTGATCACTTCGTCGCCGACCTGGATCGAACGCTGCAGTTCTTCGGGTCTCGCGCATCCGGCGGCGTTGCGGCCGGATCATGAAGAAATACATGGCGAATGGGATCAGCAGCAGGATCCCGAGCTGGATGATGGCGCCACCGCCGCCAGAGGACGACTCTTGGGCGAACAGTGCGATGATGGGGTGCGAGGACATGACGGCGAGCGAGCCTATCTGCCAACTGGGGCCGGCGCCGGTCATCCCCAGACGTCGAGAACAGAACGGCGCAACGACTCGAACGTGCCTGCCTCGATGGCGTCACGCATCGACGCCATGAGCGCGATCGTCCAGGCGACGTTGTGGATCGACGAGAGACGCGAGGCGGTGGGCTCGCCGACCTGGAGCAGATGGCGCACGTAGCCCCTGCTGTGGCGTGCGCAGACCTCGCATGCACAGGTGGGATCGAGGGGCTCGTCGAGTTCGGCGTTGCGAGCTGCTTTGGCCTGGAACCGCCCGGTCGAGGTGAGCGCGGTGCCATGACGACCGAGGCGGGTCTGCATCACACAGTCGAACTGGTCGACGCCGAGCGCAACGGCTTCCACGAGCGAGGCCGGATCCCCGACTCCCATCAGATAGCGGGGTCGATCCGCAGGAAGGTGCTCGAGGGCCGCGGCGAGGGCGGGCAGCATCTCCTCGCGGGTCTCCCCCACCGACAACCCCCCGATGCCATAGCCATCGAAGCCGATCTCCACCAACTGTTGGGCGCTCTCGCGACGCATCGTCTCGCTGATCCCGCCCTGCACGATGCCGAACAGCGATTGATCGGCGCGGGTGTGGACCTCCCTCGCACGCTCTGCCCAGTTCGTCGTCCGTTCCACTGCCGTTCGTATCGCCTCGGGCGGGCTCGGCAACGGCGGACACACGTCGAGCACCATGGCGATGTCGGCGCCGATTCGCTGCTGGACGTCGACAGCGATCTCTGGCGTGAACCGGTGCGACGAGCCGTCGTAGGTGCTCTTGAACGTGACGCCATCGTCGTCGACCTTGGGGTCGAGTGAGAACACCTGGAATCCACCGGAATCGGTGAGCGTCAGGCCGTCCCAGCCCGAGAACCGGCCCAAGCCACCGAACCGCTCGACGAGGTCGGCCCCCGGGCCGGAGCATGAGGTGGTAGGTGTTGCCCAACACGATCTGGGCGCCGATTCGGCCGTAGTCGTCGGCACTGAGGTACTTGATCGCCCCTCGGGTGCCGACCGGCATGAAGAGCGGCGTCGTGTAGGTGCCGCGAGCGGTCGTGGCCGTCCCCGCCGGCGCGGCTCCGTCGAGCGCATCGACTTCGAAGCTGACCGGATACATCGCACGACGGTACCGGCGATCTCGGTGCGGCGGGTCCCGGAGAGCGGGACTCAGACCACCGAGATGCCGTGCATCGGCGCGTCGGTCGAGCAACATCGCGTCGCCGAAGGACAAGAAGCGGTAGTCATCGGCCAGCGCGTGCTCGTACAGCGAACGCCAGCGCGGGCCGACGAAGGCGTCGATCATCATCAACAGGGTCGTCTTGGGCAGGTGGAAGTTGGTCATCATCAGGTCGACCACCTGCCAGTCGAAGCCCCGATGAATGAACAGATCGGTCCGTCCTCGACGATTCGCCCGAACGGGCCGCGGACTCCAACGCCCGCACCGCGGTGGTCCCGACGGCGACGACTCGCCGGGCCGTGCGACATGCCGCGGGCCGTCTCGGGCGGGACCCGGTAACGCTCGGTGTGCATCGGATGATCGAGCGGATCGTCGGTGCTGATCGGTTGGAACGTGTCGAGCCCGACGACGAGTTCGACCGTCGCCGTGGCGATTCCTCGTGCGGCCAGTCGATCGAACAGCTCGCCCGTGAAGTGCAGGCCCGCGGTCGGGGCGGCTGCGGATCCGGGCGTTCGCGGAGAACACGGTCTGGTACCGATCGGGATCACCGAGACGCTCGGAGATGTAGGGCGGCAGTGGCATCTCACCGTGACGGTCCAGCAGCACGACCGGGTCGTCGTCACCGACGAGTTCCACCCAGAACGTGTCGCCGGCCGGGGTCCGCTCGCCCATCCGCACGAGCGGCAGCTCGTCCGCCTCCAAGATCTCGCCGACGGCGAGCTTGCCGCCGGGACGTACGAGCGCTTCCCACGTGCGCCGGTCGGCGTCCCAGGTTCGAGCAGCAGCACCTCGGCTGCTCCACCGGTTGCCCGCCGCAGCCGCAGACGAGCGGGGATCACCCGGGTCTCGTTCAGCACGAGCAGATCGCCCTCGCGGAGGAGCTCCGGAAGGTCGCTGCACCAGACGGTGCTCCGGGGACCGCGTTCCCGCGATCGACGAGCAACTTGGCCCCGTCGCGGGGTTCGATCGGCGTCTGCGCGATCCGATCGTCCGGCAACTCGTAGTCGAAGTCGGCGATCTGCACGACGGCAGGTTACGACCGTCGCATGGGCGGGGGCGACGAGGGAGCCGATCAGTCGAAGAGCGAGCCCGGTGCGGCGGCGGGGCGGGGCGAGCCCGAGATGCTCGTACGCTGCGTCGAGCACGACTCGACCCGCGAGGCGTACGGGCAATCATCCCCTGCGTGATCAGGAACGGCTCGTAGACGTCCTCGACCGTCTCTGGCTGTTCGCCGACGCTGATCGCAACCGTCGACAGGCCGACCGGACCGCCGTTGAACTGTGTGCAGAACGCCGTGAGGATCGCTCGGTCGACCTTGTCGAGCCCGCGGTCGTCGACACCGAACAGGGCGAGTCCCTCGCGTGCGACGGTGGCGTCGATCGATGCCGTCGTGGCGCACCTCGGCGAAGTCACGCACACGTCGCAGCAGACGATTCGCGATGCGAGGCGTGCCACGGGATCGACGCGCGATCTCCCAGGCGCCGTCGCGGTCGATGTGCACGCCGAGGATGCCTGCGGCGCGCTCGACGATCGCCCGCAGCTCGTCGTCCTCGTAGTAGTCGAGCCGGGCGACGAGCCCGAACCGGTCGCGCAACGGACCGGTGATCATGCCCGTGCCGGGTCGTGGCACCGACCAGCGTGAACGGCGGCATCGTGAGCCGGATGCTCGACGCTGCCGGCCCCTTGCCGACCACGATGTCGAGTTGGAAGTCCTCCATCGCCGGGTACAGGATCTCCTCGACCGCTCGCGACAGCCGGTGGATCTCGTCGATGAACAACACGTCGCCGTCTTCGAGCTTGGTCAGGATCGCGGCGAGGTCGCCGGCGCGCTCGAGCGCCGGACCCGAGGTGACGTGCAGGTGCACGCCCATCTCGGTGGCCACGATGCCGGCCAACGTGGTCTTGCCGAGCCCGGGTGGGCCGGCGAACAGCAGGTGATCGACTGGCTGCTCACGCTTGCGGGCCGCCTCGAGCACGATGCGGAGGTGCTCCTTCAGTTCGCGCTGGCCCGACGAACTCGTCGAGCGCCCGCGGGCGCAGGCCCGCCTCGAGCTCGATCTCGGCGCTGACGACATCGTCGTCGACCCCGCCGATACCCGGGTCGAGGAACTCGTCACGCACGGCGAGCACCCAGCATCTTCAACGCGTCGCGCAGCAGCGTCGACGAATCGGCGCCGGTCGGGCAGTTCGCGAAGGACGTCACGGATCTCGTCGGTGCCGTAGCCGAGTCCGGCGAGCGCATCGCGGACGTCTGCCACCGCCGACACCGAGCCACCGTCGCCGCTGTCGAGCACGGGCACGGACAACCGGTCGCGCAACTCGATGATCAGCCGCTCGGCGGTCTTCTTGCCGATCCCCGGCACCAGTGTCAGTGCGCCGACATCGTTGTTGGAGACGACATCGAACAGCGCTGCCGGCGGATGCGTGGCCAAGATCGCCACAGCCAAGCGCCGGCCCGATGCCATGGGTGGCGATCAGGGCCTGGAACGTCGAGCGGTCGTCGCGGGACGCGAATCCGTACAGGGTCTGTGCGTCTTCGCGGATGTGATGGTGGACGTACAGGAACACCGGCGTGCCGGGCTCCAGTTCGGCGAGCACCCGGCTCGACACCGTGACGAGATAGCCGACACCTCCGACCTCGAGCAGCACCGAGCCATCGGTGTTGCGTTCCAGCACCGCGCCGCGGAGCGATCCGATCATGCCGACGCCTCCACACCCCGGGCCCGGTGGCTGAGCGGGGACATCGCGAGGTGGCACAGCGCCAGGGCTGCCGCGTCAGCGGCGTCGGCCGGCTTCGGCAATGCCGACAGGTTCAGCCGCGCCTGGACCATCTTCTGGACCTGCAGCTTGTCAGCGCCACCCCAGCCGGCGACTGCGTCTTTGACCTGGTTGGGCGTGTACTGGACGACCTCGCACCCGGCGAGCGATGCCTCGGCGAGCGCCAGGCCGCTCGCTTGTCCGACGCTCATCGCGGTGCGGACGTTCACCTGGAAGAAGACCTGCTCGACGGCCACCACATCGGGCCGGAACTCGGCGATGAGATCGGTGAACTCCGTGCGGAGCGCGGCGAGACGGGCCGGGAGCGGGTCGGATTTCGGCGTCGTGATGACACCGAGCGAGATCGCCACCGCGGTGCGGGCCCCTCGTCCGTCGACCACGGCGAACCCGCACCGGGTCAGCCCTGGGTCGATACCGAGCACCCGACAGGCCGACGAGGACGATCGAGCGGCGGCGCTGTTGGCGAACACAGGTTCGAACCTTAGTGCGCGGACCGCATCAACGTGTGATCTTCTCCAATTCGCCGATCAGTTCCTTGACCGGTCGGAACGTGAGCCCTGCGATGGCGCGATGCGCATAGCGAACCACGCCATCACCATCGACGATGAACACGCTGCGGCGCGGGAATCCGATCGGTCCCAGCGTGCCGTACAGCCCCGCGACGGCCTTGTCGGTGTCGGCCAGCAGCGGGAACTCGAAACCGTGCTTGCCGGCGAACTCGTCGTGACTGCCGATGTCCTGCGCCGAGATACCGATGACCTGGGCATTCATGTCGCTGAACTGTTCGAGGTCGTCGTTGTAGCTGTTGAGCTGCTTGGTACACACCGGCGTGTCGTCGCCGGGGTAGAACACCAGCACGACCGGCTGGCCACGGAACTCCGCCAGCGAGTAGTCGCGTGCGCCGGTGCCGGGCAGGGTGAAATCGGGGGCCTGATCGCCGACGCCGAGGCTCACGACGCGGCCACCTCCATCAACTCGTCGCTCATGTCGAAATTGGAGAAGACGTCCTGCACGTCGTCGTTGTCCTCCAGCGCTTCGAGGATCCGCAGGATCGCCTTGGCATCGGAGGTGTCGGTGATCGGCACCAGGTTGTCAGCCACCATCGGCGAGTCGGCGGAAATCACCTCGATCCCCGTCTCGTCGATGGCCGCCTTGACGTCGTAGACCACCGATGGTTCGGTCATCACCCGGAACGCCGGCCCCTCGGCGATCACGTCGTCCGCGCCGGCCTCGATCGCTGCCATCATGATCGTGTCCTCGTCGACGCCTTCACCCGTGAGGATCACCCCGCGTCGCTGGAACTGCCAGCCGACCGCGCCGGGCTCGGCCATCGAGCCGCCGAGCTTGGAGAAGATGTTGCGGATCTCGGCGCCCGTGCGGTTGCGGTTGTCGGTGAGCACGTCGATCATCAATGCCACACCACCGGGCGCGTATCCCTCGTACATGATGCTCTCGTAGGTACCGCCATCGTCGTCGCCGGTTCCCCGCTTGATCGCCCGGTCGATGGCGTCGTTGGTCATGCGGCCCGCTTTGGCCTTCTGCACGGCCGTGCGCAGCGTGGGATTCGTGTCGACGTCGCCGCCGCTCTTGGCCGCCACCTCGATCTGGCGGGCGAGTTTGGCGAAGAGCTTGCCGCGCGCCTTGTCGGCAGCGCCCTTCTTGTGCTTGATCGTTGCCCATTTGGAATGGCCGGACATGGAGAACTCCGTCGTGTCGAGGTGGTGCGTCAGTCGCTGAGCGAGTCGAGGAAGAGTTGGTGCAGCCGAGCGTCGTCGGTGAGTTCCGGATGGAACGCTGCCACGGTACAGCGCGCGCTGCGCACCAGAACAGGTACACCGTCGTGACGGGCCAGGACCTCGACGTCGGCCCCGATGCGTTCGACCAGCGGTGCCCGGATGAACACCGCATGGAAGGTCTCGCTGAGTCCGCTCACGGCCAGGTCGACCTCGAAGCTGTCGAGCTGCCTGCCGTAGCCGTTGCGCCGCACCGTGATGTCGATCAGGTCGAAACCTCGCTGATCGGGACGCCCATCGAGCACGTCGGTCGCACAGAGGATCATTCCGGCGCACGTGCCGAACGCCGGCAGGCCGTCGATCAGGCGGCCCTTCAGTTCGTCGAAGAGGCCGCTGGTGGTGAGCAACCGTGACATCGTCGTACTCTCGCCGCCTGGCAGCACGATGGCATCGAGGCCGTCGAGGTCGCCGGGCGTGCGCACCAGCGGTGCAGACGCACCGAGTCGTTCCAGGCGCTGTCGATGGACGTCGAATGCCCCCTGGAGGGCGAGCACACCGACCGTGCGGCCGGACCCGGGCAGACGGGTGTCACCAGCCCCGATCGGCATATCGCTGGTTGATCTCGTCCATCTCGATACCGGTCATCGGCGCGCCGAGGCCGCGGCTGACCTTGGCGAGCATGTCGGGGTCGTTGAAGTGCGTGGTGGCCTCGACGATGGCCTTGGCGCGCGGTGACGGGTCCTCCGACTTGAAGATGCCCGAGCCCACGAACACTGCTTCCGCTCCGAGTTGCATCGCCAGCGCAGCATCGGCGGGCGTCGCGAGGCCGCCGGCGCAGAACAGGGGCACCTGGAGCTTGCCGGTCTCGGCGATCTCCTGGACGAGCGGTAGCGGCGCCTGGAGGCGCTTGGCCCATTCGAACAGCTCGGCCTCGTCGGCCTGGGTGATCTTGCGCATGTCACCGATGATGTTGCGCAGGTGACGGACGGCTTCGACCACGTTGCCGGTGCCTGCCTCACCTTTCGAGCGGATCATCGCTGCGCCTTCGGAGATGCGACGCAGCGCCTCACCGAGGTTGGTCGCTCCGCACACGAAGGGAACGTCGAAGGCGAATTTGTCGATGTGGTGGGTCTCGTCGGCTGGGGTGAGCACTTCGGACTCGTCGACGAAATCGACGCCGAGCGCCTGCAGGATCTGGGCTTCGACGAAATGACCGATGCGGGCCTTGGCCATCACGGGGATCGAGACCGCTGCCTGGATCCCTTCGATCATCTCGGGGTCGCTCATGCGGGCGACGCCGCCGTCGCGCCGGATGTCGGCGGGCACCCGCTCCAGCGCCATCACGGCGACGGCACCGGCATCTTCGGCGATCTTGGCCTGTCCGGGCGTGACCACGTCCATGATCACGCCGCCCTTCATCATCTCGGCGAGTCCACGCTTGACGGGGAAGGTTCCGGTGCTGCCAGTCATGTTCAGCAGCGTACTTTCGTCTTCGCCGTTCCGCTGCGGTGGAATCAAGGAGCGGCGGGTGCTGGTGGCAACACCTCGATGCGGCCGGCGTCGACGTCGCTGTTGTCGGCCAGCTCGATCCACGTGTTGCCGGGAGCGAGCGCAATCGGCTCGCCGTCAGCGGTCATGAACACGAGTGGTTCGGTGTTGACGTCGCGGACCCACGATCCCGTGGTGAGCTTGCCGTCGCTGAACACCCAGACCGGCCCCGAGCCCAACGTCTGCGCCTCAGGGCTGTTGCGGTCGACGCGACTGGGCAGATACTGCACGCCCATCACGACCACGTTGGTCGAGCGGATGCGTCCGAACAGCTTGTCGTCGTGGGCGCGGCCACGCTGCGATCGGTCGAACTTGGCGGCCTCGGGATTCCACGTCCACTCCACGCTCTCGCTGCCGATTCGGGCCTTGACACCACTCGTGGGGTCACCCTCGAATGCTTCGTCGGCCTCGAGGTAGGTGAACTGCTGGCGCGGCGTGGTCGGCTCGTCGCCAGGTGCCTGCTCCCAGATGACGTCGGTCGAGGTGTAGAGGTTGTGCGGTACGCCACCCGGTCCTCGGTAGTAGCCGCGAGCCCTGTTCGGTCCCAGGTTGATCAAGGTCGAATCGTTGATGGCCCGAGTGACGCCGGGATTGCCTCCGCTCCACACGAACAACGGGAAGAAGAACGAGGTGAAGAGGTCGATGTCCTGAGTGCGTCCCGAGCGGATCGGCCCGATCGGGTCAGAGCTCTGCGAGTGGAAGACCGCAGCGAAACGCGTCGTGCGGCCCTCGACGACCTCTTCGAACACGATGTCGGCAACTGCGAGCCCGCTGTGGTTCGGCACCGCTGCAGCGTTGTTGTCGATCTTGGCAACCAGTGCGGGTCGCTGGATGATCTGCTCCGCACTCTCGAGCGGTTCACCGGTGAGCGGTTGCCGGATGGTGACCGGCACCGTCGTCGTTGTCGTCGACGACGAGGTGGTCGTGGGCCTGATCGTCGTCGTCGTGGTGGTGGTGGACGAAGTGGACGGAGCCGTGGAGTCGGCTGACTCGTCACCCCCGCCTCCGCAGGCGGCGACAACCAGGGCGAGGACGGTCAGGCCGGCCAGGGGGCGGATCAGTTTCATCAGAGTTCTCTCAGCAGGGCAATGCGCTCGTCGAGCGGGGGGTGGGTGTCGAACATTCGATGGATGCCGCCCAGCTTGCCGTCGTCGCCGACGCCACTCATGGGCTGCTCGATCCACAAGTGTGCCGTAGCGGTGGACGCGGAATGCGTCACCGTCGTGTCGTCCTTCAGCTTCTCGAGTGCGGAGATCAGTCCGGGTGGGTAACGCGTCAGCTGGCAAGCGCTCACGTCGGCCAGGGTCTCGCGACTCCTCGAGATCGTTGCCTGCATGATCTTGGCGATGATCGGTGCCGTGATCAACAAGATGATGCCGACGTAGGCGAGCGGGTTGTTGCCGTTGTTGTGATCGCCGCGTCGGGCGATGCGACCGCCGTTCCACCACATGGTGCGGATCGCCATGTCGGCGATCAACGCGACGGTGCCGACCATCACGACCGCGAGCGTCGAGACGAGGATGTCGTAGTTGCGGATGTGACTCAGCTCGTGCGCAACGACACCTTCGAGTTCGACACGGTTCATCTTCTCGAGCAGACCGGTGGTGACGGCGATGGCTGCGTGGTTGGGGTTGCGACCGGTGGCGAAGGCGTTCGGGGCAGGGTCGTCGATGATGTACACGCCCGGCTTGGGGAGACCACCGGCGATGCACAGGCCCTCGACGAGGTTGTGTAAGCGCTGGTATTCATCGGGCGGCGCCGGGCGGGCCCGGCTGACCGCGAGCGCGATCTTGTCGGCACGCCAGTACGAGGTGAACGCGACGACACCACTGAGCACCAGCGCAACGAGCGTGAACACGATGCCGTTGCCGACGACGGCTCCGATCGCCGCGCCGACGAGTGCGACGAACACGACGAACCCGGCGACGAGCAGGATGCTCCGCCGCTTGTTCGATCTGATCAGTTCGAACATCGGGGGGCGTTCAGAACTCGACCTTGGGAGCGACTCGGGCCTGGTCCTCGGCCTCGAAGTACTCCTTCGCCTCGAAGTTGAACATCTTTGCAATGATCACCGTGGGGAACGATTCGAGCTTGTTGTCATAGGTGAGCACGCTGTCGTTGTAGAACTGGCGGGCGTAGGCGACGCGTCCCTCGGTTGCGGTCAGTTCCTCCTGCAGGGCAAGGAAGTTCTGGTTGGCCTTGAGGTCCGGATAGGCCTCGCTGAGCGCGAACAGTTGGCGGAGCGCGCCGGACAGCACGTTGTTGGCCTCGGCCTGAGCCGGTGGTGTGTCGGGCGCTGCGATGGCGGTGTTGCGGGCGGAGATCACCGCTTCGAGCGTCTCGCGCTCGTGGGCGGCGTAGCCCTTGACGGTTTCGACGAGGTTCGGGATGAGGTCGAGCCGACGCTTCAGTTGGACGTCGATCTGGGACCAGGCATTCTCCACCTGGTTCCTCGATCGGACCAGTCCGTTGTACGAGACGATCAAGAGCCCCACCAGGATCACCACGACGACGATCACGATGATGAGAGGAATCATTGGGTCGAGTCTACGGCCGCCCGATCGGTCAGTTCGAGGATGGGCAGATCTCCTGGTAGATCTCGATGTAGCGATCGGCCAGGGACGTCATGGCGAATTCCTCGGCCCGTACGCCGCCCGCCTCCCGCAGGCGGCGCGAGAGGTCCTCGTCGGCAATGGCCCGGCCGAGTCCCTCGCCGAGCGCATCGACGTCACCGGGTTCGACCAGGAGGGCATCGACATCGTGCGTCGCAACGTTGCGGTAGCCGTCGAGCGAGCTCGCCACCACGGTCGTTCCAGCGGCCATCGCCTCGATCAGGACGACACCGAAGGACTCTCCGCGCAGCGATGGGGCGCAGAACACGTCCGCGGTCCGCAGCCGAGCGAATTTCTCGTCGTCGGTGACCCGCCCGAGCCACTGGAAGCGGTCGTCGCCCGCCGTTGATGCGGTGAGCTCCGCCGTGTCGGGACCATCGCTGCCGATCCAGACGTCGATGTCGAGCTTCGACCGCGTGACCGCTTCGACCAGCACTCGCAGTCCCTTGCGCTCCTCGTGGCGGCCGCAGAAGAACACCGTCGGCCGGGAAGGCGACCCCGCAGACCCCACCCTCCACGGCGCCACCGAACGGATCGCGTCGAGTTCGACACCATTGAAGAGCACTTCGTATTCACCACCGAGATTGCTCCGAACCAGGGCCAGCGCGTCCTTGGACACCACCACCCGGTGATCGACCCGTCGGAGCAGACGGGTCAGTGCGGGCCTCAGAATCCGATAGCTCGCCGAGGCACCGGCCGCATGGAATGTTGCGACCGTTGGCGCCGAGTGCACCATCAGCGCCGTCGAGGTCGGCCCAGGCGCCAAGGGCTCGTGCAGATGCAGCACATCGAATTGTTCATCGGCGAGTACACGCAGCGTCCGCAACGCTGCTGATGGATCGGGCGCCAACGGCGCGATCGATCCGTTCGCCGACAGCGGGAGCGAGTCGCCGAGCGGTGTCACGAACGGCTCGGGTGGCGGCCCGTCGCACGGCCCGAGTACCCGTGCTTCGTGGCCCCGGCGCCGCAGCTCGCGAGCCAGGCCCAACACCTGCGCCTGCACGCCGCCGGGAACCGTCAGGCTGTACGGGCACACGATTCCGATCCTCATGTGACCCCCGGACGACGAGGGCGCTTCATCGAGCCGACACGTCTCAGGACACCCCGAAGCGGCGTTCGAGTTCCGCCGCTTCGAGCGGGCCGGACAGCAGATAGCCCTGGCCGACGTCACAGCCGAGCGCCTGCAACGCCCGCAGTTGCGCGGGGCGTTCGATGCCTTCGGCGACCGAGAGCACCTCGAGTCCGGCGGTCAGTTGCAGGATCATCTTGGCCAGCGACATGTTGCGAGGTTCGTCGTCGATCTCATCGATGAACTGGCGATCGATCTTGACGATGTCGACCGGGAACTGCTGGAGGTACGACAGCGAGCAGTAACCGGTTCCGAAGTCATCGATTGCAATGAGTACACCAATTTCACGCAGTGAGGCAAGGTTGTCCGACGCCGATTCGATCTCCTCGACCAACATGGTCTCGTTGATCTCGAGGACCACGAGCGCCGGGTCGAGCTGAAAGACCTCGAGCGTATGGCGCACATGTTCGACGAATTCTGACGAGCGGATCTGCAGTCCCGACACGTTCACACTCACCCGTTGAGGACCTTGCGCCTGCCACCGGGCCGCGGACCCGATGGCCTGCTCGATCACCCATTTGCCGATCGGAACGATGAGGCCGGCACGTTCGGCGATCGGGATGAACTCCGCTGGCGGGATCGGACCACGAGTCGGGTGTTCCCAGCGCAGCAGTGCCTCGGCGCCGACCACCTGGTGCGAACGGAGGTCGACCATCGGTTGGAACACGAGCCGGAGTTGGTCCCGCTCGATCGCCGAGCCGAGTTCGCTGCGGAACTCGAGGTGTCGCGTGGCGGTCAGACGCATCGCCGGATCGAAGATCTTGATCTGGCTCTTGCCGGCGCGCTTTGCCTCGTACATCGCAATGTCGGCATCGCGTAGGAGCCCGGCGGTGGTCATCCCTGGCGTCGAGACCGCGACGCCGACGCTCGCGAGTACTGCGAGGTCGTAGCCCGCCAATGCGACCGGCTCTCGCAGCGCCTCCAGCAGCCCCTCCGCGACATCGAGGGCCCGGTCGACGCCGCCGCGGTCCTCGAGCAGCAGTGCGAACTCGTCGCCGCCGAGACGCGCCGGCGTGTCGCCGGAGCCCGCCACCTTTCGGATGCGATCTGCAATCGAGCGAAGCATCTGGTCGCCGACACCGTGACCGAGCGCGTCGTTCACCGATTTGAAGTCGTCGAGATCGACGAAGAGCACCACGACAGGATCTTCGACCGGACGCATGACTCGGAGCGCGTGGTCCATCCGGTCGAGGAACAGGGCCCGATTGGCCAGACCGGTCAACTCGTCGTGGAAGGCCCGGTGGCTGAGCTGGCGTTCCAGGTCGCGCTGCTCGGTCACATCACGGAAGGTTGCGACGACGCCGTCGACCGCGTCCCCGCCGAGCAGGTTCGCGATCGTCGCCTCCATCCGGCGCCGTTGACCGTCGACACGTACCAGGCTGGCTTCGAATTTGACCATCTCTCCACGTCTGAGCGTGGTGGCCTTGCGCAGCTCTGCGGCCGCTGCGTCCCGGTCGTCGCTCGCGACCAGGTCGACGAGCGACCGTCCGGTCCAATCGCTCGGCCGGTGCCCGAGCGTGCTGGCGAGACCCGGGCTGGCGTAGTTGATGACGCCGGCGGCGTCGACGAGGAGTACGACGTCGCTGGAGTGCTCGACCATGGCCGCGAGACGGTCCTGCCCCTTGCGTTCGGTCAGGATTCGCACCGTGGCGACGAGCCGCCACATGCGTGTCAAGGCCAGAACGACCACGACCACCGCACACACGGCGGCGATCGTGCGCGTCGCTCGCGTGCCGAGGCCGGCCACACTCAGCGTGAGCAGCACGGTCAGCGGCGTCAGCGCGGCAACGCTGAGCCACACGACTCGCCCGAAACCCAGGAGCGGAGCGGTGTCAGCCGGCCGGTTCCGATGCGTCATCGTCGGGTCGAGGGCGGCGGCGCCGAGCACCATGGGTGGCGCGATCGAGATGGCTGCAATCACACCGCCCGCACCCAGCGATCCTCGCAGCTCGGCGATGCTCCGAGCGACATCGGACACGAGCAGCAGTGCGGCACCGATGGCGAGCAAGGTCGTCGCTGGGATGCGGAAGCGACTCTGCGACGCCGTTCGGAAGGCGATGGCGAGCGCGACGGTGTCGAGCATCGGGATGACCACGGCCCAGAGGCCGTCACCGAACGCCAGGCCGCGGTCCGCGAGGTACGGCTCGACGACCGCGAGCCAGACCCCGAGCCCGACGGCGATCCCGACGATCGCCGTTTCGATCGAACCGAGTGAGTCCTCGTCGGGCGTCGAATCCTGTCCGAGCAGTCCGAGTGCAACGATGAGCACGACCGCCGACACCAGGTGCACGGCGTCGCTCGCCGATGGGAACGTGGTCGATCCGCCGAAGAACAGCCGGGCCCAGATCAGCTGACCGACCGCGAGGAGCCCGAGCGAGCCGGCAACCAACGACCATCCCAGCACCCTGCGGGGTTGATGGGCCGCGATCCCGAGCAGGACGGCGCCGACACCTATCGCCGGTGCGACCACCCGAATCGTCTCGGCCACGACCCCTGCGGGCAGCACGAAGTAGACCGCTGTGAGTACGGCCGCTGCCGCGACGAGGATGCGAGCGCGCATCGCCATCGGATATGTGTCCGCCAATTCGATGCTGTGTCTTCGGCAGATCGCTCAGGTGACTTGATGGTCGTGCAGGCAACCCGCGCCGCTCGGCCAGTTCGGTTGGAAATGACACGGGCAGTCCGCTGACCTGGGGCATTTTCATGTTGTCCCAGCGTGCGGGCCATCTGGGTATTGCGGTGGTTCACACGGTTCGCACTCGTTCTGGTGCAGTTGTGTCCTCCGCGTGTCCTCGTGCTGCGCCTCCCGACTGATTCGCGGGGCTGGGCGGCGATCAGCCCTGCACGCCGGGCGGATGCCCGTAACCCGGGTCGCTCGGCCAGTTCGGTTGGAACATGTGCCATTGCGATGGCGCCCGTCGGATCAGGATCTCGAGTTCCTGCGCGAGGAGTTGGGTGATGCGTTGCACGTCCGCGCGAAGGCGTTTCTCGACACGTTCGACGGGCAACGGCGGGCGAACCCAAGCGGCGTGGCCGTCGACCCGGTCGGTGAAGTACACACCGGTCGGCAGGATCGGTGCCCCCGTGCGCAGCGACAGCGTTGCGGGACCTCCGGGCATCGTGGTGCGCTCGCCGAAGAACTCGACCTCGGGTCCGCCACCTTGCAGGTCGCGGTCGGCGAGCAGACAGACGACGTGGTTGTCGCGGAGCGCTCGCATCACCGTCTGGCCGGCGTCCGGGCCGAGTGCGACCACCTGCATGCCGAGGGCGGAACGCAGGTCCACGAACCAGTCGAACAACTCCGGTGGATCGATCTTCTCGACCACCACGGTGATCTGATGGCCCTGGTCGACGATCCAACGGCCGGCCCACTCCCAGCCTCCGAGGTGTGGGAGCACGAGGATGACCCCGTTGCCTTGGTCGAGGGCAGCGACGATGTGCTCGTAGCCCTCGACCTCGAACCCGCGCTCGACGGTGTCGACAGAGAGGTTCGGCAGCCGGAAGCTCTCCAGCCAGTACCTCGCATAGGAGTCGAACGCCTCCTGGACCGCTCGCCGCATCCGCAGACCCCGCAACGTCGGATCGACTCGGCGGAGATGACGCTCGATCATCGCTCGCCGTTCCGGACTCGTCAGGTTGGCCCCGAGGCCTGCCGGGGTGACCAAGCCGGCAGCCACGACGGCCGGCAGGCGCCGCGCAGCGAACGCGCCCATTCGGTACGACGAGGTGGTGGCAGCGTCGAGTAGACGGCGCGGACCAACGAACGCATCCGGGAAGCGAGCGCGGTCGGCCATGGCAGTGCGGATGGTCAGGTCGGTCGACGAGGAACCCGTGTGCGGCGGCGTTCGGTTCGCGCCACGCGGCGGCTCTGACGGCGCGAGCGGCGCATCTCGATCTTCGCAGCGGTGACGGGAGCCACTGCAGCTTGGGTCCAGACCTTGACGAAGCGTTGGATCGCCGTGATCGAGGTGAGCACCAACATGATCCACAGGATCGGGATCAGCAGCACCGGGAACAGCAGGCCGAGACAGATCGCAATGATGCGCTCTGCACGCTCCATCAGGCCGCCCTTCGCTTCGATGCCGAGCGATTCCGCTTTGGCGCGCTCGGTAGCTGATGATGCTCGACACCGCCATCACGGCGAATGGCAACAGCGACATGTGGGGCGACTCTTCGCTCGCGAAGTACCAGGCGATGCCGCCGAGCAGCAGCGCGTCGGTGAGGCGATCGACCGTCGAGTCGAAGAAGGCACCTCGCTGGCTGGCGGTGTCGGACGCCTTGGCGAGTGCACCGTCGAGCAGGTCCGGCAGTGCGGCGAGGATGACGAGCACGAGCCCGAGCCGGAGATACCCCGCACCGATGGCGAACGCAGCGCCGACGCCGACCAGCAGCCCCAGGACCGTCAGGTGGTCCGGGGTGAGGCCCGTCTTGCGAAGCGCTGCGCCGACGGGTTTGACGGCCTTGTCGACCGGTGCGCGAAACTTGCCGTCGAACATCGACGCGACGCTATCGCGACTCGGCGATGAGTTCGGGGTTGTCCTCCCGCAGATGCTCGATGATGCGACCATCGATGGCGTCGACGAGGACCAGACCGCGTTCAGCCGGCGGGTCCTCGGCCGAGTAGCACAACACGCGCCACGTGGGGCGGCTGCGCAGTCCGCGCCACACCTGCTGCGCCGAGGCATGTCCGACCGGAAACCCGAGCGCCTGTTGCGCGGCGGCCAACGCCTCGGTCTCGTCGACGTGCATCCGCCAGCCGCTGGTGATCGAGAACAGCCCGACGGCGGCGAGGACCGCTGCTGCCGCGAGCCAGCCACTGTTCACGATGGCGGCGTCCTCGAAGGCAACGTAGACCAGCACGCAGATCAGAGCGATCACCAGGTACAGCACGCCTGGCCAGCGACGACGGCTGTTGTCAGGGAACTGGTAGGGCCCGACGAACACCGACGGGTCGAGATCGGCGGGGAGTTCGTCGCGGAGGTCGTCGGTCATCGCAGACAGGCTACTGATGCTCGCCGACAGCGGTCGCCCAACCTGCACGGAGTTTGGCGGCGGTGTCGACGAGTGCCTCGGGCAAGGTCTGGGTGTTCGAGATCGCCGACATGAAGTTCGAGTCGCCGGTCCAACGTGGCACGACGTGCACGTGGAGATGATCCGGCACGGACCCGCCGGCGGGCCGACCGAGGTTGAGCCCGACGTTCATGCCGTTGGGCGAATAGACCGCACGCACGACTCGCACGGCCTCGGTGACCGTGGCCCACAGGTCCGCCGTCTCCTCTGTTGTCAACCCGTCGAGGTCGGCCACCTCCCGGTACGGCACGACGAGCAGGTGACCGGTGGTGTAGGGGAAGAGATTGACCAGCACGAAGCAGGTCTCGCCGCGATGGACGATGTGCGTCTCGGTGTCGGGTTCACCCGACTGCAGCAGTCGGGTGAACACGCTGCCCGCCTCGGTCACATCGTCACCAGTGCGAACCGGCGCAGCGGTGACGTAGCTCGACCGCCAACCCGACCAGATGCGCTCGAGCATGCTCAGGCGCCGAGCGCCGCCGACTCGGCGTCGGCGATCTCCTGCAGGAACTGTTCGACGAAGCTCGTGAGCGGCACCCCGCGTTCGACGTCTCCGCCACGCGGGTTGACGCCCACGGTGCCGGCTGCGACGTCGTCGTCGCCGACCACGAGCACGTAGGGGATCTTCTCGAGCTTGGCGTTGCGGATCCGCTTGCCGAGCCCGTCGTCGGCCGGTGACGTGTCGACCCGAGCTCCGGCGGCCTCGAGGGCCTCGACGACGCTTGCGGCGTACGGCTCGTGCGCCTCGGCGACGGCGAGCACCCGGACCTGGGTGGGTGCGAGCCAGGTCGGGAACGCACCGGCGTAGTGCTCGATCAACACGCCGAAGAATCGTTCGATCGAACCGAACAGGGCACGGTGCAACATGATCGGACGGTGCCGGCCGTTGTCGGCGCCGACGTATTCGAGGTCGAAGCGTTCGGGGAGTTGGAAGTCGGCCTGGATCGTCGAGAGCTGCCACGACCGTCCGATTGCATCCCTGACGTCGATGTCGATCTTCGGGCCGTAGAAGGCGGCGTCACCCTCTTTGACGGCATAGTCGAGACCGTGCGAGTCGAGGGCTTCGCGCAATGCCTCGGTGGCCTCGTCCCAGATCTCGTCGCTACCGATGTACTTGTCGGGGTCCTTCGTCGACAGGTTGAACGTGAAGTCGTCGAAACCGAACGCCCGCAGCACCGACAGCACGAAGTCGAGCAGGCTGGCCACCTCGCCGGCCATCTGTTCCTTCGTGCAGAAGATGTGGCTGTCGTCCTGGGTGAAGCCACGAATGCGCATCAGGCCGTGCAACGTGCCGGCGCGTTCGTACCGGTAGACGTTGCCGAGTTCGAACAGCCGCAGGGGCAGTTCGCGGTAGCTGCGTTGACGACTGCGGAAGATCAAGCAGTGCATCGGGCAGTTCATCGGCTTCATGTAGTACGTGCCGTTGTCCATCTCCATCGGCGGATACATGCCGTCGGCGTACCACTGGAGATGACCGGAGGTCTCGAAGAGCTTGGCGTTGGCGAGGTGCGGGGTGTACACGAACTCGTAGCCACCGTGTTCGTGGCGCGTGCGGCTGTAGTCCTCCATCAGCTTGCGAACGATGGCACCCTTGGGGTGCCACACCGCCAGGCCGCCACCCAGTTCGCTCGGGAAACTGAGGAGGTCGAGTTCGGTGGCCAGCTTGCGGTGATCGCGTTTGGCAGCTTCCTGCAGTTGGTGGAGGTGCTCGGCGAGCGCCTGCTTCGATTCCCAGGCGGTGCCGTAGATGCGCTGCAGCATCGGACCCTTCTCGTTGCCGCGCCAGTAGGCACCCGACACCCGTTGCAGCTTGAAGAAGCCGAGTTTGCCGGTCGACGGAACGTGCGGGCCGACACACATGTCGACGAACGAGTCGGTGTTGCGGTAGGCGCTGATCACGCCGCCCTCTCCCACCTCCGCTGCATCGTCGTTGTCCGCTTCCGCCGATTCGACGCGCTCGATGATCTCGACCTTGTAGGGCTGGTCGGCGAAGAGTTCCTTGGCCTCCGCCATCGACATCTCCGACCGGACGAACGGCTGATTCGCCTTCATGATCTCGCGCATCTCGGCCTCGATGCGCTCCAGGTCGTCGTCGTTGAACGTGGCGCCGCCGGGCAGTTCGAAGTCGTAGTAGAAGCCGTTCTCGATCGCGGGGCCGATGGAGAACTTGGCGCCGGGGAACAGGCGGGTCACGGCCTGTGCCATCACGTGTGCAGTCGAGTGACGCAGGACGTGACGCCCCTCTGGCGTGGCGGCGGTGACGATTGCGACCGTCGCGCCGTCGTGGAGCGGTGCGGTCAGGTCGGTCTCGGCCCCGTCGACGACCGCGGCGACAGCCGCCTTCTTGAGGCCGGAGCCGATGGCAGCGGCCAGATCGAGCGCGGTGGCTTCGGCGGCCAGTTCGCGCTCGGAACCGTCGGGGAGGGAGACCGTGATGTTCGACATGCGACCGTCAGGATACGACCGAGCGCTGCCGTCCGACGGGTGGGTTGCGCGAGACGCTCAGTTGCCGGCCACGAGGCTGAGCTCGCGTTCGAGTGCCGCCTGCGGGTTGACGACGGTGATCGGACTCGGCTCGGACACCGACGCAACCCGGGCAGCGACTGTTGGTTCGGTGTCGGCCGTCGCTCCCGCGTAGGTGTTGACGTAGCTCTGTCCCGTGAGTTCACGGATCTCGAACATCACCTCGTCGATCATCGAACGCCAGGCGATGTGCTCGGCGCCACGGTCGCGGTATCGCTCGGGACGGATCGGCCGGCCGATCTTGATCTCACAACTGGTGAACAACTTGGGCACTTTGGCGTCGGGCGGCTGGATCTCGTCGGTGCCGATCACGCCGACCGGGAAGATCGGGCAATCGAGCTTCATCGCAAGCCGCGCCGCGCCGGTTCGACCCTTGTGAAGGTTGCCGTTGCGGCTTCGGGTGCCCTCGGGGAAGATGCCGAACAGCTCACCGCGGCCCAGCACCTCTTCGGCGGCATCGAGTGCCGCAGTGCTCTTGTCGCCGCCCGAACGATCGATCGGGATCATGCCCATGGCCGGGAAGAGATATTTCGTCTTCCACGAGTCCATGTATTCGGCCTTGCCCACGAAGGAGATGTTCCGCGGCACCGTCAGCATCAAGAACGCCGAGTCGAGAAAGCTGACGTGGTTCGGACAGAGGATCGCGGGCCCCGAGACCGGGAGCCGTTCGTAGCCGCTCAGTTCGATGTGCCACAACCGAGAAGCCAGCGGACGCCCGAAGCGGCGCACTCGCCGCTGCATCGCTCCTGCTCCCGGCTGTGACGTCATGCCTGAAGAGTAGACCGCACGATCGCGCAAAAGAAGCGCGAACGGTGAACTTCGTGTCAACGCCGGGTGTCGATCCTGGAATTCGACCTCAATCGAGGTCGACACCGAGCAGCGCTGCTGCTTCGCCCACGCCGGCGCCAGCACGTGCGGCGGCATCGATCGCTGCGAGCACGCCCGGAGTGTCGAGATCGTCGTCGAGGCGAGCCCTGACCTCCTCGAGCAGGTCGGGGTTCGGACCCCGAGCGCTCGTTCCAGGCATCGAGACGGGCGGCGTTCCGCGGCATCAGGTCGTTGTCCCACTCCCATTCCGTGCGGTAGTGGTGCTCGATGATGCCGAGGCGGATCGCCCGGGGATCCCAGGTCTCGCGCAGTTGGTCGACGAAGACGAGGTTGCCCAGACTCTTCGACATCTTCTCGCCGTCCTTGTGGATCAGCGCCGTGTGCATCCAGTGCTTCACGAACGGCTCACCGGTCGCGGCCTCGGACTGGGCCCGCTCGCATTCGTGGTGCGGGAAGATCAGGTCGGCTCCCCCACCGTGCAGGTCGATGGTGGTGCCGAGTTCTCGCAGCGCCAGCGCCGAGCACTCGATGTGCCAACCGGGTCGGCCAGGGCCCCACATCGTGTCCCACGACGGTTCGTCCGCGGCCGAGGGGTGCCAGAGGACGAAGTCGAGCGGCGAGCGCTTGTTCGGATCGTCGATGTTGCCGCCACGCTCCTTCGCGAGCACCAGCATCTCGTCCTCGGTGTAGTGGCTCAGGCCGCCGAACGACCCGAACTTCGACACGTCGAAGTAGACCGATCCACCCGATTCGTAGGCGAATCCCCGATCGAGCACCATGCCGATGAAGCCGCGGATGTCGGGGATTGCCGACGAGGCTCGCGGCGTTGCTGCGATGGGCAGCGCGTTGAGCGCCTCCATGTCACGCTCGAAGCGAGCCTCTTCCCCAGCGGCAAGATCGAGATAGTGAACGCCCAACTGCCGGGCCTTCTCGAACAACGGGTCGTCGACATCGGTCACGTTCCGCACGCAGCGCACGGTGTGGCCCATGTCGATCAGGCGCCGCTGCAGCACGTCGTAGGCGATGAACGTGGCCGCGTGACCCAGGTGCGTTGCATCGTACGGGGTGATCCCGCAGGTGTACATCAGCACGTGGTCGTTCGGTTCGAACGCAACGATGGCGCGCCGCGCGGTGTCGTAGAGCTGCATCACTCGGTGTCAACGACGCGTGGGTCGCGTTTGATTCCCGTGAGCTTGGGAGCGACCCGCGTCTTGTAGCGCACGTTGAGCTGGAGCAACACCGCGGTGAACGCTTCGATCGCCATCGCGTTCGACAGTTCACCGGCATCGAGGGGGCGACAGCCGGGGAACTTCGCGATGATCTCGCTGACCGAGCGGACCGCCGAGGGATCGTCGCCACAGATCAGGACGTCGGAGTCGATCGGTTCGTCGATGTTGCCCAACTCGGCCGCCGGCAGATGGTGGAACGCGGCGACGATGTGCGAGCGCGGCACCGCAGCTTGGACATGCGCCGCCACGCTGCCGCGAGGCGGCACCAGCGGCTGGAACTCCTTGTTGACCCGGACCAGCGCGTTGGCCATCGAGATGACGATCTTGCCGTCGAGAGCGTCACTGTTGTCCTGCGCGGTTCGTGCCGCCGAGTCCCACGGTGTGGCGATCACGACAAGGTCGCAGCCGGCCGCGTCGGCATTGTCTCCCGCTTCGAGCATGCCGACGAGTCCGGGCCACGCGGCGAGCAGCTCGTCGACCTTCTCCGCGGCGCGCTCCTTGGAGCGTGACCCGATGACCGCCGGATATCCGATACTCGCGAGGCGGGCCGCGAGCCCGCTGCCTGCTGGTCCGGTTCCGCCGAAGATGCCGATGCGCATGGCGACAGCGTGGCACAAGAGCCAGCGGAATCACCAAGGGGCGTGCTCCGATGACGGCGATCATCTACGGTCCGGGGCATGGGTCTGCTCGACGGCAAGAAGATCGTGATCACCGGCGTCCTCACCGACGCCTCGTTGGCCTTCGGCGTGGCCCAGCTCGCACGGCAGGAGGGCGCCGACATCGTGCTCACCGGCGCCGGCCGGGCGCTGAAGCTGACGCAACGAACCGCCCGCAAACTCGGCGACGACATCGACGTGTTCGAACTCGACGTCACCGTGCCAGAGCACGGAGTCCTGGTGCGCGAGGCACTCGCCGAGAAGTGGGGTCACGTCGATGGTGTCGTGCATTCGATCGGCTTCGCTCCCGAGGTCTGCCTCGGTGACGACTTCCTGGCAGCGCAGTGGGAGGACGTCGCCGTTGCGATGCACATCTCGGCCTACTCGCTCAAGGCACTCGCCGATGCGTTCCTTCCGTTGATGAGCGAGGGAGGATCGTTCGTCGGCTTCGACTTCGACAACCAGCAGGCCTGGCCGGCCTACAACTGGATGGGCGTCGCGAAGTCGGCACTGCAGAGCGTGTCGCGCTATCTCGCCAAGGAGGTCGGGCCTCGTGGGATCCGCTCGAATCTCGTCGCTGCCGGCCCGATCAAGACGATGGCGGCCAAGTCGATTCCCGGCTTCGCCGTGTTCGAGGACACCTGGGACGGCCGCGCACCGCTCGGCTGGGACGTCACCGACTCCGAGCCCGTCGCCCGCGCGGCGATCGCCCTGCTGTCGGACTGGTTCCCGGCCACCACCGGCGAAATCATCCACGTCGACGGCGGCTACCACGCCATCGGCGCCTGATCGCTCGCGCTTCTCGTGAACTCGTGAGGGAACAATTCCCGCACGGGTGCACGAGAAGGTGGCGTCGGAGTTGTTCACGAGAACGGTAGGGGTACGGTCGAACGGGTGAACCGACTCGCCGACGAGACCTCGCCGTACCTTCGCCAGCATCGCGACAATCCGGTCGACTGGTACCCCTGGGGGCCGGACGCATTCGCCGCGGCGAAGGAGCGCAACGTGCCGATCCTGCTGTCAGTCGGGTACTCGGCTTGTCACTGGTGCCACGTGATGGCCCACGAGTGCTTCGAGGATGCCGACGTGGCCGCGAAGATGAACGACCTGTTCGTCAACGTCAAGGTCGACCGCGAGGAGCGTCCGGACGTCGACGCGCTCTACATGGACGCCGTGCAGGCACTCACCGGCCGGGGCGGCTGGCCGATGACGGTGTTCATGACCCCCGATCGCGAACCGTTCTACGGAGGCACGTACTTCCCCAAGGAAGCGTTCCTCCAGCTGATGGACGCCATCGAGGACGTGTACCGCAACAAGCCCGAGGACGTCCAGCAGAACGTCACGGCGCTGACCAAGGCACTCGCAACCAGCGCCCAGCTGAAGCCGAAGGACGACGCGCCTGGCATCGAGGTGCTCAATGCCGGTCTCCAGAACCTCGCGAAGGCCTTCGACACCGAGTGGGGCGGCTTCGGTCAGGCACCGAAGTTCCCGACGACATCGCACCTGGAGTTGATGCTCCGGGCGTACATGACCACGGCGGGTGACGGCCCGAAGCGCATCATCGAGACGACCCTCGACGCCATGTGCTCGGGTGGCATGTACGACCACGTCGGCGGCGGGTTCGCCCGGTACTCCACCGACCGCGAGTGGCTCGTGCCGCACTTCGAGAAGATGCTCTACGATCAGGCGCTGCTGCTCGGGATCTACACCAAAGGGCTGATCGTGCTCGGCCGAAAGGACTGGCGCCTCGTGATCGAGGAGACGATCACCTACGTCCTCACCGAGTTGCGCCACCCCGACGGTGGCTTCTACTCCGCCGAGGACGCCGACTCGCTCGACCCGGACGACCACACCGTCGAGGGCTGGTTCAGCACCTGGACCCCGACCGAGGTCAGAGCCGCGCTCCCCCAGGTCGAGCCCGCCATCGTGGAGACGTTGATCGACTGGTATGGCATCACCGACGAGGGCAACTTCGAGGGGCGCTCGATCCCCAATCGCATCGCGGCCCGCGGACAGCTCCTGCGCACACCTGAACTCGACGCGGCAGTTGCTGCGCTGCGTGCTGCCCGAGCGCAGCGCCCGCGCCCTGGCCTCGACAACAAGGTGCTCACCGAGTGGAACGCCTTGTTCCTCTCGTCGCTCGCGCAGGCCGCTGCCGTCTTCTCGCGACACGACTGGCTCGACGCCGCCATCGCCAACGCCGAGTTCCTCCTGCGCGAGCTCCGCGCTGACGATGGCCGATGGTTCCGGAGCTGGCAGGCCGATGGCCAACCGCAGGCGCGACACGCCGCACTCGCCGCCGACCACGCCGCGCTCGTCGATGCGTTCACGCGCTTGGCCGAGGCGACCGGTGAAGCGAGATGGATCGCTGAAGCCACACAGACCGCTGACACGATGCTCGACTGGTTCTTCGATCCCGAGCAGGGCGGGCTCTTCACCACGGCGGAGGATGCTGAGGCCCTGGTCGTGCGCCAGAAGGATCTCACCGACGGCGCCACCCCATCGGCCAACTCGACGGCGGCGATCGCATTGTTCCGCCTGGCAGCACTCACCGGCGAGCAGCGGTACTCGAATCAGGCCGAGCGAATCCTGCAGCTGCTCGCTGCTGCCGTCGAGAAGTCCCCCGGGCAGTACTCCAACGCGCTGGTGGCCACCGATCTCCGCCGCCGTGGCCTCACCGAGGTCGTCATCGTCGGCGACCGGCCCGATCTCGTGCGCCTCGCCCAGTCGGTGTGGCGGCCCGACACGGTGCTCGCCTGGGGGGAGCCGTACGACTCGCCGCTGTGGCACGAGCGAGGCGAGGGATTCGCCTACGTCTGCCGGAACTACGCATGCGAACTTCCCCAGGACACGCTCCAGGGGTTCGCCGAGAAACTGACCGGCCGCAAGGTGACGATCACCGGCGACACGATCGTGACCGAACCGATCGACGCCCCTACCAACGACCTCGATGGATGATCTGACGCGCCGGTCGCCGACCTCGACCAGCGCTGCGGCCCGGCCCTGACGCTGCGTCCTCGGACGCAACGGCCGGATACCCGAGCGCGATCGCTCCCAACAGCTCGAGCCCCGCTGGGATCCCCAGTCGCTGGCGGAGTTCACGCTCGCCACGAAACACCCCGAAGAACAGTGCGCCCAGACCGACGTCCTCGGCAGCGAGCAGCAACGTCATGACCGCCATCGACGTGTCGATCGTCCAATACGGCACCGGCCAGGCTCCCGCTCCTGCGCCAAGACCGGTCTGGGCCTTGTCGGGCTCGGCGTAGCGGTCGACGTACGCCTTCGAGTCGGCGAGTGGGAGCGCGATCACGGGTGCGGTGAGCAGGTGCTTCCAGCGGAACGAGTCGCGCCGGACCGCCGGCAACGTCGCATCCCAGAACTCGTCGGTCTCGGCGCCCTCGAGCACGACGAGATGCCAACCCTGGGTCTTTCCGGCGCTCGGCGCCCGTGATGCCAAGTCCACGAGACCGTGGAGCACACCCGGCTCGATCGGCCGACCGTCGAACGCTCGGGTCATCCGGCGGGAGCGGACGACCTCGGCGAACTCGGTCATGTCATCGCCTCGTCGGCGCCGTACTCAGCGCTTTCCGAGCTTGAGCAGGTCTTCCGCCATCGTCCAGCCATACACGACCATCGCGCCGCCCTTGGCCACCGGCACGCCCTCGAACATCTCGACGACGTCGGCGTCGAGCTTCTCCGGCTTGGACGACTCGTGGTCGAGGAATCCATCCGCGCTGCCACTGGCAGCGATGAACGACTTCGCGTCGTACTTGGCGTCGACACCGAACCGCTTGGCGAGGCGGCGGCCCCATGCCCGCTCCTCGCCAACAGCGTTGGAACCTGGCGACGGAGTGACCTCGCGCAGGTCCTTGAACGCTTCGAGCCCATCAGCGTTGACGAATCGGCACCCGACGACGACGTCTTCGTCGGGGAAGGCCATCAGCGCCCGGTGATAGGCCTCGCCGATGAGGCCGCGGAGCACCTGGTCGCGCTTCGACGAACGCTTGACGGACATGAGACCGATCAGGACACACGGCGTGCCGCCGATGCGCTCGAGCGTCGAGAACGTGAATCCGTGCAGCGCGCCGCCGAATCGGGCGGTGGTGATCAGGACCCAGTCCTCTTTCGCCTTGGAGAGCTGCCCAGCGCTGAACGCATCCTCCATCGACGCCAGTTCGTCGAGATCGGAATCGGTCAGGGCCGCAGCGTCGTTGGTCGAAACGTCCAGTGCCATTCGTTCCATTCTACAGCAGCACAGCCTCATGCCCGAAGGCCATGCGAAGTTCTCCCACGGATCGGTCCAGATCGACCCGGAACTCGTCGGCCAACTTCAGCACCTTGCCCTGCCCGATGTCGACCATCACCACCGAGTCGCCGGGGTGCTCGCGCAGGATTCGCTTCAACCGTTGGATCTTGAGCTCGTCCAGCGCCGCCGACGGCAGCCGCAGCCGCAACGGAGCTGCCGGCCCGTCGCTCAGCCCCGACAGCACGGTGACGGTCTGGCCGATCAGCCCGAACCGAGACTCGTCGCGACGGTCGAGTCGACCTTTGACGGCCACGATCAGGTCATCTTCGAGTTTGTGTCCCTGTTCGGCGAGCGTTCGCGGGAAGATCGTGACCTCGATCGATGCGTCGAGATCCTCCAGCAGGAACACCGCCATCTGGTCACCCTTCTTGGTGAACTTGCGGGCAAGATTCGTGATGACGCCACCGACCACCACGTTGGCACCATCTTCCATGGTCTGCAGGTCGAGCACGGACTGCTCGACCTTGCGCCGAAGGGCCGCCTCGACGCCGAACAGCGGATGGTCGGACACGTACAGCCCGAGCATCTCCTTCTCGTAGCGCAACTGTTCTGTCTTGTCGAAGGCCAGGTCGGGGATCTCGGTGCGCTCGTCGAAGCCGTCGCCTGATCCCCCGTCCGAGTCGCCGCCCTCGTCGTCGCCCCAGTCGCCGAACAGGCTCATCACACCCTTCTCGCGCTCTCGCCGTCGCTTCACGGTGGTGTCGATGATGTGCTCGAACACGGTGAGCAGCCCACGGCGGGTGTGGCCCAGGTTGTCGAACGCCCCGCCTTTGATCATCGACTCGATCGTTCGTTTGTTGAGCACGGGTTCGGGCACCCGCTCGACGAAGTCGTGGAAGCTCGTGAACTGTCCGTTCTCGTCGCGCTCAGCGATCAACAGCTCGACCAGGGCTTCGCCGACATTGCGCACCGCCGAGAGGCCGAACGTGATCGCTCCGGGGCTCCCGACAGCGAGCGACACCCCCGGTGGCAGTTCGTCCGGCGCCAGCGCACCGAAGTTGGACATCGACCGGTTGACGTCGGGTGGCAGCACCTTGATGCCCATCGAGCGGCAGTCGCTGAGGTAGATCGCCGCCTTGTCGAGGTTGTTCTTGACACTGGTGAGCAGGCAGGCGATGTACTCGACCGGATAGTGGGCCTTCAGATAGGCGGTCTGGTACGTGACGAGCCCGTAGCCGAACGTGTGGCTCTTGTTGAACGCGTAGTCGGCGAACTTCTCGATGATGTCGAACAGCTCTTTGCCCAACGCCGGCTCGTAGCCGGTTCGGACGACGCCCGCTTCGAAACCATCTCGGGCTTCGGCCATCACTTCACGGACCTTCTTGCCCATGGCCTTGCGGAGGTTGTCTGCTTCGGCCAGCGAGTAGCCGGCGAACTTCTGCGCGACGCGCATCACGCTCTCCTGATAGATCATCAGGCCGTAGGTGTCGCCCAGCACCTCCTTCGCGTCCTCGTGGAAGTACTCGACCGGCTTGCGTTCGTTCTTTCGGTCGGCGTAGTCGTAGTGCATGTTGACGCTCATCGGCCCCGGCCGGTAGAGCGCGAGCACAGCGGAGACGTCCTCGAAACTGTTGGGCGCCATCGCCTTGAGCAGCTGGCGCATCGGTGGCGATTCGAGCTGGAACACACCGATCGTCTCACCCTTCGACAACAGATCGAAGGTCGACTGGTCGTCGAGGTCGATGTCGTCGACGACGAAGTCCGGGTCGCGCTGGGAGCGGATCATCGCCTCGGCGTCGGTGATCACGTCCAGGTTGCGCAGCCCGAGGAAGTCCATCTTCAACAGGCCGAGGTCTTCCACGCCATGCATTTCGTACTGGGTGACCACCGGAGCGTCAGCGGGGTCCGTTCCGGACTCGGGCTTGCGTTGGATCGGGACGTAGTCGGTGACCGGATCCTTCGTGATCACCACGGCGGCGGCATGGATGCCGTCGGAACGCTTCAGTCCCTCCAGGCCCCTGGCGACGTCGATCACCTTCTTCAGGTCGGTGTCGGTGTCGTACATCGCCCGCAGGTCGGCAGCGGCCTTGTAGCCATCGGCGTACTTCGGGTTCTGCTCGAAGCAGTACTTGAGTGGGGTGTCGCGCCCCATCACCATCGGTGGCATCGCCTTGGCGAGCTTGTCGCCGACGCCGTACGGGTAACCGAGCACCCGGGCTGCGTCGCGCACGGCGTTGCGGGCCTTGATCGTGCCGAACGTGATGATCTGGGCCACGTGATCGCGGCCGTAGCGTTCGGCGGCGTACCGGATCATCTCGTCGCGGTAGCGCGAGTCGAAGTCCATGTCGATGTCCGGCATCGACACGCGACTCGGATTGAGGAACCGCTCGAACAGCAGGTCGTACTTGATCGGGTCGAGGTCGGTGATCCACAGGCAGTACGCCACCGCGCAGCCGGCAGCGGACCCGCGACCGGGACCCACCCGGATCTTGGCGTCGCGGGCGTGCTTGATCAGATCCCACGTGATCAGGAAGTACGACGCAAACCCCATGTCGTTGATGACCTTGAGTTCGTAGCTGAGCCGCTCGACCGCGTCATTCGGGATCTGCTCGCCCCAGCGCCTCTTCGCCCCCTCCCACGTGAGGTGCTCGAGGTACGACGCGTCGTCGAACCCTTCCGGCACCGGGAAGCTCGGCAGCAGCGGCTTGCCGAACTCGATCTGCAGATCGGCGCGCTCGGCGATCCACAGCGTGTTGTCGCACGCCGACGGCACCTCACGGAACAGATACCGCATCTCCGCGGCCGTCTTCAGGTAGTGCTCGCTGCCCTCGAACTTGAACCGCTTCGCGTCGGACAACAGGGCCCCGGTCTGCACGCACAACAGTGCGTCGTGGGCCTCGTGGTCCTCCTGATGTGTGTAGTGGCTGTCGTTCGTGGCGAGCAACGGCGCGCCGATCTTCTTCGCGATCTCGATCAGCTTCGGGTTGGTCTCACGCTGCGCCGGCAGACCGTGATCCTGCAGTTCGACGAACAGGTTGTCGCGCCCGAAGATGTCCTGGAGCCGCGCCGCCTTCTCGATCGCCCCCTTCTCGTCGCCGTTCAGCAGCGACTGCAGGACGTGGCCACCGAGACATCCCGTGGTGGCGATCAGGCCGTCGGAGTACTTCTCGAGCAGCTCCCAGTCCATCCGGGGCTTGTAGTAGTAGCCCTCCATGAACGCCAGGCTCGACAGCTGGATCAGGTTCTTGTAGCCGGCTTGATTCTCGGCCAGCAACGTCAAGTGGTAGTAGAGCTTCTTGCCGCCCTCGGTGTCGCCACCCGAGTCGTCGACACGCCCACGCCGCGTCGGACGCTCGCTGCGGTGGTCGTGGGCCATGTAGGCCTCGGTGCCGATGATCGGTTTGATGCCCTGCTTGTTGCATTCCTTGTAGAAATCCAACGTGCCGTACATGTTGCCGTGATCGGTCATCCCGATCGCCGGCATCCCGTCGGACACCGCCTTCGCCACCATCTCGTCCAACCGCGCCGCCCCGTCCAACATCGAGAACTCGGTATGGACATGAAGGTGGGTGAAGGAATCGGGCACGGCTCTTGTTTCGAATTACTCGGATGTGGTTCGGGTCACCATAGTCGCGCGGTTCCGGTACCGCTCACGGGTCGACTCGTCCGTCTTCGCCGTGGCTACAGGTACGTGCCGGGGCGATCCGAGCCCGGCTCCTGAGGGCGTTGAGGCATCTGAGGGCCTCCGGGGAGTTGCCGCATTTCTTGGAGCTGACGTTGGGCGGCGAACTGTTGCGCCATCAGGGTGGCTTGGATGCCGTGGAACAGGCCTTCGAGCCAGCCGACCAGCTGCGCCTTGGCGATGCGCAGTTCAGCTTCGCTCGGAATCTCACCGTCGTCGAACGGCAGCGCCAGCGTGTGCAACTCCTCCTGCAGGTCCGGCGACAGCGCATCGGAGAGCTCCACCACCGAACGTTCGTAGATCTCGGCCAGGCGCTCACGAGAGGCCTGGTCCAATGGTGCGGTACGCACCTCTTCGAGGAGCTGCTTCACCATCGATCCGATGCGCATCACCTTCGCCGGCGACGTGACCGACTCCTCCTCGGGGACACCATCGCCGGTGGCGACATCAGCGCTCGCAGTCGTCGCCCCCTCGGTGATCTCATCGGGCTGCAACGACTCGTGCGTGTCGGACATGGCTCTCTTTCTACCGATCGTTCACGCCAACGCGCCGACGAGCGGCACGTTGACCTCGGCCGACGTCAACGAACCGTGACGACACACCAACTCGAACGGGCCTGAGTCTGCAGGATCGTGGAAGCTCACCGGCTCATGAGCGACGAGCGCCACGTCACCCAGACGAGATCGCACCGACGGCGCCATTGCGGGCCCGAACCACTGCTCGTCGAGCGTCTGCTCCTTCGTGACCACCCAGGCGAGATGTCCCACCTCGTCGCGAGCTGTGTCGACGACATCCCCGATCGCTCCCTTGGCGACGTGCAACCAACGGAACCGTCCCTCGCCGGACTGCACGGTGACCGCCGACAACAGGTCCGCCGACGGGGTCACGAGCCGATCGCCGACATGCACCTGACCATGGTCTGCGGTCACGAGCAGCGCCGTGCCCGCCGGGAGCGACGCCAACACATCGGTGACCAGCCGGTCGGCGGCACGGAGCTCGGCGTCGTAGAACTCGCCGAAGCCTCGCTCGTGGGCAATCTTGTCGATCCCGCCGTAGTAGCAGTACACGAAGCGTTCTCCCGCTTCGACCTCGAGCCGCGCCTGAACGGCGATCGACGATGCCGCCCGCCACCCGACCGGATCACACCCGCGAAGGTGCGCCTCGGAGAACGCCGAGGACTGCAACTCCGCCACGCTCACCACCGGCACGGTCTGGCCGAGGAATGGCTCGAACGGCTGCACCTCGCGCGGCGGATGCGAGCGTCGCACAGCCTGGTCTCCCACGTACCAGCGCAACACGTTCATGACCTCGCCGCCAACCAACATCCGGTACCCGATCAGGCCGTGCTCGGCCGGGGTCAAGCCCGTCGTGATCGACGTCAACGCGGTCGCTGTCGTCGTCGGCGCCACCGTGTGGATCGGGCCACCGGCCATCGCCGCCACCGTGGGCATCAAGCCCCGATGGGTCTGCAGCTGGTCCCAGCCCAACCCATCGAGCACCAACACCACCACGGCGCTCGCTGATCGAACCGGCTCGGGCATCCATGCCGGCAGGCCGGTCGACCACGATGCCGGCCCGAGCAGCGCTGGAACGATCCCACGAACGTTGGCGCCGCCGTAGTCGGGAATGATCGGGCCGTCCCCGCCGGCGCTCGTTGCCACCAGAGCAGTCCACCACGTCGACCGACCTCCCGACAAGCACAACGCCCAGAAGCTGAGCTCTCCCCGCCAACTGAGTAACGTCGTCGTGTGCGCATCTCGACCCGCGGTGACTATGCCTGCCGTGCCTTGCTGTCGCTGGCGCTGCACGCTGACGAGAGCGGACCGACCTCCGTACGCGACATCGCCGAACGAACCGCACTCCCCCAGCCCTACCTGGAGCAGATCCTGCTCGCGCTCAAAGGCGCCGGCTTGGTCAGGTCCAAGCGCGGTGTCGGGGGTGGATACATCCTCGCCCGCGACCCGTCGGAGATTCGGCTCTCCGAAATCGTCTCGGCCGTCGACGGACCCATCACCCTCGGTGACTTCGGTCAGCCTCACCAAGACGGTGCCTGCGACCACGAGGGCCAATGCGTCCTGCTCGGCATCTGGAACCAGGCCGGCGACCACATGCGCACCTACCTCGAAGGATTCACCCTGGCGGGGATCGCCGACATCGCGCGCGGCGACGCCCCCTGGCCCTGATACCTGTTCGGCCTCACCCACTGTCGGAGCGCAACCATCGAGGTCGGCCGAACTCCGGCTCGTCGCTGGCGCTTCCCTCGCCGGCGCGTGGTGACACCCTCGGCGATGAGCGAAACCACCACATACGGGGACCTCGCTCATCGCGGGCGCTTCCCTCGCCGGCGCGCTGTAGACCCGCTTCAGCGATGAGCGCACCCACCAGATGCGGGGACGTCGCTCATCGCTCAGACATCGGCGGCGTCGAGCCAGGCCTGGAGATCGGCGGCGAGCGGGCTGGTGAAGCTCACCCGTTCACCGGTGCTCGGGTGGTCGAAGGCCAGCTCGGCGGCGTGGAGGAACGGGCGGGTCAACCCCAGCGTCGGACGGCGCTGGCTGTAGGTCGGGTCGCCCACGAGTGGATGGTTGATCGACGACAGATGCACCCGGATCTGGTGGGTCCGCCCGGTCTCGAGCCGACACTCCAGACGAGACACCAGGGCCGGGCTGCTGTAGGTCCCCACGACGCGGTAGTCGGTGCGCGCCGGACGGCCGCCCGCGACGACGGCCATTCTCAACGGATCGCCCCGGTCACGCCCGATCGGCGCATCGATGATGCCGTGCGGTGCGTCGGGAACCCCCCACACCACCGAGTCATACCGTCGCGTCGCGCTGTGATCGGCGAACTGCTCGATCAGCAACTCGGCTGCTTCGTCGGTCCGCGCCACCACCAGCAGCCCGGAACTTCCGGCATCGAGGCGGTGCACGATGCCTGGGCGGATCGGATCGCCGCCGACACCCTCCAGCTCCGGATAGCGGGCCAACAGCCCGCTGACCAGCGTGCCGTCCATGTTCCCCGCACCCGGATGCACCACGAGGCCCGCCGGCTTGTCGACCACGATGACCGCGTCGTCTTCGTACACGACGCCGAACTCGACCGCCGCGTCTGCGGTCGGCATCGGGGGCTCGGGTATCGCCGTTGGATCGACCTCGACGGTTTGACCCTCCTGCAGTCGGACTTTTCCCGATGCCGCGGGCTCGCCATCGACCCGTACGCCTCCAGCGGCGATCATCGCGGCCGCTTCAGCACGACTCACGTCGCCGATCAACGCCACGATCCGATCGAGGCGTTCGCCTGCCAACGCTGACGGCACTGCCTCGGTGATCATTCGGCTCGGCCCTCTGCGCTGCTGTCGATCCGGTCCGGCTCAGGCTCGGTCGGCTCGTGGTGACGGTGCGAACGTGCGCTCAAGATGCTGTTCAGGATCAACAGGCCGGCACCGACGTTGACCGCCATGTCGGCCACGTTGAAGATCGGGAACCACTGGAGATCGATGAAATCGACCACGGCACCCTGCAGCACCCCGTCGTCGCCTCGAACGAGCCGGTCGATCAGGTTCCCGGCCGCTCCACCGATCAGCAGGCCCATGCCGATCGTGCTCATCCGGCTCGCTTCGGTACGCAACGACACGAGCAGGTACACGATGACGAGTGTGGCAACCACGGCGATGACCGGGCCGAAGCCCTGACCCTGTCCGAACGCCATGCCATTGTTGAACGCCAGGTTCAACCGCAGGGTCCAGAACAGATCGATCTCGCGGTCGGTGCCGAGCGATGTCACCGCCCAGTGTTTGGTCAGCTGGTCGACGACGATCACGGCGATCGCGATCGCTACAGGCGCCCGCCACGCACGGACAGCGGGCACGGAGGGCACGGGTCAGCGCGGACCGACGCCGCTGACCTTCTCAGCGGCCAAGACGGTCGTCTCGGGAATCGCTTCGAGTCGTTCCCTCGGAATCGGCGTACCCGAGACCTCGGAGTAGCCGTAGGTTCCCTGCTCGATGCGTGCGAGCGCAGCATCGATCTCGAGGATCGTCTGACGAGCCTGGGTCGACAACACGCGATCGAGGTCGCGTTGAACGACCATCGTGTCGCCCTCGCCGCCCTCGTCGTCGAACTGCACGTCGCCCATCTCGCCGTCTTCGATGATGCTGGTCGCTTCGTCCTCGAGCCGGGTCGCACGCGCCAACTCGGCCGTGCGACGAGCGACCAGTTCGTCGCGCTGCTCCTTCAGGAACTTGACGTCGAAATCCTTCGTGTAGGCAATTCCGTCCTTGGTGTGTCCCCGAGGTGCGGGTACCTCCACCCGTTCGAACTTGGCATTCGACAACAGCGACGGGGTCAGGCTGGTGACGCCCGGCTGGCGGGGCCGGCGCGCCGTGCTCGCCTGGGTCTGTTTCGCCGGCGCCGTCTTGGCCGGCGATGTGGAGGCCGAGACCTTGCTCGCGGGGGCCTTCTTGGCAGCCGTCTGCTTCGCTGCGGCTGGTGCTTTCTTCGCGGGAGCTTTCTTCACGGCTGTCGCCTTCTTGGCTGGAGTCTTCTTCACGGCTGGTGCCTTCTTGGCAGGAGTCTTCTTCACGGCCGGCGCCTTCTTGGCCGGCGCCTTCTTCGCTGGGGCCTTCTTCGCTGGGGCCTTCTTCGCTGGGGCCTTCTTCGCTGGGGCCTTCTTCGCCAGTGCCTTCTTCGCTGGTGCCTTTGTGGCCACTGCCTTCTTCGCGGGAGCCTTCTTTGTGGCGGGAGCCTTCTTTGCGGCTGGAGCCTTCTTGGGCGGAGCCTTCTTGGCCGGAGCCTTCTTCGCTGCGGCCTTGGTGGCAGATCTGGTCTTCTTCGATGCGGCCATGAGCGCTCCTCTCGGCAGTGTGAGCGCCGGACTCTACCGGATCCGGGCCCGGAACAGGTCGGCGATCAGCCCGCGACGGCGACCGTGATCACCGGCTCGGCGCCATCGTCGGAGCTGACCAGTTCAGCGCGCACCGAGGTCGCCAGTGTTTCACCGGCGATCAACTCGCGATGCGCATCGATCGACGCGATCCACGGCTCGGACGCCCGGACAGTCAGTTCGATCCGATCGGAGACGTCGAGGTCAGCGTCTCGACGAGCCTGTTGAACGAGCCGAACGAGGTCACGGGCGCGACCTTCGACTTCGAGTTCCTCGTTCACCTCGATGTCGAGGGCGATCACCCCGGCATGAGCCCCCAGACCCGCACTCGCCTGATCGCCCGATGCGACGAGTTCGAGCGAGTACTCCCCCGGCTCGAGGCGGACGCCTCCAACCGTGACGACATCGCCCTCGACGGCCCAGTCGCCGGCCTTGTGTGCCTTGATGACCTCCTGGACATTCTTGCCGAGCCGCGGCCCGAGCTTCGCCGGAACCAACTGGAGTCGTTCAGTTGCCACTGATGCCACGTCGGCGGTCAGCTCGACCCGTCGCACGTTGACCTCGTCGGCGATGACGTCGACAAAGTCAGCCAGGCGATCAGCGTCGGCCGCCGCGACGGTCACGCTGTTCAGCGGCAGGCGAACACGTCGCTGATGGGCCTTGCGCACCGACAGTGTCGCCGAACACACATCGCGCACCAGATCCATCGTGTCGACGAGGTCGTCGTCGGCGGGGAGTTCGTCGAGTTCCGGCCAATCGGTGAGGTGCACACTCGTGGCCGCGGCCCCCACGTCGGCCCCGTGGAGCCCGCCGTAGATCTCTTCGGACAGCAACGGCAGCAACGGCGCAGCCACCCGGGCGAGCACCGACAGCACGGTGTGCATCGTGTCGATCGCATCGTGATCGCCCGCCCAGAAACGGTCCCGACTGCGCCGGACATACCAGTTGGTGAGGACGTCGAGGTGATCCCGAACCACTTGACAGGCACCGAACAGGTCATAGGCGTCGAGCGTCTCGGTCATGTCGGCGACCAGCGACCGGGTCTTCGCCAGCACGTACCGATCGAGCACGTTGGTCGAATCGGTGCGCACGACACCCTGGTAGTCGGCCGCGTTGGCGTACAGCGCCAGGAAGTACCACGAGTTCCAGAGCGGCAGCAGCACGTGTCGGACCGTGTCACGCATGCCCTCTTCGGTGACCATGCCATCACCGCCGCGGAGGATCGACGACGACAGCAGGTGCCAACGCATCGCATCGGCGCCGTGGGTGTCGAACATCTCGCGTGGGTCCGGATAGTTGTTCAGGCTCTTGGACATCTTGCGGCCGTCGTCGCCCAAGACGTTGCCGTGGCTCACACAGTTGTCGAAGGCTGGTCGGTCGAACAGCGCAGTGGCGAGGACGTGCAACGTGTAGAACCAGCCTCGGGTCTGGCCGATGTATTCGACGATGAAGTCGCCGGGGTAATGGTGCTCGAACCAGTCCTGGTTCTCGAACGGATAGTGCACCTGCGCGAACGGCATCGAGCCCGATTCGAACCAGCAGTCGAGCACCTCAGGCACTCGACGCATCATCGACGCGCCCGTTGGGTCATCGGGGTTCGGCCGCACGAGGTGATCGACCTCGGGCCGGTGGAGATCGGTGACACTGACGCCGAAGTCGGCTTCGAGTTCGGCGATCGAACCGTAGACGTCGATGCGCGGATAGGTCGGATCATCGGATTGCCACACCGGGATCGGTGACCCCCAGAAACGGTTCCGGCTGATCGACCAGTCGCGGGCATTCTCGAGCCACTTGCCGAAACTGCCGTCCTTGATGTGGGCCGGTTGCCAGGTGATCTGTTGGTTCAACTCGACCATCCGATCGCGGAACTCGGTCACCTTGACGAACCACGACGAGATCGCCCGGTACACCAGCGGCTGCGAGCAGCGCCAGCAGTGGGGGTACGGGTGGTCGTAGGTCGCATGACGAACGACGACGCCGCGCGCCTTGAGTTCACGAATGACCATGGGGTTCGCGTCGAACACGTGGGTGCCGGCCCAATCGGACACTTCGGTGGTGTAGCGACCGTGTTCGTCCATCGGGCAGATCGTCGGGATGCCGGCCGCATTCGCGACGACCTGGTCGTCCTCGCCGAAGCCCGGTGCGAGGTGGACGATGCCAGTGCCGTCCTCGGTGGACACGAAATCGGCGGCGAGCACCTGGAAGGCGTTCTCGGTGTCGGCGAAGTAATCGAACAGCGGCCTGTACCGGCGTCCGACGAGTTCGGATCCCTTCATCGTGGCAACCGTGGTCGCCTCGCCCAGTTCGGCTGCATAGCTGCCCAGCAGCGCCTCCACGATCACATATCGGGTGCCGTCGAGTTCGACGACGACGTAGTCGATGTCGGGACCGACCGCGAGCGCCAGATTCGACGGCAGCGTCCACGGGGTCGTCGTCCACGCGAGGATCCGTTCGCCCGTCTCGAGCTCGAACCCGACGGTGAGCGCCGGGTCCTGCCGGTCTCGGTAGACGTCGTCCATGCGCGTCTCGGTGTTCGACAGCGGTGTCTCACAGCGCCAGCAGTAGGCGATGACCCGGAAGCCCTCGTAGATCAACCCCTTGTCCCACAGCGTCTTGAACGCCCACATGACGCTCTCCATGTAGGAGAGGTCGAGGGTCTTGTAGTCGTTGTCGAAGTCGACCCAACGAGCCTGACGCGTCACGTAGGCACGCCAGTCGTCGGTGAACTGCAACACACTGGTACGACATGCGTCGTTGAACTTGTCGATACCGAACGCCGTGATGTCGGGATGCCCCGAGATGCCCAGTTCCTGCTCCGCTTTGACCTCGGCCGGCAAGCCGTGACAATCCCAACCGAAACGGCGCTCGACGCGACGGCCGCGCATCGTCTGATATCGAGGGATGGCGTCCTTGACGTATCCGGTCAGCAGGTGGCCGTAGTGGGGCAACCCGTTCGCGAACGGCGGGCCGTCGTAGAAGACGAACTCGTTCGAGCCGTGCTCACCGGCCTCACGCTGATCGATCGACGCCTGGAACGTTTCGTCTTTCGCCCACCGGGCGAGGATGTCCTCTTCGAGCCGGGGAAAGCTCGGCCGGGGGTCGACGTCTGGGTAGGCCACGCCACGATGCTACCGACGAGGCGCGATCCCCGGACCGGAGGTTGTTGCGACCGACGGGAGTCAGCGACGGTCGTCGTCGAACGAGAACCGGAAGTCGTCATCGTCACACGGTGGGGTGCCCGACGCCTCGCCCTCAACCGGCATCGCCTGGGTCGCATCGTCGCTGGTGGCGCCCCAGGGATCGTTGCCCGAGGCCGGCGTGACGTCGGGGGCCTCGCCGCCCGGGGTCTCGTCGCCCGGGGTCTCGTCGCCGGGGGTCTCGTCGCCGGCGACGTCCGCGACGATCAGCAGAGCGTCATCGGCCGGCTCGACGATCTCGATCTCATCAGCGACCTCCGTCGACGACTCGTCGTCCGAGGCCGACAGCAGTGGACCGCGCGATTCGCCGAGTCCACCGGGAATGCGGTCGGTGATGTCCACCAGCGAGGTCGCCGCCTCACGGATCCGATTTCGCTGCTCGGTGAGGAACAGTTCGAGCTGTTCGACATCCGACTCGAGGAAGTCACGCCTGGCCTTGAGCGCCTCGACCTCGCTGTCGATCGCTGTGCGCTCGCTCTCGCCGACGCGTCGCGCCTCGACGCGCGCCTCGACGATCAACTGCGCAGCCATTTCGCGAGTGGAGTCGAGCGTGGTCGCCGCCTCGTCGTTCGCTGCACCGACGATGCGAGCTGCTTCGCCACGCGCTTCGGCGACGGCATTGTCGGCCGTGCGTTGCGCAAGGAGCAGTGTTCGGCTGATCGTCTCGGACTCGTCTGGCGTTGCGTCGACGGCGCCCGCTGCGGGGGCCGATTCGGAGACCTCCTGCAACCGCGCGACCGCTGCTCGGGCGCGCGCTTCCATGGCCGTCGACTGGTTCTGCGCCCGCTCCAGTTCATCGGCGACATCGTTGAGGAAGACTCTGAGCTCCTCGGGGTCGGCGCCCTTGCGGACCGTCTTGAACTCCGCGCTCCTGACGCGTTGCGGACTCATCTCCATGGTGTGCTCCTGTGTCGTCAGTCGTCGTAATCGTCGTAGCGCTGCGGGCGCTGCGACGGAGGCTTCAGTAAGTACACGCCGGTTGCGACCTTCTCCATCGATCCGTCGAGCGCATAACAGATGCCGCTCGCGAAGTCGATGAGGCGGCGAGCGACCTCGCGTTCGGTGCCCTCGAGGTTCATGATGACCGGTTGGCCCTCTTTGAACTTGTCGGCGACCTCTTGGGCCTGGTCGAAACGCCGGGGCCTGACCGTGTGGGGTTCCATGGATCCTCCCGGGACACTGCGCAGGCTGGGCTGCGACGACTGATTCGGCCTCACCTGGACACCCGAATCGTCCGGACGACCGTTGGCGGCCCGGCGTGACGGCGATGCATCGAAATCACGTGATGGGAAGCTCGGCCGTGCCGAAACCGTCCGCACGGTCGGTTCCTCCTCGGGCTCCCAGCCGCGTTGGTTCGAGCCAGCGGCGGCGCCCGATGGGCGCGTCTCGACGTCTCGTGTCCCTCGACTCGGACGCGACGGTGCCTCGGGCTCGTCGTAGTCGTCGTAATCGTCGTACGCATCGTCGGGACCGAGACCCAGGTAGTCCATGGTCCGTTTCCAGAGTGACATGCATTCCTCCTGCCGGGCGCAGGCTAGCCCAGCACAGCACGTCCGAGGTGGACGCCCACGAGCGGGTGTGGCCTCAGTGATCGGCGATCAGTGTCTCGAGGACGTCCGGCTTGGGAATTCGTCCTGCGAGGACGACCTCGTCGTCGATGACGAGGGCGGGGGTGGACATGACGCCCCACGAGGCGATGTCAGCGGGGTCGGTGACCTTTTCGATCTCGACGTCGAGACCGAGGTCGGCGAGTGCTGTGCGGGTGAGTGATTCGAGGTTGCGACAGTTGACGCATCCACTGCCGAGGATCTTGATGTCCATGGGTGTGCTCCTTGGGTCCGGTGCTGATGATCGGGTGCCGATGAGTGGTCAGAGGGTGAGTGGTCAGAGGGTGAGTGGTCAGAGGATGAGGTTGAAGGTGTAGCCGGTGAGCAGGATTCCTGATGCGACGATGATGATGTAGGTGGCGATCAGTTGGGGCTTGAGCACGCGACGAAGCAGGATCATTTCTGGCAGCGAGAGGGCGACGACGCTCATCATGAAGGCGAGCACCGTGCCCATGGGGAGGCCTTTGTCGTGCAGGACTTCGACGAGTGGGAGGACGCCGGCGGCGTTGGAGTACAGCGGCACGCCGAGACCGACTGCGACGGGGACGCCGAGGGCGCCGGTGGCGTGGTCGGCGAACCACTGTTCGGGTGCCCAGCCGTGAATGACGGCGCCCAGGCCGATGCCGATCAGGAGGTAGGGCCAGATCTTTCGCAGGATGCTGACGACTTCCTCCTGGGCCATCTGGAAGCGGTCGTCCCAGCTGAGTGTCGCTGACGGGTCGAGCACCTGGCCGCGAAGCTTGGTTTCGAACACGAACGGCTCGACCCAGCGTTCGAGGTGCAGGTGGCCGAGGACGAAGCCGCCGATGACGGCTATGAGCAGACCGAACCCGATGTACATGGCGGTGACTTCCCAGCCGAACAAGCCGAACAGCAACACGATGGCGACTTCGTTGACCATGGGTGACGCGATGAGGAAGCTCATCGTGACACCGAGCGGTACACCCGCTGCGACGAAGCCGATGAAGACCGGCACTGCTGAACACGAGCAGAACGGGGTGATCACGCCGAGTCCCGCCGCAGCGACGTTGCCGACGCCGGTTCGTCGACCGCCGAGTAGCGCCCGGGTGCGTTCGACCGACATGAAGCTGCGCAGCACGGTCACGACGAAGATCACCCCGGTGAGCAAGAGCGCGATCTTGGTGACGTCGTAGAAGAAGAAGTGGATCGACTCACCGAGCCGCAAGGCAGCGTCGAACCCAGCCACGTCGTAGACCACCGTGTTCCAGAACGGCCGGTTCCACGAGTACAGCGCCCACCAGATCGCGGCGCCCACCCCGACGCTCGCCCACCGTCGCACTGTGGGGCGCCGACGTCTCCACGATGTGGGGGCTGTGTCGTCATCGACCGCTGCAGAAATCCCACGGGGCTTCATCGACAATCGACGATAAACGATGATGGGCTGAGCGGTCAGCGGCGAAGGTCCCCAATTCGATGACATCGTCATCGTTGTCCCGGGCGACTCCTAGGATGATCGTTGTTCGACGATCGACGATCGATGCAGGAGCAGCACGCAGTGGAGCAGCGCCCCGTGACGAAGCGGCAAGTGATGGACGATGCTGCGCTGGCGGCCATGGCCAAGGCAGTGGGGCACCCGATACGACTCGAGATCTTGCGGCTGCTCGCACATCGCGACACCTGCATGACCGGCGACCTCGTTGCCGAGCTGCCGCTCGCTCAATCGACGGTGTCCGAGCATCTCCGGGTGTTGCGCGATGCCGGCCTCGTGCAAGGTGAGATCGAGGGCCAACGCACCCGCTACTGCGTGAGTCACGACGGTCTCGACGCCCTGAAAGCCGGCATCGCAGCACTCTGAATCGATCAGGTGCTGCCGGATGCTCAGGCGCGCGAGGGGCGACGGGTTGGACGCCGGCCGAACAGCGCCGTGCCGACGCGAACCTGCGTGCTGCCCTCCTCGACGGCGACCTGCAGGTCTCCACTCATGCCCATCGAGCATTCCGAGAGTTCGAGTCGGTCGACCAGGTCACGCACCTGACGGAAGCCGGCTCGAGCTGCTTCGCTGTCGCCCCCGGTCGGACCCACGGTCATCAAACCCTCCACCCGCAGTCCGCGGTCGATCGCACGATCGACCAGGGCTGCAACGTCGTCGACAGGGCATCCCCCTTTCGCCGGATCGCCCGTGGTGTCGACCTGGACCATCGCCCGAGCACCAGGCGCCCGCTTGGCGACTTCGTCGATCACCGATGACCGATCGAGACTGCACCACACGTCGACCAGGCCGACCAGTTGGCGGACCTTGTTGCGTTGGAGCCGCCCGATGAAGTGCACCTCGGGATGGAGTCGCTCGATGGTCGCACGCTTGTCGAGCAGTTCCTGGGCGTAGTTCTCACCGATGGCGTCGCAGCCCACGGCCACCGCCGCCTCGATCGCCTCCGGTCCGAATCCCTTGGTGACACCGACGACCGCAACACGATGACTCCATCGCCGTTCGACGGCGTCGATCGACGCACGGAGCGAAGCGACCCGTTCGTCGACGTTCACGATCGCTCCTCGAACCAGGCGACCACCGCGTGACGCTCGAGGTCTGCTCGGCGGCGGTGCGACCGGAACCGATCGTCGCACCCGGTGCACGCACCGACCACATCGAGCGCCACCCCACGGCGGGACAGTCCTGCTGCAACAGCTGCTGGAACATCCAGGGCGCGGGCACCCCACGTCGTCGATCCGGTCACCGCACTCGCCGCAACCCCGACGCCACCTGCGACCCGGTCGAGTTCGACGGAGCCGAACTCGTAGCAGCAGGGATGGATGCATGGTCCCAGCACGGCCACCGCCACGCTCGTGCCCGTCGACTCGAGCGCATCGACGGCGACATCGATCACCCCCGCGGCAAGCCCCCTCCAGCCCCCATCCGCGACAACCCATGACTCGCCGCTCGCTCCGTACAGTGCGATCGGCGCACAGTCGGCGGCCCACACCGCGAGCGTGGCGGCTGCCCGATCGGCCAGCAGTACATCGCCGGGGCCAGCGAGTGGCCACGGATTCACCGAGTCGGCGTCGACCACGACGACATCGGTGCCATGCACTTCGTCGAGCATCACCCACGTCGAACCGGTCAGTGCCCGCTGGCGCTGAGCGAGCGTTCCTGCATCGACCCGTTCGGGGTGCACATCACCGTCGCCACGCTCAGTCGCCACGGCCACGGCCACCCGGCCACCGACGTCGCAGCGCAGGAGCTCCTCCATCTGGTGCGCCCTGATCGGGCTCCCGACCCGGGACCTACTTGAGGAACGAGGGGACGTCGAAGTCGTCGTCGCCGTCGTCATCGGCCAACGGATCAGCGTCGTCGTCGGAGCCGAAGAGCTCGGTGATACGCGTCGAGCTGGTTCGCAGGCCCTCGTCGACAGTCGTGCTGCGCAGCCCGGCCGGCTCGTCGAGCCGATCGAACCCGGCCGCGATGACGGTGATGCGGACTTCGTCGCCCATCTCGTCGTCGATGACGGTACCGAAGATGATGTTGGCGTCCTGATGGGCAACGCCGTGGATGATCTCCGCAGCAGCGTTCATCTCGAACAACCCCATCCCGGACGGGCCGGTGATGTTGAGCAACACCCCGCGGGCGCCGTCGATTGCGGACTCGAGCAGTGGGCTCGAAATCGCCGCCTTGGCAGCGGACACGGCACGGTCGTCACCGCTGGCCTGGCCGATGCCCATCAGCGCCGAGCCGGCATTGGAGAGCACCATCTTGACGTCGGCGAAGTCGGTGTTGATCAGGCCGGGCGTGGTGATCAGCCCGGTGATGCCCGACACGCCTTGCAGCAGGACCTCATCGGCCATCTTGAACACGTTGAGGACGCTGGTCTTGTCGTTGGCGACGGTGAGCAGCCGATCGTTCGGGATGACGATCAGTGTGTCGACCTTCTCCTTGAGCTTCTGCACGCCGTTGTCGGCCTGCACCGCTCGTCGACGCCCCTCGAACGAGAACGGCCGCGTCACGACACCGATCGTGAGCGCTCCCGCCTCGCGCGCGATCTCGGCGATGACCGGGGCGGCGCCGGTGCCCGTCCCTCCGCCCTCGCCCGCAGTGATGAACACCATGTCGGCGCCGCGAACCATCTCTTCGATCTCGTCGTGGTGTGCCTCGGCTGCAGACCGTCCGACCTCGGGGTCGCTGCCGGCACCGAGCCCACGGGTGAGGTCACGCCCGACGTCGAGCTTGACGTCGGCGTCGCTCATCAGCAGCGCCTGGGCGTCGGTGTTGACGGCGATGAACTCGACGCCTTTCAAACCGGCGTCGATCATCCGGTTGACGGCGTTGACGCCACCGCCGCCGACGCCGATGACTTTGATCACAGCGAGATAGTTCTGCGGAGCGCCGACCATCAGCGGGTCCTCCATGTGTGTTGGTTCATGTTTCGGATCGTTTCAGCTGAGCAGTCGGACAAAGAGAGCGGACGTTGCTGGACACATCCTGCCAGGTCCAGCGCCCACAAGCGTGGACGCTCACCGTACCGTGACTTCCGACGTGGAGACGTCGATCACGGTGACCGGCTTGGTGCCGATGTCGTCGAGCGTACGCTGCAGGCGCACGAGCTTCTCGATCTGGGCGTTCTCCCCGAGCGCCGAACCGAACCTCACCTCGACGGGGCCCCGCTCACTGGTGAGCACCATCACGAGATCGGCGCCGTCGGGAGTGACCAACATCGACTCGACACGGCTGCGGATGTCCGGTGTGAGCTTGGTGACCACCGAGGCCGCCGACGAGTACCCGATCGACGACGAATTGCCCCGGTGCGACGTCGAGCGTGCCCGGCCCGGAGATCCAGACGAGCGCCACCGGCTGGCCGTCGACGAGGCCGAGCACCCGGCCGTCGACATCGATCACGCGGGCCTGGCCATCGGCACCCATCATCGCTGCCACCGGTGTCCGCTCGCGGATTTCGATCGTCGCTGCATCGGGAAAGGAGGTGCGAACCCGGGCGTCTTCGACCCAGGGAATCGCTTCGATCTGCGCTTCGACGGCGTCGATGTCGACGAGTAGGACCGGGGTTCCGGTCAGGTCGTCGATCACGGCGTCGAGCGCCTGCTGTTCGGTGTAGACGTTGCCGGTCACCGTGACCTGGTCCACGGCGAACCACGACGAACCCAGTACGGCAAGTACGCCGATCGCCACGACGACCACGAGTCGCGGCCAGCGCCAGCCACCAGAGCCGGCGACGGTTCTCGGAACGCTTGACGCCGATACGTCGCTGACGAATCCGCGGCTCGATGCCCCGCGTCGAGGCCTCTTGCGGCAGCACGGCGTCACTGCTGCCGTCGTCATCGATGAACACCGGCTGCGACACGGAGGCATCGCGTTCGAGTTCGTCGTCGAGATAGGCCGCGTCGGGCAGATCGTCGCCGACGATCGAAATGGTCCCGACGAGCGGCCGACTCGGAAGCAGCATCTGCCTCGGTGGTCGTGTCGCCCTGGTCGGGCAGCGAACAGCCCGGGTGAGTTCGTCGAGTACAGCATCGTCCGGAACCATCTGATCGGGCACTGCTCCGCCGGTCGAATCGCCCGAATCGACCGGATCCGACGATTCCGTGGTTGCCGCATCGCGCTTGCGTCGGAAGACCATCTCAGAACACGTCGCCCTCGTCGAAGCCGACCAGACGGATCTCGCTGCGCAGACGGAATCCGCTCGTCGCCTCGACGGCCGCACGTACGTGCATCATCAGCGCGAGGACGTCGTCGGCCCGGCCTCCCTCGTCGGCCTGGATGAAGTTCGCGTGCTTGTCGGACACGGTCGCGGTCCCGATCCGGTGACCGCGCAGCCCCGCTGCGTCGACGAGCGCTCCAGCGCTGACCTCGCCGGGCACGGGATTGACGAACACCGAGCCCGCATTCTGCCCACCCGGTTGGTTCGCCCGACGCCACGCGACGATCTCGCTGATCAACTGGGCCGATGCCTCGACGTCGCCGGGTCGCAACTGCAGCGTTGCCTCGAGCACCAGGTGCTGCGGCGCCAGCGTGCTCGATCGGAAACCGAGTCCGAGCTCGTCGGCGGCCAGCGTGCGTTCGACGCCCGCATCCAGGTCGAACATGACGACCTCGACGAGCGATGCGGCCATGTCCGATCCGTGTCCGCCAGCATTCATCCGCACGGCGCCTCCAATGGAGCCGGGTACGCCGACAGCCCATTCGAACCCGCTGAGTCCAGCCGCCGCCGTCTTGCGGGCGAGCACAGGAAGCGCGACGCCGGCGGACGCGACCACCGCCCCGCTCGTGGTGTCGATGGCAATCGTCGGTTCGAGATCGACCAGACCGACCGCCAGTCCGGGAAACCCCGCGTCGGCGATCAGCATGTTCGAGCCGCGTCCGACGACGAGCACCGGCAACCCCGAGGCACGCGCAGCGTCAGCCACCGCCGGCAGTTGAGCTCCATCGGTGATTCGCACGAACACTGCTGCACGGCCACCGACCCGGTACGTCGTCATCAGTCCCAATGCAGCGTCTCGTTGAACGGCGCCATCATCCAGCGTTGCCAGGTGCTCGAGCGCCACGTCGACCGCCGCAGCCAGGTCCGCCTCAGCGGTCGCCGTGCGAGCGTCCGAGTCAGCGCCGGCGGACATCGAGGACCTCCGATGGAAGTGTGGCGATGTCGCCGCAGCCCATCGAGATGCACACGTCGCCGGCACGCAGCTCGCCGGCGAGGAACGACACCAGGTCGTCGCGGCGCGGCAACCAGATCACTCGACGTCCGGGATCGGCTTCGGTCACCGCGTTGACGATCAACTTGCCGGTCACGCCCGGGATCGGCACGGTGCCTGACGCATAGATCTCGGTGAGGACGACGAGATCGGCCCCGGTGAACGCCAATTCGTACTCCCGCCACATGTCGGCAATCCGGTGGTACCGGTTGGGTTGGAACACCGCCACCACGCGCTGCCACCCGTCGCCGCTCTCGCGTGCGGCCCTGATCACGGCGTCGATCTCGGACGGGAGATGGGCGTAGTCGTCGACGAACGTCGCCCCGCGATCGACACCTTGCACGTCGAAGCGGCGAGCTACACCCCCGAATCGGCCCAGCGCCGCAGCGACGTCATCGAACGACACGCCCACGGCCATCGCCATCGCCGCTGCGCCCGTTGCGTTCACCACATTGTGCATGCCGCGCAGCGGGAGCACGATCTCACCGGCGCGCTCGCTCGACATGCCGTCGGGGCTGCGGTGCACCAGGTCGAAGCGGAACGATCCCGACGTGGCACGCACGTCGACGGCGCGAATGTCGCAGGCTTCGTCGAGTCCGTACGTGAGCGCGCCATGCCGCGCCGCGAGTTCGGCTCCGATCGGGTCGTCACCACAGATCACCTTGGGGCCGACGATCTGGCCCAAGTAGTCGTCGAACCCGGCGACGATGCCGTCGAACGAACCGTAGTGGTCGAGATGATCGGCTTCGACGTTGGTGAGAATCGTGCCGAACAGCGGCAGCTCGAGATGGGTTCCATCGCTCTCGTCGGCCTCGACGACCAGCCAGTCACCGTGGGTCCACTGTGCCCCGGTGCCGAGATCGGTGACATCACCGCCGACGACGAAGCTCGGGCGCATTCCCGCCTCGGCGAGGATCAACATGAGCATCGACGTCGTCGTGGTCTTGCCATGGGTTCCAGCCACTGCCAGCGACTGGACCCTGGCGCAGATCGATGCCAGCATCCCCGCCCGACTGAGCACGGTCACCCCACTGATTCGCGCCTCGTCCAGTTCGATGTTGCCCTCCGGGATGGCCGTCGATGCCGTGACAGCATCAACGCCATGCACGAGGGCGCGTTCGTGTCCGATGTGCACCTCGACGCCCGCTGCCCGAACCCGTTCGAGCACGGGATGCTCGCGCAGGTCCGAGCCGGAGACGATGTGGCCCATCTCGGCGAGTGCGATGGCGATCGCACTCATGCCCGGCCCGCCGACGCCGACGACGTGGAGCCGATGCGCGATGGCCAGGTCGAGCGGTGGGCGCGGAGTCTCCAGCGCGGGCACCGGTCGATCAGCCAAGATGGAGAGCGTTCGGTCCAACGACGCGGTGGCGGTCGGGGTAGCGAGGGCGGATGGCGTCACGATGGCGTCGATGTTAGGGCGACGCGTTCGATCAAACCGGCCAAGGCACCCGAATGGTGGATCGCGCCGCGTCGGCTCGCTGCCGCAGCCAGTTCGGTCCGACGCACGTCGTCGGACCGAAGGGCATCGATCGTCTCACCGAGCCGATCCAGCTCCGACTCGCGAAGGAGAACCGCACCGCCGACCTCGGCCAACCACTGCACGTTGTCGGTCTGGTGATCGTCGGCCGATGCGGCCCACGGCACCAGAATCGCCGGCGTCCCGGTGACGGCGACTTCGTGCACGGTGCTGGCTCCCCCGCGTCCGATCATCAGATCGCATGCCGTGTACACCGCCGCCATGTCGCTCTCGTACGCCACGACCTGATGCACCACCGATCCGTCCACGGGTGACACCGTGTCGACGAACCGTTCGCCGGCGATCTGACGCACGGCGAGACCTGCGTCGTCGTGATGCGCACGCAGGTAGGACGCGATTGCATCGTTGAGTACGCCCGAGCCGAGCGAACCACCCATCACCGCGATCAGGAATCGCTCGGTGTCGACGCCGAGCGCTTGGCGTGCCGCCCGTCGTCGCTCGATGCTCGATCGGTCGACATCGAGGATGACCTGCCGGACGGGCGCACCAGTCAGCTCCGCACGCGGCAGCGGCGAGTGCTCGAAGGCGACCGCACAGGCTGCAGCATTGCGTGCTGCCAGTCGACTGGCCCGGCCCGGAGTGCGGTCGTACGACACGACCACCACGGGGATCCCGAGGCGCCGGGCAGCGAACACCGAGGGCATGCTCGCATACCCCCCGACCGAGACGACGACCTGTGGCCGCCAGCGACGCAACAGCCGGGTTGCGGAGCGGGTGCTGCGCAACATCTTCGGGACGAATCCCAGATTGGCGCGGGTGAGTCGGCGTTGAGCTCCGACGACGTCCAGGAACGTGTGGGGGTAGGGGGTGTCGGGGAGCAACCGGGTTTCGACACCACGCTCGGCCCCGACGTAGCGGATCGTGGAAGCGTCGTGACCTGCAGCCACGAGGGCATCGGCGACGGCGAGTGCTGGCAGGACGTGACCCGACGTTCCGCCACCGGTGACCACGGCGAACGCCCGATCGGTCATCGGGCGTTGATGCGGCGCGCCACGCTCAGCAGAAGACCCGCAGCCGTCATGCTGACGAACAGCGAGCTGCCGCCGGCGGAGAAGAACGGCAAGGTGAGCCCGGTGACGGGCATGAACCCGACGACACCGCCGATGTTCACGATGGTCTGGACACCGAACCACGCAGCGATACCGCCGGCGAGCAACATGCCGAACCGGTCGGGCGCCGCTATCGCAGTCTGGACGCCGAGCGCCACCAGCATGACGAATCCACCGACGACGGCGATCGTGCCGATCATGCCGAGCTCGTCGGCGATCACCGCAAAGATGAAGTCGCTGTGGGCATAGGGCAGATAGCCGAGTTTGGCATTGCTCCCGCCGATCCCCGAGCCGGACAGGCCACCGGAGGCCATGCTCAGATATCCCTGGTAGGTCTGATAGGCGAGGTGATCCTTCTCCTCGGCGATGTTCATGAACGCCGTGAATCGGTCGAGACGACGCGGGCTCGAGACGACGAAGAGCAGCCCCGTACCGATCGCGGCGACCGCCATGCCCGACAATGGGGTCGCTGGCACCCCAGCCATCCACGCGATGCTGAAGACGATTGCCCCCAGGACCACGGCAGCGCCGAGGTCACCCTGCAGCAGACACAGTCCGGCACCGACCCCGGCGATCAGCGCCAGCGGGAACAACGTGGCGGTGCGGTCGCCGAGATCGTCACGCCGGCGGGTCAGCAGGTCGGCGGCAAGGATCACCACGGCGATCTTCAAGAACTCCGACGGCTGCACGCTCAAGGGGCCGAGCCGAATCCACGACCGGGCACCGTTGACACTCGCACCCACACCGGGAGCGAATGGTGCGGCCATCGCCGCAACCGCCAGCAGCGTGATGGGCACCACCAGTCGCTGCCAGCGACGGTAGGAGATCTTCACCATCGTGACGAGCGAGATCGCACCGAGCCCCGCCCACATGGCCTGTTTGCCGAAGACGCGGTACGGCGAGTGCCCGAGGTTGGCCTCGGTCACCGCTGAGGCGGACAACACCATGACGAGGCCCAACATCACGAGTACCGAGATGACGCCACCGATTGCATAGAACGTTCCCGTGGGTGGTTCGAGCACCTCGGGCACGAAGCGCTCCCGAGACGATCGCCCGAATCGGCGACCCGCCGATGCCCCGGGGCGCCGGCGCGACGATCGCGGATCGACGCGTGCAGCGTTGGTCCCGCCGTGCAGGCGTTCGAGCGTTGCCCGGCGACGATCATCGACGCTGATGGTGCTGGTCATCTGGACTCCTCGGGGGTCATGGCGATGTCTGACAATGTGGTCGTCGACGTGTCGAAACGTTCGAGCACCAGTGATCGGAAGTGGTCGCCCCACGCTTCGAATCCGGTGTACTGGTCGAAGCTCGCGCAACCCGGCGACAGCAGGACGGTCGCACCGGGCGTCGCAATCGCGGCAGCGCGCTCCACGGCCTCGGCCAGACCTCCGACGGACGCAACGGTGGGCACCGCAGCAAAGGCCGACACGATGCCTGGGGCCGTGTCGCCGAGAGCGATCACCGCATCGATGCCGGCCACATCAGCCGCCATCGAACGCAGGTCGACGCCCTTGTCGTAGCCCCCGGCGATCAGCACGAGACGGTCGAATGATCGGATCGCGGCACCTGCTGCGTGCGGAGTCGTGGCCTTCGAGTCGTTGAACCACGCCACGTCGTGCCACGTGCCGATGTGCTCGAGGCGGTGTGGCGGGCCCGTGAACGACGACAACGCAGCGGCGACCACGTCGTTCGTGGCCAACCCCGTCTCGAGCACCAGTGCCGACGCCGCCAGCGCGTTGGTCAGGTCGTGCGGCAGACTCCGCCGCATCGCTGCGACCGACGTGATCGGGCCACCGGGGCCGACGAGGTGTCCGTTGTCGACGCAGTAGTCGGCATTGCTCGCGCCGAAGGTCATCTGCCGGGCCGGCGCTGCTCGGAGCCGACGCATCACGACCGGATCTTCGAGGTAGCCGATCGCCACGTCGTCCGGTCGCTGATTGGCCCAGATCTGCGCCTTGGCGGCCTCGTAGGTGTCCATCGACCGGTGCCAGTTCAAGTGGTCGGGCGCCAGGTTGAGCCAGGCTGCCGCCTCGGCGCGAAAGCTCGGCGTCCACGCCAGTCGGAAGCTGGTGCATTCGACGACGAACGCATCGAGGTCCATCGCGATCGCGTCGACCAGGGGCGTCGAGGTGTTCCCGGCGTCGATCGTGCGTAGGCCAGCGGCGCGCAGCATCTCGACGGCGAGCAGGGTGGTGGTCGTCTTGCCGTCGGTTCCGGTGACCGCCAGCATCGGTCGCGCTTCCCCGGGGCGGTCCTGCTCCCAGCGGAAGGCCAGTTCGATCTCCGACACCAACTCGACGCCGGCCGCCTGCGCGGCGGCGACGACCTCATGCGTCTCTGGCACCCCTGGCGCAGGGCTCACGAAGTCGCACGTGCCGACCACGTCGCGGAGCACAGCGGGCCCGGGCAGCTCGAGGAGGTCGACCCCCAGTTCATCGGCCAGTTCACGGCGGCGGTCATCGATCTCGTCGTCAGCGACCACGACGTCGTAGCCCCGGCGCAGCAGCGCCCGGACCGTCGACTCGCCGGCCACGGCCAGGCCGTAGACGAGCGCTCGACTCACGGCTGCACCTCGGCGGTGAAGTCGGCGATGAAGATTGCGAGGGCGGAGGCGACACAGATCGCGGAGATCAGCCAGAAACGGATGATCACCGTGGTCTCCGGCCAACCGATCAACTCGAAGTGGTGGTGGATCGGCGACATGCGGAACAGCCGCTTCTTCCGGCCGGAGGCCTTGAACACACCCATCTGGATGGCGACCGAGCCGGCCTCCATCACGTAGATGCCACCGACGAGGACGATCAGCAGCGTCACGTTCAGGGTGAGCGCGGAGAAGGCGAGTGCCGATCCGATTGCAAGGGCGCCCACGTCGCCCATGAAGATCCGAGCCGGTGCCGCGTTCCACCACAGGAATCCGAGGCATCCGCCGGCGAAGGCTGCTGAGAACACCCCCATGTCGAGCGGGTTCACGACGGTGCTGTAGATCTCGGGGTTGCGGAACGCCCAGTACGCGATGACCGTGAACGCACCGAATCCCATCAGTGCCGAGCCCGACGCGAGCCCGTCGAGACCATCGGTGACGTTGACGGCATTCGTGGTCGCCCAGATGATCATCCCGGCCCACACCACCCACACCGCGGTGGGCACCTCGAGGCCGACGGCGCCACGCGTGACGTTGATCGTCTCGGAGATGCCGGTTCCGACAACCAGCCACCAGCCCATCGCGATGCTGGCCACCATCGTGATGTAGTTCTTCTGCTTCCAGAAGATGCCGCGGTTGTGGCGCTTGCGCACTTTGATGTAGTCGTCGAGGAACCCCATCAGCGCCATGAACAACACGCCGACCCACACGATCATGGTCTGATCGGAGAAGGCCAGACCGCGACGGAGATGGGCGACCAGCCACCCGACCAGCGCTGCTCCAACGATCGCGATCCCGCCCATGGTGGGCGTTCCCTGCTTGAGCATGTGGTGTTCGGGGCCGTGGTCCTCCTTGCCCAGGATTGGCTGGCCCTGGCCGCGCTGACGGAAGAACACGATCAGGTAGCGCGTTCCGAACAGCGAGACGAGCATCGAGCTCGCCCCGGCGAGGATGATGGCGATCACGAACGCCGCTCCAGGATTTCGCGGGCGACCGCCCGATCGTCGAACTCGATGGTGCGGTCGGCGAACTCCTGCGTCGACTCGTGACCCTTGCCGGCGATGATCACGACGTCGCCTGCACGAGCCGACGTGATGGCGTCGAGGAGTGCTTCGCGACGGTCGGTGACGGCAACGACCTCGGCCGATGAGCCACGATCGACACCACCGAGGATCTCATCGATGATCGCACTGGGTGGTTCGTCACGAGGGTTGTCGGAGGTGATGACCACGCGATCGGCGCTGCGGCTCGCGACGGCGCCCATCTCGGGGCGTTTCGCTCGGTCTCGGTTGCCGCCGCACCCGAACACGACCGTGAGAGCGCCCGTCGGCCCGACGATGGCGCGACCGGCTTCGAGCAGGCGCTCCAGTCCGTCGGGCGTGTGTGCGTAGTCGACGATGACCGTGATGCCGCTCCGACGGCTCTCGTCGGTGTCGACCAGTTCGAATCGACCAGGCACCGCGACCGGTGTCGACAGCCCGTCGATCGCGACGTCGGGTTCGATCCCGAGCTCGACCGCGGTGGTCAGCGCGGCCAGCGAGTTGGCGACGTTGAAGTCCCCGCCGATGGGAACCTCGACCCTCCTGCCCCGCCACACGTAGCGGTGGGAGGCGGCAGTGACCTCGACCTCGGACAGCTCGGTGACGCTGTAGGGCACGACTCGGAACTCGCTGTCCGACGACGTCGCTGTCAGCGGTGTCGGCGATCAATCGGCCGTAGACGTCGTCGACGTTGACGACACCCAGATCAGCGAACGACGACGAGAAGAGCCTCGCCTTGGCCCGGAAGTACTCCTCTTGCGTGCCGTGGAGATCGAGGTGGTCATGTCCGAGGTTGGTGAACACGACCGCGTCGAACGAGGTGCCATCGATGCGGTGCATCGCCAGGGCGTGTGAGGAGACCTCGAGCACGGCGGCTGTTCGACCGGCGTCGACGAACTCGCGGAGCAGCATCTGCAGCTCCGGCGCCTCCGGAGTGGTCCGGGGCCCGTGCAACGTGCCGACGACCCCGCATGGGCGCCCCGCGGCTTCGAAGATCGCCGCCATCAGTGCCGCAGTGGTGGTCTTGCCGTTCGTGCCGGTGATACCGACGGTGGCGAGCCCCCGGCTCGGATGCCCGGCGACCTCCGCGGCGATCGGGCCGAGCCGCCGTCGGGTGTCGTCGACCACGATCTGCGGCACGTCCTCGCCACCGAGCGCCTGCCGATCGAGTCGGTGATCGACGAGCAACGCCGTCGCGCCAGCGCGGATGGCGTCCGCAGCGAACTCGTGACCGTCGAAGTGGTCACCACGGAGACATGCGTAGAGCGCGCCGCGGCTGACCTGGCGTGAGTCGTGAGCCACGGATCGAATCGGGGTTCCCTGCTCGATGATGCCTCGCAGGACGCTCAGACCGCTCAGATCGGGCTTGCCCACCATCGTGGTGCTCACGGCGCCTGGCACCCTGGAGCGCCGGGCGTGGGCACGATGCCCAGTTCGTGGATGAGCGTGGGTGCCAGCTCGGCGAAGACCGGCGCGGCCGCCGTCCCGCCGAAGCGATCATTCGTGCCTGCCGGCGGTTCGTCGACCGACACGAGAACTGTCACCTGCGGGTTCTTCAGCCGGGAAGAACCCGACGAAACTCGCGTAGTAGATGCGATTGCCGTCGTCGTCGTAGTAGGTGCCGTTGTCGGCCGCCTTGAACGCCGTGCCGGTCTTGCCGGCGACCGACAGCCCATCGACCTGGGCTCGAGTGGCCGTACCGCGACACACGACGTCGCGCATCATTTCGGTGGTCTGCACGGCGGCCTGCTCCGTGACGACCTGGCGCGTACTCCGAGGGGTCGGTCTCGACGACGGTGCCGTCGGGACCGACCGTCGCCTTGACGAGCTTCGGCGCGACATAGGTGCCACGGTTGGCGATCGTGTTGACCGCGGCGACCAACTGCAGCGACGTGCTCGACACGCCCTGACCGTACGCGACCGTCACCCGCTCGGAACCCCACAGATCTTCGGGTTGCTTGAGGATGCCGGAGGACTCCCCCGGGAAGTCGAGTGCTGTCTTCGAACCGAGGCCGAAGGCCGCCATGTACTCGCGATGACGCTCGCGCCCCATCTCCTGTTGCACGAAGATCGTGCCGATGTTCGACGATTCGGTCAGGATCTGAGCAACGCTCATCACCTCGTCGGGATGCTCGTGAGAGTCCTTCAGCAAGTCGTCGTAGTACTGCTTTCGCCAGGGCACGACGTACGACGTCTCCGGCGTGACCAGCCCCTCACTCAGCGAACTCGCGATCGTGATGACCTTCGCCACCGACCCCGGCTCATAGGCGTCGACGGCAGCGAAGTTGCCGGAGGTGACCTCGAAGGAACCGGTTTCATCGTCGCGGGCGAACCGAGGCCATCGAAAAGATCTCACCGGTGTCGGTGTCCATGGCGATTGCCGTGGCGCCCTTCGCGCCGATTGCAGCGACCTGTTCCAGCAGGACCTGCTCGGTCGAGTACTGGACCGAGCGGTCGAGTGTGAGCACGATGTCGTCGCCGGCAACGGGTTGTTCGGTGACGGTCTCGGATCCGGGGATCGATCGACCGCCCGGCGCCACCTCACGACGCATCTCGCCGCCGGTCCCCGTGAGCAGGTCGTCGTACTGAACCTCGAGACCCGAGATCCCGACGCCGTCGATGTTCGTCCGGCCGATCACACTGCGCCCCGTGTCGCCACCGGGCATCTCCCGTCGGCTCTCACGGTCGACGTTGACACCCGCCAGCCTCATCGCTGCGATCTGGTCACCGATGTCGGCGTCGGCCTGGCGCTGCACGAAGACGAAACCGCGGTCTTTCGACTCGATCTCGGCGAGCAGCTCTGTTGCCTTGCCGTCCGGGAGGTCGAGGAGGTCGTTGAGAATCTGCACGGTTGCCGGCCCGTTGTCGATCAGCTTCGGGTTGATCGACACGGTCACGGCCGGGACCGACATGGCCAACTCGGCACCGTGGCGGTCGAACATCGTGCCTCGTTGGGCGGGCAGGGTGACCGAGCGAGTCCACTGATCGGTGGCGGCGGACCGGAGGTTCTCGGCCTCATTGGTCTGCAGGTAGGCGACGCGGCCGATCAAGCCGAGCAGCACGGCGCCGATGACGATCAGCGCCACAATCATGCGCCGACGGGGTGAACCCGAGCGAAACCGCGACTCCGGTCGACGCGGAGGCGTCGCGGTGAACGTGTCCCGCTCGTCTTCTCCATGGTCCGCGACTTCGCCGCGGCGCGGTGACGTCGCTCCCTTGGTGTGTGCTCTCGAGCCGGCGTCGCGACGTTCGTTCGCTCGCACGGGCTTCCGCGCGGGTGTCCTGGCCGTGTTCCGTTCAGCGGTCTTCGCAGCGGCGGGCGACGCGGCGCGCCGATGCTCCGACGAACGGCGCCGAGCGTTCGCGGCGCGGACGTTGCGCGACGGCGAGGTCGCGTGGGTGCGGTTCTTCGCCGGGACGCCATGGCTGCGAGTGGTCGACTTCACGGTGTTGCCTCCGTGACGCTCTTGACCGCCCGGAACTGATCGAGCGGATCGGTGTGGATCACGATGCGGACGGCGTTGTCGCCGATCGGACCGGCTGCGGCCAGTTGACGAGCCACCGCCTCGGGGGCGACCGAGACGAAGGTCGTCGCCCTGCCGCGGTGCATGCCGAGCTCAGCCGCTGCGGCAGCGAGCCGGACGGGCGAGCGCAACTCGGCACGCTCGTAGCGGAGTTCGTCGAAACGTTCGCGTTCTGCAGCCACCTGTCGATCGATCCGGTCGAGCCGGAGCTGGCGTTCGGCCAATTGCGTGTGGAACACCGCTGCGCCGAGCAGTCCGATGAACACCAGCGTCCACGCCAATCCAGCGAGTATGGCGGGCCAACGTCGCCGCCGAGGGACGACCGTCAACGGCGGACGTGCTGCGGCCTTGGCGCCACGCGGCTTGACGTCGCGAAGCAGTGGGAGTGCAATCATCGATCGCCCACTCGCCGTCCATCACTCTTTCGTGTCGCTTCGACGCGCTCGACCACGCGAAGACGCGCCGATGCGGCGCGCCGGTTCCGTTGTCGCTCGGCGTCGCTCGCCCGCTTCGGCACGCCACGCACGATTCGGACGGTCTGGATTGCGCCGCACACACACGGCAGGTCGTCGGGACAGTCGCACGCGCCAGCGGCGACGGCGAACCGGTCCTTGACGATGCGATCCTCCCCGGAGTGATACGCCAGGACGGCGATGCGGCCGCCGGGTCGGGTCGCATGCACCGCTTGGTCGAGTGCGTCGGGCAGCACGCCCAGTTCGTCGTTGACCTCGATCCTGATCGCCTGGAAGGTTCGCTTGGCAGGGTGCCCGCCGCTTCGTCGCGCTGCGGCCGGAATCGCCGAGGTGACAACGGCGGCGAGCTCGGCGGTGGTCTGGATCGGACGGGCAGCACAGATCGCCCGTGCGATACGAGAGGCGAACCGTTCGTCGCCATACCGCTTGATGATCCGAGCGAGTTCCGACTCGGAGTATCCATTGACCACGTCGGCGGCCGACCAGGCCTGCTCGGCATCCATGCGCATGTCGAGCGGACCGTCATGGCGATACGAGAAGCCGCGGTCGCCTCGATCGAGCTGCGGTGACGAGACCCCGAGGTCGAAGAGCGCTCCGCTGACAGCTTCGACTCCGTGGTCGGCGAGCGCCTCGTCGAACTGATCGAAGCGACGGCGACTGGTCCGGATTCGATCGCCGTAGCCGGACAGGGCGGCAGCAGCGGCATCCAATGCATCGATGTCCTGGTCGATCCCGATCACGTCGAGGTCGTCACGTGCGTCGAGGATCGCTGCGCTGTGCCCGCCGCCGCCGAGTGTGGCGTCGACGATCGTGCCCGCTGGAACCTCGGCGAAGACGGCGGTGATCTCCTCGACCATGACCGGGGCATGTTCGAAGTCGGCGGCGTCGTCGAGGTTGCGACCACTCATCGTGTTCCGCCCGCAATCTCGTGCTGTCCGGCCATCTCGTTGTGACGGTGGGCCTCGGGGTCCCAGATCTCGATCTGGTCGATGTTGCCCAGCACCACCACGGCAGCCTGCGGGGCGAGGCCTGCATGGTCTCGCAGTCGTGCATCGAGCGTGACACGGCCCTGCTTGTCGATCGTGGCTTGGCTCGCCGACGAGGCAAAGGCGCGCTCGTCGATTACGCGAGACCTCGCCGCGCTTGGCCTTGGCGACCATCTCGGCAGCTTCGGTTTCGAACGACTCGACGCTGCGAACGCTGACACAGCCGTCGTCGCCGAAGAAGAGGTAGCAGTGGTCGCCGAGTTCGCCCCGGTACGCCGAGGGAAGTGCCACCCGCCCCCGTTCGTCGAGCTGCCGCTCGTAGACCCCGACAAACACGCGCCGCGTTCCTCATGCTTTCCACCCCCGCGGCGAACCTGCCGTGCCGGGAACGCGGGAGTCCTCCCCAGCAATCCCCATTCTTCCCCCATTTGCCCCCATTGTCAACCATCTTTCCCCATTTCGATGCCAATTCTCCCCCGTGCGCCCCCGTTGCACCCACGCGCGGTGAGCGATGAACGCCCCGGACGCGTGCATTGCTCACCGCGCTCCTCGTTGGGCGGGGCGGGACGGGTGGGTCAATCCAGATGATCGAGCAGGCGGGCGACGATCGCGTCGGAGATCGCAGCCGGCACGCTGGCGACGGGTGCCAGCGCGGTCACGGGTGGCCGCTCGTGCGGGATCAGCAGTTCCACCAGCCGGGTCGGGTCGTACGTCGAGTACCAACAGCACTGCAGACGCGGCAGCGTGCCGCGTTCGACGTTGGCTGACGCCGACCAGTTTGCGACCATCGACGAGCACCTCACCGGCACCGATCCCGTCGAAACAGACCAGCCTCGACCAAACCGTGGAGTGCATCGCCCCCTCGTGCACGTCGACATCGACCGATCCGGTGAGCGCCGTGATCGAGTTCGCAAGGTGCCCGCCGAGCCACACCATCGGCCCATGCACGTCGTCGGACCAGCCAGTCGTGCCGATGGGAACGACCACGTCGAGCCAGGTCACCTCACCCGGCACGAGCAGCACTGCTCCCCCGCCGCTGCGGCGCCGCACCACGTCGACGCCGGCGCGTCGACAGGCGTCGCTGTCGACGATCGACTCGTCCTGCGAAGAGCCCAGCACGAGCGCCGGCGACACGATGTCGTGCTGCCAGATCTCTCGGTGCGCCGGCTCGGGCACGAGTCGAGCGTGGAAGTCCGCTGCAGTCGAACGTGATCGAAACAGCCGGTACGGGCCCGCGTCACGAAGCCAGCGGCAGGTAGGGGCGCCAGGTGTCGGGGACCCCGCTCACTGAGACCACGACCCACGCCGTCGCCCGAGGAGCGCGACATGGTCGTGCGAGACGCATGCCAGCCTCGTCGGGCGTTCGGTCACGTTTTCCGAGGTTGCACGGGCGACACGCCGCAGCAACGTTCTCCCAGCTGTGCGGCCCCCCTTTCGAGCGCGGCACCACGTGGTCGATCGAGTCGGCTCGCTCGCCGCAGTACTGGCACCGGAAGTCGTCGCGGGCGAAGATCGCCCGCCTCGACAGCGCCGCACGTCGCACGTAGGGCACCTTCACCATGTACCGCAGACGAATCACTGACGGGCTCGGCAGGCTCAGCCGCTCGGAGTGGATCACGCGGCCGTCGTCCTCGAGTACGTCGGCCTTCTCGGCGATCACCAGGCAGGTCGCCCGCTCGCTCGACACGATGCTGAGCGGTTCGAAACTGGCGTTGAGGACGAGCGCGCTCAGCACGACGTCACCTCCACCCGTTCGCCGTTCAGGCGTCCAGTCGCTGCCAGTCGCGGCACCATCGGAGGTAGTTCAGCACATCTTCCGGCTCCGGTCGACGTGAGGCGTCGCCGTACTGGGTGACGAGCCGGAACTCGAGATACGAACGCGACGGCCACGGCAGGTACGGCCGTCGGGTCCACCAGCGTGTCGGCACGAGCCGAGCCCCCTGCCGAACCGCGGTCACCCACAGCGACGGATGCCGCACGACGGCGGCGCCGACCGCGATCACCCGGGCTTGGGCTCCTTGGGGAGCTGCAAGATCATCTCGCCGATGATGTTTCGCTGGATCTGCGACGAACCGGCGTAGATCGTGCCCGCGGTGGCGTTGAGGAACGTTCCCACCCAGGAGCCCGACGAGTTCGCGGCGCCGGGATCGTCGGTCTGGAACGCGGACGACGGCGGGCGTCCGTCGATGGTCATGGCGTCGGCACCGAGGATGTCGATGGCCAGTTCGGTCACCTTCAGGTGGTACTCGCTCCAGTAGAGCTTGGAGATCGCGCCATCCGGGCCCGGGTGATGCCCCGCGAGGAACTGGGTGAGCGTCCGCTGGCCCAGGAACTTCATGATCTGCACCTTCGAGTGGCACCAGGCCAAGCGCTGCCGGATGATCGGATCATCAGCGACACCTCGTTCTCGCGCCATCTCGATGAGGCGGTCGAGTTCGGCCTGGTAGCGGATCGGCCCCGTCGCCGCGGCTTCGCCACGTTCGAAGCCGAGCAGTGACATCGCGACCGCCCAGCCGTTGTTGACGCCACCGACCACGTCGCCCTTCGGGCAGCGGGCGTCGGTGTAGAAGACCTCGTTGAACTCGCTCTCGCCGGAGATCATCTTGATCGGGCGGACCTCGATGCCCGGCTGGTCCATCGGGACGAGGAGGAACGAGATGCCCTTGTGCTTGGGAGAATCGGGATCCGTACGAGCGAGCGTGAAGATGTGGTCGGCGAGATGACCGGCCGACGTCCAGATCTTCTGGCCGTTCAGTACCCACTCGTCGCCATCGAGCTCGGCCTTGAGTCCGACGTTGCCGAGATCGGAGCCGGCGTCGGGCTCGGAGTAGCCCTGACACCAGGTGTCCTCACCGGAGAGGATCCGCGGCAGGTAGTACTGCTTCTGCTCCTCGGAGCCCCACATCAGGAGTGTGTTGCCGAGCATCTGGATGCCGAACACGTCGTTGGGCCCACCGGTCGGCACGCCGGCGCGGGCGAACTCCTCGGCCAGGATGACCTGCTCGGTCGCCGTCAGGCCGGCGCCGCCGTACGCAGTGGGCCACCCAGGTGCGAGGTAGTTCGCCTCGTACAGGGTCTTGCGCCACTCGGTGACGAAGTCGACGATGTCGTCGCCCTCGAGTGCGCCGAGGCCGGTCCAGTTCGACGGAAGCTTCTCGGCGAGGAATGCCTGCACCTTCTCGCGGTAGGCCTCGGCTTCGGGTGAGTACGTCGGATCCATGATCCAAGGCTACTCGCGCCCACTCATCGAGGGCCATTGCCAGCGACGAGCGACGCGGCGCCGACCAGGGGCTGCACGAAGCCCGATGGCTCGACGACCTGCAGACCTGCGAGGTGCGCCAGCCGCACACGCGCGGCGAGCTCGCTGTCGCATCGTGTCGAGCATCGCGTCGCCGAAGGTGTCGACGACCACGCCGGAGAGCACGAACGTCGACACGTCGAACGCCACCGCCGACGAGGCGATGGCTCGCCCCACCATGATCCCGGTGCGTTCGATGATCGACGGCGTTGCCCGGCGCAACGGTCGGTTCATCTCCGATTCCAACGCAGACGCTGACGCCAGCGCGGCGAGACAACCGGAGGCGCCGCACGAACAGCGTTGCCCGCCCGGATCGACGGTGAGGTGCGCGAGCGAACCGGCATTGCCGTGCGCACCGCGAAGCCGAACCCCGTCGATGATGCAGGCCGATTCGATGGTTCGGTCGAGCACCAGCGTGAAGAAGCTCGACGCGGTGACCGTGTCGCCGAAACGCGCCTCACCCTCTGCCGCAGCACCGGCGAGCGTGTCGAGCACCACGGGCAGTCCCGTCAGGTCCTCGACGTGCTGACGAAGTGGGAACCCCGACCAGGCGGGAAGCGCCTCGGGCGACACCGCTCCGGCCGGCTGGTCGATCGGCCCCGCGCAGCTCACCGCGACCGCTGACGGCGCCACGACGTCGTCGGGCCGGGCCGCAAGCACTCGCAGCACGAGCTGCTCGAGCGCTCTCCAGACCTCACGCGTCGGCGTGCCGATTCGGTCACGGACGAGGACGTCGCCACGCTCGTCGACGATTCCGGCCGCGAGCCGTCCGGGGTCCACCACCACCGCCAACACCGTCGTCTCCGTGGCACCCACAGTTGGCGAAGCTACCCCCGACTGTCGCCGGCTCGATCTCCGGTCTACCCTTTCGGCGGTGACGACCGATATCGCGGACGACGCCCGATCCACGGCCGGGGGCTCCGACGCCACCGCCATGCGTGGATTCGCCGACCTGTTCGATGCAATCACCTCGAACATCGCCCAGGTCCTGCACGGCAAGCACGACACGATCGAGATGGCCGTGATGTGCTTGTTGGCCGAGGGTCACCTGCTCATCGAGGACGTGCCAGGGGTCGGCAAGACCTCGTTGGCAAAGGCGTTGGCGGCCTCGATCGACTGCAGCTGGAAACGCATCCAGTTCACTCCCGATCTCCTCCCGACCGATCTCGTGGGCGTCAGCATCTACCAACGCTCGACGGAGACCTTCGTCTTCGAGCCGGGTCCGCTGTTCGCCAACATCGTCCTCGCCGACGAGATCAACCGCGCATCGCCGAAGACGCAGTCCGCGCTGCTCGAAGCCATGGAGGAACGCCAGATCACCGCGGACGGACGAAGCCGCCAACTCGATGCGCCGTTCATGGTGATCGCCACCCAGAACCCGGTCGACCAGGAGGGCACCTACCGCCTTCCCGAGAGCCAGCTCGATCGATTCCTGCTCCGGATCTCGATCGGGTATCCAGCTCGTGACGCCGAGATGCAGATGCTCGACCTGCACGGTGCCGCCACGGCGATGCACGCGTTGCAGCCGGTGGTGTCGATCGAGGAGATCCGAGCCATGATCGCTGCGGTCCGAAACGTCCACGTCGCCACCGCACTCAAGTCGTATCTCGTCGATCTCGCGGCGACCAGCCGGCGCCACCCGGGCATCGAGCTCGGCCTGTCGCCGCGAGCGACGCTGCAGCTCGCCGCTGCCGCTCGAGCTCACGCCGCCGCCCGAGGACGCAACTATGCGACCCCTGACGATGTCAAGGCCGTTGGCCACGCAACGCTGAGCCACCGCGTCGTGGTGCGCTCGGAGCATGGCTCACAGCTGTCGCCGGCCGACGCGATCAGCGAGGTCTTCGATGCCGTCGCTGTCCCTGTCCCTGTCCCCCGCTGAATCGATGAACGCATGACTCGACCCGGCCTGACGCGGCAGGGTGTTGCCGTCATCGGTGCCGGCGTGGTGGCCATCATCGTCGGGCGGGTCTTCGCGATCATCGAGCTGTATGTGATCGCTGCTGCGTTGTTCGCCTCGGTCGCGGTCGCGGCGGTCTACGTGTCGACACGCCATCCGCGAGTCGAAGCGAGTCGATGGATCCACCCGTCGGTCCTGGTTGCCGGGGACACCAGCCACGTCGACCTGCAACTGAGTCTCACCGGACGCTTCAGCTCGGCGCCGTTCGTGCTGGAGGAGCCGGTGGCGCGCACCATGACCGAAGATCATGTCGCCCGGCTGCCCGTCGCGGCCCTGAGCGCCCGGACGGTGTCGTCGTCCGGGTATCGGGTGCCCACCGCCACACGGGGCGTGATCGGCCTGGGGCCATTGCGCCTGATCGTCAGCGATGCACTCGGGCTCGCCCGGTCAACGACGACGATCGTGGGCAGCGACGAGATCGTCGTCGCTCCCGGCATCTTGCCGATCGACATGCCCGAGCTCGGACGTGGTCCGTTGGGCAAGGCGCTGCTCGAGTCGGCCCGGCGGCTCGGGCCCGGCGACTTCCACGGCTTGCGTGAGTATGCGACCGGCGACGAGCCGCGCAGCATTCACTGGCGCGCATCGGCGCGTACCGATGACCTGATGGTGAAGGAGTACCGGGTGGAGGGCCTCCACCAGTGCACGGTGGTGTTCGACCCGACTCCTGGCGCCCATGCCAGCACCCCGAACTTCGAGCACGGCGTCACCGCAGCGGCCAGCCTGGTGTCCAGCGCGATGCGCGGCAGGCCTCAACACCCGGTTCGTCACTGCCGGTGGGATCGACCTGCGTGGCCCGGACGTGGTCCACAACACGCAGCGGGTCCTTGCCCGGATCGAACCGAGCGAGGCACCGCTCGCGGCGTTCGACTCCGACATGGTCGACGGCCTCGTGCTGCTGGTGGTGGTCACGGGATCACGACACGCCGCCACGTGGCGGAGCAGCCAAGCGGTGTCGGACCCGACGATCACGAAGGTGCTGGTCACGACGAACGACGACGGGGCAGGCGTGCGACTGGCGGTCGCCGCGCGCTCCGACGACGAGTTCGTCGCCGCCTGGCAGTCCCTGGTGGGACGCTCACCAACGGGTCCGGTCAACGTCGATCAACGAGCGACAACGGGGGCTCGGTGAGTTCGTCCGCCCGCCCGAGCCTGGCAAGCGACGCGATCGCGACACTGATGGTCGCGGCGTTCTCCATGACGGTGGCCGTGGGGTTCGCCCGCGTCTTCTCCGGGTGGCCATTCGTCACCGACATGGCCGTGATCGTGGCTGCCGGCCATGGCATCGGACTCGTCCTGCGACGCCTGCGGGTACCAGGTTGGATCGCGGTGCCCGGCGCGACGATCGTGCTGGTGTGGACCGTGCTCGCGGTCTACTACCCGCAGACGTTCTCGTGGGCCATGCCGACGAGCGAGACCTGGTCGATCCTCCGGACCGAGCTGACCTCGGTGCGCCAAGAGTTCCGCGTCGCCGTCGCTCCGGTCGACTACGCCGGTGGCTGGAACGTGCTCGCCGCACTCGGGCTCGCCACATCGGTGCTGCTCGCCGACGTGTTCGCGTTCCGTGCCGACGCTCGCGCCGAGACCCTGGTGCCGGGTGGCGTGTTGTTCATCTTCGTCGGCGCCCTCGGTGACGAACGGCTCCGAGTGGCCACCGCCGTCGTGCTGGTGGGGGCCGGCGTCGTCACCACGGTCACCCTGCGCTGGTACCACGCCGAACCCGGTCGGGCCGACGTTGCCATGTCATGGAGACGCTGGCCGGTGGCGATCTCATTCGGCGTCGTGATCGCGGTCCTTGCCGGCGTCGTCGGGCCACGGTTGCCCGGCGCGGATGCCGCCCCGCTGTACGAGACGAGCGGAGGAGGAGGCGGCGGCGTCACACAGGTACTCAGCCCACTCGTCGACATCCGGTCACGCCTGACGAACCGTTCGACTGTCGAGTTGTTCAGGGTGCGCGCCGACGTCAAGTCGTACTGGCGGTCGTCCGCGCTCTCCGACTTCGATGGGACCACGTGGGGTCTGCCCGAGCGAGAGCTGCAACCCCTCGACGAGTCGTCGATCGCTCCCGCCGAGTCGGACATCTACAACAGTCAACGCATCACGATCGGAGCGCTTGGAGGCACCTTCGTTCCCGCTGCCGCCGACCCCTACCAGGCCTCACCGACGAACAGACTGAGCTGGCTGCCCGCAAACTCGACACTGGTGTGGACCAGCGGCGACCTCGAGACCGGCGACACGATCCAAATCGTCTCGACCTCCCCGCAACTCGATCCGGAGCGACTGGCCGCAGCGACGTCCGACCAGCCCGGAGATCCGATCTACACCAGCGTGCCGGACGACCTCCCCGACGTGGTGGAGACCACCGCACGGCAGGTGACCGCCGGCGCCCGCAACACCTACGAGACAGCGCTGCTGCTACAGGCGTGGTTCCAGCGGGAGTTCGAATACAGCCTCGAGGTGCGAGAGGGGCACGGCAACTCGGCGATCGAGACCTTCCTGGAGGACCGTGTCGGCTACTGCGAGCAGTTCGCCGGTACGTACGCCGCAATGATGCGAACCCTGGAAATCCCCTCGCGTGTCGCCGTGGGTTTCACGTCGGGCGTCTCCGTCGGCGATGGAGAGTTCTCGGTGCTCGGTCGCAACGCCCACGCGTGGCCCGAGGTCTGGTTCGACGGGATCGGATGGGTCGGCGGCTTCGAACCCACACCCGGCCGCGGCGCTCCGAACGCAGAGAGCTACACCGGGCTTCCACCCCAGCAGGACGAATCCGCCGGTGCTGCTGACATCGAGGACTCGGCTGGCACACCGCCTGTCACGCTGCCGCCCGGATCGATCGACGGCCAGTCAGGGTTGGCGATTCCCGACTTCCCCGGCCCCGCTGGCGATCCGTCCACGCCGACGTCGACCGGGGGCGACACAGGCACCGGCAGTGCGAGCGGCACCGTGCCATGGGTGGTGTTCGCGTTGATCGTGTTGTTCGCTGTCGTGCTCGCGGCGCCGAGCGGCCTGCGGTTCCTCCGCCGGCGGCCGACGCGATCGGTCGACGAGCAGCTCGCTGACGCATGGCAACGCGCCACCGGGGCCGTGTCGGCAGTCGGCGTTCCGCTGCGGCCCTCGGACACCCCCATCGAGATCGCAGCCAGCACCGCACAACACTTCCCGCTGGTCACGCGGCCCATGGCATCGCTCGCCGACGCAGTCACCGTGGCGACGTACCGAGCCGACGGGAACGCCGGATACGAGACCCCCGGCCACTTCGGTGCGAGCGCCGTCTCCGAATGTCGCCACTGGGCCAAGCAGATCGACCGGGCGGCGAACGAATCGCTTCCCTGGACAGATCGGGTCCGGCGCTACTTCACCACGTGGCGCTGAACGCGGCGCCGAGCAGCTGGTTCAGCGGGTGGCGTCGTCGTCGACACCAGGTCGACGACCGCTCAGCCAGGCAGAGATCGGCAACTGCCCGAGTCGCTCACGTCCGAGCAGGCGAAGCTCCGATTCGAGCATGATCGCCATCACCAGCACCAAGACGAACCCGCCGAACGCCACGATGAAGCTCACGGCGAGCCCACCGATGGTGATCACGAGGCCAACGATCAGCCCCAAGGCCAGCAAGATCGAGCGGCGACGAGACACTCGATAGCCGCGTTGAGAGAACGTCGGGTCCTGTTCGAGCTCCTGCTCGATCTGGCGCAAGATGCGTTGTTCTTCCTCGGAGAGAGGCACAAGGCAATCATCGCACGTTTCTGGTGGATCCTCAACGCGGTCGTCCGTTTCTCCGCGCAATCATTTTCGATGGTCGAGGTGGCCAGCCCGCGGCTGGCGTTCACTGATCCGGCCCCCACTGCTGCCCGCCCCGCTTGACGTTGCAGACCCTTCCGCCCCGGACAGCACTCGCCGGGCCGATCGCATCTGCACCGAATCGGCCACGAATCCGGTCAAGCGCCGCGTCTCTCGAGCCGTGCTCGGGCACGAGGTCACCAACCTCATCGAACGTGAGTTGGTGATGCACCGCCGCGAGGTTCGATCCGCTGACGCCGACCAGCCTGACACCGGGCAACGGGTCGATCCCGTCGAGGATCGGTTGCAGCATCGCCACGATCGTGTCGGCTTGATCGGTCGGCTCCGAGGTCGTGGTCGACCGGGTGATGGTGTGGAAACCATCGTCGAATCGCACTTTCAGCGTGAACGTCCGCGCGCCCAGCGACGCCTGGCGCAGCCGGGTCGCCACGGCGTCCGACAGTCTCACCAGATGTGTGCGCATCTCCGATGGCAGGTGCGTATTCGTGGTGAACGTCTCCTCGTGGCCGATCGACTTGGCCTCGCGCTCTGGTTCGACCGGGCGGTCGTCGATCCCGAGCGCCAGCCCGAGCAGGTGCCTGGCCTGGCTGACGCCCAAGGCAGCGATCAGCCCCGGTTCCCCGACGGCGGCGAAGTCGGCGACCCGATGTATCCCGATGCGGTGCAGTTTCTCGAGCGTGACGGGTCCAACACCCCACAACCGCTGCACGGGAAGCGGATCGAGGAACCGCCGCTCCTCGCCTGCGAGCACCACGACCACTCCCGGTCCAGGCTCGACCGTGGCCGGGGTGGCGCGGGGCTTGGCCTCCACCGAGGCGAGCTTGGCCAGGAACTTGTTGGGGGCAACCCCCACCGAACAGCCGAGCAGGAGTTCGTCGGCGACGTCACGTCGGATCGACGCCGCGATCTCTGGTGCCGGTCCGAACAGCCGGATCGAGCCGGTCACGTCCAGGAACGCCTCGTCGAGCGACAACGGTTCGACCAACGGCGTGTAGCGGTCGAGGATCTCGCGCACCTCGGTACTCACCTCGCCGTACAGCCGGTGGTCGCCCGGGAGGAACACGGCGTGCGGGCAGCGGCGCTTGGCAACCACGGACGGCATCGCCGAATGGACGCCGAATCGGCGAGCCTCGTACGAGGCTGCAGCGACCACGCCTCGGTTGCCCGTGCCGCCGACGACGACGGGCTGGCCGACCAGATCGGGCCGACGGCGGAGTTCCACCGAGACGAAGAATGCGTCCATGTCGACATGCAGGATCTGACGTGGCCCGGTCACGTCACCAGTGTGGCCCGTTACGATCCCGCGCCATGAACACCTCGCCAGCGCCCGACTCCGATCGATCGCTCTCCGCACTCCCGTCGGTCGCTGTGCGTATCGGCGCATTTGCCGCAATCCTGCTCAGCGGCCTCGCGGGAGCGTTGATCGGATACTCGCTGATCGCGCTGCAGTGCGACGGTGACTGCGGTCTCGGCAAGGGCCTCGGCCTGCTCGTCGGCGCCGTGATCGCCGCCGGCGGTATGGCGATCGTCGCAGTGCTGGTGATGCGTGCGATCGGCGAGTGGCGCGAGATCGAGGACCGAACCGGTGCAGGGCACGCTCCACGATGACCGTTGAGGGGTCGGCGCCAGCGCTACGGGAGTTGTCCATCGAACTCGCCACGGCCGCGGGAACGCTCGCCCACGACGGTCGGCGACGACTGGGCATCGGGCAACCGGTCGCCCATGACACGAAGTCGACCCCCACTGATCCCGTCACCGAGTTCGATCGGGCTGCCGAGGCGCTGATCGTCGACGCGTTGCGCCTCCAGCGACCCGCAGACTCGATCGTCGGTGAGGAAGGGGCGGGCCATGTCGGGTCGTCGGGGCTCGAATGGCACATCGACCCCATCGACGGCACGGTCAACTTCGTCTACGACCTCCCTGCGTGGTGCACCTCGGTGGCCGTCGTCGACGAGCACGGCCCGCTCGCCGGCGCTGTCTTCGTGCCGGTGACCGCGGAGCTGTACGCGGCGGCCCGCGGTGCCGGCGCCACCCACAACGGTGAGCCGATCCGCTGCTCGTCGGCGACGGAACTGGCCACTGCGCTGATCGGCACGGGCTTCAACTATTCACCGACGACCCGCGAACGCCAGGCCCGACGTCTCACAGCGCTGCTCCCCCGCGTGCGCGATGTTCGCCGCTACGGGTCGGCCGCCCTCGACCTCTGCCTGGTCGCCTCCGGTCGACTCGATGCGTACTTCGAGGAACATCTCAACTCGTGGGACCTCGCTGCCGGTGTACTGATCGCCTCAGAGGCCGGCGCGGTCACCTCGAACTTCGCCGGCGGGCCGCCCGACGAAGTCGCGACTGTTGCAGCCGCGCCAGGCCTGCACGAGGCCCTGATCACCCTGCTCGCAACCATCGACGCGGCCGTCGCTGACCTGTAGCGCCGACCTCCGCGATCACCACTGACGGTGGTTCCGCGCGTTGTGGTCGCCGTTGGCACCGTGGATGCGGCATCATGGGGGCCGTGGGTACACGCATCCTGGCCGTCGAGGACGACGAACGCATCCGGTCGGCGGTCAAACTCGCCCTCGAAGACGAGGGATGGATCGTCGACGAGGCCGAGAGTGGCGAAGAAGCGATCGAGATCTTCGCGCGCTCGAACCCGGACGTCGTGCTCATCGACATCATGCTTCCCGGCATCGACGGCTTCGAACTCTGCCGCACGTTGCGACGTACCAGCGATGTCCCCGTCGTCATGGTCACCGCCCGCAATGACACCCACGACGTGGTCGCCGGCCTCGAGGCCGGCGCCGACGACTACCTCACCAAACCGTTCGCACCCAAGGAGCTCTCCGCCCGCATCCGCGCCCTGCTGCGCCGGATCCGACCGAGCGCGCAGGGTCATGCCCGACTCAGTTTCGGCGATCTCGAGTTGATCCCCGACGAGGGCAAGGTGCTGCGCGGCGGCGACGAGGTCCATCTGACCAAGACCGAGTTTCGTCTGCTCTGCGAGCTCGCCGAGAGCCCGGGCAAGGTGCTCAGCCGCGAAGTGCTGCTCGACAAAGTGTGGGGCTACGACTACTTCGGTGACGGCCGCCTGGTCGACGTGCACGTCAGACGCCTGCGGACCAAGGTCGAGGTCGACCCTGCCAATCCCCGCCACGTCGTCACCGTCCGCGGGCTCGGGTACCGGCTCCAGACGTGAGCGAGGGCGGCTGGTTCCGTCGCCTGGTCAACCGTTCCCGCCCGGCGGCGCTCGGACTGCGGCGTCGCATCCTGTTGATCTTCACGCTCGGATCGCTCCTGCTGTCGGTGTTTCTCGCAACGACGACCTACGGACTCACCCGGTCGAACGTGGTGCGCGAGCGGATCGACACGGCGATCAACACCTCACAGCGCAACGCCCAGGGCGTCGAGCGCGATCTGCGGTCGTTGCCGGCCGATGCAGAGGCGGCTCGTTCGTCGCTCACCCGGATCGGTGTCGCTGACTACCTGATCTGGTACGACAACCGATGGAGCGGCGGTGGTGCCACGTTCCGCGACGCTGACGTACCTGTCGCGTTGGAGACGCGAGTGATCAGCGAGGTGACCTCGGCCAGCCAGATCGTTCGCCTCGGCGACGAGCTGAGCGTCGTGGTCGGCTGGGACATCCCCGGCACCGGCGCCTACTTCGAAGCCTTCAGCCTCGACGAGGCCGACTCGACGTTGTCGAGCGTGCGCCTGTCGCTCGTCCTCGCTGCCGCGATCACCACTGGTCTCGGCATCCTGCTCGGCATCTTCTCCGCGCGGCGCGCCGTGCGACCAGTCGCCACCGCAGCCCAAGCCGCCTCGGCGATCGCCGGTGGCCGTCTCGACACCCGGTTGGAGACGACGGACGATCCCGATCTTCGAATCCTCACCGAGTCGTTCAACGACATGGCCCAAGCCCTCCAGCAGCGGGTGGAACGAGACGCACGATTCGCGTCCGACGTGAGCCACGAGCTCCGCTCGCCGCTGATGACACTGTCGGCGTCGGTCGAGGTGATGGAAGCCCGCCGCGACGAACTGCCCGAGCGATCGAAGGCGGCGCTCGACCTGCTGTCGAGCGATGTCGCCCGGTTCCAGGGCCTGGTCGAGGACCTGCTCGAAATCTCGCGGTTCGATGCCGGCGCGATCCGCCTGCACATGGAAGAACTGCTTGCTGCGGAGTTCGTCCGCCAGGCCGTTGCGGTCAGCTCGCTCCCCCACACACCCGTGCACGTGACCGAACGCGCCGAACTCGCCCTGATCCGTGGTGATCGACGGCGCCTCGCCCGCGTGGTCGCCAACCTCATCGACAATGCCCGCTCGTACGGTGGAGGCGAACCCGAGATCTCGATCACCGTGCTCAATCCCGATGACGAACCGATGTCGCACATCTTGATCGCCGTGGAGGATCACGGCCCAGGCGTCGCCGAGGACGAGCGCGATCTCGTCTTCGAACGGTTCGCCCGAGGCGGCGGCGCCGGACGCAGGACCGGCAGCGAAGGAGCCGGACTCGGGTTGTCGCTCGTCGACGAGCACGTCCGGATGCATGGCGGACGCGTGTGGGTCGAGGATCGTCTCGACGGCGAATCGGGTGCTCGATTCGTGATCGAACTGATGGCCGCGGAGCTGGACGAGTGAGGCGCATCGCCGCGCTGCTGGTCGTCGCGCTGTCGGCCTGCTCGATCCAACCCGACGCGTCACCCAACGACCTGCCGGCCGAGCGCGCCGACGTGTTCGGTGAACCCGCGACCGGAGACGAAGCGGCCGGCACCAACCGCATCTACTTGTTGGCACCGACCGACCCAGAGGCACCACAGCGGTTGCGGTCGGTGCAACGCGACGTGCTGTCGACGCCCAAACCGGTGCTCGATTCGTTGTTCGCCGGCCCCAACGCGTCCGAACGTGATTCGCAGCTGGACACCGCGATTCCCGCCGAAGTCGAACTGCTCACGGCCCGACAGGTCGGCCCGCTGCTGACCGTCGACCTGTCGGACCTGTCCGATGTGTTCGGCGAGCTGACGCCGGATGCCCTCCGTCTCACGGTGGCCCAGATCGTGGCGACCGCCACCGAGCTCGGCGACGTCCAGTCCGTGCAGCTGCGTGTCGATGGAGAGCGCCGGGTGTGGCCGCTGGGCAACGGCGAACTCACCGATCGGCCGTTGACCCAGTACGACTATCCCGGCCTCGTCGAATCCACACAGCCCGCGTTCCCGGCAATTCCATCGCCGGTGCAGTGAGCAACTCCTGTCCCGTGTTGGACGACCGCCCCGTTCGCTGGTAGCACTTGCGCATGGCCTGGGACAGCAGCCGACCGGTCCCGTGGAACCGGCTGATCCGTGAGTGGTTGATCTATGCGGCGATCATGTCCGCTGTCTTCGTCATCTTCTTCCGCAGCGACAACATGATCGGCGCGATCGCCGGCGTGTTGATCAGCGGGCCGCTGTATCTGGGCTTCGGGGCGATCATGGCCAAATTCGGCTACCAGCGGACCCGGCTGAAGGACATCCGAGGCGCAACGAAGCAGCCAGCGGACTCGTCGGACCCGGCACCGCGCGACGACCGGCACCGATGGACCCCGGGCGAAACCCGCTCCCACCAGCCGCACGGCGGGTGGCGGCAACCGACCGAAGTCGTCGAGCCGACGGAAGCGATGATGAACGCCTCGATCGACCAGCGCTGCGTCATCGCGATCGATGCCGGCACCACCGGCGTCCGCAGCCGAGCCGTCTTCGTCGACGGTCGGCCGGCTGTCGCTGCCTACCAGGAGTTCGCACAGCACTACCCCTCACCCGGCTGGGTCGAGCACGATGCCACCGAGATCTGGAACGTGGCCGCCGACACGCTGCGACAGGTCGTCGACGAGGTCGGTGTCACGAACGTCGCGGCGATCGGCATCACCAACCAGCGCGAGACGATCCTGGCGTGGAACCGTTCGACTGGCGAGCCCTACGGCACCGCGATCGTCTGGCAGGACCGGCGCACGGCTGCCCGCTGTGACGAGTTGGCCGCGGCAGGCCACCTTCCGCTGATCCGGGAACGGACGGGACTCGTGCTCGATCCGTACTTCTCGGGCACCAAGGCAGCGTGGCTGCTCGAACACCGCGACATCCCCGTCGACGACCATCTCGCGATCGGCACGATCGACTCGTGGCTGGTGTGGAACCTCACCGGGGGCCGGCACTTCGTCACCGACGTCACCAATGCGAGCCGGACGATGCTCTGCGACATCCGGACGTGCTCGTGGGACGCCGACCTGGGCGAACTGCTGGGCGTGCCGATCGAGGCCCTCCCCGAGATCGTCCCCTCGAGTGGACGCATCGGCACCACAGCGCCGGACTGCGGCGTCCCCGAGGGCATCGCGATCAGCGGCATCGCCGGCGACCAACAGGCGGCGTTGTTCGGGCAGGCATGCGTGCACCCGGGGATGGCGAAGAACACCTACGGGACCGGGTCGTTCGTCTTGCTCAACGTCGGCGAGACCTGTCCACCCGCCACCGACGGGATGCTCACGACGGTGGCGTGGAAGCTGGCCGACGGCACCACCCACTATGCGCTGGAAGGTTCGATCTTCGTCACCGGTGCTGCCGTGCAGTGGCTCCGCGACGGCCTGGAGATCATCGACGACGCAGCCGAGACCGGCCCGCTCGCCGAATCGGTCGCAGACACCGGTGGCGTCTACGTCGTGCCGGCATTCGCCGGGCTCGGGTCGCCATGGTGGGATCCCTACGCCCGGGGAACGATCGTCGGGATCACCCGCGGGACAGGGCGCGCCGAGATCACGCCGCGCCGTCGTGGAGTCGATGGCCTACCAAACACGTGACGTGGTCGACGCCATGGCCGCAGCGAGTGGCACATCCGTCGTCGAGTTGCGCGTCGACGGTGGCGCGTCGGTGATGGATCTCCTGTGCCAATTCCAAGCCGACCAGCTCGGCGTGCCGGTCCAACGGCCGCTCGACCAGGAGACAACCGCCCTGGGCGCTGCCTACCTGGCGGGCCTCGCCGAGGGAGTCTGGGCCTCCGTCGACGAGGTGGGCACCCAGTGGGGCCTCGACGCCGAATTCACCCCTGCCGACGACCGGACGGTGGCCGATGCGCTCCACGAGCAATGGCTGCGCGCGGTCGAGCGTTCACGGAACTGGGTCTCGTAGCACCAGCGCATCGGCGAGGCGGAGCAGCAGTGAGAAGCGCACACGCTCGCGCTCGTGGATCGGGTTGCCGTTTCGTCCGGCGGCCACGGTGATCCCAGTACTGACCATGTGGCCCCACAGCAGATCGCTCGGCGCCGAATCGTCGAGGCCATCGAGGTGTTCACTCCCAGCGAGGAATGCGGTGAGCCAGCCGAGGTCGGGAGGGCTGCCCAGTTGGGTGATCGGCTCGCCATCGGCGAGCACGACCACCCAGTCGGTCTCGGCGAACCGCTCGATGCCTGCGACCATCACGTCAAGCCGCTCGATCGGGTCGCTCTCGGCGATGGCGGCACCGAGTGCCAGCGCCGACAGACTCGCGTCGGTGCGGTCCGGGTCGACCAGGCGGATGCTCTCGACGGACACGCCGTCCACTGCGTCGATCTCAGCGGTCAACAGCGGCATCAGATCGTCGTCGGGCAGCAACACGGTGAGTTCGTCGATCGCTCGACCGCCGCCCTGTTCCAGAATCTCGATCGCCAGCACGTCCCCGCGGACCGCCCCGATTCGGCTGGCCACCTGCCCGAGCGCGCCCGGACGATCCGGCATCCAGACGCGAACGACGATGGTGATCACGCCGGGCACGGTACAAGTGGCTCCGTCACCCGGCGATGACCAGCCCGTGACCATCGCGTTACGGGCTGGGCGGCGCTGATCAGCCGAGTTTGGGGAGCCCGCGCTTGAGGTTGCGGATTGCCTGCTGGATGCGCTTCTCGTTCTCGATCAGCGCGAACCGGACGAACCCCTCGCCACCCGGACCGAACCCGACGCCTGGCGAGAGCGCGACGTCGGCGTCGCGGACCATCAGCGAACAGAATTCGACGGAGTCCATCTCGGCGTACGGCTCCGGGATCGGTGCCCACACGAACATCGAACCACCCGGCTTGGGGATGTCCCAGCCGATACGCCCGAGACCCTCGATCAGCGCATCGCAGCGCGACTCGTAGGTCGCACGGATCTCGTCGGGGAAGTCGGGCCGCTCGTTGATCGTGACGGTCGAGGCGATCTGCACCGGCTGGAACATGCCGTAGTCGAGATAGCTCTTCAGCTTGACGAGCGCCTGGACCACCTCGGCGTTGCCGAGCAGGAATGCGCTCCGCCAGCCGGCCATCGAGAAGCTCTTGGTCATCGAGTAGAGCTCGACCGCGCACTCTTTGGCACCCTCGGCCTGCAGGATGCTCGGCGGCTGATGGCCGTCGAAGCCGACGTCGGCGTAGGCGAAGTCGTGGACCACGATCATCTCGTGCTCACGGCAGAAGTCGACGACACGTTGCATGAACGCGAGGTCGACGGTGGCGCCGGTGGGGTTGTGCGGGAACGAGATCACCAGCACTCGCGGCTTGGGCCAACCGACGTCCCAGGCGGTCTGCAGGCTGTCCATGAAGTCGTCGGCGAAGTGCTCACGCTGGTCGGGGTCGGCCAGGAACTTCATCGGGACCTGACGGAGGTCGGCGCCGGCGAACAGCGGACCGTAGATGTGGATCGGATAGCTCGGGCTCGGCACGATCGCTGCGTCGTCGTGATCGAGCAGCACCCACATCAGGTGGCTGAAGCCCTCCTTCGAGCCGATCGTGTTGGTGATTTCGAGCTCGGGGTCGAGATCGACGTCCCACTTGTTCTTGTAGTAGCCCGCGATCGCCTCACGGAGCTTCGGCAAGCCGCGGCTGAGCGAGTACCGGTGGTTCTTCGGGTTCTGGGCTGCCTCGGCGAGCTTGTCGACGGCGATCTGCGGCGACGGAATGTCGGGGTTGCCGAAACCGAGGTCGACGACGTCAGCGCCTGCCCGACGTGCCTCGATCTTCAAGCCGTTGATGATCGAGAAGACGTACGGGGGCAGATTTTCGATGCGCCGGAACTCCATCGTTGCGAGGGTATCTGGCCTCGACGTGCGATGCTGGCAGCGATGCCCAAGACACCAGCCCCCGATTGCATCCACGTGGTCATCGAGATCCCCCGTGGAAGCCGCAACAAGTACGAGATCGACCACGAGGACGGCAAGGTCTACCTCGACCGCCGACTCTTCACCGCCACCACCTATCCGGCCGACTACGGCTTCCTGCCCGACACGCTCGCCGGTGACGGCGACCCGCTCGATGCGCTCGTGCTGCTCGAGGATCCGGTGTTCCCGGGTGTCATCGTCGAGTGCCGACCGATCGGCGTGCTCTACATGCGCGACGAGGCCGGCGAGGACGCCAAGCTGATCTGCGTCCCACCGCGCGAGCCGCGCTTCGAGAACGTCAACGAACTGTCGGGGCTCCCCCACCAGCTCGTCGAGGAGATCGAACACTTCTTCAACGTCTACAAGGCGCTCGAACCCGAGAAGCACTCCTCCAGCGAAGGCATGGGCGACCGTGCTGCCGCCTGGCGCGAGATCCGACAAGCGCAGGCGAATTTCATCCCTCACTGAGCAGGACGACCGAGCAAGACGACTGAGCAGGACGACTGACCAGGAGGTCCAGAACCGTTCGACCCCGAGCGGTTCAGTCGACGAGTTCGGGCAGCAGCGCTGCGCCGACCGCCCCGGCGAGCGGCCCCCACCGGGCGAACTCGATCCGCGGGATCGGCCGCAGGTGCGGCTGGTAGAGCAGTTCGCGGTACCAACGCTCGGATCGGGTCGAGGTAGAGATCGGGGGCCGCCGCGAGCCCACCTCCGAGCACGAACAGCTCGGGGTCGAGCGCGTTCGTCAGGTTCGCGAGCCCGAGCGCCACCCAGCGGGCGAAGTCGTCGATCACGGCCAAGGCGTCGGCGTCGCCGTCGCTGGCGGCGGCCTGCACGTGCTCGCCTCGAACCGCTTGCGGGTCGCCGCCGGCGTGACGCACCACGTCGCGCAGTCGATGACCTGTCGCCGCGTCGCGGGCGAGCATCGCCAGACCGGAACCCGAGGCGTATCGCTCCCAGCAGCCGCGGCGACCACACGGACACAGGGGTCCTGATGGGTCGACCACCATGTGGCCGAACTCGCCGGCGAATCCGTTCGCGCCACGCAGGAGACGACCGTTCGCCACGATGCCGCCGCCGATCCCAGTGCCGAGCGTGACGAGCAACATGTCGTTGGTCCCCCGACCGGCGCCGAGCAGCCACTCGGCCACGGTCGCGCAGGTTGCGTCGTTGTCGACGCACACCACCGAGCCGAAGCGCTCGGACAGCAACTCGGCGATGGCGAAGTCGGCGACACCATCGAGATTGGGGGCGGCCCGAAGCACACCGGTCCGGGTGACGAGACCCGGCACACCGACACCGACGCTGCCCTCGTGGCCGACGTCGTCGGCGAGTTCGGTGAGCACGTCGATCAGGGCCGTCAGGCTGTGGTCGCCACGCGGCGTGGGACGCTGCGCCTGGTCGACCACGTCGCCCGCCTGATCGAGCACCACGGCCTGCGCCTTGGTGCCGCCCACGTCGATTCCGACGCGTCGGGATGGCATCGCCCCCGGCGCGCTACGCCGAGTTCACGCCTCGGCGCGGACCTTCAGTTCGCGCACGGTGTTGAGGATGCGAACCTCGGCGCGCCGCTTCACGAATCCCGGCAGCGGGATCGCGAGGTCGATCTGCAGGTCGTAGCGGACCAGCGTGCGATTCTCTCCGTCGGCTTCGAACCGCCACACGCCGTCGATCGAACGCTGGATGTCGCCGCTCAGCATCGACCACCCCATCTCGTTCGGCGCGTTCGTGTAGTCGTACTTGAGCGTGTAGTGGGTGCTCCGGCCCAGCGCTGAGGCCCGGAACTCGACTTCGAGCGGACGACCCTCGTCGTCGGTCGCGCGGATGTTCACGTCCTTGATGTCGTGCGCCCACATCGGGTAGCTCTCGAGGTCGATCGCGATCTGCCAGACCCGCTCGTGCGGAGCGTCGATGGTGATGATCTCGGTCGCGGTCTCAGCCATGATCGTCATTCTTGTCGATCGCGGCCCGAGAAGTGACGACATCGGCGTCGTCGGCCTGCAGATCGACATCTGCGTCGGGGTGGGAACACACCATGGAATGCACACCACAGCCCGTTGAGGCCGAGACCGAACATCGGCACGAGGATGCCGACGGCCAGTGACGTTCCGGGTGAGCCGTCGTCGGACTCGGAGCGTGCCAGCGCCGTGACGAGCGCAACGGTGATCTGGATCGTCAGCAGTGCCAGCATGATCCGACGCACCCGTGCCGGTGTCGGTTCGCCGAGCAGCAGGTACATCTGCATCACGCCGATCTCTTCGGCGCGACTGCGCTGCACGGCGTTCCAGAACGACCAGATGAATGCGAACACACCGACGGCGAACAGCGCCATCGCGGTGATCGCGCCGACCCACTGCGCTGCAGTGGAGAAGACGACCGCCGCGGAGACCGCGGTGACGGTGAAGGCGACCGTGCCGATCACGTCGGCGAGCACGATCACGTCGCCCGCTGCCGCTTGTCGTCGCTCGTCACGCCCCGAGTCTGCCAGCGCCCCCAGCCGTTTGCGTTGCACGGTTCCGGTGGGCCGGGTCACCGAAATTGCCACGCAAACGACGCAGAACGACCGGGTCAGGGGGGTCGGGCCAATCGACCTGGAGGGTGTCACCGAGACGTCGGGCGAGCACGTCGTACGCGAACTCGTCGAGCACCCGCTGGCGGGAACGCTCCCCCATCTGACGGCGGAGGTCGTCGTCGTCGAGGATCGAGGCGAACGCATCGGCGACCGCCTGGATGTCCTCGGGGTCGGCAATCACGAACCCGGTCTCGCCGTCGGCCACGGCTTCGGCGGCGCCACCCGAGTCACCGGCCACCTGGGGGACGCCGCACGACGCCGCCTCGACGAACACGATCCCGAAGCCCTCCTGTTCGAGCCCACCCCATCGGTTGCGGCAGAGCATCGCGAACACGTCAGCACAGCCGTAGAGCGGCGGGAGGTCGACATTCGGAATGCGACCGAGGAAGGTGACGGGCGCATCGAGCTCGTCGGCCAGACGCCGCAGCCGATCGCCGTCTCGTCCTCCACCGGCGATGACCAACCGCAGCTTCGGGCGAACCCGGCCGAGGCGGGCCGCTGCGCGGATCGCGGTGTCGAATCCCTTGCGCGGCACGAGCCGAGAGATGCCGACGATCACCTCGGCATCGGCGTCGAGCCCGAAGTGCTCTCGGGCAGCGAGCCGTTCGGGTGTGCGAGCGGGTGGAACTTGTCGGGGTCGACGCCACACGGCACCACGGTGATCGGCAGGTCTCGGCCCGCCGCGTGGACCGCTTCGGCGGCCGGGTAGCCGCCTGCGGCGATGATCCCTCGGCCCGACCGAGCGTGTAGGCGAGCGCCTGCTTGGCGCCCGGCAGCCGACCTGGCACGGTGACCTCGGCGCCATGGAGCACGAGGTGGTACGGCAGATCGAGCGACGGTCCGATCAGACCGAGCGGGACGGCCGGATCGAGCACGACGAAGTCGGCACCGACGTCGCTGGCCAGCTCGTTGACCTGCTTGACCATCCACGGATGCGGCAGCAGCACCGGTTCGCGCGTGCGCTCGATCCGATAGGGCTCACCGGCATCGAACTCGGCCGTCCCTTCGTAGGGACTGGTCAGCACGGCAAACGACTCGGGTGGCAACCGCCGCCACCACTCCCACAGCAGCGATTGGATGCCACCGATCTTGGGTGGGAAGTCATTCGTGACCAGCAGGTGCTTCACGACGCCGTGCTCGACCGGGATCGTTCGCCGAGGCGGTCGGCGGCCCAGCGGGCATGTTCGGACAGGATCGGGTCGATGTGGGCACGGTAGTGCTCGACCACCCGTCGAACGCGTGCATCGCCGGGGTCCCGACGTTGCCGATCACGATCAGAGCGTTGCGGCGGACCCACCGGAACTCGCGATTGGTCACGTACCAGTGGCCGTACCGGGCGTCGATCCAGTCGTCGTCAGCATCGAGCAGTTCGATGGCGTCGACCCATGCGTCGGCGCGGTCGTCGAGCTCGATCGTGTTCCGCCGACCGAGTCGCACCGAGATCGGACACGCGTCCTGGCAGTCGTCGCAGCCGTAGATCCGATCCCCGATCGCCCTGCGGTACTCGTCGGGAATCGAACCCGGCTTCTGCAGGATCCAACTGATGCATCGGTTCGCGTCGATCACGCCGGGCGCGATGATCGCACCGGTCGGACACTCGTCGATGCAACGAGTGCATGTGCCGCACCCGTCGACGGCGGGGCCGGGCGTTGGTTCGTACTCGGCAGTGGTCACGATCGAGCCGAGCACGAACCAACTTCCCGCACCCGGCAACAGCAGGTTCGCGTTCTTGCCGTACCAGCCGAGCCCGGCCCGATGGGCGACGGCACGGTCGACGATCGAGTTGTCATCGGCGAAGGCGACCGCTCGGTGATCGGCTCGACGGATCCGCTTGGCGACCTCGCGCAGCGCAACCCTCAGAGGTGCGTAGTGGTCGATCCAGGCGTATCGCCCCACACGAGCATGGGGCCCCGCCGCGTCATCGGGGTGTGGCGGGTCGTCGTCGGTCAGGTAGGGCTTGGCCGCAACGATGACCGAGCGGGCCCCCTCGACGGCGCGCAGCGGATCGGTCGAGCGTTCAGGATCACGGTAGGTGAACCCCATGTCGCCGTGGAGGCCGGCGTCGCGACGCCGGAACAACTCGACTCGCGCCTCGGCGAGCACATCGGCGGTGGTGACGCCCACGTGCGTGATCCCATCGTCGGTCAACTGCGAGCGGACGTCGTCGATCGAGGGCAGCGGATCGGGACGTCGCACCAGCACAAGGGTACGGCCCCCATCAGGCTGTGACCGGTGCAGCCATGCCACGCTCGAACTCAGCGACACTCACGAAGACGACCGGGTCGTCGAGCAGCCCCGCACGCTGGAACAGCGTCACGACCCGATCAGCCGCAGCGACCGGCGCAGCGACCGGCACGGTGACGAGGTCGATCGGCCCGTCATCGTTCGCGAGCAGGCTGGTCACGATGCAGTCGGTGCACGCCGTCGTACCCGTGGCCACGCAGGTGTCACACTCGATCGAGAAGGCTGGGCCCTCGAGGCGATCGGTGCCGTCGATGTCGGAATTCTTCATGTTGCCCATCATGACGAGGGGGTGTGACGGAGTTCCGTCGGCGAGGAGCTGGGCGACGGTCTTGGAGGTCATGGAGCTGCCTCGGTCGGCGTGCAGGGTGAGTTGGCCGTTGTCGATGTGTTCGGCGGTAGCGCACGCGGCGATGAGTTCTTCGGCGAGCCGCGCGGATTCGCGTGGGGCGACGAGCCAGCCCACCGCGTAGCGGGAGTAGACGTCCAAGATGACGTAGAGGTGAACCAGGTCCGTTTGTGGGGGCCGGCGAGTTTGGTGATGTCCCAGGACCACGCTTGGTTCGGGTCGGTGGCGACGAGCTCAGGTTTGACGTGGGCGGGGTGGCGGGCTTGGCTTCGGCGTTCGCGGATCTGGTGTCGTAACCGCAGGATCCGATACATGGTGGATACCGATGCCAGGTAGCGGCCTTCGTCGAGCAGGGTGGCCCAGATTTGGGCGGGGGCTTGGTCGCAGAACCGTTCGGAGTTCAACACGTCGAGGATCTCGTCGACTTGTGTGTCGCTCAACGCCCAGTGCGAACGAGGTCGTGGGGTCGGTGGCCCGTGCAGCGGTGGGGTGCGGTGGCGGTAGTGGCTGGCACGGGATCGGCCCAGTGTCTTGCAGGCTTTGGCTCGCGAGATCGACGCTGCCACGAGGGTCTCGACGGCGGTGTCGATGATGTTGTCTACGTCTCGTCGGTGTCCGCGCTCTTGGAGAGCTCTTCCAAGAGCGCTTGCACTTTTCCTGGACCTCGATGATCGTTTCAGCCTTCGCCAACTTCAGCTTCAATCGTTCGTTCTCGGCGCGGAGCCGTTGAACTTCGGACCGTGACGGGATTCCGCGGCCGCCTTCGGAGGGCAGAGTCCTTCGGTCACCACGAGAGTGACTTCGCGGTGCTGACGCCGCCAGTCTGAGATGAGCAACGGAAACCGTCCTCGCGTCGCAGCAGCCCACCGCGTTCGCCGGGCTCGGAGTACGAGTCGTACTCCGCCAGGATCGACAGCTTGTAGTCGGCGGGAAAGATCCGTCGTATCGGACGCTCACCGCGTGGCGATTTCGGGGACCGCAACGACTTGTGTGGAACCACATCTGGCTCAGTCTGGAGCGCCCGGAAATGCAGGGAATCGTGCGGTGGAGTCAAGGGATGCCAAGACCGCAGCGCGATCGATGGCCCACGTGCGCGAGCATGGGATCGATGAAGCAGCTCACCGGTCTTGACGCGTCGTTCCTCTACATGGAGACGCCGACCAACTACGGCCACGTGAGCAGCATCGCCATCTACGAGCGACCCGACGATCCGGAGTACGACCCGTACCTGGCCGCCCGCGAGATGATCCTCTCGCACCTCGACATCGCCGAGCCGTACCGTCGTCGGATCGTCGGAACACCCTTCGGTCTCGACCGGCCGTACTGGATCGAGGACCCCGACTTCGACATCGACTACCACGTCCGCCACATGTCGCTCCCTCCGCCCGGCACCGACGAGCAGCTCGCCGATCAGGTTGCCAGGATCGTGAGCCGCCACTGCGATCGCACCCGCCCGCTGTGGGAGCTGTACGTGATCGAGGGATTGGAGTCCGGCAACTTCGCGGTGCTCACCAAGATGCACCACGCCACCGTCGACGGCGCGGCCGGCGCCATCCTCACCACGATGATGCTCGACAGCGAACCCGACGCGCCGCCGGTCGTCCCCAGCCCGTTGCCGGAGCCCGAGGCGGTCCCGTCGGAGCGCGAGATGCTCGTTCGCTCGATCGGCAGCCTGATGCGCCGCCCCGATCGAACCATCCGCCTGCAACTGCGCATGGCCCAGCAGTTCGCCGAGGCCGCCCGCCTGCAGGGCACCCAGGAGCTGATCGGGGCGACCCGCCGGGTCATCACCGGCGCCCGCCGACGACCACGAACCGACCGCGACTCGGTGGCCGACGCGCCCAACGCTCCGGCCCCGCGAACGTCGTTCAATGCAATGGTGTCACCCCACCGTCGGGTCGCATTCCGATCGGTGCCGATGGATCGCATCAAGGCGATCAAGAACGCTGCCGGCGCGACCGTCAACGACGTCGTGATGGCCGCCTGCGCGGGCGCCGTGCGGAACTACCTCGACGCCGCGTGACGAACTCCCCGACGATCCGCTGATCGGCATGGTGCCGGTGTCGATCCGCACGGGTGCCGAGGCCGAGGTGTGGACCAACCGTGTGTCCACGCTGTTCTGCCAACTCCCGACCCACCTCGCCGATCCACTCGAGCGGATTGGATTCATCCACGACGCGATGGCCGAAGCCAAAGGCGACTTCGACCTGCTCCCCGCCGAAGCGATGGTCGAACTCGCCGAGATGGCGCCGCCCGCGCTCGCCGAGCGTGCAGCCCGGGTCGCAGCGGCGTTCCGGATCACCGATCGCGTCGACCCACCGGTGAACCTCGTCATCTCCAACGTGCCCGGCCCACGGCAACCGCTCTACATGCGTGGGGCGAAGATGCTGCACTACATCCCGGTCAACACGATCTCCGACGGCGTCGGGCTGAGCATCACCGTACAGAGCTACGTCGACACACTCGACTTCGGGCTGGTGGCCGATCGGGCTACTCGTCCCGGACCTGTGGGGGCTGTGCGACCTGTGCGTCGAGGAGATCGACGTGCTCGCAGCCGCCGTCGGCCTCTGAGGGTCGAATCCCGTGAGCGCAACACCGCGCGACCGAATCAGCCCAGGTTGTCCATGATGCTGATCGCTGCAGGCGCCAGCACGACGATCATCAGCACCGGCAGGATGCAGAACACCATCGGGAACAGCAGCTTGACCGGCAGCTTCATCGCCTGTTCCTCCGCATGCTGGCGCCGCTTCAGGCGGAGTTCGTGGGCCTGGATCTCCAAGGTCTGCGACACGGGACTGCCGAGCCGCTCGGCCTGAGCCAGTGCTGCCACGACCGTGCGGAGTTCGGCAACGTCGACGCGTTCTGCCATGGCGGCCAGCGCCACGCTGCGTTCGACACCGACGCGGACGTCTTGTCCCACACGGCTCAGTTCGTCGGCGATCGGGCCGTCGCTCGATCGAGCTGCCCGCGCCAGCGCGGCGTCGATACCCAAGCCGGCCTGAACCATCATGCTCACCTGATCGACGACGTCGGCGAGTTCTCGACGGACCGCCTTGTTGCGGTCGTCGATGCGTCGTTGGAGCAGCACATCGGGAGCGATGAAACCGCCGGCGCCGGCGAGGAGCACGAGCAGCACGCCGACGAACGTGACATCGACGAGCAGCAGCGCGAGAACCGCACAGCCCACGGCAAGCAGCAGCTTGACCGACAACAGCCGCTCGACGGACCAGCCGACCGGCGCACCGGCGCTGGCGAGCTGCTTCTCGAGCTTGGTGACACGACCCGCCGGGGTCCACCCTCTCAGCGTGTGGCCGAGCCGCTCGAGACCCGGCTTCGTGACACGGTCGGATGCACTCTGTTGCAGCTGCCGGACTCGCAGATCGTCGGCTGTTCCCGCATGCCCGAGGTCGAGTGAGGGTGTTCGCTCACTCGAGACGAGCCACCAGATCAGCAGCACCGATCCGACAACGGCAACAGCACCAGCAATGACAATGAGGTCCATCAGAGTTCCGCCTTGATCATGGAGCGCATCCAGATCCATCCGGCGCCGAGCAGTGCCACGGCGCCGAACAGGATCAGCGAGCCCGGGGAGGACCGCAACGGCTCGAAGTAGTCCGGGTTCAACAACGCCATCGCCAGCCCCACGATGACGGGCAGCGCCGCCGTCAGCACGTACGCCGAGATCCGACCCTCGGCCGTCAGCGTCTTGACCTGTCGATCGAGCTGTTGGCGATCACGGATGGTCGTCGCCAGCGTGTTGAGGACCTTGGCGAGTTCACCACCGACCTCGCGGTTGATGTCAGTGCGGCGACGACCCAGCCGAACGACACGCTCTCCATCCGCTCGGACATTGCCGCAACGAATCGCCCAGGTCGACACCGACACACGATTCGAAGTTGACCCGCTGGAATTCGCTGCTGGCGGGCTCGGCGGCCTGCGTGGCCACGGCGTCGAGCGCCTGGGGCAGGGCATAGCCGGACCGCAGTGCATTGGTCATCAACTGCAAGACGTCGGGGAGCTGCTCCTCGAACGCCTGCCGGCGGCGCTGGGCCCGCATCGTCAGCACGCTTCGAGCGACGAGCGGTGTCGACACGAAGCCGATGACGCCCAGGACCGGTCCGCCGAGCAGCAGGAACAGGGCCGCCACGCCGACCGCACCGGCGATCGTGACCACCAAGAACTCGCTCGGGCGCAGCGCGACGTCGGCGACGTCGAGCGCCCGGGCGAGGCCGCTGCGAGCACCCGACCGGTCGATGGCATCATCGGCAAGTGCCGTGACCCGTTCCCCGACGGTCGAGGTCGTCGCTCCGCTCTTGGCCTCGGACTTCTGGATGCCGAGCTGGCGGCGCCCCGCACGACGATTGTCGCCGGCGAGCACGATGACCAGCAGCGCCGTGGATTCCGGAACCCACGGCGGCGACGCCGAGAACGAGAGGAAGGATCGAGCTGCTCGTGCCTCCGCCTGCCGCAGCGACCCACCGCGGTCGGGACGACGACGGACGGCTCCACGGCCGGCGTGACGTCGGCCGCTGCTGCAACGGGCGCGCTCTGGGTCACCGGAGGAGTCGTCGCTGGTGTCGTTTCGGGCGTCGGAGCATCGGGGACGGCGACGACAGTCGATCCGCTCACCGGTCCGAACGGCGTTGCGATCTCCACGTTGTAGGTGGTCTCACCACTCGATTGGGAAGTGAACCCCACCCGATAGCGGTTGACGAGCGACCTGGCGACCTCCTGGTAGAGCACCCCGAGACCGGTCGGATCGGCGACAGAGGTCAGACGCCCACTCCCCGCCTGCGAGAGACCGGCGATCGCTTCGGAGTTCGACTCCGACGTCACGATCTCGATGGCGTTCGTGCGCACCCGAGACGTCACCGCGAGTGCATCTTCCAAGGTGGCGGCGCTGGCGGTGTCGCCACCGTCGCTCAACAGCACGAACTGACGATCTGTCGTGCCACCGGAGAACAGCGTGTCGCCGAAGACGATGCCGTCGTACATCGCTGTCTTGCCGGCCGCCTGGAGTTGGTCGAGCGCCGCTCTGAGGGCATTGCGGTCCGTCGTGAGTGGGCTGACGAGCGAGGGCATGTCGGCGAACCCGACGACGCCGACCGGCACCTCGGCGGGAAGCTCGTCGAGGAATCCGACCGCCGCCAGCTTGGCGGACACGAGTGCTGCGCTCTCGTTCATGCTTCCCGATGTGTCGATCAGCAGGACGACCTCGAGGCCATCGGTTGGAACGGGGGCCACCTCGATCTCGAGGGGCTGACCATTCTCCAACAGCGTCACATCCTGCGCATCGACGCTTCCATCGGTGAGGTTCGCAGCGATGGCCACGTCGAACCCGA
>CAVPJT010000032.1:0-32926 GCA_963705485.1 Ilumatobacteraceae bacterium
GGCCCCATTGCAGTGCTCGGTAATCCCGTCACCGACCCGGCGTTCTGGGGCACCCGGTGGTTGCGTCGGCCGGGGACTATCGGAATGGAGTGGGTCGCCCGCCGCCGGAGTTGAGCCGGGCTGCTGGTTACGGTGGCCATATGCCGAGTGATGGGTGGCCAACGGGGACGGTGACGTTTCTGTTCACTGATGTGGAGGGCTCGACACAGCGGTGGCGGGCTGACGAGGCATCGATGACCGACGCGATGCGGGCTCATGACGACGCGTTGTCGGCTGCGATCGAAGGAGCAGGCGGTGTGCTGTTCAAACACACCGGTGACGGTGTGGTGGCGGCCTTTGCGTCGCCGAGGGCGGCGATCACCGCTGCGGTCGAGGCACAGGGTCGGATGGGTCTGCCGGTGCGGATGGGGTTGCACACCGGTGAGGCGGAGTTGCGCAACGACGACTACTTCGGCACGACCTTGAATCGGGCGGCGCGGGTGATGGACGTGGGTCATGGCGGCCAGATCTTGGTGTCGTCGGTGACGGCGTCGTTGCTGGATGGCGTTGCGTTGACGGATCTCGGCCTGTTCGAGATGAAGGGTTTGGAGGGGGCGGAGCGGGTCTTTCAGTTGGGTGACACCGTGTTCCCACTGCTCGCGCGCGACCAGCCGAGCTTGGCAACATCCCACGCGACCTCACCGAGTTCGTCGGTCGCGGCGTCGAGGTCGAGCAATTGCGTGCCGAGTCGGAGACGGCGTCGTTGGTGACGTTGTTCGGGGTGGGCGGCACCGGCAAGACCAGGTTGGCGTTGTGAAGCGGCCCGCGCATCGTCGGCGGCGTTCGCCGATGGGTGTTGGTTGGTGGAGTTGGGCCGAGTGGGGGTACCCGGAGCCGTGCCGTTCGCGGTGTCGAGCGGCGTGGGCATGACGACGCCAGATGCCGGCGATGTGACCGATGCCCTGGTGCGTCGTCTCGCTGATCGGCAGGTGTTGATCGTGATCGACAATTGTGAACATGTCGTGGATGCTGCTGCGGCGTTGGTCGAACGGATCGTGGCGGAGTGTCCGCTGGTGCGGGTCATTGCGACCAGTCGTGAACCGTTGATGGTCCGTGGCGAGCGAGTGATGCCCGTGGGTCCGCTGCCTGCCGACGATCGGTTGGCGTTGTTCTTGGATCGGGCCCGGGCGGAGTCGCCGAATCTGGGGCTCGACGACCGTCAACTCGACGCAGCAGCGGCGTTGTGCGAACGGATCGACGGGTTGCCGCTGGCGATCGAGTTGGCAGCAGCGCGGGTGCGGTCGATGACCCCGGTCGACCTCCTTGCTGGGTTGGACGAGCGTTTCCGCCTGTTGGTCGGGAACCGCCGTTCACGCACCGAGCGGCACCCGACGATGCGTGCGACGTTGGATTGGTCGTACTCGTTGTGTGAGCTCGACGAGCAGCTGGTCTTCGATCGACTCTCGGTGTTCCCATCCGAATTCGATGCCGCAGCGGCGAGGGCGGTGGCTGCCGATGAGGCCCTGTCGCGGGGGCAGTGATCGATGCCGTCGAGCGCTTGGTCGATCGGTCGTGCTGATGAGCGAGACCGGCAACGACGGAGCGATCAGGTTCCGGATGTTGGAAACCATGCGGGTGTACGGCCGCGAACATCTCCGAGACGCCGGCCAGTCCGACGAGGTACGACAGCGACACGCTCACCACATCGCCGACGTCCTCGACCAGCTCACCCTCACGCTGCTCGGTCCAGACGAAGCAGCGATACTGCGACGCATCGAGGGGTACCTCGCGGACAGTGTGCTCGCGCTCGATTGGTTTCTCGAACACGACCAGATCGAACACGCTCTGCGTCTTCCTCCCGGACTGATGGTGACCCGAGGCCGAGAATCGATCACCATGGTCGAACGTATTCATGCCACCTCGGAGCACCTCGACCTGCCCGACTCGCTACGCGCTGGAACTCGACCTCGCCCAGACCGATGTCGCCATGTTCGGCATCACCGACGACGAGCTCGTGGTGCAACTTGCTCAGATCCAGCCACACCCCGATCGCGACAGCGTCTTCGACGTTGAGCGCCGAGTGATGAGCGCCGAGCTGGCCGCATCGGTCGCGGGCCTGCGCCACACGTTTGCGTCTGCCCGCCCACTCACCCGATACATGACGCTCGTTCAGAGCTGCCGGTCGCTCATCTTCTCCGGCTACCTCGACGAAGCCACCGATGTCCTCGACGAGCTCGAACAGTTCACCGCACCCTTCGACAGCAACATGATGACGACCATCATCAACGAGATCCGGGCACAGTTCTGCCGCGCCAACGGCGACTTCGAGCAGGCCGCCCAGCTTCTCGACGACGTCGTGAGGCGGCGCTCGGGATACCTCGAACTGAGCAACATGAACCTCCTGGCCCGGTTCCACGCCCTGTCGATGCACGTCCACAACGGCGACCCGGTTCCGGCGGCCGAGGTACGGCACTCCTGGGACCTGCTGGAACGCCACGGCCGCGGCCCCCAGTCGTTCAGGGCCGCATCTGCGACCGCGATCGGCTCACCCAGCAGGATCAACGCGAACTCGGCGTCCGATACCTCAGATGGGCCGCTCGGCTTGGCGACACGAACCGCCTCACCGTCTACCAGGACGAACTCGACCGTTTCGATCTGCCCGTCAACCCGGACGGCCCCGACGAGCAACTCGACGATCTCATCGCAGAACTCGACTTCATCTGACCCGCACCCAGCCCCACCACGCCTGCCCCGCCAACCCTCACCATCGGAGCGCTCCTACGGCGCGGACAACACCCAACCTCAGGCGATACGAGCATCGTCGGCACCCTCCAAACGGCACCTTCTGATCGCCTCATCCGCGGCATCGCCCCGAGCGCCAACCTGACCCAGAACGCTCGGGCGCGCACCCGAATTCCGGCGAACTGTTACGGCCGTGCACGTCCTCGGCCCGCTCCACCACGCTCATCGACGTGTGGTCTGGCCGAGCGTCGGAGCGACACTCGAACTGGGGTCAGGAAGCGTCAGCTTCGGGAACGAAATGGGCTTCATGTGATCCTCCGATCGCGCCCCCTGCACCATCGTCACCGACAGCGAGAAGGGGCGGGTGGGGTCACCGACATATCTACCCAATTGTGACGCCGCACTATCACGGGCGTACCCACCGAACCGTGACGCCGGCGATCAGGTCTGGAGGCAGTCGTGTCCGGCGTCGGGCTCCGCCGGTGTGAGTACGCTGTGTTTCGTGGAAGCTCGTTCTGTTGGTCGCTGCGAGAGTGCTCGGGATCTTGCTGGTGATCGGCCGCCAACGGATGACGACGTTTCGATCACTCGCGATGGGCGACGACTCGACACGCCCGACAAGGTGATCGCCTTTCTCGACGAGATCAACGCGAAGCGCACCTCAGCTACGGCTCGTGGCTGACAAGGAGGGCGGCCCGTTCGATCCTGATCGGGTCCTCGAGACCCTCGACCGACACGGCGTGGAGTATCTACTCGTCGGCGGCTTGGCAGCTCGGGCTCACGGCGCGGAACGGCAGACCTCCGACGTTGACTGTGTTCCGAACACAACGGTGGAGAACCTCGAACGCATGGCAGTCAGCGCTCGTCGAGTTGGACGGCCGTCTGCGAGTGGGCGGGATGTCCGATGAGGAAGCCCGCAGCTTGCCCGTGACGATCGACGCCGAAACGTTGTTGAGCTTTGGATCGTCGACGTGGATGACCGACGCCGGGCCGCTCGACCTCCTCGTTGAGCTGCGTGATCGCGACGGTGGGCGACATGACTTCGTCGACCTCTCGGCGCGTGCGGTGGACTACGAGGTCGGTGACCTCACGGTCCTGTTGGCATCGCTCGACGACATCGTTGCGTCGAAGGAGTTCGCCGGCCGGGCCAAAGATCGTGATGCGCTGCCAGAGCTGAACGAGCTGCTCCGCCGTCAGCAGTCGAGTTGACCGAGCACCCGCCGGCGAAAAAGTCCAACAATCCATCCAACAAACACGGCGATACGTACCGGTACCGGGTGGCACCAGACGAGTGGTGGCCGGGAGTATACCCTGATAGATGGCACGATTTGGTGCCGGGCGGACGGCCCCGAGGCGACTCATAATCCGTGGGTCGTGGGTTCGAGCCCCACCCGCCCCACCACCATCTTGTGTTACTCCGGCTGATGCCCGACATTTGGGCTTCGGCTGAGGTTTTGAAAAACTGACGGAGGTTGTTGACACCTGGTTCCTTCGATGAGAAGGAGATCAGATGACCGAGCAGCAACTCCTACGCCAGGCCAAACGACGCCTGGCGATTCTGCAACACGCCGAAGAAGTGACCGGCAACGTCGCGAACGTGCCGCGCTACTACGGAATCAGCCGACAGTGCTTCTACACGTGGCAGCGCCGCTACGAAGCCGAGGGACTCGACGGCCTACGTGATCGCTCAAGCAAGCCGCACTTCAGCCCGCTCGCGATGCACACCGATGTCGTCGGCAGGATCGTCTACCTGCGCCAGCACTACCACTTCGGGCCGTCGCAAGATCTCGATGTACCTGGCCCGCTACCACGACATCTCGATCTCCAACTCCGGGGTGTGGCGCATCTTGAAACGACTCGAGTTGAACCGGTTGCCGGCAAGCCAGCGCTACAAGACCCACGACCGCCGTTGGAAACGCTACGAGAAGCCACTGCCTGGCCATCAGGTTCAGATCGACGTCAAGTTCATCGAACCCGTCGCCGGGGCCACGGCGAAGAAGTATTTCCAGTACACCGCGATCGGACGACTGCACACGCCTGCGGGTGCTGCGGATCTACCCGAAGAACAACCAGGTCACCGCTGATCCAGTTCCTCGACCACGTCCTCGAGAAGCTGCCGTTCCAAGTCGAACAGGTCCAGACCGACAACGGCGCCGAGTTCCAATCAACGTTCCACTGGCATGTGCTCGACCGCGGCATCCGTCACGTCTACATCAAGCCGCACACGCCTCGGCTGAACGGCAAAGTGGAGCGATCCCACCGCATCGACAACGAAAGGTTCCACCGAATGTCTCGAACACGGCGTCATCATCGACGACGCCAAAGTGTTCAACGACAAGCTCCAAGAATGGGAGGACTTCTACAACTTCCACCGACCCCACGGCGGACTCGATGGACAAACCCGCTACGAAAGACTACGACAGAAGACCACCGGGACCTGAACGTCACCGGCCTCCATCAGTCGCACAGCCCCACCACCATCTAGCAGGGATGCATTCGGTTCCTCGGGTCTCTCCCGAGAGTCCTCATCCAAGAAATCCAAGACGAATCCAAGAGATCGGCATAGGTCATCCTCGGTGCGGAGTGCGAACAGCGCCCGGACGGGTGAAGCTGAACGTCGAGGTGGGCAAGGCACAGCCATTGCCGCGCGACGTCGCGCCCGGCCGGCCGGCCTGAATGTACAGTGGAGAACGACCCTCGCCGCGATGTGACGACAGAAACGGACAGTGACATGGCCAGCAACCTCGCGGCGGTGCTCTCACCTGTGGACCTCGGTCCGTGCACGGCGCACAACCGTGTGGTCGTCACCGGTCACGGCGCCTTCCTCGACTTCTACAAGTCGGTACTCGCCGGACGCCCGGATGGCTACTCATAATCCGTGGGTCGTGGGTTCGAGCCCCACCCGCCCCACCACCATCTCTCGACGACTCGTTCGATCGGGCGTACCCACCCCGCCGTCGCCACGCGGTCGTCGCCGCCGTTGCCGATCAGGCAGCCATCTCCACGTGCACATCGGCTCGGATGCCGCGGAGTTCCTGGGCATGTGGGCTCAAACCGGCTCGTTCGAGAGCTTCGAATCGCCGACGCGGTGGCGCTCAGCGACGACGGACAGCCTGTCCGAACCCTGAAACCCCGGGTGGCGGGGCCACGTTGCGGGGCTCGAGGCGCAGCGGGTGGTGTGCTCAGCCGGCGGCGAGGACCATTGTCCAGTAGACGACGCCGTTGGAACCTTCGGTTGCAGCGACGCCGATCTCGACCATTCGATTCTGGAGGATGTTGGCCCGGTGTCCCGAGCTGTTCATCCAGGCGGCCATCACTTCGGCCGGCGTCTTCTGGCCGGCAGCGACGTTCTCGCCCCACGTGGTCCACCGGTAGCCGGCGTTCGAGATCCGTTGCCCGCCGTCGGTCGAGCCCGCTCCGACGTGAGCCATGATCTGTTCGCGCGCCATGTAGTCGGAGTGTCCCTGCGCGGCGGCGGTCAGGCGGGAGTTGATCGAGAGGGCGCCCTGTCCGGCTTGTGCGCGGTGCGAGTTGACCGAGTCGACGACCGACTGCTGCACGTCCGCCACCTGCACGACGGCGGGCGGCGGCGCCGGAGCGCACTGGGGGGTCGCACCCCCCATCGTGAAAAGACCGAGTGCGGCGGTGATGCCAAAGGTGCGGACTCGATGATCGAGCGCTCGCGGCGCGAGATGTGGAAGTGTGAGTTTCATGTGGTGGTTTCTCCGATCGTGCCCGCAGGTCTGTTGATGTCACGGCCCGCGCCGCCTGGGTTTCGACATGGAACCGTAACATAACCTCAACACTTTCGCGCGCCGTTCATCGACGGGCCTGCAGCGAGGTGGCTCGACCGTGCTCTTCGTCGTGTGAACTCCGTCGCCTGGGGGTTCATGCGACAGCATCGACTCTCGCCACTGCTCGTTCGAGGAACTCTGCGATGAGTTTCGACCGCGACCTGTGCGCGTTGAGACTCATCGGTGAGGGTCTGTGCGCTGGTGCGATGAGTTTCGACGCGACCTGTGCGCGCTGAGACTCATCGATGCGACGGGCCGTTCGGCTTCCGGCGGGTCGGATTTCGATGCACCCGATCTCGGCTACTGTCGTTCGAACACCAACAGTTCGGGGGAACTACATGGCGGTCACTCTCATCACCGGTTGCTCGACGGGGATCGGACTCCAGACCGCTGTCGAATTCGCACGCCGCGGCGACACGGTCGTCGCCACGATGCGTAATCCGGCCAAGTCCACTGCACTCACCGCAGCTGCGGCGGACGCCGGGGTTCAGGTCGAGGTGATCGCACTCGACGTCAACGACGATGCGTCGGCGAGATCGGCGGTTGACGACGTCCTGGAGCGGCACGGCCGCATCGACGTCCTCGTCAACAACGCCGGCGTCGGAATGAGCGGGGCGGTCGAAGACTTCTCCGAGGAGCATGCTCGAACCACGATCGAGACGAACTTCTGGGGACCGGTTCGCCTGACACGCCTCGTGCTGCCGTCGATGCGGGCGAACGGCAGCGGTGTGATCGTCAACATCAGTTCGATCACCGGGCGCCTGCCCACGTTCCCGATGTATGGCTTCTACGCCGCGAGCAAGCATGCCATTGGTGCCCTGTCGGAGTCGTTGGCTGCGGAGGTCGCTCCATTCGGCGTCCGCGTGGTCTGTATCGAACCCGGCTACTACGACACCGCTCTCGTCGACACCGTCGACGAGTTGCGAGCCGAACTCGACCCATCGTCCCCGTATGCCGAGGCCAGCCAGATCATGTTCGACTTCACCAAGGCCTCGCTGATGAACGGTGGCGACCCCGTCGACGTGGCTCGTGCGGTCATCGCCGCCGTTGCCGATCAGGCCAGCCCACTCCACGTTCACGTCGGCTCGGACGCAGCGGAGTACCTGGACATGTGGGCGCAGACCGGTTCGTTCGAGAGCTTCGTCGAGGCCGCCAATGCGGTCATGCTCAGCAGCGACGGACAGCCCGCCTGAACGATTCCATCGAGTCACCGGCCGATCTGCGCTACGTCGGATCGGCGGCGACCTAGGGTGCCGACGTGAGCGATGACATGTGCTACGTGCGCACGCACGATGGGCACCACATCGCGTATCAGGCGCGCGGTGCGGGGTCGATGGATCTGCTCGAGATCGGTGGATATGGCGCACTCTTCTCGCTCGACGCTGCCGACGAGCAGCCGCGATGGCGTCGCTTCGAGGATGAGCTTCGTGGTTTCAGTCGTCTCATCAAGTTCGACCTGCGAGGAATCGGCTACTCCGACCCGCTCACTCGGGAACCGACCGTCGAGGACTGGGTCGCCGACGCGATTGCCGTCCTCGACGCACTGGGAGCCGAACGCGTTTCGGTGTTGGCGTCGAGCTACGGCGGCTTCGCGGCCATTCAACTGGCTGCGCAACATCCCGAGCGGATCGACAAGCTGGTGCTCGCGAACACCGGGGCGCGATTCACCAGAGCCGATGACTACCGGATCGGCTCCAACCCCGACGTCATCGCAGAGAGGCGAAGGATCGCAGATCCCAGCGATGAACACGAGCGCGACGAGGAGTCGAGCGACATCGACCTCATGGCGCCGAGCCTCGCGGGAGACGACGAGGTGCGCCGGTGGTGGACCCGAAGTGCGCGGCGCGGGGCCGGCCCTGCGACCGCCGCAGCGATGTGGGACATCGCGACCACCGCTGACGTGCGCAGTCATCTCCCGGCAGTGCTGGCGCCCGCACTCGTGATCCACTCGGCCGACAACGCGTTCATGGCCCCGGCGTTCGGGAGGTGGCTCGCGCGTCACCTCCCGAATGCTGAGCTGGCGATGCTGCCCGCAGAGGATCACGTGATCTGGGCTGTTCCGGGCAAGGTCGTCCTCAACCACATCGAGCAGTTCCTCACAGGCGCCACCAGCCGCAGCGCCGGGACTCGCACGATGGCGGCGATCCTGTTCACCGACATCGTCGCGTCCACCGCACAGAACTCGGCCACCGGCGACGACGCATGGCTCGAACTCCTCGCCCGGCATGATGACATGGCCGACGAGGAGGTCCGCCGTCGTGGTGGACGCATCGTCAAACGACTCGGAGATGGGCTCCTGGCGGTCTTCCCACTCGTGTCGGACGCCGCTGATGCGGCGCTGGCCATCACTGAACGAGCCACGGGGATCGGGCTCGCCGTTCGTGCCGGTGTCCATGTTGCTGAGGTGGATCAGACGCCCGACGACGTGCTCGGCCTCGGGGTGTCGATCGCTGCCCGCGTCCTCGGAGCGGCCGACGGGGGAGAGGTGTTCGCCACACGGGCTGTCGCAGAAGTGCTGTGCGGCCAAGCCTTCTCGTTCCAATCGCGCGGCCACCACGAATTGAAAGGCATCGGTGGCGACTGGGAACTGAACGTGATCACCTCTCGTTGATTGAGCTGTCGCTCACGGTCGAACGTCCGGCGCTCCACGTCGGAGATCACCTCAGGCGGAAGACTCCGTCGATGACGAGGGCGACGCCAAGACCCAGGGTGAGCCAGACGTAGAGCAACGCTGCGTTCGTCTTCAGCCACGACTCACCTCGAGAGAGGACTGCAGCGGCGCGGCGCCCGCCCACCAGCACGATGCCGACCGGTACCGACACGAGCAGCGTCGCAACCGCGACATAGAGAACGACCAGCGTGACGCTCGCGACGTCGCCGAAGGTCGGCCTGGCTGAGCGAGGCCATGGCCAGAAAGGTCAGGACGAGCCGTTTGGGCCCGCCGAACCCGAGGACGAGGGCCACGGAGAGAGCCTCGCCGGGGCGGACATGGCTCAGTCGTGCGATGATTGCGCTTCGCTGACCGGTTTCGGTGTCGGGCCGCGATGGGCCGTGACGCTTGCGGAGCCCTGCCGTGATCAGCGCGACGCCAACGAGCAGCGCCATCACCCCTTGAATGGTCTCGTGTGAGTCGAGCCGTTCGACGGCAGCCTGGCCGAGTATCAGGGCCAAGGCAGCGGCGATGGTCGTCCCGAGCAGGAACCCGGTCAGGAAGGCGATGCCGTTCGTGCGTGGACGCTCGCTTCGGAGCACGACGAGCGTGGCGGTCAGCACGAGCGGACTGGCCGCGGCGACGAGCGCGTAGAAGAGTATGTACGCGGTGGCGGAGATCACTTTGAACGGGGCCGAGAGCAGTCGATGGCATGAGTCAGCCGCTGAATCGCTCGGCGCATGGGTGGAAAGTATCGCGCCCGGCTGTTGATCAAGTTGATGCACGAGCGACGTCTTTCCGAGTGTGCTCGCCGGACCATTCCCGACGGTGTCACTTGCGGAGCCGTCGTCGCTCCTGAAACTGCTGGGGCAGACGATGTGGTTGCTCGGCACGGTCGCAATGCTCACCGGCTACGTCGTGCAGGCCGCAGCGCTCGATCGCGGGCAGGTGTCCATCGTGCAGCCGCTTCTCGTCACCACCGTCGTCTTCGCGCTCCCGCTCGGCTACTACCTCACCCAGCAACACGTCGGCAGACGCGAGATCATCGGGGCGATCGTGATCATTGTCGGGCTCGGCCTGTTCACGGTGTTCGGGCAACCCGCCGAGGGCAACGGGAACGCCCCCGGTGCCGACTGGCTGTTCGTGATCGTCCTCGTCGCCATCGTGTCGGGCGCGGTGCTCGCCTTCGCCGTCCGAGGCGGCTTGTCGATGAAGGCAGCGCTGTACGGCTCGGCCGCCGGCGTGCTGTTCGGCTTGTCGGCCTCGCTCACCAAGCCGACGCTCGGCTACCTGAACGACGGCATCGGAGAGATGCTCTCGCACTGGGAACCGTATGTGCTCGCGATCGTCGGCATCCTCGGCTTCGTGCTGCAGCAGATCTCGCTCGGCACTGGTCGCCTTGCTCCGTCGGTCGCGACGGTGTCAACGGTCAACCCGTTCGTGTCGATCCTCATCGGGACGTTGGCCACGGAGGGGGCGAAGAGCGAGCGCAGCTCGCCCGAGCCCGCACCTGCCCCAGCGGGCTGAGCGTCGAGGCGGCACGCGTCAGCTCTTCTGAGTTTCGTCGCCCGACGTCTTGCGTGAGCGACGTGTGACCGCCGCGAGGCCGCGTCCAAACAGGCCGAGCAGCACGCCAAGCGAGACCAGCGATCGCCGCTGCCGAGCATCAGGCGGTGAGGCCGACAATGCCCTTGCCGATGAGGACCGCAGCGAAGACTGAGAACAACACCGCCATCACGACCGCATTGTTCTGACCGAGCCACGCCTTCCATTCGTCGAGCACGGCGGTGGACTTGGCGCCCATGGCGATCGCCACCACGAACGGTGCCAAGACGCCGAGCGATGCAATCACGGCATAGATCACGACGGTCGCGATCTCGTTACCCGCGCTGAGGGCGCCGGCGGAGATCGTCGCTGCGGCAGCGATGGACATCGCGACGTTCTTCGGGTTCACGGCCCCGACCGCGAGGCCGGTACCGAACGACTTGCCGGCGGTGAACGAAGAGATACCGGCCATCCACTTGGGCGGGTCCGGTTCCTCGCCCTCCTGTGGCCGATGTTGGAGTTGACGGTAGGCGGCGAACACCAAGAGGGCACCGAGCAGGATCTTGATCCAGAACGATGCGGTCGACGCGGTCGAGTTGGAATCGGACAGGTCCTGCGAGGAGGCGATGGCGATGAAGATGCCGAGCATCACGGCGACCCCGATGAAGAACCCGACGACGAATGCCGCGGCGTTCGGCTTTGGACGGTCGGTGAACAGCAGCAGGATCACCGCGATGATCGGGACCGGCGAGATCGTGATCGCGATCGCCAATGGCAGGACCTGCCCGATGACGTTGCCCATGTGTGACTCCTCTGTTGGCGCACCGGAGATGACGATCTCGGCGGCAGGATCCCGATGATCCCACGAAGACGGCCGAGCGTCGACATCGCCGACCCAGGTCAACCGGCGGCGATCACGGCTGCCGCTGCGCGCTCGGCGGCAGCGAGTGCTCCCTCGATGTGACCAGGCGCATCGGTTGCAGTTTCCGTCGACGCCCAGTGCAGGCGCCCACCCAGCGACGGCTGCTGGAACGCAGGGTGACCGTACGTCGCGTAGTCGGTGAGTCCGACCGCGTCGGAGGTCGTCGTGTAGCGCGCCGTGCGCCAGTCGCGGATCCAGAGCTCGTCGGGTGCCGCCGCCCGGGGACCGAACAAGGCGGCGAGCTGGCCGAGCACTGCCGTTCGGTCGGGCGCCGGTTCGCCGGGACCGGGTTGCGCGAAACCGAAGAGCGCTGCGGGCATTCCGGCCGGTCCGCTCATGTCGTGAATCTCGCGAAGCGGCCCCACGTGGCTGAACGCAGAGCCGGCCAAACCGGCATCTCGCCAGAACGGATGCGAGTACCGAGCGACCAGCTTGACCGTCGCTCCCATCCAGACCGGGGTGCTCGCAGCCAGCGAGCGGACGGTGTCGTCGAGGCCATCGACCGCGATGACACTCACTGCAGTAGCCGGCGGGACGGCGAGGACCACGTGGGAGGCCACCCATCGTGATCGGTCAGCGACCACCTCGATGCCCTCGAGAGCGACGCGGATGGTCTGAACCGGTTCGCCGAGGTGGACGGCGCCGTCGGGAAGCGACCGGGCCAGCGCTTCCGGAAGCGATTGGGCGCCGTGTGCGAACCGGCCCGATGGCACGTCGAGTTGGTTGCCGGCGATCCGCTGCGGACCGGTCGGCGGCTGATGGATCATGTCGCCCTCGAGGTGCTGCGGAAAGACCTCGAGCTGGAGTTCCCCTACGAGCGAGTTCACCCGTTGCTCGTTCGGCCAGAACCAGGTTGCGCCGAGATCGAGGCGGCCATGGCCGGCTGGCACCGACAAGAGCCGGCCACCGACCCGGTCGCGGGCTTCCAGCACGATGACCGAACGCCCAGCAGCGTGGAGCAGGCCGGCCGCCCGAAGGCCACCGGGACCCGCACCGACGACGACAACGTCGGCAGCGATGGGCTCGGTCACGTGCACGCTCTGCTCCTTGTCCGTTGTCCGTCGGGGACCTGAGCTTCGCGCTCGCCCCCGGGGACCGTAGGGTCTTGGCGTGAAGATTCTCACCGCGCCCATCGTCTTTTCCGGTCTTGTCGGCGGCTACCTCGTCGCCCGCGAAACCGGGATCCGACCACTCGGCGGCGTGGTCTTGGCCACCGCGGGAGTCGTGGCGGGGCGTGAGTGGATGCGGACATCGGGCCCAATCGGAACGGCCGCGCTCGCGGCTGTCTACCTCGGTGGTTTCGGCGCGTCCCATCCGCTCGCGAAGAAGGTTGGCGCCTGGCCGGCCGTCATCGGTGTGGCCTCGGTCAGCGCAGCCGCCTCCTGGCTGGTCTCCGACCGCCACGCCTGACCCCGGGGAGGCCACACCGCGTGGCACCGGTTCGGTACTCGGGCGGAACGGGTGTCTCAGGCGTCGGGTTGCTCGATCGCGTCGAGGAAGGCGTTCACATCGGCCTCTTCGCCGCCGACGAGCCAGATCGTGAGCTCGCCGTCGCTGTCCTCGTCGTCCTCGTCGTCTTCCCACGGAAGCACGCCGTCGACGAAGTAGCGGTCAACGGTGATGTCGTCGGAGCCCTCCTCCACCGGTGCGATCACGGCCAACTCGACCTCAGCGTCGGCGGGCTGGTCACTGAGGATGTCGATCAGTTCGTGGACTCGCATGACGCTCCCTTGCGTACTGGAATGACGGATTGCCGGGTGGGCGGATTCAGTACTCGTCGAGCCACTTCGGGGCTCCTTCGAGCAGGTACAGACTGACATCTTTGCAGCGGTCGAGCGCGGCTTCGATCGCATCGTCGACGTTCATGTAGACGTCGGCGAGGTCCACGGTCATCTTCGCGACGATCGACAAGCTCCGTTCGGGGGCATCGGTGACGCTGGGGAACGAGTCGATCGCCGACACTTCGACCGGGAGGTCGATTCCGCCGATGCCAGCGAGATCGGTGGCCAGCACGAGCAGGTCGGGCGGCTTGGGGAGCGGGGGAAGCGTCCACGTGAAGATCAGCGGGAAGGAGAACCCGGTGGGTGGCGGGTCGTCGATCTCGTCGAGCTTCATCACTTCGTCTTCGAAGCCGAGCATCGCCCTCGGGTCGACGTCGAGTGACAGATGCAGGTCGATCGGGCCGGCGCACGCCTCTTCAGGGTGCAGGTCGACCTCCCACAACTGACGAAGCGAATAGGTCTCCACGAAGTGCCGTTCGTCGTGGACGTGGAACCCATGGTCGATCGCCTGGCTCTTCACATCGGCGACGAATCCTGCAACGTCAATCACTGCCATGCGCCACGGACACTACCGTCCCTGGTGATGCCGTCGCCCAATGACTTCGACGAGTTGCTCGTGCTGTTCGGTTCGATCTGCGATACGACGACCGAGGTGCTTCGATCGACGACCGACTGGGGGGAATCGGGTCGACGCCCCGGGCAGTACCGGGTCGACCTCGACGCCGACGATGTCTGCGTCGCTCCACTCCTTGCAGCGGGCTACTCGGTGCTGTCGGAGGAGAGTGGTGTCCAGCACCCTGCCGGACGCCCATCGGCGCTCGGAACGGTTGTCGTCGACCCGCTCGATGGCTCGACCAATGCCAGCCTCGGACTCCCATGGTGCGCGACATCACTGTGTCTGGTTCGTGATGATGTGGCATCGGTGGCGATGGTCACGAACCTGGTGACCGGTCACCGATACACGGCGATCCGCGGTGGGGAGCGCGACTCGATGGTCAGACGATCTCCGTTGGTGCAGCGGTACCGCTCGACGACGCCGTGATCGCGATCAGCGGGTTGCCCGATCATCACTACGGCTGGCGTCAGTTCCGGGCGATGGGCGCCTCGGCGCTCGACATCTGCGCGGTCGCGAGCGGCTCATTCGACGGGTTCGTCGACATGAGCCCCGACGCCCACGGTGTGTGGGACTACCTCGGTGGGGTGCTCGTCGTCGAGGAGGCTGGGGGAGTGGTGGTCGACGCATTCGGCCGTGACCTCGTGGTGCTCGAGCATCAGGCACGCCGAACACCGGTGGCGGCGACGCATCGGCCACTGCTCGCAGCGCTGGTCGACCGTCGCCTCGCGGGCTCGAAAGGTGCTGAGCCGCCCGTCAGGTGAGATGTATGTAGGCGCCTCGACGTCCCGAAGACGGATGCCGTTCGATGGCATGCTGCATCTCGCGCCGACGAACCGTCGAGCCCCGACGGTCCCCACCGGTTTGCAGCGTCCGCAGCGAACGGGTGTGCACCGTCCACTTCGCAACGTTGAGCAGTGCGACGACGCCAACGCCGGACAACATCCATCCCAGAAGAATCGCCCCCACGAGACCCATCCGGAGAGTGTTGTCCGCCGGAGATCGTCGATCGTGGATGGTCGCAGGATCGCCGCCGCCACGGCCGCGACGATCGAGCGGTGGTCATCCAGCGCGGCAGCAGCTGAACGGCTCCCGGCGTGGCGTCAGAAGTCGAAGTCCTTGTTGGGTCGGATGACGATTTCGGGGATGTGGACGTGGGCCGGCTGGCTGACCGCGTAGAGCACGGCGTCGGCGACGTCGTCGGGCGTGATCATGATGTCGCTCAGCACGGCCTGGGCTGCTTCGAGGACGTCGTCGGGCAGTCGCTCGCCGGGGACGATCTCGGTCTCGATGCCGGACATCGCCACGACGCCGGCGAGCATCTCGGGGTCGGCGTTGCGACCGATGTTGGTCGCGACGAGGCCAGGCATGATCGAGGTCACCTGAATCGGGTCCTCGAGCAGTTCCTGACGTAGCGATGCGGTGATCACGTTCACCGCATGCTTGGTGGCGCCGTACACGCCGGAGTCGGGGCGCAGGGCAGCAACCGACGACACGTTGACGATGTGGCCGCGATTGCCGACCTCGCGCATCGCCGCAACCGCCGCCTGGGTCCCGACCAGCAGCGAGACGACGTTGGTGTCGAGCATGGCCTGCCACTGCTCGACGTTGCCGCTCGAGCACGCCGCCGAGGAACGCGACCCCGGCGTTGTTGACGAAGATGTCGAGGTGGCTGTCGGCGTCGAGGGCAGTCGCCACCAGCTCGTCGATCGCGCTCGGCTGACGGACATCACCGATCACCACCGTGGCGCGCCCGCCATCCTCGCGGATCAGCGCCGCGCTCTGCTCCATCGGTTCTGCGGTGCGGCCGGACAGGATCACGTGTGCGCCGGCGGCTCCCATCCGTTCGGCGATCGCCCGGCCGATGCCGCTCGACGCGCCGGTGACGATTGCGGTCTTGCCGGACAGGTCGGCATCGATGCTCATGTGATGCTCCTCAGTGTGGGGTGGGGGGACGGTGGGGTGACGGTGGGGTGATGGCACGGAGGTGTCACCTTGCCACACCCCGATGCGCACGTTCCTGCCGATCGACACGTTCCTCGTCGTAACGTGCCGGCATGAAACGGGCAGAGAAGGCGGAACGAATCGGCGTCATCCTCGACGAGCTGTATCCCGAGACACCGATCCCGCTGGATCACACCGACGCCTACACGCTGCTGGTCGCGGTTGCGCTGTCGGCGCAGACCACCGACAAGAAGGTCAACCAGATCACCCCGGCGCTCTTCGAGGTCGCCGGCACGCCCGAGCAGATGGCGTTGATGGACCCCGACGAGATCCTCGGCTACATCCGCGAGGTCGGCTTGGCGCCGACCAAAGCGAAGAACCTCTGGCTGGCCGCCAACAAGATCGTCGACGCGGGCGGCGAGATCATTCCCGACTGGGAGTTCCTCGAGTCGCTGCCCGGCATCGGCCACAAGACCGCCAGCGTCGTGATGTCGCAGGCGTTCGGCGTGCCGGCGTTTGCGGTCGACACCCACGTGCACCGCCTGGCGGAGCGCTGGGGTCTGTCGAACGGCACCACGGTCGAGCGCACCGAAGCCGACCTCAAAGCGGTGTTCCCGATCGAGACCTGGAACGACCGCCATCTCCAGATCATCTTCTTCGGCCGCGAGTACTGCCCCGCCCGCCGCCACGATCTCGCCACCTGCCCCATCTGCAGCTGGGCGGCCAGCAAGAAGCGGATCCGCGAAGAATCGATGCGCTGACCCGCCTCGGTTCTCGTGAACTCGTGCGGGAACAGTTCCCGCACGAGTTCACGAGAACGGCGGTGAGGGTTCGGCGAGGGCGTCGAGGGCGAAGGCGACGATCTCGTGGCGGTCCATCGCCGCTGCCAACGAGGTCCCCATCGTGTCCGGATGGGAATCCCACAAGGGTGTCGGGCCTTCGATGTCGGTGAACAGGAACGTCACCGTGCCGGTCGGTGGTCGTGTAGTTCCGCCGTGCATGCGAGGACTCTAGTGGCACGGGCTGTGACGAGGGGACCCCGCTCGCGGATCGTCAGGCCGGCAGGGGCACCCACGGATCGTGGTCGCCGGGCACGGTCGGGAACCGCTGTTCGGACCACTCGGTCTTGGCGTGCTCGATCCGTTCGCGGTCGCTGTGGACGAAGTTCCACCAGATGAATCGTTGCCCCACCGGTTCGCCGCCGAGGAGCATTGCCCGCCCGGTTCCGGTGAGCACCGAGCGACTCCCAGCGTCGAGCACGGCCAGTTGGCCGGGTGCGAGCGGGGTGTCGCCGAGGCGCAGGTCGCCGTCGATCGCCAGCACGCCCCGCTCGGGATGTGTGGCGTCGATGGTGATCGAGCGAGCGTCGGTGGGTCGGAGTTCGGCGAGCACCAGTGGTGAGCTCGCGGCCGCCGGCGATGCCATCGACCATCCGCTCCCGGCCACCAGGCGCACACCGTCGATCTCTGGGATGTCGTCGGCCGCGGTGTGCTCGAACGAGGCATCGCCGTCCTCGCGATCGTGGGGGAGCGCGACCCAGGTCTGCAGGCCGTGCATCGGTCGCTCGGTGGCGCGATCGTCGGGCGTGGCTGCGCTCGGTGTGGGTCACGCCGTCGCCGGCCGTCATCCAGTTGGCAGCACCGGGCTCGATGGTCGACACCGCGCCCGTCGAGTCGCGATGGACCAGGCGGCCGTCGAACAGGTAGCTGAGTGTCGACAGCCCGATGTGGGGGTGCGCGTCGACGTCGATGCCGGTTCCTGCGGCGAGCGTTTCGGGGCCGATCAGGTCGGCGAAGATGAACGGCCCGATCATCCGGCGCTTGCGGAACGGGAGCACACGGCGGACCGAGCCGCTGCCGACCTTGGCGGTGCGGGGCTCGATGATCATCTCGATGGCGGTCACGGTCACACGATGACCGCGGGCCGACGGGTCGTCAAGCCGGGGGTGATGCCGATCCGGCGTCGACGTGGTGGGCTGGATCGGCATCGTCATCAGCGTCGTCGTCGGGGTCTTCTCGCAACATCTTCCATCGGAGTCGGCATCGGATCTCGTCGAGACGATCGATCGGACGGGTCGGGCGTGGGACCCCGCCGTGATCGTGACGGTCAGGGTTGCGGTTGTGCGGGTGACATTCGGCCTTGCCGTTGAACTGGCTGGTGGGGCCGTTGGCGGCGTGCGGCACGATGTGGTCGATGTCGCACTGGTCGGAGGGCACGTCGCAACCGCTCACGTGCTGGCAGTGACGGTCGCGAACCTGGACAGCCCGTCGGAGTCGACCGGTGAAGGTGCGTCGGTGCGACACCGAGATCACGGTCGTCGGCCCGTCGAAGAGCACGGTTTCTAGATCGGCGTCGCCGGCGTACTGGAACACGGAGCCGGGTGTGACGACGGTGCCGTTGGACAGCTCGCACAGTTGCGACATCGTGTCGTCGCCGACGAGTGCAGTGAACAGCGGCCTGGGGCGGCGGCCATCCGCAGGGGCGATGGCAGATCGGGTGGCCATCTCGACCAGGGCGGCGGCCCGTCGCTGCGACGCGGTGCGGGCCACTCCGTTGCGTTGGTCGGCGAGGTAGAGCTCGCGTTCGAGGCGGGTGAGCTCGTCGCTGACGATCGATCCGGCGATCGGGTCGAGAACGCCGTTGACGACGACGGTGCCATCGAGCGTGGGGGAGATGTGCAGGTGGGCGGCGTTGCGTTGACGCTCGGCGCGCTCCTCGGCGGCGGCGGCGTCGGCTCGCGCACACCAGTAGTCGAGCATTTTGCGTGCATCGGCGAAGCGCAACACACGGCACTGTGCCACCAGGGTCGCCTCGTGCTCGGCGAAGTCGGCGTTGCGCCACGGTTGGTTGGCCTTGGCCAGCAGGTCGACGTGGTCGGGGGAGAGGTCACCGGCCGCGAGTGCGCTGGCGGTGCCGGGCATCGTGCGGAGCTGTCGCGCCCGACGGACCTCGATGCCGGCCGACGACGTGGACGTCGAGGTCTCGTTGGCGAGGCGAGTGCCCGCCGAACGGGCGCCGTTGTCGGCCCACACCATGCGTTGGTCCCATGCCGAGATCGCTGATGCAGCGACGGCAGCCAGGCGGTGACGCTGTCGTTGGATGGCGGTGACGAACTCGTGGAGTTCGTCGTCGGTGAGGTCGTTCGTGTCGACAGCCTGGAGCGAGTCGATTGCCGCTGCCAGCTCGTCGATCCCCTTCGACATGGGTTCAGGATAGCACATCAGTTCGTTGGATATCAACAAGTACACGTGTTCGTCCTGATCAACGTGCCGTCGCGGTGATGACGCGGGTCGAGTCGCTACCCGTCGCCGGCTTCGCGCCGTCAGCTGATGGGCGTTCGGGACGCGCCCCGATGGCTCAGATGGCCAGTGCTCGCACGAGTGGCCAGACGAGATCGACCCGGCCGTCGACACGGACGTTGCGAGGTATGGCGGGGTCGCCGTCTGGCGATGTGCGCAGAAGCGCCAGCATGCCGGGCGTGGTGGCGTCGATCGTGAGGAGCGCATCGGCGTCGCTGTGTCCGTACTCGAGGCGCCCGCGGCCGTCGGCCAGCGTGAGCGTGAGCTCGTCCTTGTCGTCGAGGGTGATGTGCACGTCGCCGTCGGGGAGCCCACCCCGGTAGCGGGCGGCTCGGAGCTGGAGCCCCCAGCGGGCATTGGCGACGAGCTCGGTGGACTCGTCGGGTGACGGCAGCAGCGGCATTCCCCAACGTGCGAGTTCGCCGGCCAACTTCGCCAACTCGCGGCCGCGGTCGGTGAGTTCGTAGAGGTTGGCGGGAGCGGGCGTGCGCACCTCGCGCTGTCGGAGGGCGCCAGCAGCTTCGAGCGACCGCAGTCGCTCGGTCAGCAGGTCGGTCGAGATGCCGGGGAGCCCGTCGAACAGGTCGGTGAACCGGCGAGGGCCTGGCACCAGGTCGCGCACGATCAACAGCGCCCATCGCTGCCCGACCACGTCGAGGGCGGCGGCGAGACCGCAGTACTGGCCGTAGGTGCGTTTGCTCACGATCACCAGAATACACCAGGAAACCCGTGTTGACAGTTGGAAAACACTGTGCTGCACTTGGCTCGATGTCCGACCAGACCCTCGAACGCTCCGACCCGCCGATCCTCAGGTCGCCGTGGATCACGTTCACGGTCTGCTCGTTGGCGTTGTTCCTCACGACGCTCGACCTGTCGATCGTCAACGTGGCGTTCCCGGACATCCTCGCCGACTTCGACATCAGTCGAGCCGACGCGTCGTGGATCGTCACCTCGTACAACATCTTCTACGGCTCGCTGTTGCTGGTCAGCGGCAAGGTGGCCGATCAGCTGGGCCGCCGCCGGATGTTCCTCTGGGGCCTGGCGGTCTTCGCTGCCGGCTCGGCCGTTGCCGCGTTCGCGCCGGGGCTCGGCGTGCTGATCCTGGGCCGATCCGTCCAGGGCATCGGCGGTGCCATGTTGGCACCGGCGTCGCTCGGCCTGCTGCTCGCCGCGTTCCCGTTGGAGCGTCGCACCCAGGTGATCGCCATGTGGGGCGGCATCGGTGCGCTCGGCATCGCCAGCGGGCCCAGCCTCGGTGCGCTCGCCATCTCGCTCACCGATTGGCGGGCGGCATTCTGGATCAATCTGCCGATCTGTCTCGGCATGATCATCGCCGGTCGACGCGTACTCGTCGAGTCGCCGCGGGTCGAGAGCGAACACCGGCCCGACTACGCCGGCGCCCTGCTGATCACCGTGCGCGCTTGCCCTGCTCGCCCTGGGCCTCTCGCGCTCGGAGGTGTGGGGCTGGTTCGACCCGCGGACGATCGGGACGCTGCTCGCCGGGATGCTCCCGATCCCGATCTTCGTCAGGCGCCAGCGCCGACATCCCGAACCGATCCTGGACCTCACCTTGTTCGACAGTCGATCGTTCACGGTGGCCAACGTCTCGGCGCTGACGTTCATGGCCGCCTTCGCCGCCTACTCGCTCAACAACGTCCTGTTCCTGCGACAGGCATGGGGCTACTCGGTGCTCGCCGCCGGGCTGCTCACTGCGCTGCCGCCCGTGACCGTGGCGCTGCTGGCTCCCCTCAGCGGACGCTTCGCCTCGCGCATCGGTTTCCGACCGTTCGTCATCGTCGGCCCGCTCATCGTCACCGTGTCGACCTTGGGCTTCTGGCAGTTGCTCGACACCGAACGCAACCCACTCCTCTTCGTGCTGATCGGCGAGGTCACGGCGATCGGCATCGCCTGCTTCATTCCGGTCAACTCCGCAGCTGCCGTCGCCGAACTCCCGCCCCCACGGCTGTCGGTGGGCGGGGCGGTCAACAACACGTTCCGACAGGGCGGCTCGGTGCTCGGGCATCGCGCTGTTGGTGTCGGTGCTCGGCTCGCCCGAGTCGCCGACCGAACTGGTGGCCGCCCACGGGCGCGGCTGGGTGATGATCTCGACGTTGACCCTGATCACGGCGATCATCGGGCTGGCCCAACCGGCCCTGCGCCGCCAACCCGCCTCGGTGCCGCTGATCCGGGAGGGAGCAGAGAGTTGACTGCGATCGGCCTGGGCGAAGCCTGATCGGGTTCAGCGATCGCGCAAACCCTTGCCGTCCAGGATCTTCGGGACGTACTTCTCGACCCGTGACGCTCGGGTGTCTGCCTGTTTCGGCACCCGAGACGTGGAGGTTGTACTCGCGCTGGCGGCCTGGCGTGAGCGCGTCGAATGCGGAGCGCAGCGTCGGGTCGCTGTCGAGGCGAGCCTGGAGCTCGTCGACCAGTTGCAGCTCAGGCGCCGGGCCCACCTCGCGCCCGTCATCCTCGATCGCGATGGCCTCGGCGACGTAGGAGGTGATGGTGCCGGCCAGTCGGTTCACGTCGTCGACCGACGTGACGCAGATGCGGCGGGCCGACCGCGAGTTCGGGCCCTGGTCTTCGAGCACGCCGTCGGGATCGCCGAGCAGCGCCCCCTTGAAGAACATCAGGGCGAGGAAGCCCTTCATCTCCTGGAGGATGACGACGTTGCTCCCGTTGTGGCTGTAGCAGGGCTTGCTCCACTTGATCTCCTCGTCGAGTCCGCAGGTGCGAAGGATGGGTCGCACTGCGGCGATCTCGGCGGGCCACTGCGTGGATCGATCGACGTACTCGTCGACCTGTTGGTTGGCCGTCATCGTGCCGACACTACGAGCTGTCGGCCGACGGTTCGAGCACGTCGCCGGCGAGGCGAAGGCCCACGGGGGCGAACTATCGTCGGGCCGTGACCGATCCCGACGGCCTGCTGACGGTGGACGAGGAACGGTGTCGGTCTCGGGTGGGCATCAAGTGGTCGAAGCACGGCCCCGAGGTGGTCGCAGCCTGGGTCGCCGACATGGACTTCGACCCGCCGGCGCCGGTGCTCGACGCGCTGCGAGGGCACCTCGACCGGGGTGATCTCGGGTACGGGCCGTTCGCTGCCGACCTGGTGGAGCACTACGCCGACTGGCAGGAACGCGAGCATCGGTGGCGCCCGGACGTCGGAGAGTCTTCGGGCGTTCACCAGTGCGCTCCACGCCCTCGAAACGGCGTTGTGGAACACGACCGAGCGCGGCGACGGCGTCGTGGTGTTCACGCCGATCTACTACCCGTTCCTCGACGCCATCGCCGACAGCGGCCGGCGCCGTGTCGACGTACCGCTCGATCCCGAACGGCTGGCGGATCTCGCCGGATCGGCTCGCCGCCGCGATCGACGACACCACCCGCGTGATCCTGTTCTGCAACCCGCACAACCCGACCGGGCGGGTGTTCGACGACGAGGAGGTCGCGGCGGTCGCCGAGGTCGCCGAGCGGCACGATCTGCTCGTGATCACCGACGAGATCTGGGGCGAGCTGGTCCACCCGGGTTCGGTGCACCAGCCGTTGGCGATCCGCGACGAACGATTCCGTGGACGGCTCGTGACGCTCGGCTCGGCGAGCAAGACGTTCAACCTGGCCGGACTGCGCACGGCGGTCGCCCACATCGACCACGCCCCGCTGGTCGCACGCCCTCGCCGCGATGCCCGGTCACCTCGCTGGCTCGCCGAGTTCGCTCGGCATCGTCGGCACGGTCGCGGCCTGGACCGAGTGCGACGAGTGGTTGGCAGCGGCTCGACGCACGATCACCGCCCGGCGCGACCAGCTCGCTCGCCGTCTCGCAGCCGACGTCCCGTCGGTCGGTTCGACCCACCGCAGGCCACGTACCTCGGCTGGCTCGACTTCCGCGGGACCGGGCTCGGCGACGACCCGGCCGTGACGCTGCTCGAACGGTTCGGTGTTGCGCTGTCGAGCGGACCGAAGTTCGGTCCGAACAGCGCGGATTGCGCGCGGATCAACTTCGCGACGTCCGAGCGAGATCCTCGACGAGATCGTCGACCGGATCGCCGAGGCGGTCGTTCAGTCGTCGATGGCCTGATACGACGAGTGAGCGGAAGTCGCGGTCGGGGAGCAGGGGGCCGGTCATGTACTGCGACATGAACAGGCCGACGAGTTCCTCGGCGGGGTCGACCCAGTAGTAGGTCTTGGCGGCGCCGGCCCAGCCGTACTCGCCGACCGATCCCGTGACCCGGCGGTCTCGGCCACGTCGACCATCACCCGCGAACCCGAGACCGAAGCCCATGCCGGGCACCGGTAGGCCCAGCAACTCGTACGGGCAGGAGTTCGGCCGGCAGATGGTTGGTGTGCATCAACTCGAGTGTCTTGCGGCCGATCAACCGTTCGCCGTCGGGCGTCGAGCCGGTGCGCCCACCGTCGAGGAGCATCTGGGCGAACTTCATGTAGTCGGTGGTGGTCGAGAACAGTCCGAGGCCGCCGCGCTGGAACACGTCGGGCGTGCCCGTCGGGTAGGTGGCCGAGACGTCGATGCGTTCGTTGAAGCCGCTGAGCGCCGCTTCCACCAGCTGGATCGCCGAGTAGTTCTCGCCGACGAGGTCGGGGAGGCCGTACATCGCCGAGACCCGGTCGAGTTGGTCGTCGGGCACTCCGAACCCGGTGTCGACCATGCCGAGCGGGTCGAACAGCCGGTCGCGCAGGAAGTCGCCGAGCGGTTGTCCGGAGAGCACCTCGATCAGTCGGGCGGCGACGTCGATGCCGACGCTGTAGTGCCAGCGGGTGCCGGGCTGGAACGCCAGCGGGAGGGTGGCGAGCTCGTCGATCAGTGCGTCGAGCGGCCTGGTGGCATCGTTCATGATCCGGGCGTCGCGGTACATCTGAGCGACCGGGTTGTCGGCCATGAAGTCGTAGGTGAGGCCGCTGGTGTGGCTCAGCACGTCGCGGATCTGCATCGGCCGGGCCTGGTCGACGAGCGTGCCGTCGTCGGCGAGCACCTTGGTGGCCGCGAACGCCGGCAGGTACTGGGCGACCGGATGTTCGAGCTGGAACGCGCCCTCCTCGTGCAGCATCATCAGCGCCGTCGACACGATCGGCTTGGTCATCGAGTAGATGCGGAAGATCGTGTCGGGTGCGATCGGCGTTCCGGCTTCCTCGGTCCTGGAAGCCGAACTGTTCGGCGTGGACGATCTCGCCGCGTCGGCTGATCATCGTGCTGATGCCGGCGACGCCTCGCTCGGCGACGTACGACTCCATCACGGGCGCGATGCGCGCCAGTCGGTCGCTGCTCATGCCGACCGCTTCCGGTGACGTGATGTCGGTGCTCATGTGTCCCTCCCTCGGATCGTGCGCTGCGATCCTCGCGCATGCGGCGTGCGCAGAGGAGGGCCTCGGAGCGACCGAGTCGGGTGGCGGCTCGCTCCGGTTCGACGTCAGGTTCGTTCGGGCTTCACCGGGGTCTGGCGTGGCGGGGTCAGCTTGATCGGTGTCGACTTCACCGGTGTGGGCTTCATCGGGGGGCGGTCGCTGGTCATGGAGGTGTGAGAGGCCATGTCATGGAACATAGGGACGCTGTGTTCCGGCATCGTTTCGGCTCGATGAACACCGGCGTGCCAACCGGTGACGATTGCGTCGGTGCCGGCAGCCGGGTAAGGATCGGCGCCATGACGACGATGGCGATGTTCTCGGCCAAGCCCTACGACCGGCGGTCCTTCGACGCGGCGGTCGGCGACGCCCGAACGGTGCCAGCGATCGACATCCACTACCACGAGTCGCGGTTGAATCGTGGACGGCCGGCTACGCAGTGGACGCTGACGTGGTCTGTGCGTTCGTCAACGACGATCTCTCGGCCGACGTCCTCGAAGTGCTCGCTGCTGCGGGGACGAAGTGCGTTGCGCTGCGCTGCGCCGGATTCAACAACGTCGACCTCGAGGCAGCCGATCGGCTCGGTCTCACGGTCGTGCGGGTTCCCGCCTACTCGCCGAACGCCGTGGCCGAGCACACCTTGGCGTTGATGCTCACGCTGAACCGCAAGATCCACCGGGCCCACAACCGGGTGCGCGACCGCAACTTCTCGCTCGACGGTCTGGTCGGGTTCGACATGGCCGGCAAGACCGCGGCGGTGATCGGCACCGGGCAGATCGGGGCGATCGTGGCCCGATTGCTGTGGCACCTGCGGTGCGAGGTGGTGGCGTTCGACCCGTTCGAGAACGAAGGTCTCGTCGATCTCGGCGTGCACTACGTCGGCCTCGACGAGGCGCTGGCGGTCGGCGACATCGTCACCTTGAACTGCCCGCTGAACGAGGACACCCACCACCTCATCAACGCCGACATCGATCGCCAAGATGAAGCGCGGGGCGATGCTGGTCAACACCGGCAGGGGAGCGCTGATCGACACGGCGGCGGCGCTCGACGGCTTTGAAGTCGGGTCACATCGGGTCGCTGGCGCTCGACGTGTACGAGGAGGAGGGCGACCTGTTCTTCGAGGACCGCAGCGACGAGATCCTCGACGACGACAACTTCGCCCGCCTGCTCACGTATCCCAACGTGTTGATCACCGCCCATCAGGCGTTCCTGACCCACGAGGCACTGGCCGCCATCGCCGAGACCACCCTGTCGAACGTCGGCGCCGTGCTCGCCGGCGAGCCGTGCGACAACACCGTGTCGGTACCCTGAGGCGCGTTCAGCGCAGCCAGTTGTTCGGGATGGCCCGTTCGCACCAGGAGCCGAAGCGCTTCCAGAAGGTGCGCATCATGCGTGTCCAGACACCGACGGCGCCGGAGCGAACGTAGGCGTCGAGCTGCAGGTGCAGCATCGTGGTCGGCCGGTCCAGAGAGGCGTCGGGCGCGTCGTCGAGCCAGAACTGCAGGCGGGTCGGTCGGAACAGCGCATGGCTGAGGGCGTAGCTGCCGTAGCAGTACTGCAGGTCCCGGTATCGCTCGGCCTCGATCGTGCCGAGCACACCCGAGAACGACATCAGCGGGCCGACGTGCGAGTTGTAGACGCCCTCGGTGAAGCCGGTATCGCCGCCGGCGTTGGTCAGGAACTCCACGCGGAAGGGAGGGATCTGGCCGTCGACGAAGGTCGAGGGATCACACAGCCACGCCCAGACCTCCGAGCGTGGTCGTTCGATGCGCCACTCGTGTTCGTAGACCGAGATCACGAAGCCCGGCGGCGGCTGTGATGGGGCGAGCGGCACCTCGAGGATCGGTCCGGACAGGCGTGTGTTCGATGTGGCGGACTCGGCCTGGTCGGTGGTCACCCGACCAGTCTGGAGCGGTTCATCTGGCAGCGCAGCGTCGAGCCTCGCCTCTGCCGCTCTCTAGAGTGAGCATTCGGGATGTGTGGCTGTTTCGTCTTGTTGCTGGGTGCGGTGTTCCCCCGGTTCGCGATCGTGCTCATCGAGATGTTCTCCGACTGGAACGACCGTGCGTTCGACAGCTTCTGGATCGGATTCGCCGGCTGGTCCTGTTCCTCCCGTTCACGACGCTCGGCTTCACGGCGATGAACGCCTGGGGAGACCCGATCAACGGGTTCGGATGGGTGATCGTGGTGTTCGGCTTCCTCGTCGATCTCAGCAGCTGGTTCGGCACCGGCGCGCAGAGCCGCCGCTAGCTGCGGCCCCTTCGGGCAAGGGGTCAGCCGTCCGGCGACCGGAGGACGGTGTGTACGGTTCGGCGATGTCGACGTTCGTCACCCGCTTGGATCCGACCGGGACCGGCCCCCGCCTGGCTGTCAAGGATCTCATCGATGTGGCCGGCACTCCGACCACCGCAGGCTGCCGGGCGGTCGCGGACGAGGCCGAACCCGCGGTGAAGGATGCCGAGTGCATGGCGGGTGCCCGAGCAGCCGATGTCGCGTATGGTTCCGACACCGGTGGTTCGGTGCGCATCGCGGCCGCGTGCTGTGGGGGAGTCGGACTGAAGACGACCTTCGGTCGGGTGTCACTCGGCGGGGTGTGGCCGTTGGGCAAGACCCTCGACACGATCGGCCCGATGGCCCGCGACATCGGCGGCGCGAGTTGGGCATGCAGCTGCTCGAGCCGGGCTTCCCTCGGTCCTCGACGGCTGCTGGCACGGTGGGCCGGATCGCAACGCCCGCCGATCCGGCCACCAACGCCGCGATCGACGCGGCGCTGCTCGCCGCCGGCTTGGAGGTCGTGACCCTCGAGCCGGCTGAGATCGAGGCGATCGGGAACGAATTCGTGACGCTGTACTTCGCCGAGGCGTGGGACGCCGACCACCATCTTCTGGAGACTCGCCCGCAGGGGCTGGGTGCCGAGGTCACCGAGATCCTCGGACTCGGGCCGATGTTCACGCCGCTCGCGGCGGCAGCCAGGGCGGACGCCAACCGCCTCACGGCATCGTTCTGCAAACTCTTCGAACGGTCCGAGGTGCTGGCGATGCCGACGCTTCCGATCCTTCCGCCCCGTCTCGACGATCCCAGCATCGGCACCACCGAACTGACCATGCAGATGGCCGCCTTCACCCCACTCGCCAACGCCACCGGCCTCCCGGCACTCGCACTGCCCGTTCCGATCGCCGGTGGATCATTCCCGGCGAGCCTCCAGCTGATCGGACCCCACGGCGGTGAGGAGCTCCTCGTCGCCACCGGTGCCGTGGTCGAGCAGGCGATGGCCGAGCAGTCGGCGGCCGCGCACCCGGGTAGCATCGCCCTCTTCCAGGGCGCATAGCTCAGTTGGCTAGAGCGCTTCCCTTACAAGGAAGATGTCGGGGGTTCGAGTCCCTCTGCGCCCACCATCTACCAGGTGTTTCGCGATTTCGGACCGTCCAGTCGAGATCCAAGGGGGCTCTATGGGGGCTCGATATCGCGCAGCCGAGGAGCGTCGCTCGGCTCGTCGGCGTCGGCGTCGGAGTCGCTGGTCGGTGGACTCCGCAGCTCGCATCCCGTCGGTGTCCTTGCGTCGGATCTCGACTCGATCTCCCTCGGCTCGACACTCGTCGAGGACAGGACCGACAGCGCAGAGAGCACGAGCGTCATCGAAGGACTCCCCTCGGCCTCGGTAGAACGCATCGAGGGTTGCCTCGACAGGCTGCGCGCCGATGCCAGCTCGGGCGATCGGTGATCAGGTCGGACGGGAGATCTGTGGCGACCCTCATCTCGCTCCGATCCTAGAACGAGCTGGCCATTCAGAGTGAGCATGTAACCACCTTTCGTGAGGGGGTGCCCACCCTCGGGGAGAGAGGCCGAATGGCGACGAACCGGAGTGACGAAACGTGGCACCGGCTTACTTGATTGGACAGCTGGTTCGACCGCTGCTGAGCGACTTGCAGCGCAGCTGCTGCTTGCCGACGGCTATTCGGAGGTGGACCCGAGTCACCCCCTTGGGGGTCCGGACGGGGCAAGGATCTGTTGTGTAGACGCTTGGTGGCTACGTCAACGGGGTCCTCCACGTCGTGCTCGACGCAGCGACTCCGGAGAACGAGGCGAGCAACACAGCGCCGCGCTTCGACTGCCGCCCACGAAGAACCGTGAACCAAGAACCACCACCAACAGTCCCCCGGAAGTGATCGACGTCGGTGCCCATCCCGTTCCGATGGGGGCGGGGAGGATGTCCATGCTCAAGAGCGAAGTGCGCTGATCGCATCGGCGGTCGAGGTCCAACTGAGTGCCGACGAGACGGTCCGCAGTGAGGGGGCGTTGTGCCCGACAGTTACCCGACGGCTCACGTCCCTGCTCGACCAGTGGGAGCGGAACCCCTCGGTAGACCTCGGCGAGTTCGACCGCGACCACATCATCGGTGCCCTCGCAACGGAGCAACCGCGGCCGGGGATGTTCACCGGAGGGGCGGCGATGTTGCTCCAGATGGAACCCAGGATGGTCGTCTGATCGGTACCGCTCAGCAGACGTGCATCATCCGTACGAGCCACCACGGTCGCTGAGCGCTCGCTCGGCGGGCGAGAGAGGTCCGTCAGCCGTCGTGCGTGTCGGGGGTTTGGATTTCGCCCCGCATGCCGGCGGTCTCGTGACCCTCGATCGAGCAGATGAACGTGAGACCACCCTCGGGCACGACGAAATCGATGGTGACGGACTCGCCCGGTTCCACGGGGAACGACGTGCCGTCGGCGAACGTCAAGTTGTGCAACACCGCACCCTCGTTGACGAGTTCGCCGGTGTACTCGCCGGGCTCGGCGATCACTTCCTCGGGATCGAACTCGAACTCGGTCATCGCGATGCGAACCGAGTCGCCCGGACTGACGATGGGGTCGTCGGTGTCGTCGACATCGACGATTTGTCCGTTCACCACGTCGGGGCCGTCCGGTCCGCACCCTGCGATCCCGAGCGCGAGCGCTACCGATGCGAGCGCGACGGCGGATGCATGGCGAATCATGGCACTTCGAAGATCGGACGTGGAGTGCATGGCATCACTCGACAGTGAGCGTTCCCTCCATGCCCGCATCGAAGTGGGATTCGATGGCGCAGATGATCTGATACGTCCCCGCGGGCACGTTGAACACCATGTCCTGCGTCTCGCCAGGTTCCACTTCGGTTTCGGTGAGCACGAAGTCGGCGAGGAGTTCCTCCTCGGTGTCGGGAAGATCTGCCTCACTCTCGATCGTGACGCCGGATTGGAGAATCACCCATTCGTGGGCGACGGCGCCATCGTTCGTGAGGGCAATCGTCACGTCCGCATCAGCCGGAGCAGTCCAACTGCCCGGATCGAACTGGAAGTCGGACAACGTGGCCTCCAGTTCGGTCGAACTCGAATCCCCACTTCCTCCGTCGTCATCAGATCCGCACGCCGATCCGGCGAATATCAGCGAACCCAGCGCAATAGGCGCGATGAACTTTCGATCTATGCTCACGTCCGTCCCCCTTTGGTATTTGCGAAAATATTAACCACTTTCTTACCTGAATACAAGGAATGTCTTCGGGAGAATTCAGAAAGATCTTGCGCGATGAACAGTTGCAGACACAGCAGTGCCGCTTGCCGTTCGTCCCCGGTTGTGTGCATCCGCCGTGCGTATCGACTCATTGCAGCCTGACAGATCGACACGTTGTGCGGAGCGACGATGGGCTCGTCAATGACCTGTATCTGCCGGAACGCTTGCATGCCGGCACCGAATATGCGGGCCTCATTTGTCGAAAATGTCGCGGTTGGAAACGGTCCGAACGCTCAGCGTGGCCGTTGACGGTCGACGCGCGCGCGTGTCACCCACGCTGTCCGGAATGCGCGTGCTGTGGCAGTCGGTCCACTTCGCGGATGTGATGCCGTTGAACGTCTGCAAGGCTCGAAGTGTTCAGACGAGCGAACTGACCAATCTTGTGATGTTGCCCCGTCGTGGTGGACGCGGGTTGTTGTGAGATGTCAGGCGACGGCTGCAGCGTAGACCTCGGCCGGGGTGCGGTGATCGAGGCCTTGCTGATGGCGTTGCCGGTTGTAGAAGACCTCGATGTGATCGAACAGGATCGTGCGCATCTCCGAGCGCGAGAAGCGTTCGAGGTCGCCGTGGATGTGTCGTAGTTCGCGTTTGAGCGCTCCCCAGAACGACTCGATCGCGGCGTTGTCGAAGCAGTCTCTGGTGGAGCCGCAGGACGATTGGAGCTTCCAGTCGGTGAGCTGGTTCGTGAACTCCAGTGACGTGTATTGGGATCCGCGATCGGCGTGGTGTACGACGTCACCATCGGGTTGGCGGCGTGCGAGTGCCATGACCAGCGCGGTGACGACCAGGTCAGTGGTTTGTCGTTCGCCCATCGACCAGCGGACCACGCTGCGGTCGTGGAGGTACTTGATGCCGGCGAGGAACAGCTTGCTGCCGCAGCAAGCGAACTCGCTGATGTCGGCCACCCAGCGTTCGTTGGATGCCGCCGCGGTGAAGTCGCGGTCGAGTCGTGTCGGCGGAGCTGTCCGCGCGCACGCGTGGTGACCCGTAGGTCAGCGACCTCCTTGCGGAGCCGCTTCAGCTCGGCACGCTCGTCCTCGTTCAGCGCCCCGGGCTCGGACCGCTTGCGGTAGTCCTTGACCCAGGCAGCGAGCGAGCCATCGGCGACACCGAGCGACTCGGCCACCTTGGCCCGAGGCCGATCGCCCGACAAGAACAACTCGACCGCCTCACGACGGAACTCTTCGAGATACTTCTGTGGACCACCCATCCGGGTGCCTCCTTCCTCCGCACACAATCGCGCAGAGATCGGTGTCCATCACAGAGGGGCAACATCTAGCTTGGAGAACTCGTCTGAGGGCGGCACGTACGAGCACTTGAAGAACTCGGGGATGTTCAGGTTGTAGTAGATCGACTGCTCGCTACCGGATTAGCAAACCGGGCGCGCTCTCGACTGGGCACTGCCTGGATCTCGTTGCTGGACATGGTCTGGACGCTCCTCTTGATCGACCGAATTTCTGCGGTGACCTCGATGAGATCAGAAGATCACTTCCAGACCTCGCTCATGACTCGGTAGATGTTGCCTCCGATGAACTTGACGCAGTCCTCTTCGGAGTATCCCTCCTCGAGCAACTTGTCCACCAGGGCCGAGAGGATCTGATAGGAGGCAGGTGTCGGGAATCCCATTGCGCCTGTCTTCGTTGTATAGCCGCCGTCTGGGAAGATCGCTGCACCAAATGGCGTCTGCATCCCATCGGACGTGAAGGTGACATCCGGGATGAAATCGGAACCGTAACCGACATGGTCGATGCCAACGAGGGAAACCATGTAGTCGATGTGGCGGAAGAGCATCTCCGTCGTCACGATCTCCGGGTTCGACATGTCAACGAAGGCCCCCACGCAGTTGATGGAACACACACCACCGCTCTGCGCGATCGCCTTGATCACCGAATCCTCGAGACTGCGCGGGTACTTTGCGATCGCCATGGCGACGGAGTGGGAAGAGATGACCGGTTGACTGCTCCGCTCAATGGCGTCAAGCGACGTACGTTCACCGGTGTGACTGACATCCACGAGCATGCCATAGCGGTTGTAGGCATCGATGAGTGATTTTCCGTACTCGGTCAGCGGACCGTTCTCTTCCACGAAACAACCGTCACCCACAGGATTTCGCTGGTTGTAGGCCAACAAGCAGTAGCCGTAACCGAGTTGACGCCAGATCGCCACATTGTCGGGATCACCCTCGAAATGGCCGGTCCCCTGATGCGTGAAGTACAGCCCCAACTTTCCTTCCGCTATTGCGTCGTCGATGTCCTTGGTCGTCCGAACGATCTTGTACTTGTCAGGGAACTCGTTGATCTTCCCGAGATAGAACTGCAGCGCTTTCAACGACACCGCGGAGGATGTATTCAATGCATCAGCTGACGGGCAGAGAGCCATCACCTTCACGCCGCCGGCAATGACACGGTCCATGTAGTCATGAAACTCCGGGGCTTCAGGAGTCGACCACTGCTCTGGCCAGGTGCCGGAGAAGAGCGTGTCGACGACCAACGAGTCATGGACCATCTTCTTGGCCCGGTCAGAAGACGGGTACTTGTACAAGCGCTGGGGGATCTTGGAGTAGTCCTTGCCAGTCGCGTACGGGTTGTATTCGGTCGCGAGTGGGAAGTCTTTCGTTGCGTACGGATTGTCCTTCGTCGCGTACGGATGGTCTTTGGTTGCGTACGGATTGGCTTCCGCCGCTGATTCTGCGTCGTCCTGGCTCATATCGATCGGTCCTCGTTTGAAATCGCTGGGTCTGTGCCCTTGGGAGAGCGATGTTC
>CAVPJT010000033.1:0-35249 GCA_963705485.1 Ilumatobacteraceae bacterium
CACACGCGTGGACATGCTTGTGGAGGTCGTCGTGCTCACGTCCTCAGCATACCCCGGGGGTATAGTTGTCCGAATGCGGCGACCAGGACGATGGGCGACATGACTGCTGCCGACTCCCGCGGCTGCTTCTCCGGCAAGGTCGTCGTCGTGGGCGGTGTGGCCGGCGGCATGTCTGCGGCCGCGCGCCTGCGTCGTCTGGCCGAGGACGCCGAAGATCGTGGTGCTCGAGCGTGACGACTACGTGTCGTTCGCCAACTGCGGGGTCCGCCGGCATCCATCGGCGGGGAGATCGAGAAGCGCTCGTCGCTGCTGCTGCAGACCCCGAAGAGCTGTGCGACTTCCTGGCGCTGGAGGTGCGCACGGGTTACGAGGTGGTCGCTCTCGACACCGACACCCAGGCGGTGACGGTGCGCGAGATCGACGGCGGGCGCGAGTACGTCGAGTCCTACGACCGCCTGGTGCTCGCTACCGGCGCCACACCGCTAAAGCCTCCGCTGCCCGGAAGTGCACGGACCCGCGGGTGTTCACCTTGCGCAGCATCCCCGACATGGACGCCATCAAAGAGGTTGTGGACGGCGGGGCGACCCGGGCAGTGGTCGTGGGCGGCGGGATCGGGCTCAAGGTCGCCGAGGTGTTCCGGCACCGAGGCATGGACGTCACGCTCGTCGAGGCCGCCGACCACGTGATGGCGGTGCTCGACCAGGAGATGTCGCGCGAGGTCGAAGACCACCTCGAGGCTCACGGGGTGACGCTGCACCTGCAGACGACGGCCGTCCTGCTTCGAAGCCTGTCGCGGGCTCGACCGACGTCGTCGTCGACCTGGGCGACGCAGGCTCGGTGACCGCCGACCTCGTGGTGCTCGCCGTCGGCGTGCGTCCGGAGTCGTCGCTGGCCAAGGCCGCCGGGATCGAGGCGAACTGAGCGCGGCGCACTGGTGGTCAACGAGCACCAGCAGACGTCCGACCCGCTCGTCTACGCCGTGGGCGACTCGGTGCAGGCGCGCGACACCGTCACCGGGTCGCCGATCGTGGTGCCGCTGGCGGGGCCGGCGAACCGGCAGGGCCGGGTGGCGGCCGACCACATCGTGCGCGGCGGCGGCCGCTCGGCGCGGTACTCCTCCACCCAGGGGACGTCGGTGGTCAAGGTGTTCGAGATGACCGCGGGCTCCACCGGTGCGACCGAGCGGACGCTGCAGGCAGCAGGCCGTAAGTACGCCAAGGTGTACCTGCACCCCAACGGGCACGCGTCCTACTACCCGGACGGCGCCCATGCACATCAAGGTCGGTGTTCGACCCGCAGGACGGAACGGGTGCTCGGTGCTCAGGTGGCCGGCTACGACGGGGTCGACAAGCGCATCGAGCGTGTTCGTGATGGCCATCCGGGCCGGGATGACGGTCGAAGACCTCGAAGAGGTCGAGCTCGCCTACGCCCCGCCCTACGGGTCGGCCAAAGACCCGGTCAACATGGCCGGCTTCCAGGCGGCGAACCTGCTCCGCGGAGACCTCGACCTCTGGTACGCCGAGGAGCTGGCCGGCGCTTCCCGACGGCGCGGTGCCGCTAGACGTGCGATCGCCGCGCGAGCACGAACGTTGGAACATCCGCGGGTCGACGCTCATCCCGCTCAAGCAGCTGGCGCGACCGGCTCGACGAGCTGCCGGCCGGCGGCCCGGTGTTCGTGTACTGCCGGTCGGGGTTCCGCTCCTACCTGGCGTACCGCCTGCTGCGCCAGCACGGGTTCGAGGCGTCCACGCTGTCCGGTGGCGAGGCGATGTTCAAGGCCGTCCATCGCGGGCCGGAGCCGGTCGGACGCGCTCGCTTCCTGGTGATCACTCATCCTAGGACGAGACGGGCACCGGCGCCTGACCGCTCGCGCCGCCCGTGGGGGTCGCGCGCCACCAGTGGGGTCGCGCGGCTTGTGGGGTCGCGCGCGGCTTGCGCGCTCGTCGCGCGGCCTGGGGCCCTCATCGTGCGGCCTGGGGCCTTCGCGGGGCTCGTGGGGGGTTTGCACGGCTTAGAGCCCCCGCAAACCCCTCACTCACCGTCTTAACGTGATCATTTGGGGCTCTCCTGACTGATCCGTGGGTCATGTTCGGCCGGGGAGGGCGGGTCGGTAGCCGCCGAGGTTGAGCATGGCCAGGGCGATGAGGGCGTCGGGTGAGCGGAATCCGAAGGCGATGCGGGTGAGGAGCCGGATCTTGGTGTTGACCGATTCGATGCGGCCGTTGGACAGGCCGTGCTCGATGGCGGCGAGGATGGATTCGCGGTGGCGGCGGATGCGGGCACCGAGGGCGACGAAGGGATCGAGGCGGCATCGGGCGGCCCAGCCCAGCCACCGGTCCAGGGCCTCGACGGCTTCGTCGCAGGGCAGTTGGAAGATCAGTCGCAGACCTTCCTTGAGCAGGTAGGCGCGGTGGAGGCCGGGGTCGGTCTTGGCGATCCAGGCCAGCTTGTCGGTTTGTCGTTCGGTGAGGTTCTCGGGGTTCTTCCACAGTGCCTAGCGGGCCCGTTTCAGGGCTCGGGCGTGGCCGGTGGCCAGGCGGCGGGGCTGGCCGTGGGCGCGGCCGGCGCGGTTGCTGCCACCGGCGGCGCGGCGGGCGCTGTTCCAGGCCTCCCGACGGACCACGTCGAGGGCGTCGGTCGCCCAGCGGACCACGTGGAACGGGTCGGCGCAGCGCACCGCGTTCGGGCATCGCTCGGCGACCACGTCGCTGATCCACTCCGCGCCGTCGGCGCTGACCTGGGTGATCAGCGCGCAGCGCTGCGCGCCGAGGGCGTCGAAGAACGCGTGCAGGGTGGCCTTGTCCCGGCCTGGCGCGGCCCACACCAGCCGGCCGGTGTCGTGGTCGACCACGACCGTCAGATACCGGTGCCCGCGCTTGTAGGAGATCTCGTCGATCCCGATCCGGCGCAGCCCGGCGAACCGGTCGGCACCGCCTCGACGTCGGCCCAGACCCGGGTGATGATCGCCCCGACGGTGCGCCACGCGACCCGCATCAGCTCGGTCACCGCCGTCTTCGAGCACTGCGTCGCCAACCACGCCACCTGCTCGTCGAACACCCGGGTGTGACCAGCACCGTGGCGGGCCCACGGCACCGCCCGCACCGTGGGGCCGTGAGTCCGGCAGTTCACCCGCGGCGCGTCGGCCTCGAGGTAAACCAGGATCGTCCCGAGGTCCAGGGCCCGCCACCGACGCCGACCCTCGCCGCGGTCGTACCACGGCGAGCGCCGACCGCAGAGTCCGCACCAGCCCGCAGCGCTCCTCGTCGGCCGCACCGAGGCAACCACGACACCGTCGTCCTCGTCGAACTCCACACTCTCCACGACAGTCTTCTCGACGCCCAACAGGGCACGCCATAGAGTCACGTTCTGCACGCCGTTCTCCGCTCACTGGTTCCTGATCCTCGACAGCTCAGAAACCTAGGCAGGGAACGGCGTGTTCGCCCTCAGCGCGCTCAGACACCCACGGAAGCGTCAGAAGAGCCTCATTTCCCGGGGTCGTCAGGTGCCTTTCGCGCGGCGCGCAGCAAGGCGGGCCGGTCGGACTCCTCGATTGCGTGGGCCTGCTCGCGGGTCAGGGCCGTTCCCCCGTACTCGGGCGGCAGCCACCACGTGTCGTCCGGGCCGTCCGGGCCCTGCGGGTGGGCTCGGACGGTCTCGTCGAGCAACCGCGCCATCACCGTACGCAGGTTCTCGGTCACCTCGGCGGGGTCGGCGTCAGGCGCGACGTCGATGGGCTCGCCGACAGTGATGGAGATGGCCGAGTCCCGCGTACGGAAGTCGGGTTTGTGGCCCTCGGCGTAGATCCGCTGCCCACCCCAGGTGATGACGGGGACGATCGGCACCCGGCGTCGGCAGCCATGCGAGCAGCGCCCGTCTTGAACTGTTTGATCGTGTAGGAGCGGCTCGTGGTGCCCTCCGGGAAGACCCCGACGAGCTCGCCGTTGCGCAGCGACGTCACCGCGGCTGCGTAGGCGCCGGCGCCGGCCTCGCGGTCGACGGGGATGTGCTTCATGCCGCGCATGAGCGGTCCGGCGACCTTGTGCCGGAAGACGACGTCCTTAGCCATGAAGCGGACGTAGCGCCCGATGGGGTCGGCCGGCTTCCCGGCGAAGATGAAGTCGAAGTAGCCGATGTGGTTGATGGCGAGCACCGCTCCACCCGTGCGCGGCATGTTCTCGTACCCACGCTCGACGAACCTGAGTCCGAGCGCGGCGAACCCGCCCTTCATACCGACGATGACAGGCCCGTACACCCACTCGACCACGGGAAGAACCTATCGAACGACTGCTGCGTGCGTGGGATGCGAGCGCGGCCCATGGCGGTCAGGAACGGCTCCCGGTCGAGGACGACCAGGTCTCCAGCCTCGACGCAGACGACCGAGGCCGTGCGCGGGACGTCACGTAGCAGGGCGATCTCAGCAACAAACTGAACGAGCCGAGAAACGACAACATCACCGCATCGGTCGGTCGTCGGGTCGCCGGCGAAGAGCAACTCCGCAGCCTCGGCGGCAGCGACTGCTGCCGGTGTCCGCGCACCAACGCCGTCATCTCGTCGGCGAGTGCTCGCTGGCCGAATCGCAGATGCGGTGCATCGTTGTGTTCGGCAACGATCGACCAGATCTGCTTGATCGGCTGCAACGAGAACGTGAGCAACTGTGATTCGACGAGTTCATCGGTCGTCTGCATCCAGTGCTGGCGGAACTGGTACGGGCTGGTCTTCGCTGCCGCCAGCCAGATCCGAGCGCCCGTGGTCTTCCCGAGCTTCGTGCCGTCGGCTGCGGTGAGCAGCGGCCACGAGAACGCGTGGCACGAGCTCGCCACGCTTGCGGCGGATCAGATCGACGCCGGCCATGATGTTGCCCCACTGGTCGGACCCGCCGATCTGGATCGTGCAGCCAGGTGGTCGTGCAGCCAGAGGTAGTCGTGGGCCTGCAGGAGCATGTAGCTGAACTCGGTGAAGGAGATGCCGTGTTCGCTGTTCGACGCGCAGCTTCACCGACTCGCCGCGCCAGCATCTGATTGACGGTGACGTGCTTGCCGACGTCGCGCAGGAACTCGAGCAGGGTGATCGGCTGCGTCCAGTCACGGTTGTCGACGAGCTCACCTCGGCCATCACCGAGTTCGACGATCCGTCCGAGCTGCGCCTTGATCGCCGCCACGTTGTGATTCAGCGTGTCGTCGTCGAGCAGGTTGCGCTCGTCCGAGCGGCCGCTCGGGTCGCCGACCATGCCGGTCGCTCCCCCAGCGAGCGCGATCGGTCGGTGGCCGGCGTCCTGGAAACGACGCAGCATGATCAGCCCGATCAGGTTGCCGACGTGGAGGCTGTCGGCGGTCGGGTCGCAGCCGTAGTAGATCGCCACCTGGCCGCTGCCGACGGCGTCGCGCAGCGCATCGCGGTCGGTGGAGTCGTGAATGAGGTTTCGTGCCTCGAGTTCGGCGATGAGATCGGTGCCAGCCATACGGCAGGCAAGGGTACTGTCGGCCCGTGCCCCACCAGGTCGATGATTCGAGCTTCGATGCCGAACTGGCGCGACACTTCGCCTCCTCGGCCGCCACGTCGCTCCCCCGCGCCCCCCTGTATGCCGCATTGTCGGCCGGGATCTCGCGTGACCCCGATCTCTACCGACTCCTGCTCCACGCTCCACCCACGCAGCGGCTCCCCGTGCTGTTGTTCGTGTGCGTGCACGACGTGCTGTTGGAGGACCCTCAGCAGGAACTGGCGCGCTGGTATCGGAACCTCACTTCATCGCCCCGGCCACCCAGCGATCGTTCCCTGATGCCGACCTTCAAGCGCTTCGTCGAATCGCACGCCGATCGACTGCGGATGCTCCTGAGTACCCGCACGACGCAGACCAACGAAGTCGGGCGGTGTGCGATCTTCCTGCCGGCGCTGGCCCTCCTCGCCGACGAGGTCGGGTCCCTCGGCCTGCTCGACGTCGGGGCCAGCGGCGGATCGAACCTGCTGCTCGACCGCTACCAGTACCGCTACGAGACGCAGGACGGTGTCGTCTCGACGGTGGGCGGACCGTCGCCGGTCGTCATCGGTGCCGCCACGACGGGACCAGTGCCACTTCCCCGTGAGATGCCGGTGATCGCCGCGCGATGTGGAGTCGATCAGCGCCCGATCGACGTGACCGACGACGACGAGGCGCACTGGCTCGAAGCCTGCGTGTGGCCGGATCAACCCGATCGCTTCCATCGTCTGGTTGCGGCCATCGATATCGCCAGGGAAACGCCGCCCGAACTGCTCGCCGGTGATGCGGTGTCGTCACTTGCCCCAGCCATCGAACGCGTGGGCGCGTCGGCTCATCCAGTGGTCACGAACTCCTGGGTGCTGAACTACCTCACCCCGGAGAGCCGCATCGCATATCTCGACGAACTCGACCGGCTCGGAGCGCAGCGGGACCTGTCATGGCTCTATGCAGAGGCGCCGGCCTTGATCCCCGAGCTCCCCAACGGCCCCGACCCGAGCGACCCTCACCGCACGGTCCTGTCGATGGCGCGGTGGCGCAGCGGGCGGCGAACCGTGCAGCATCTCGCGACCTGTCACCCCCACGGCTTCTGGATCCACTGGCGCTGACTTCTCAACGCTGTGAGCGATGCACGCACGTACTGCACATATCGCTCACAGCACAGATCGCTTGTTCCGGCGTTGTGAGCGATGTGCGCACATGGTGCGTGCATCGCTCACAACTCGGGCATTCGGAAGCGCCAGGGGGTGTCGACGGCCTTGGAGACGCCGATGCGCGGACCCGTGAGCGGAGCGGCAGGCGATGGGGTGCCGTCGTCGACGATCGTCACCGCGGCCCGCCGGTCGGTGAGGTCGAGGCCATCGTGCGCGCCGTCGATCGCGAGCGCCTGGCAGAGCTTGCCAGGCCCGTCGGCAAGCGGGAGGCGGCCCCGGCGGCGGCGCATGACCTCGGTGCCGTCGACCGCCTGAATCGCACGGATCAACACCGCCTGACCGTCACCGTCGACACCGGTCACCACGTTGGCGCACCAGTGGATGCCGTAGCTGCGGTAGACGTACAGGTGCCCCGCCGGGCCGAACATGACGGCGTTGCGTGGCGTCCGGCCACGGTACGAGTGGCTCGCCGGGTCGTCGCCCGTGTACGCCTCGGTCTCGATGATGCGTCCACTGACCACGCCGGCAACGCCGTCGACCACGAGCAGCTTGCCCAGCAGACCGGCCGCGACCTCCGGCGCATCCCGGGCGAACCAGCGACGTGTCAGCACCCGTGACGACATGTGCGTGCGCTACTACTCTGGGTGGTGATGCGGTCCATGGGACGGTTCCGGATGGCGCTGCTCGTCGGCGCGGCAGCCATCGTCATGGCCTGCAGCGACGGGCTCCCGGCGCCGATCATCGAGGGGCGTTCGGGCGGCGAGCTACGAGACGAGGGCTGCGACTGGTCGCTGGTCCCGTCGACGAACACGACCGGCGTCGACCTGCAATTCGAGCGACTCGGAGGGAGCGGTAGCAGCAGCGTCTGGCCGCAGAACTCCGACGACCCGGTGTGGTTGACGGCGACGATTCCGTGCGTCGACGCCCGAACGATCGTGTTCGGCGGTGTCGACGAGCGCACCGACTCGGTGGTGATGATCCGGCACGACGGCGAGCGGTTCGAGCCGGAGCTGTTCGAGGTGGAGGACCGCTCCTGGAACGCGGTGCTCGGAGAACTCCCCCCGCACTGGCTGGTCGACGGCGATTTCGACATCGAGATCGTGGCCTCGGTGAACGGAGAGGAACTCGGTCGCACCACGTTGCGAGGGTGGACGGCCTGACTCAGCGGGTCAGCCGCACTTCGTCGGTGGCGAGCATCGCCCGGTAGGCCTCCAGCTGGAGCGGCAGAGCCTCGGGGCCGGCGGCGCCGCGAGACGTACGCATCCGAACGCCAACCCCCGGCCCGACCAGTGCGGCAGCGTCCGGGCCGAGTTGCGGGTCGTCGGCGACCAGGTCGCGAAGCGACCCCTCACCAGCGAGCGTCGCCCGCACGTGGGCCCCGACGATCGCGTGGGCCTCACGGAACGGCGTGCCCGCCCTCACCAGATACTCCGCGAGGTCTGTGGCGGCGGTCGTCTCTTCATCGGCGGCGGCCTGCATCGCCTCGGGTACGAACGTCGCCGTTGCGATCATCCCGGTGAGCGCGGCGACCGTGAGCGTCACCTGCTCGACCGAGTCGAACAGGGGCTCCTTGTCCTCCTGGAGGTCGCGGTTGTACGCCAGTGGCAACCCCTTGAGCGTGGCGAGCAGGCCGGTCAGGTTGCCGATCAGCCGGCCGCTCTTGCCGCGAGCCAGTTCGGCGATGTCGGGATTCTTCTTCTGCGGCAGCATCGACGATCCGGTGGCATAGCCGTCGTCGAGTTTGGCGAAGCCGAACTCGCCCGAGGTCCACAGCACCCATTCCTCGCCGATGCGCGACAGGTGGATCCCCACGAGCGCAAGATCGAACACCGCCTCGGCGACGAAGTCACGGTCGCTGACTGCGTCGAGACTGTTGTCGAACGTCGCCGCGAAGCCCAGGTCGGCAGCGTTGCCGACCGGATCGATGGGCAACGACGAACCGGCCAACGCACCGGCACCGAGCGGCGACACATCGAGACGCGTTCGCGTGGCGAGCAGTCGGTCGACGTCGCGGGCGAGCGCCCAGCCGTGGGCGAGCAGGTGATGGGCGAGCAGCACCGGTTGAGCCCGCTGGAGATGGGTGTAGCCGGGCAGATAGGTGTCGCCGGCGCCGAGGGCACGGTCGAGGAGGACCTGCTGCAACTCATGGATGCCCCGTGCGACCTCGAGCAGTTCCCGCTTGCACCACAGACGAAGATCCGTGGCCACCTGGTCGTTGCGGCTGCGAGCCGTGTGGAGCTTGCCGCCGGCGGGTCCCGCGAGCTCGGTCACCCGACGTTCGACTGCGGTGTGGATGTCCTCGTCGCTCTCGACGAACGCGAAGGATCCCGAGTCCATTTCGATGGTCACCTGGTCGAGCGCGTCGAGCACCGCATCGCGTTCGCTCTCGGTGAGCAATCCGACTCGGGCGAGTCCCCGGACGTGCGCCTGCGATCCAGCGATGTCGTCGCGCCACATCGTTCGATCGAAGGGCAGGCTGACCGTGTAGGCCATCAGGGCCTCCGCCGGGCCACCGGCGAACCGTCCGTGCCACAGGGTCTTGCCGTCAACGGCGTCGTCGCGTGAGTCGCTCATGTCAGTCCAGTCCAGCGAGGTCGCGGAGGTGCGTGGCCAGCGCGTTGCCATCGATCGCTGACGAGACGCACATCAGCGTGTCGTCGCCGGCGACGGTCCCGAGCAGGCCCTCGACCCGGCTGCGGTCGAGCGCAGACGCGACCACGTGTGCACAGCCTGGGGGCGTGCGCAAGATCACGATGTTGGCCGAGCAGGCCACCTCGGCGACCCACTCCCCCATCACGCGGCGCAGCTGGTCGACCGGTGCGAGACGATCCGGCGCGAACTCCGGAATCGCGTACACGGTGTTGCCGCTCGGCACCCGAACCTTGATCGCTCCGATGTCATCGAGATCGCGTGACACCGTGGCCTGCGTCGCCTCGATGCCGCGCTCGGCCAGCAGTTCGATCAGCTGCGGCTGGCTGGTGACCTCGTGGTCGCCGATGATCCGGCTGATCGTCGTCTGACGCTGCACCTTGCTCATGACGCACCTCCGATGTCGTCGCCCGAAGACCCCGGCTGCGGGGACGCAGCGCCGAGCAGGAAGGCGAGGGCGCCGCGGGCGGCGTGCAGTCGGTTGTGGGCCTGCTGGAACACCACCGACTGCGGACCATCGATCACGTCAGCGGCGACCTCGATCCCGCGGTAGGCGGGCAGGCAGTGCATGAACACCGCCGCCGGATCCGCCAGCACCATCATGTCCGCGTCGACGGTGTAGCCCTCGAACTGTTGGAGCCGCTGTTGCTTCTCGGTCTCCTGCCCCATCGACACCCAGGTGTCGGTGTGGACGGCATGGGCGTCCTGCACCGCATCGGCCGGACGATTCGACTGTTCGACGGACGCGGCACCGAGCAGGCTGAACCGCTCGAGTTCCACCAGTGGAGCATCGAAGCCGTGCGGGCACACGAAGCGGATGTGCATCCCCAACAGCGCTGACACCTCGGCCAACGAACGGGCGACGTTGTTGAAGTCACCGACGTAGGCGACGGTCTTGCCCGCGAGGTCGCCCAGACACTGCTGCATCGTCAACGCGTCGGCGAAGGCCTGCAGCGGATGCGAGTGGTCGGAGAGCATGTTGACGACCGGGACGTCGACGACTGCAGCCATTCGGGTGACGGTGAGGTGGTCGAACACCCTGGCTGCGATGACTGCGTGATAGCCCTCCATCACCTTGGCGACGTCTTCCACCGGTTCCCGAGTGTCGAAGCCGACCTCTTCACCGCGTGTGTAGACGGGATGTCCGCCCAGCTGGCTGACCGCCATCTCCATCGAGTGGCGGGTCCGGTTGGACGGCTTTTCGAAGATCAGCGCAGCACCCTGCCCCACCAGCGGGCGGCCGAGCGAGTCGATCGGTGCCTCGGCGAGCGCGAGGATCTGGCGCACCTCGTCGGCGGTGAAGTCGGTGACGTCGAGCAGGTGCCGGGTGGAGGCGGTCATGGCGCCTCATCCCCCTCGCCCAGGGCGGCGGCCAACGAAGCGGCGATCATCGCCACTGCCTCGTCGATCTCGTCGTCGGTGACCGTGATCGGCGGGACGAGCCGAAGCGTGGTCGGGGTGACCGCGTTGACGATCAGCCCGAGCCCGAGCAGGTCGGTGTAGATCGCCTTGGCATCGATGCCCTCGGCGAGCTCCACACCGAGCATGAGGCCGCGCCCGCGCACGTCGGCGACGCCGGGAACGCCTCGAAGCCCAGCAACGATGCGCCGGCCCTGGCGCTCGGCCACGGCCGGTGCGTCGATGCGCTGCATCTCGTCGATCACGGCATTCACCGCCGAAGTCGCGATCGCTGTGCCCGAATAGGTGCTTCCGTGGTCGCCGGGTTCGAACACCGCGGCGACGTCGGCCCGGGCCCAGCAGGCACCGATCGGCATGCCATTGCCCATCGCCTTGGCCAACGTGACGACGTCGGGGCTGACGCCGGCATGCTCGAAACCGAACCAGGTACCGGTGCGTGCGAACCCGGTCTGGATCTCGTCGACCATCATCAGCGCACCGGTCTCGTCGCACAGTTCCCGGATGCCCTGGAGGTACTCCGTAGTGGCCGGCTGGACCCCGCCTTCGCCCAGGATCGGCTCGATCAGCACTGCGGCAACCGTCCCGTCGACGGCCTGGCGCATGGCGTCGAGGTCACCCCACGCAACATGACGGAAGCCGTCGGGCATGGGTGCGAACGGTTCGTGTTTGGCGGGCTGGCCGGTCGCCGCCAACGTGGCGAGCGTGCGACCGTGGAAGCTGCCGAGCGCACTCACCACCGTGTGACGGCCCCGACCTCCGTATTTGCGGGCGAGCTTGATGGCGCACTCGTTCGACTCGGCGCCCGAGTTCGTGAAGAAGATCTGGCCACGGTGGCCGGTGGCCTCGAGGAGGAGCTCGTTGATCTTGACAGCGGCTTCGGTGGCCACCGGGTTGGCGAAGAAGTTCGACACGTGCAGGAGACGTTCCAACTGATCGCCGACCGCCTCGGCCACGACCGGGTTCGAATGCCCGAGCGAGACGACGGCGATGCCGGCCAAGAAGTCCAGGTACCGCTTGCCGTCCGAATCCCAGAGCTCGGTGCCCTTCCCACGCTCGAACATGAGCGCCGGCGGCCCGAACACCGGCATGAACGGACAGTTGGCCATCGGAGCGTGATCGAACTTGTGCGACACGGTGGTACTCATGCGGGGGCCCCTCCCTGGGGATCGTGCTGGTCGTCGATGCCGGCGTCTCGATGGTGCATGACCATCGTCCCGATGCCGGCGTCGGTGAAGATCTCGAGCAGGAGCACGTGGGCGATCCGGCCGTCGAGGATGTGGGCGCGGTGCACGCCGTTGCGCACCGCGTGGGTGCAGCTCGCGACCTTGGGGATCATGCCGCCGGCGATGGTGCCGTCGGCCACCAACTCGTCGAGTTCGTCGGCGGCGACCTGGCGGATCAGGCTGGCCGCCTCGGCCACGTCTCGACGGAGCCCCTCGATGTCGGTCAGGTACACGAGTTTCTCGGCACCGATCGCCTCGGCGATGGCGCCGGCGACGGTGTCGGCGTTGATGTTGTAGGCCTGACCGGTCTCGTCACTGCCGATGGTGGCGATCACGGGGATGAACTCGTCGTCGATGAGCCCGTGGATCACCTCCGGGTTGATCTCGGTGACGTCGCCGACGAAGCCGAGTTTCTCGTTGCGCGCGGTCGCCCGGATGAGTCCTGCGTCGACACCGCTGATCCCGACGGCGAATCGGCCGTGGACGTTGATCGCCGCCACGAGCTGCGGGTTGACCTGGCCCTTGAGCACCATGCGGGCGATGTCGACGGTCTCGGCGTCGGTGACGCGCAAGCCGTCGACGAACTCGGGTTCCTTGCCGAGGCGTTCCATCAGCGCAGAGATCTGTGGACCGCCACCGTGCACCACGATCGGGCGCATTCCCACCAGACGCATCAGCACGATGTCCTCGGCGAAGAGCGCGAGCGCATCATGGTCGGAGGTGCCGGCGAGCGCATTGCCGCCGTACTTGACCACGACCGTCTTGCCGGCAAACCGTCGGATGTACGGCAAGGCCTCGACGAGGACCGATGCCTTGAGCGATGCTGCGGTGTTGTCCGAGGCACTCATGGCGCCAGCCCGATCGTGCTGAGACCGGCGGTTTCGTCGAGGCCGAGCGCCACGTTCGCGGCCTGCACGGCTCCCCCTGAGGCGCCTTTGGTGAGGTTGTCGATGGCACACATGGAGATCACCGTGTTGGTCCGTTCGTCGTAGCGTGCGGAGACGTGGGCGGCGTTCGAGCCGAGCACCGACTTGGTGGCAGGCGGCGAGTCGAGCACCGCGACGAACGGCTCGTCGGCGTAGAACGAACGCAGCACGTCGATGACAGCAGCATCGGAACAACCGCCCATGCCCTCGGCGGTACAGGTGGCGAGCAGTCCGCGGCTCATGGGGACGAGGTGCGGCGTGAAGATCAGCTGGGCTCCGATCTCCTGTTCCATTTCGGGCGTGTGCCGGTGCGAGAGCAGGCCGTACGCAACCGCGTTCGAGTCGATGTTGGTGAACACATTGGTGTCGCTGGGGGCACGTCCGGCCCCGGTGATGCCGGTGAGCGTGTTCACCACGATGCCCGTGGCCTCGACGAGACCGGCCTCCACCAGTGGCCGCAGCGCCAGCGTCGCTGCCGTCACGTGGCATCCAGGGGTTGCGACGAGCTGCCGCTCCCGCCAAGTCGTCGCGGTGCAATTCCGGGAGGCCGAACACCGCCTGCTCCAGCAGGTCGAGCTGCGTGTGCTCGAACCCGTAGAACGTCGGATAGGCCGCGGGATCCTTCAAGCGGAACGCCGCGGAGAGGTCGACGACGCAACCCACGTTGCCCACCAGCGACGGCGCCAGTTCCATCGATGCGCCGTGCGGGAGCCCGAGGAACACGAGATCGAGTCCATCGACTGCCGAGACGTCGAACTCGGCGAACACGAGGTCGGGGTAGGCGACCTGCAACGAGGGGTAGAGGTCGGCCGCTCGGCGACCAGCCATCGAGTCGCCGGTCGCAACGACGACCTCGAAGTCAGGGTGCTGCGCTGCGATCCGCAACAGTTCCGCGCCCGTGTAGCCCGACGCTCCGACGATCCCAACCGCAGTCATTGCATGACCATACACGATGACGCATGGCCATCCAACTCCGGTGTCGAGCGGTGAGGTTCAGCCGCGGAACGGGTCGCGCTGGAACTCATCGCTGACGGTTGCTGGCAGACTGGAGGAGATGATTCCCGGGACGCCGCCCACCAAGGGGCGCCTCCTCGTCGCGACACCGCCGCTGGAGGATGCCAACTTCGACCGCACCGTCATCTTCATGCTCGAACACCACGACGAGGGAGCGATCGGCGTGGTCATCAACCGGCCCAGCTATGAAGCCCTCGACGAGCCGCTCGACCGGTGGATCGACCTCCAGTCGGTGCCGTCATCGGTGTTCACGGGAGGGCCGGTCGAGGAGTCTGCACTGATTGCGCTCGCAGAGACCAAGCAGACCCTGGACGATCACGCCGAGTATCTCTCCCCCATCGTCGGCACCATCGCGTCGGCCGACCTCACCGCCGACCCCGCCCTCGTTGCCGCCGATGTCCTCGGTGTCCGGGTCTTTCGTGGCTACGCCGGCTGGGGCCCGGGTCAGCTCGAGGGCGAGATCGAGGCTGGAGCATGGCTCGTGCTCGACTCCGAACCCGGCGACGTGTTCTCCCACGACCCCGACGAGTTGTGGCGCACGGTGCTGCGACGCCAGCCCGGCCGTCTGGCCTGGTTGGCCGACGCGCCCGACGACCTCAGCTCGAACTGATCCGGTTGAAGCACGATTCGGTCCGTGCTGGACTGTCGAGCGATGTTCACCTTCCAGCGGCTGACCCGTGACGACTTCGGGCTGCTGGCGAGTTGGCTGGCCGAGCCGCACGTCCACGAGTGGTGGGATCACGAGTACACGCCCGAGGCGCTGGAACGCGACTTCGGACGCACGATCGACGGCGACGAGCCCGCCGAGGACTACATCGCCATGCTGGACGACTCACCGATCGGCGTGGTGCAGTACTCCCACTTCGTCGACTATCCCGACTACCTCGCAGAAATGGCGGACGTGTACCCGGTCGGTGACGGGGCAGTGTCGATCGACTACCTGATCGGCCGACCCGACAGCGTCGGACGAGGTGTGGGGACCGCCATGATCGCTGCGTTCGTCGAACGGATCTGGCGCACCGATCCAGCCAGCACTCACGTGGTCGTCCCCGTGAACTCCGCCAATGAACGTTCGTGGCGAGCGTTGCTGCGCGCCGGGTTCCGTGTGGTCGGCCGCGGTGAACTCGAACCCGACAGCCCGCGCCACGACCCGATGCACGAGATCCTCCGGATCGATCGCCCCGGTGATCTCGACACGCCCGCAGCGTCGTAGCGTTCCCTCGATGGCCGACGACACACCCGACTGGGTCCGCCCCATCGTGCACTGGGAGATCCTGGCTCAGGACCCCGAGGTGCAGCGAGCGTTCTACCGCGAACTGTTCAACTGGCCGACCACCGACGGCCCGATCATGAACATCCCCAGTGGCCTCGGCGGCCCCGAACCGGGCCCAGCCGGTCACATGCGCCAGAGCGACCGTTCCGGCTTCGCGCTCTACATCCAGGTTCGCGACCTCACCGAGTCACTCGCCCGGGTACCGGGACTGGGTGGCACCGTGGTCTCGCAGCCGTTCGACGTACCGGGCGGGCCGACGATCGCCGGCATCGAGGACCCCGAAGGCAACGCACTGGTGCTCGTGCAGCAGTAGCTGGAGATCAGCCGAGACCGGTGAAGCGCTCTCTCCTGATGCTGCCGGAGTCGATCAGCGACGTGAACTCGGCGCCCAGCTCCGACACCTCGAAGGCTTGGTGGGCGGCCTCCGCTGCCTGGTCGCTCGACCACACGTGGAGTACCAGCCAGCGCCCTTGGTCGTTGCGACCGGTCGTTCGACGAGCGAGGCCTGGTTGCTGGTAGGCGAACTCGGTTTGCACTCGACCGTCCACGGCGATGAAGCGCTCGTCGTCGACGCCGGGGCGAAGTGCGAAGGTGAGGATCTCGATCATCTGCTGACGAACCGTAGCCGCCGTCCCGAAACCCACTCGTCTGGCCGACTCCAGAGGCGTACCGTTTGCTGATGGACGACTGGTGGATGCCTGCGCTGCGATCGGCGTTCGGCGGCCGACGCGTTGTCCTCGCCGGCGCGAACGCCGCCGCGTGGACCGAGCATCTCGCGCTCCTGCCGCGCAGCAGGTGTCAGCAACCTGCTCGTCGTGGCGAGTTCGTGGGGCGCCGGCGATCTGCCCGACGTCACGACCGTTGTCGTCGAGGCCGCAAAGGGTCTGACCATCATGGAGCAGATTCGTGCCGAGGGTCGCTTCCTCGGCGCACCCCCACCTGCGGTGATCGCAGCGCTCGACGAGTTCGACCCCGGCGGCGACGCACTCGTGCTGGGCTCCTTCCTCAACTCCAACACGCACCTGGCCGCTCGGCCGTTCGTGGCGCACCGCCGTCCGGAGTGGGTGGCGCTCGAGGACAAAGTGATCGTCGACGCGTTCTGGGATCGAGCCGGCATCGCGCGACAACCCTCGGTCGTCGTGCCCCTCGACGAAGCGGCCGGCGCGTGCAGGTCGATCGATCGTGGCGACGGGACCGTGTGGGCCGCCGACGCTCGTGACGGCTTCCACGGCGGCGCGTCCCAGACCTACTGGGTGGCCGACGACACGTCTCGTGACGTGGCACTGGCGGGACTCGGATCCGTGTGCGAGCGCGTCCGGATCATGCCGTTCGTCGACGGGATCCCATGTTCGATCCATGGAATCGTCCTGCCGGACGGGGTGGCGGTGCTTCGCCCGGTCGAGATGGTGACGCTGCGGTCTGGCTACGACTTCGTCTACGCGGGCTGCTCGACCTACTGGGACCCGCCCACTGAGATCCGTGATCAGATGCGGTCCGTCGCACGGACTGCGGGGACGCGACTCGCCGACGAAGTCGATTTCCGCGGCACGTTCACCGTCGATGGCGTTGCCGCCGCGGACGGGTTCTGGCCCACCGAACTGAACCCGCGATTCGGAGCGGGCATCAACGCGATTGCGAGGGCGAGTGGGCTGCCGATCGTGCTCGTCAACGACCTCGTCGTCGGCGGCCACGACCTCGGTCGCTCCGCAACGGACATCGAAGCCGAGCTCGTCGAGCGAGCCGACGCCCATCGAGGTGGCGGCACCTGGATGGGCGGTCTCACGCACGAAACCGAACCCGGCGTCCGCGACATCGACGGCGGCGCCGTCACGATCGGAGCCAGTTTCATTCGCTGCATCTACGACCCCACCGGCACACCGATCGGATCGTCGACAGCAGGGCGCGCCGCCGAGTTCTGGGCGTTCGCCGACGAGGAGTTCGGCACCGACGTCGGACCGCTGACACCCGCGCCGGATCTGTGCCGAACGTCTAGGCCGTGAGCGCTGCGATGGCATCGTCGACGCGGTCGACCGGCACCAGCACGTGATCGTGGTGGTAGCCGGCGAGCACGTTGCACGGGATGCCCAACGTCGCAAGACGGTCGCTCACCACCGCCGTGAGTCCGACTGCGTCGAGACTGGACTGGACCGTGAGCGTCAACCAAGCGAACAGGACCGACGTCGACTGGCCAGCACGCTCCGCAGCCTCGACCGGCAACACGATGGTGGTCAGACGACCCTCCTTCACCAGCGCATGGGCGGCGGCGATCAGACCAGGGGTGGGCACCTCGACCGCGATGTAGGCGAACACGCCCGGTCGACGCTGCACGCCGAGCGTCGACAGCATCGCGTCCAGATCGGTTTCTCCCGGGGCTGGCATGACTCCAGTGTCTCAGCCCTGTCAATCAACTGTGGCGCGCGACCACCCGAGACATCCGGGGAGTCACCGACTCGCCCTGAACGAATCGGCCCCGTCAGCTCCGGAGCTGAGCGCCGAGCTTGGTCGTCGCGGCTTCGACGCCGCGGCGAACATCGGCGACATCGCCGTCGGTGAGGTTGCGATCCGCCGCCTGCAGCCGGATGCGATACGCCAGTGACCTGGTGCCCTCGGCGGCTCGCTCCCCTCGGTACACGTCGAAGAGATCGAGATCGACGAGCAACTTGCCGGCACCTTGCCTGACGGCCTTCTCGACCTTCTCGGCCGGGATGTCGTCCGGAACCACGAACGAGAGGTCGAGGTCGCTCGAGGGGTACCGGCTCGTCGGCTTCCACTGGCTGGGCTTCGGCTCGCGATCGAGGATCTGGTCGAGATCGAGTTCCAAGATCGCCACCCGCTCGGTCACCTCGAATGCGGCGAGCACGTCGGGGGCAACCTCGCCGACTGCGCCGAGCGGGTCACGTCCGGCCTGCAGCGTCGCCGATCGCGTCGCATGGAGCCCGGCCGGCACCTTCGACTGGTCGATCCGCGCACCCACGCCGAGTGCGGTGGCAAGTTCGCGCCAGACCGCCATCGCTGACGGGGCCTCGCGCCCGGCGAGCACCACCGTGAGGGCCTCGTACTCGCCGGGGAGCTCACCCTCAGCCGGCGGATACACGTGGCCGATCTCGAACAGCGCCACGTCGGTGCGCCGATGGGACTCGTTGTAGGCAATCGCCCTGAGCAGGCCCGGGCGCAGCGAGGTTCGCAGCACGCTCTCCTCCGCGACCAGCGGGTTGGTGATCCGCAGTGCGTCCGCGGGTAGGCCGGCCTTGGCAAGCGTGTCGGGGGCGAGGAACGGGTTCGGCATCGCTTCGGAAATCCCCAAGCCGAGCAGCACCTGGCGGGCGAGACGTCGGCGATGCTGACGCACACTGAGTTCGCCGTGGACCACCGACTTCGGCACGGTCTTGCCGAGACGGTCGTAGCCGTAGTGGCGCGCCACCTCCTCGATCACGTCGATCTCCTCGGTCGAGTCGAGCCGCCAGGTCGGCAACACGACCTCACGGGTGGCACCGTCGCCGGAGACCGTGTACCCGATCGGATCGAGCAGGGCCGGGAGGTCGTCGGCGTGCAGGTCGGTGCCGAGGATTCGGTTGACCGCGCTGATCCGCACCGGCACCGCCCGGTGCTCCTCGGGCAGCTGTTCGGAGCGGGCGTCGACGGCGCCGGCGTGCACGACGAGGCTCGGGCATGTCTCCGACAACAACTCGACGAAGCGGGCGATCGCCAGGGGCATGCCGTACGGGTCGACGCCGCGTTCGAAGCGCGCCGAAGCCTCTGACCTCAGGTTGGTGCGGGTGACAGTCTGGCCGATGCCGACCAGCGAGAACCACGCCATCTCGAGCGCGACCGTGGTCGTCGTCTCACTGATCTCGGTGTCGAGACCGCCCATGACCCCGCCGACGCCGATCGGAACGTCGTTGGCGTCGCAGATGAACAGATCGTCGGACGTGAACGTTCGGTCCTCGCCGTCGAGTGTCGTGAGGTGTTCGCCGTCGGCCGCCAGTCGGATGCGAAACCCGTCGCCACCGAGGGTGTCGAGGTCGTAGGCGTGGTTGGGCTGGTTCAGTTCCAGCATCACGTAGTTGCTGACATCGACCACGTTGCTGATCGGTCGCATGCCGGCGGCGCTGAGCCGGCGGGCCATCCAGTCAGCCGACGGCTTCACCTCGATGCCGGAGATCACGGTGGACGTGAACCGTGCACACCGATCACCATCGACGATCTCGACGCTTGCCGTTCGTTCGTCACCGGTCACGTCGAGCGTTGCAGCCGGGGGCAGGAACTCGACGTCCATCTTGGCAGCGAGATCTCGGGCGATGCCCACGTAGCCCCAGCAGTCGGGCCGGTTCCGGGTGACGTCAGCATCGATCAACACGTCGAGCGTCAGCCCGAGCGCTTCACCATACGGGCGGCCGAGCGGTACGTCGGACGGCAGGACTCGGATACCGGAGTGATCGTCGCCGAGGCCGAGTTCGCTGGCGGAGCAGAGCATCCCCTCCGAGTCGATCCCGAGAATCCCACGACGTTCGATGGTCATGCCGTTCGGCATGGTCGTCCCGAGCGTTGCCAGCGGCACGATGTCGCCCTCGGCCATGTTGAACGCACCGCACCAGACATGGCGTTCCTCGCCGTCGCCGGCGTCGACGTAGACGCGCTGCACCTTGGCAGCATCAGGATGCTGTTCGAGACGCAGGACCCGCGCCGTCACGACACCGGGCACGGTCTCGCCGACGGTCGTGACCGAGTCGACCTCGAGGCCGAGCGAGGTGAGTGCGTCGGCGACACGCTGGACGTCGTCCGAATTCGTCGGATCGCCGAAATCGCCGTAGTCGTTGAGCCAGGACAGGAGGATCTTCACGAGAACTGCTCCATGAATCGGATGTCGTTGGTGTACATGTCGCGGATGTCCTCGACGCCATGACGCTCCTTGGCCATGCGATCGATGCCGAACCCGAAGGCGAACCCACTCCATTCCTCGGGATCGAGACCGCCGGCGCGCAGCACGTTGGGATGCACCATGCCGCAACCGCCGAGCTCGATCCAGCTGCCGTCGGGTCGTTGGATGTCGAACTCGGCCGACGGCTCGGTGAATGGGAAGTAGCTGGGCCGCAGGCGCGAGGTGAAGCCCGCACCGAAGAATGCCTTCGTGAATGCCTCGATCGTGCCGGCGAGATCCGCCATCGTGATGTCGCGATCGATCACCAAGCCTTCGATCTGATGGAACACCGGCATGTGGGTGGCGTCGGGGGTGTCGCGTCGGAAGACGCGACCGGGTGCCACGATGTAGATGGGCGGTTCCTGATCGATCATCGTGCGGATCTGCACCGGCGAGGTGTGGGTGCGCAGAAGGGTGGTTCCCGCTTTGCCGTCGGGGGTGACGTGATCGACGAACAGCGTGTCGAACTCACCGCGGGCAGGATGCCCCTCCCCCATGTTGAGCGCTTCGAAGTTGTGCCAGTCGGTCTCGACCTCGGGACCTTCGGCCACTTGGAAGCCCAAGCCGATGAACACATCTTCGAGCCGCTCCCACGCTTGGGTCACGAGGTGGGGGTGGCCGCGGGTGGGCTTGCCGACGAACTCGGTGAGGTCGAGCCGCTCGGCCTCGACCTGGAGTGCGAGTGCCTCGGCACCGAGGGCCTCACGGCGGGCCGCGAGCGCTTCGGTGACGGCGGTCATCGCCTCGTTGATCGCGGCCCCGGCAGCCTTCTTGTCGTCGATCGTCTCGAGCGAACCGAGCCGGGTCTTCAGTTGGGCGAGATCACCCTTCTTGCCGGTGAGTCGGGTCGTCAACGACGCGATGTCGTCGAGCGTGGTGACGGCGGCGATGTCGTCGAGTGCCGCATTGCGGGCGGCGGTGATGTCGGTGAGCACGGGGACCTTTCGAAAGAGCTGTGTTCGGACGGATCGACCCCGGACGAACTCAGAAGACGGCACAGGAGCGAATGATCGCCGACGTGTGGAACGTCATCCCCGGTTCACCCGGGGCACGAAAATCGCTGCGACTGCTGCACAGGGGCCGAGGCTACCGCGTGAGGTTCTCGGCGGCGACCATGGAATCGCTACGCCGCTGTCATCAGCCGAACGGCTGACCCCGAATCAGCCCAACGGCCCTAGAGGCCGCCGCGGCGAGGGCGCACACTGAATGCACCACTCACGTCGAAAGCGAGACCTTCCATGGCGATGCCTCCACCGCCCTCCCAGACCCCTCCACCCCCGGCCCCTCCACCGCCGCCGCCGGGCGCCCCGACCTCGTCGGGTTCCGCGCCATACCCCGCCCGGTTGACCATCGACTACCCCGAGCAGCTCAACCGGGTCACGACGGCGTTCCGGATCATCCTCATCATCCCGATCGCGATCGTCATCGGCATCCTCACCGGCAGCGGCACGACCACCGTCCAGAACAGTGATGGCGACTGGGTGACGACATCAGGAATGAGCATTACCGGTGCGTTGTTCGCGGTGACCCTCCTGATGATCCTGTTCAGGCGCAGGTACCCCAAGTGGTGGTTCGACTTCGCACTCGAACTGAGCCGCTTCAGCGCCCGGGTGGGTGCGTACTTCGCGTTGCTCACCGACACCTACCCGTCGACAGTCGACGAACAGAGCGTCCACCTCGACATCGACTACCCCGACGACGTCGAGCGCGACCTCAACCGGTGGCTGCCCCTGGTGAAGTGGTTTCTGGCGCTCCCCCACATGATCATCCTGGTCTTCTTGTGGATCGGTGCGTTCTTCGCCGTGTTCATCGCCTGGTTCGCGATCCTGTTCACTGGGCAGTATCCACGAGGCCTCTTCGACTACGTGGTCGGCGTCGGCCGGTGGAGCCTGCGGGTGTACGCCTACGCGTTCCTGCTCGTCACCGACCGATACCCGCCGTTCGAGCTGCGCTGACCCAGGACGTCCGAACTGTCACGTTTGACCCGGCACGGTGTGACAGTTTGCCATCGGGTCGGCGCCGCCGAGAGTGCGCCCACGACCGCTACCGTCCAGAAGGATGCCGGTGCAAGCGAGACAGCAGAGGGCACCTCGTTCGACCGTGTTGGCCATCACATGAACCCGTCCGAACCGCCTTCTGCCACCGACGCTCGACATCGGAACCGCAACGTCGGCCTCGCTGCGGGTGCGATCGTCGCTGTCCTCACGATCGTGGCACTGTCAGTGGGAACGAGCGGACCGTTGACACCGTTCAAGGCCATCGTGCTCGGCGCGGTGGAGGGATTCACGGAATACCTCCCCGTGTCGTCCACTGGGCACCTGTTGGTGACCCAGCGTCTCCTGGGCCTCGGCGAGGGCGATGCCAAAGCGGCTGCAGACACCTACACGATCGCGATCCAGATCGGCGCGATCCTCGCCGTCGTCGTGCTCTACTGGCGGCGGCTGGGCCAGCTTGCCGACGGGGTGATCGGGCGTGACGTCGACGGACGCAAACTGCTGGTCCGGCTGATCGTCGCGTTCGTGCCCGCCGCAGTGGTCGGGGTGCTGCTCGGCGACACGATCAAGAGTCAACTGTTCGGGCCGTGGCCCGTCGTCGCCGCATGGTTGGTCGGCGGCATCTTCCTCGTGTGGTGGAACCCGCGCCCCGGACGTCTCGATCTGACCTCGCTCACCGTCCGCCATGCAGCGATCATCGGCGCCGCGCAGATCCTGGCGCTCTGGCCCGGCATGAGCCGCAGTCTGGTCACCATCGCCGCGGCACTGGCGATCGGCGCGAGCATGTCGGCGGCCGTCGAGTTCAGCTTCCTCCTCGGGCTCGCCACGCTGAGCGCCGCGACGCTGTACGACCTCGCCAAGGACGGCCAGACGCTGCTCGACGAATACGGGTGGCGCACGCCGCTGCTCGGCGGCATCGTCGCGTTCATCACCGCCGTCATCGCCGTGCGCTGGCTCGTGGCGTTCCTGCGGACCAGACCGCTGTCGATCTTCGGGTGGTATCGCATCGGCATCGCAGCAGCCACTGCGGCGCTGATCGGTGTCGGCGCGATCTGAAGCGATCCCGACACCCGATCGGACACCCGAGCACATCCCGTGCCGGCGGGGCCTGGGTCCATGTGGTGGCCGACCTCACGTCGCAACGCTCGGTAGAGTCCGGTGGTGCCCACCACCGAGCTCGGCCGGTCCTGATGCGTCTCGACGAGGTCGGCGACCGAGACGGTTGGCGATGCTGGTTGTGCGATGAGATCGTCGACCGGGACATGTCGGTGAACGACCCCCGGGGACCGAGCATCGACAGCCGGACCACCGAGCGCAAGGCCAAGGCGAAGGGCAAGGGAGCCGGACGAGGACACGGCACCGGTCAGGAACGCCTCGCACATCGATCGTGCAACACCGGCAAGGGCAGCACGAAGCCCGTCATCGAGTGGCCGGCCCACCTGTTCGTGGCCGACCCGGCCGTGATCCTCACGACGGTCGACCGGCTCCAACGCAAAGGTGGCAGGGAGATCGTCGGCCGCTGTCTCGAGCTCGACGACGCAACGGCGGCTGCCGTCTGGATCGTCGACCGGGTGTCGCGCCTCGAACCCGACCTCGCCGTCGGCGCCGATGTCGAGCCGGGCGGCGGCCAGTTCCTCGTGGTGCTCCGAACCGAACGCTGACGTCAGCCAGCGGTTCGCTGGCGGGCGGCCTCGAAGGCGATCACCGTGGTCGCCATGGCGACGTTCAACGACTCGCTGCGCCCCTGGTGCGGAATCGTCAGCCACGACTCGATGGGGCCAACGGTGTCGCTCCAGTCGTCCGGCAAGCCAGCCGCTTCGTTTCCCATGACGATTCCGATGCGACCGCGAAGGTCAGCCTCGGTGTACGGCTGCGCCGTGCGTCCAGCAAACCCGTGGCTCGTCGTGCCGATCAGTCGAACTCCGGCCGACCCGACCTCGTCGATCGTCGCCGTCACCACAGGGACATGGAAGATGGCCCCGGCCGATGACCGAACCACTTTGGGGTTGAACGGATCGACACTGCCGGGCGTGAGGACCACCAGATCGGCGCCAGCCGCTTCCGCCGAGCGGAGGACCGTGCCGAGGTTCCCGGGATCGCTGACTCGGTCGAGCACCACCACGAATGTTGCGTGTGCGAGCGATTCGTCGAGTGAGTCCTGGTCGCGCATCCGCACGATGGCGATCGGGTTCTGCGGCGTCTCGGTCGACGCGACCCGCTCCAGCACACCACCGGCCAACTCGAACACCGGGCCTGCCCCGTCGACGCCAGGAGCAACCACGCCGTCGGCCTCCCCTGCGACGAACTGCGCCTCGCACTCCCAACCCGCGGCGACCGCCTCTGCCACGAGCACCGGGCCCTCCACGACGAACCGACGGGCTTCGTAACGCGAACTGCGGCGCCCCAGGAGGCGCCGCAGTTCTTGAACCTTGTTGCTGTTGAACGCCAATGCACTCATCGTGCACCAGTGTGGCCGGTTCTCACGCCCCGGCCGCGGCTGATCAGTCGAGCGCGGCCTTCGCCGCCACGACCAATGACTCGAACGACGCCGCGTCGGTCACGGCGAGATCGGCGAGAATCTTGCGGTCGACCTCGATGCCTGCGGCGTTGAGCCCGGCGATGAACCGGCTGTAGCTCATGTCGTGCTGACGCGTGCCGGCGTTGATCCGCTGGATCCACAAACGTCGCATCTCACCCTTGCGGGCGCGACGGTCACGGAAGGCATAGTTGCCCGACCGCATCACTTGTTCGTTGGCGGCGCGGAACGAACGGCTCTTGTTGCCGTAATAGCCCTTGGCCTGCTTCAGTACCTTCTTGTGCCGCTTCTTCGATGCGACGCCACGTTTCACACGTGCCATTTCGATTCCTCCTCGGAACGTTCGAACGGGGCGAGCCCCGGATGCCTACTCAGCGCTCTGCGAGGAGGCGCTTGATCTTCTTCTCGTCGCTCGAATGCACGTCGGCATCGCGATCGAGTCGGTGCTTGCGCGAGGACGTCTTGTACTCGAACTTGTGCTGGTTGTTCTGCTGCTCGTGACGCAGACGACCGGTGCCGGTCTTCTTGAATCGCTTAGCTGCCGTCTTCGACGTTTTCATCTTCGGCATCGGTTGCTCCTTCTGATTGTTCGCTGGCAGGCACCGTTTCCGGTACCGCAGCCTCGGCCTCTGCCTCGGCCGCTGCGTCGGCTTTCGCCTGGCGCTCGGCTTCGACCGCTGCCTTCTTGATCGCCTCTTGGGCCTGCTTGTCTGGCGACAACGTCATCGACATGCTTCGCCCCTCGAGGCGAGCCTGCGTGTCGACTTTCGCTGCCGGGCCCACCGCTTCGAGCACGTCGTCGAGAATCTTCGACCCGAGCTCGGGGTGTGCCATCTCGCGACCTCGGAACTGCAAGGTGATCTTGACCTTGTGACCCTCGTCGATGAAGCGGATCACGTTTCGTGTCTTGGTGTCGAAGTCGCCCTTGCCGATCTTCGGCCGGTACTTCACTTCTTTCACCGACACGTTGGTCGACTTCTTGCGCGCTTCCTTTGCCTTTTGTCCCTCTTCGTATTTGAACTTGCCGTAATCCATGATTCGGCAAACCGGAGGGTTGGCGTTCGGGGCCACTTCGACCAAGTCGAGTTCGAGACCTCGGGCCATTCTCAGCGCATCGGGAACGGCCTTGATTCCGAGTTGATCCCCGGTCGGTCCGATGAGTCGGACTTCACGAGATCGGATGCGGTCGTTCACGCGGTGCTGGTCGCCCCGTTGTTCTGGTCGCGGTGCTATGGCTGATCACTCCTGTGCAATGGGCCTCCCCAGTGTCTGAATATGTTGGCGCTCGACGCGAACCGCACGCGGAGCGACCCGACACTGGCCGACGATGTCCTCTCGGACCCGTCGACCGGGGGCTGGTCTCAGCCTTGTGACCCGGACGCAGCAGAACTGGCCGGGTGGGGGTCTCCCCCACTTCGCCTCAATTGTGCTCGGTAGGGTACCGCACGTGAGTGATGAAACCTCTGACCCCGACTTCGACCGAGATTTCGACGCCGAGTTCGGCACCGACGATCCCGATGACGACCTGGATCCTGAGACCGCAGACACCCTCGCCGAGGCGGAGCGGGCGATGCAGGAAGCCCGGGATCGACTCGCCGAGGTGCCCGCCGAGGTCGTGATCACCAACCACGTGATGGGGCTGTACGAACTGGCCGCCATCCACCTCTCAGCGTCTCCCCCCGACCTCCACCAGTCGGTGCTCGCGATCGATGCGGTGGCCTGCCTGGTCGATGGGCTGGGTGAACGCCTCGGCGACGACTACGCCACGATGCAGGACGCGCTGAACAACATCCGCCTCGCCTTCGTCCAGATCAAAGGTCAGGTCACGGCGGCGGATCCCTCCGGCGACTGAGATTCCGCCGATCGGGCCCGCATCCACCCGAAATGGCGCGTCAGCATTGCGCTGAGCGCAACGCTGGCGCGACTTTTCGGGGTGGTCGGGGTTGGGGGTGTGGACCGGGTCAGTTGGAGCGGCGGAATCGGCCGATCGGGGCAGTGCGGACCCGGCCGTCGACGACGGTGACGCCTTCGGAACGGAGCAGATCTCGTTGCTCGTCGGCGTGGCCGCTGACGATCTTGCCAGCGGCGTTGACGACACGCCACCACGGCACGTCGAGATCGGTCGTTGCCAGAATGCGACCGACCAACCTCGACTGTTTGGGAAAGCCGGCAACCTCGGCGACGTCGCCGTACGTGGTGACCTCACCCTCGTCAAGCGCCATCAGCACGTCGAGGATCCGCTGTTCGCGTTCGAGACGCGGATCGGGGTTCACCGACGGAGATTCGCTGCTTCCCAGCGGCCGAGCTTCGCGAGCAGGTCGAAGCTCACCTCGGTGCCGGGGTCGATCGTTCGCGAGCCGTCGGCGATCTCGATGCAGTGGAACGGATGCTCGGTGCCGTCGGCACCCGAGATCGTGCCGAGGCCAGCCGATTCGTCGAACGTTGCCACCACGCCGCGCCGGCCAGTTCCGCGTGCGAGTTCGGTCACGGCACGATCTTGGCGATCGGCATCTCGACCAGATCGGTCGCGCCCGCGTCGCGCAGCGCCGGGATGACCAGGTTGATCATCTTCTTCTCGACGACCGACTCGACGGCATAGCCACCGCCAGCAAGCGGCGACATCGTCGGTGACTTCATCGACGGGAGCACGGCGAGGACGGCCTCGCGGTGCTCCTCGGTCACGTTGAGCTTGAGCATCACCCGACCGCGGGCATCGAGCACACCATTGAGCAGGGTCATGATCTGCTCCATCGCCTTGGCCTTCTCGGGATCCTTGGCCGATGCGGGGTTGGCGACCACTTCGGTGTAGCTGAGCATGATCGTGTCGATCACCTTGAGGCCCGCAGCGCGCAGGGCTCGACCGGTTTCGGTGATCTCGACCACGCAATCGGCGATGTCGGGAATCTTCGCCTCGGTCGCCCCGTACGAGAGCCGCACCTGGGCATCCACGCCGTGATCGGCGAAGAACCGCTTCGTGAGCTCGGGGTACTCGGACTGGACGCGCACACCGCTCGGCAGGTCCTCGACCTTTGCCGCCGCGCTGTCACCGGCGACCGCAACCACCAACTTGATCGGGTTGCTCGTGGCCTTGGAGTACTTCAGCTCGCCGAGGCTCTCGACGACGCTGCCGGTCTCCTCGACCCAGTCGCGGCCGGTGATGCCGACGTCGAAGAGCCCTTCGGCCACGTACATCGGAATCTCCTGCGGCCGCAGGATCCGGACCGACTCGATGCGGGGGTCGTCGATCGTGGCCTGATAGTCGACGGTGGACGACCGCTGCACCGGGAGGTCCGCTTGCTCGAACAGCTCGAGTGTCGCCTTCTCGAGCGAACCTTTCGGGAGGACCAATCGCAGCATGACCGCCGAGGCTACCGGCGCCTCCCGCCCCCGTCCCCAGACGTTTGCGTGAGGATTTGGGTGACCCGCCCCACCCAGACTGCAACGCAAACGTGAATTTCGGGCGTGGGTCAGTGGGAGGTGTCGGTGTCGGCGAGGAGGCGGAGGGCGTGAGGGAGCACGTCGATCACGGCGTCGAGCTGTTCGACGCACCCCTTCGTGCTTCCGGGAGTGTTGACGATGATGGCCTGACCGCGGATGCCGGCCACCCCGCGCGACAGCCGACCGAGCGGATTGCACAGCCGCATCGCCTCGGCGATCCCAGGTGCCTCACGCTCGATGATGGCGCGGGTGCCTTCCGGGGTCTGATCGCGGGGGGCGAATCCGGTGCCGCCGGTCGACACCACCAGCCCGGCAAAGCTGTCACACATCTCGCTCAGCGCTGCGCCCACCACCTCGGCGCCGTCTGCAGTGACCCGGTGGTCGACGACGTCGAACCCCTTGGTCGTGAGATGCTCGACGAGCGCCCGGCCACTGAGATCCTCTCGGGTTCCCCCCACCACGCCGTCGCTGACGGTCAGCACCTTCGCCAGCGGGGGGACAGCCTGATCGGTCACGACGCTCGACGGTAGCGAATCATCACCATGCCGTCGGTGTCGGCATCGTGGGGAAGCACGCGCCATCCCTGCTCGAACGGCCGCCAGGTACCGGACGGCGGCGGTGTCGGATCGATCTCGAAGCCAACGGGCGTGAGGTGGTCGACCGACTCAGCGGCGGTGATCGTGCAGACGCTGTAGACGAGCCGACCACCCGGCGCGACGAGCTCCGCTGACGACGCCAGCAGCTCGCTCTGGAGCGCGGCCAGCTCGGTGATGTCCTCCGGCTGGATTCGCCACCGGGCATCGGCCCGACGCCGCAGCGCACCGAGCCCCGAGCACGGAGCATCGAGCAGCACGGCATCGAACGACGCCGCGCGGAACGGAGGTGCCACACCGTCCGCAGCGACCACTGGGAGATCGAGGTCGAGCTTGCGGGCGTTCTCCTGCACCAATCGAGCTCGACCGAGCCGCTGATCGTTCGCAACCACCTGGACGCCATCGACGGCAACCGCCGTCGCTTTGCCGCCCGGCGCAGCGCACACGTCCAGCACCCGCTCGCCCGCCACCGCCTCGACAGCGGCAGCAACCCACTGCGACGACTGGTCCTGCACGTAGCCGTCGGCGCGCTCGGTGACCGATGGCGCTTGATTCATGCGTGTCAGCGCTGGAACGGCATCGTCGCCCAACTCGGCGACGAACAGCGCCACCATCCAGTCGGGGTAGCTCAGTCGAGCACCGTCGGACGGCCACGACATCTCGGAAATCGACAGCCGGGCCACCTTGCGCAGCACCGCGTTGACGAACCCTCGAGTGCGCTTCGGCGCCAGTCCGACCGTCTCGCTGACCGCTGCGTGCGGGGCGACACCGGCGAACACCAATTGATAGGCCCCGAGGCGGAGCACCGACCGCGTGGCGTCATCCGGTGGCGACGTGACGAAGCGGTCGATGACGGCATCGCAGGCGCGCCGCATCCGCGTGGTGCCGTAGACCAGCTCGGTGACGAATCGGCGGTCCATGTCGCCGAGACCCGACGACGCCAGCATCGGACCGAGCACCAGATTCGCGTAGGCGCCGTCGCTCTCGATACGACGAAGCGCGTCGAGGGCCACTCGTCGAGCGGTCCTGGGCGAAGATGCCGAGCCGGCTGTCACAGATCGCCGAACAGTTCGTCCGGCGCTGGTTGCGCACCGTTGCGCCAGGCGTCGAATGCCATGGCGGCCTTGCCCTCCGGCTGCACCACGACCGGAACCACCCGACCGTCGAGGAGATGCGCCTGGTTGATCTTGAGCCGTTTGCCTCGAAACGTCGTCCACGCACCGCCGACCCGGATCAGACGATGCACGTCCGGCGCCGGCAACGACCAGTCGATCTCGAAATCGGACGACACGAACTTCGCGGCGTAGGTGACCTCACCGGTCTGGGGTTCGGGCTCGTGGATCCAGTCGTCCAGCGGGCGGGCCAGGGTGTCGACGAGGAGGTCGGTCCCGAGCGTCGACCAATTCCGTTCGCAGCTCCGACGCGGTGGTCTCTCGCGCGATCGCCACCTCCCGGCGTGCGTACACCCCACCGGTGTCGAGCCCCTCCTCGAGTGCCATCACGCAGACGCCGGTCACCGAATCGCCGGCGAGCAGCGCTCGCTCGACCGGTGCGGCGCCCCGCCATCGGGGCAGGAGTGAGAAGTGGAGGTTGACCATCGGAATCTCGTCGAGCACGTGCGGCTTGACGATCTGCCCGAACGCGACGACGACACCCAACTCGGCGCCGCGTCTCGAACCGCGACCAGCACATCGTCGACCGAGTGCGACACCGTGAGCCCCAGTTCGAGGGCGGCTGCCTTCACCGGGCTCGGGGACAACCCGCTCCCCCGACCACGACGCTTGTCGACGCGAGTCACCACCAGGACGATCTCGTGCCCGGCGTCGACGAGCGCCCGGAGCGGCGGCACCGCCATGTCGGGTGTGCCGAGATAGACGAGCCTCACGCGAGTGCGCTCAGCCCAGGCCGAGGCGCCGCTGGATCGGATTCCTGGCGGCCTGACGGCTCGCCTCGTCTTCGATCCGCCGGTACTCCTTGATCGCTTCCTTGCGCTGGTCACCTTCGAGGCGATCGAACATGAGGACCCCGTTGAGGTGGTCGATCTCGTGCTGGAACATGCGGGCTTCGAGTTCGTCGGCCTCGATCTCGATGATCTCGCCGTTCAGGTCGACACCACGCGACGAGCACGGTCTTCGGTCGCAGCATCTCGACGTACAGACCCCGGAATCGAGAGACAGCCCTCGTCGTAGGCCCACTCGCCGTCGGACTCGACGATCTCGGGATTGACGATCGCCAGCGGCTTCTCGTCGATGTCCCAGACGACGACCTGCTTCTGCACCCCGATCTGCGGCGCCGCGAGCGCGATGCCGTTGCCCGAGTCGACGAGCGTGTCGAACATGTCGTCGACCAACCGGATGATCTTGCCGTTGACATCGTCGACGAGGGACGCCTGCGTCTTGAGGACCGGATCGCCGTATGTGCGGATTGTGTACGACATCTCTGCCAGGCTACGGGAGTGTCCGCCGACCGTGACGGGTCCACCTCGGGCCACTACTTCGATGATCAGCCCGAAGCCCCGTCGGATCCGGTGCTGGTCGACGTGACCCTGCCCGACACCGCCTTCGTGATGGAGACCGATCGAGGCGTCTTCTCGCGTGGCCACCTCGACACCGCCACGTCGATGCTGCTGCGTGCCGACCTGCCCATCGCGTCGTCCGGCGACCTCCTCGATCTCGGCTGCGGCGCCGGCCCGATCGCGCTCACGATGGCCCGCCGCTCCCCGCGCGCCACGGTGTGGGCGGTCGACGTCAACGCGTCGGCACGGGCACTGTGCGCCCGCAACGCCGACCGGAATGCGATCACGAACATCCGCGTCGTCGCCCCCGACGAGGTGCCGGCCGACCTCCGGTTCGCCGACGATCTGGTCGAACCCACCGATCCGGATCGGCAAAGCGGCGCTCCACGAGCTCCTCGAGTTCTGGCTCGCAGCGTCTCGATGCCGACGGCAGCGCGGCACTGGTCGTCCAGAAGCACCTCGGCGCCGATTCGCTGCAGCGTTGGTTGGTCGGCCGCGGCTACGGGTGCGAACGCGCGGGTCGAAGGCCGGGTTTCGTCTGTTCACGGTGCGAGGCGGATCCGGCAGTGATCCCGCTCGACGACATCAGGCACGCTGCAGCGGTGATCGCGTCGGGCGCGATCGTCACCCCGATCGTGCCGATCCGACGAGCTCGACGCCTGGTCGACGCGACCGTGTACGGCAAGGACGAGTCACGGCAACGGGCCGGCTCGTTCAAGTTCCGAGGGGCCTTCAACCGCCTGTCGGCCATCCCGGTCGACGAACGCCGGCTCGGTGTCGTCGCGCGTGTCGTCCGGGAACCACGGCGCAGCCGTTGCCTGCGCCGCCCAGCTGCTCGGCATCGAAGCGACCGTCCACGTCCCGGCCGACGTCGCCCCCGCGAAACGGGCGTTGATCGAGCGGTTCGGCGCCCGGATCGTCACCTTCGACCGTTCGGCGCCCGACCGGGAGGCGGGAGCTCGGCAACAGGTCGCCGAGACCGGTGCAACCTTCGTGCACCCGTTCGAGGATCCGCTGGTGATGCGTGGCCAGGGAACCACGGCGCTGGAGTTGCACGAGCAGGTCGGGCCACTCGATGTGCTGCTGGTGCCGATGTCGGGCGGTGGGCTCATGGCCGGTTGTGCGTCGGCGATGCGCCAACTCGACCCCTCGTGTGAGCTGATCGGTGTCGAGCCGGAAGCCGCCGACGACACCCGGCGCTCGTTCGAGGCCGGCGAGATCGTTCGGATCGAGCAGCCCGCCACGATCGCCGACGGTCTGGCGGTCACCTCGCCCGGGGCCACGACCTTCGAGATCAACCGCACGTTGGTCGACGACGTCGTGACCGTCAGCGACGACCGACTGGTCGACGCGATGCGCCTGGCGCGCGATCTGCTCGATCGAGAACTCGAGCCCAGCGGCGTTGCCGGCCTCGCGGCACTCCTCGACGACCCGCCGCGATTCCGTGGCCGACGCGTCGGGATCGTCCTCTCGGGCGGCAACATCGACGACCGGGGGTTCGCGAACCTGACCGGCGGCAGCTGAGCCCATTCCGAGGCCGGATGCTCACACCGTCCAGTCGACCGGCTGGATCGAATCGCGCTCGTACCGGCAGAACGTGCCGGTCTGGACGTGCTGCTGGAAATGCTGTGCAATGGCCGGACTCGACTCGGCGAGCCGGGCGAGCGAGTAGCGGATCGACCGCGTGACGCTCACACCGCCGCACGCTCGGCGTCGTCGAGCACGACGCGGTCCCGACCTCCCAGTCCGGTCGCACGCTTCAACTCCGCGATGAGGTACTCCCGATCCCGCTCGGCCAACTCGGCACCCCCGATGTCGTTGTCGGCGTGCGCCTCGGCGATGTCGTCGTCGATCTCGTCGAGGCGTCGCCGGTAGGCAGCCTTGGCACGTTCATCGAGCACGGGAATGCCGCGATCGCTGTGTGGCCGGGGATCCGACCCTGCCTCGAGTCGCACGAGGTCGGCGGCGTGGAACTCCCGACCGGGTTCGGCGAGCAGCCGTTCGATGTAGCGATAGCCCTTCAGGTCCCGCACGACCAGCGACGACGAACCCCAGGCGATCGTCCGCATTCCCATCGGAGTGAAACACTCCGTGCGGGGTCGACGACGGCACGTCGAAGCATTCCGATGGCGACGAAGCGATCAGTGCGTGGACCGCGCTGGCCCATCCCTCTGCGCCGAATGCCGCCAGTGCGTCACACCGCGGTCCGGCGCTCGAAGGTCGCATCGTCCCGGCGCCCGGCCAGTGCGTAACCATCGGCAACCACCAGCCGTGCCAGTGCCGCCTCGAACGGCGCACGGATGCCGTTGAACTCAGCGACCGCACGGATCGCCTCGTCGATTGCACGCTCCGGCTCGTTGTCGAGGACCGACAAGCGGCCGCGGGCCAGGAGCGCTTGGGCGCGCAGCATCGGCGACGGGTAGTGCGCCGCGGTCTCGTTCAACGCCTCGGCTGCACGTTCGAGCACGACGCGGTCACCCCGGGCAGCGGCGATTTCCGCCTGCGCATCGAGGAGCGGCGTCAAGCGCAGCGGGCCGAACGGCGGACGTTCCTTGGATGGCATGTCGATCGGATGCTCGATCACGTGTGCGATCATCGCCGCTGCCCGGTCTGCGTCACCTCGGGCCAGCTGCACGAGGGCGAGACCTGGCTGCGGCGACCATCCGAGCGCGCTGGCCTCGGAGTAGGCCTCCTCGGCCCCATCGAGGTCGCCGGCGCGAAGGCGGATGTTGCCGAGCTCGACGAGCGGCCACCCGAATTCACGCCGCATCCACGGACGAAGCTCATCGCAGGCCGCAATCGCCTCTGCTTCGGCGAGGTCGCAGGTGCCACTGACCCGCAGCAGCTCGACCAGGCGCGGTGCACCCGGCATCGTCCGTTGATGCCGCCGAAGGCAGCGCCGTGACGCCAGTGCTCCATCACCTCGGTCCACTGCGCGGCAAGGTCGGTCATCATCAGCCCTGCCGCGGCGCAGATGATCTCGCAGTACATCATGCCGGTCGTGAGCGGGTCGGCGGCCCCTGACATGAGCAGCGCCCCCACCTCGTCGAGCAGTCCGAGACCGAGGTCGACCTCGCCGTCGAAGATCGTCAATCGGGCAAGGCACGTTCTCCCGATCACCACTGCTGGCATGACGCCGAAGCGTTCTCCCAACTCCACCGCCACCGTGGCGTGGACGCGCGCCTCAGGCATCGACCCGCACATGAAGCGTTCGTAGGCCCGCACCATCGCGATGATCGCCCGCACCGGGTGGTCGTCAGTTCCCTCGAGATGGCGTTCGGCGGTCCGCAGCCATCCCCGCACCGGAGCCATCAGTCCGGTGTCCATCATGGAGTACATCGCGGTCATCGCCGCGACCCGACCAGCCTCGACTCGTTCGCCTCGCTGCACGAGCAGCGGGTGCAGGTCCTCGGACCCCACGCACTCCTCGAAGTTGCCGGCGCCGTAGAAGGCTTCGGCACGCACCTCCAGGCACTCGGGCGAAGCGTCGCGCCCTCGATCTCCAACAGTTCGAGCGCCTGCTGCCACTCGCCCAGCCGGGCCGCGTTGCGTGCAGCCTCGACACGCTCCCCGGTGCGTCAGTCGCCATGTCCCATTGTGACACCGATTGTCACGCCTGACTGGTGTCCGTGCCACTGGGGGACGGATCACGGATCAACGACAACGAGGAGAACGCCATGCACATCACCAAGAACGACGTCCCGGTCAAGATCGACGCTCCCGGAGCGATCGCCCGGCAACAGACCGACTTCGGCGCCGCGTTCGGCGTCATGGGCGCCGAGTACTTCACCATGGCGAAGGGCGCCGACCTCGCTCCCCTGCTCGTCGGACTCCACGGCGACATGTGCCAGTCGGCCCATTGGGGCTACGTGATCGACGGCGTCGTGACGGTCACCTACAGCGACGCCACCACCGAAGAGTGCGCCACGGGCGATCTCTTCCACTGGCCGGCTGGGCACAGCGTGCGAGTCGATCGAGGCCGCGAACCTGGTGCTCTTCAGCCCGCAGTCGGAGCACAGCCCCGTTCTCGATCACCTGCGGGGGAAGCTCACCGCATCCTGACCGCGGCGACCGTCGGTGGCGGCCCCGTCCGAGCCGAGGGCACCTTCTCGCTCGTCAGATGCGGG
>CAVPJT010000034.1:0-81930 GCA_963705485.1 Ilumatobacteraceae bacterium
CGGAGCCCCGAGGTCTCCCCCGGGGCTCCGTTCGAATTCGGTGTTCGGGTTCGGATGGTGATCCGACGGCTCACGCCGTCATCGGATCACGTCACATCATGCCGCCCATGCCACCCATGCCGCCACCGGGCATGCCGGCGGGCTCGTCTTCGGGCTCGTCGGCAACGAGGCACTCGGTGGTGAGGACCATCGCAGCGATCGACGCAGCGTTCTGGAGACCTGCACGGGTCACCTTGGCCGGGTCGATGATGCCAGCGGCGATGAGGTCCATCATCTCGCCGGTCGCAGCGTTCATGCCGATCGGGCCCTCAGCGGACTCGATCTCTCGCACGACGACCGAGCCTTCGAGGCCGGCATTGTTGGCGATGTTGCGGGCCGGCGCGGTGAGCGCTTCCCACACCGTCTTGGCGCCGGTCTTCTCGTCGCCTTCCAGCGAGTCGACGACGGCCTGGACGTCCTTGCGGGCACGGATGAGGGCCGTGCCGCCACCGGCGACCACGCCTTCTTCGATGGCTGCACGAACCGACGACACGGCATCTTCGATGCGGTGCTTCTTCTCCTTGAGCTCCACCTCGGTGGCGGCGCCGACCTTGATCAGCGCCACACCGCCGGCCAGCTTCGCGAGACGCTCCTGGAGCTTCTCGCGATCCCAGTCGGAGTCGGTGTTCTCGATCTCGGCCTTGATCTGGTTGACGCGACCGTCGATGTCCTCGGTGGTGCCGCCACCATCGACGATGGTGGTGTTGTCCTTGGTGATCACGACGCGCTTGGCGGTGCCGAGCAGGTCGAGGGTGACGTTCTCGAGCTTGAGGCCGACCTCTTCGCTGACGACCTGGCCACCGGTGAGGACGGCCATGTCCTGCAGCATCGCCTTGCGGCGATCACCGAAGCCGGGCGCCTTGACGGCGGCGGCGTTGAACGTGCCACGGATCTTGTTCACGACGAGTGTGGCGAGGGCTTCACCCTCGATGTCCTCGGCAATGATCACGAGCGGCTTGCCGGTCTGCATCACGGCCTCGAGGGTCGGCAGCATGGCCTGCACCGTCGAGATCTTGGCGCTGTTCAACAGGATGTAGGCGTCCTCGAGGACGACTTCCTGACGCTCGGCGTCGGTGACGAAGTACGGCGACAGGTAGCCCTTGTCGAACTGCATGCCCTCGGTGAAGTCGAGCTCGGTGCCGAACGTGTTCGACTCCTCGACGGTGACCACGCCGTCCTTGCCGACCTTGTCGATGGCATCGGCGATGACCTCACCGATCGAGCTGTCGGCCGCGGAGATGGTGGCGACGCTGGCGATGTCGGACTTGTCGTCGACATCCTTGGCCTGCTTGGCGATCGACTCGACCGCGGCGGCAACGGCCTTCTCGATGCCGCGCTTGATCGACATCGGGTTGGCGCCGGCAGCGACGTTCTTCATGCCGGTCGACACCATCGCCTGTGCGAGCACGGTGGCGGTGGTGGTGCCGTCACCGGCGATGTCGTCGGTCTTGGTGGCCACTTCCTTCACGAGCTGGGCGCCCATGTTCTCGAAGGGATCCTCGAGCTCGATCTCCTTGGCGATGGACACGCCGTCGTTGGTGATCGTCGGGGCGCCGAACTTCTTGTCGAGGACGACGTTGCGACCCTTCGGGCCGATGGTCACGCGGACGGCATCGGCGAGCTTGTTCACGCCGGCTTCGAGTGCGCGGCGCGCCTCGTCGTCAAACTTCAGTACTTTTGCCATTGGGGGTTCCTCTCTGGCTGTCGATTGGATTGCGTTTGCGGTCTGGGATCAGAACTGATGTCGCCTGCGCGACGATCAGTTCTCGACAACTGCGAGGACGTCGCGGCTGTTGAGCACGAGCAGGTCTTCGCCGTTGACGGCGACTTCCGTGCCGCCGTACTTCGAGTACAGGACCGTGTCGCCGACGTTGATGTCGACGGGGATCAGCTCGCCCGAGGTCTCGGAACGCTTGCCCGGACCGACGGCGAGGACTTCACCCTGCTGCGGCTTTTCCTTGGCGGTGTCGGGGATGACGAGACCCGATGCGGTCTGCGTCTCGGCCTCGTTGGGCCGGACCACGATGCGGTCATCCAGCGGCTTCAGGTTCATGGTGTAAGCCTCCATTGGCTTGCTCACGGCGGGTTCGATTCCCGTTGGGTCTGATGTGCCGGAGCGAGTTAGCACTCGACCCGGGCGACTGCCAAGGCTAGACCGGTGACCCCTCCGTTGGCAACCGACACCCGAGAGTGCTAATCAGCGGGCGAGTATCGCCAAGGTCTCGGCGAGGGGGAGACCGATCACATTGGTGATGCTGCCCTCGATCCGCTCGACGAATGCTCCCGCTGCTCCCTGGATGCCGTAGGCGCCCGCCTTGTCGAGATGCTCCCCGGTGCCGAGGTACCACTCGATCGCGTCGTCCGTCAGTTCGACGAACCGCACGACCGTCTCGACGACCTGCGTCTCGGTCCCAGGAGACCCGGGCAGGCGAAACCGGGACACGGTGACGCCGGTGTGGACGAGATGGGTGCGGCCGGACAACGACCCGAGCATGCGGCGAGCATCGGCATCGTCGAGCGGTTTCTCCAGGATCCTGCCGTCGATGTCGACCGTGGTGTCCGCGGCGACGATGATCACCTCACCGGCGAGGCCGTCGGCGACCGCTGCGGCCTTCTCACGCGAGAGTCGGGCGACATACTCCGACGGCGACTCGCCGGGTCGCACCGATTCGTCGATGTCGGCAGGAATGACCTCGAACTCCAGCCCGACCGAGCGGAGCAACTCCGAACGGCGAGGGGATCCGGACGCCAGAACCAGCCGACGGCCTCCAAGAGGCAGAAGTGTCACGTTTGACCCGGCACGGTGTGACAGTTCAGCCGCCGGAGAGCGCCATCACGTGGTCGTCGTCGGGCACCGTGACGTCGTCGAGGAGCTCGTCGCGGCGGTGGCCATCGAGCCAGCCGTCGGGAAGGCTGACCTTGATCGGGCCATTGGTGTGGCCGCGCTTGATCCGTTCGCCGCCATCGACGATCCGGGCGGCCGGGTCGAGTCCGGCGACGATGTCTTCGAGCTCCATCAGCGACTTCACCATCGAGAAGCGGCGGCGCACTTCGGGCCCGACCGGGTAGCCACTCATGTACCAGCCGGTGTGCTTGCGGAAGTCACGCATCGCATGGTTCTCGCCGAGATGCTCGACCAACAGTCGAGCATGCTCGACCATGACCGCGCACACCTCGCCCAGCAGCCGGCTCGGCGGCACCGGTCGCCCGGCGAGCGCCTCGACGAGATCGGAGAACAGCCAGGGCCGACCGAGGCAACCCCGGCCGATCACCACGCCGTCACATCCGGTCTCGGCGATCATCCGCACCGCGTCGGATGCCTCCCAGATGTCGCCGTTGCCGAGCACCGGGATCGACCCGACAGCATCCTTCAGCTCCGCGATCGCCTCCCAGCGGGCCTCACCCGAGTAGTGCTGCTGCACGGTCCGAGCGTGCAGCGCAATCGACGCGACGCCTTCCTCGGCGCACACCTCGCCGGTACGGATGTGCGTCAACCAGTCGTCGAACAGCCCCATGCGGAACTTCGCCGTGACCGGCACCCCGTATGGCGAGGCGTTCGACACCGCCGACCGGAGGATCGCCCGCAGCAATTCGGGGCGAGCAGGCACCGCCGCTCCCCCACCACGCCGGGTCACCTTCGCGGCCGGACAACCGAAGTTGATGTCGATGTGGTCCACACGCCCGGCGTCGCAGAGCTTCGCAACGGCGCGCCCCATGACCTCGGGGTCGCTTCCGTACAGCTGCAGACTGCGCGGATGCTCGTCGGGGGCGAAGCTGATCATCCGATCGGTCTTCGCGTTGCCATGCACGACCGGGGTCGCCATCACCATCTCGTTGACGTACACGAGCCCAGGAGCGAACGAACGGCACATCGCTCGGAACGGCGCGTTGGTGACCCCCGCCATCGGTGCGAGGACCACGGGAGCCGACAGCTCGAACTGACCAATTCGGAACGACATGACCCCTCCACGGTACCTGCGACCACACGGGTCAGACCCGTGTGGTCGCCCGTGCCGCCTCAGTCGGGCAGGGCGTCGGCCAGCGAACGCGAGTCGAGATCGATCGCCAACCACAGCGGCTGGTCGAGCACTGCTCGTTCAGGCGGCGTCGTTGCGATCACCAGGTGACCAGCCCGTGCAGCCTCGTCGAGCACCCAACGGTCGGCGGGCAGGGAGAATTCGAGCACGAACGCGCATCGCACGGGCGACCGGATGATCACGGCGAGGAAGAACCTCCACGATCCACCGTCGTCACCGATCGGCACGGCGGCGGCCTCGGTGGCGATGTCGCCGATCCCCTCGACTGCATGCACGCGGGCCAGGTCGACGATCTCGGGATGGCCGCTCGCATCGACCACCACGGTGGGCAGTTGCCCGCCCGTCGCGTCGATGGTCGTGCCGGTGTCCAACACCGGCAAGATCACGATCTCGGAGTCGACGGCCATGATCTCCACCTGCTGTGTCAACCGACGTCTGAGCCCTGTCGACGCACGGGCGATCAGTCGATGAACGGCAGCCGGAGGTTGGGGACCGCGCCCGCATCGAGGGGGGTCGGCCCATCGGAACGCAGCCGGTGCCAACCGGCCGCGGCGATCATCGCCGCGTTGTCGGTGCACATCGCACGGCTCGGCAGGAACCCTTGGATGCCGTCGACCTCACACGCGTCCAGCAGTTCCTCGCGCAACAGTGAGTTCGCTGCCACGCCTCCGCCGAGCACGATGCCGGTTGCGCCGACCTCGGCCGCAGCACGGCGGGCCTTGGTGACCAGCACGTCGACGACTGCCGCCTGGAACGAAGCCGCCACGTCCTCCGACGACACATCGGGATGCTTGCGCACGTAGTTGACCACCGCGGTCTTCAGCCCACTGAACGAGAAGTCGTACCCCTCGTCCATGATCGCCCGCGGGAACCTGATCGCCTCGGGATCACCATCGAGCGCTGCACGATCGATGGCCGGACCGCCCGGGTACCCCAGATCGAGGAACCGAGCCACCTTGTCGAATGCCTCACCCGCGGCGTCGTCGATGGTCTGCCCGACGAGCCGGTAGCGCCCGTGATCCTGCATCTCGATCAGCATCGTGTGTCCACCCGACACCAACATCACCACCAGCGGGAACTCGAGCGTCGGATCCTCCAACGAGGCCGCATACAGATGCGCCTCCATGTGGTTGACACCGATGAACGGCACGTCCCACGCCATCGCCAGCGACTTGGCAGCCGACACACCCACGAGCAGTGCACCGATCAGGCCCGGCCCGACGGTGCAGGCGACCGCATCGATGCGTTGTTCGTCGATACCCGCTTCGACGATCGTCCGGGCGATCACCGGGTTGAGCACATCGAGATGTGCCCGCGAGGCGATCTCCGGGACGACGCCACCGAAATCGGCGTGCAGATCGACCTGCGTCGACACGACGCTCGACACGACGTCGTAGCCGCCGAGTACCAACGCTGCTGCGGTCTCGTCGCAGCTCGTCTCGATGCCGAGCACCAACGTCGACTCGTCGACGACCAACGGCTCGGCGTTCACGACGACGTCCCGCGCTCGGCATCGGTGCGAATCGAGTCGAGCAGCGCCCGGTAGTCATCTTCCTGGATGTCGGTGCACCACATGACAATCGCGTCCTCGGTGTTTTCGTAATAGTGCGCTCGGACACCCGCCGGGTTGAAGCCGAACCGGCGGTACAGCTCCTGGGCACCGGTCGACGAGACCCGCACCTCGAGCGTCCAAGCGACACACCCACGTTCGATGGCTGCGTCAGCCAGCCCGAGGAGCAGGGCCGTCGCGACCCCGGTTCGTTGTTGCTCTGGCTGCACGGCCACGTTGGTCACGTGGGCTTCGTCGGCGTTGAACCACAGCCCGGCGTATCCGATGACGCGGCCTCGGCCACGTCCAGAGCCCTCCGAACGCCGCGCCACCAGGTATCGCCGGGCACCGGAGCGGACCTGGGAGAGCTCACTCTCGAACACCCCCTGCGACCACGGCCTCGGATAGCTCACCGCCTCGATCGCCATCACCCCGCGGCGAAGATCACGTCGGTGCATGGGCTCGAGGGTGATCTCGCCGATGACATCGGTGCCCGCATCGACGTCGCGTCGCAGCAATCGCTCGATCACGCTCATCGCGTCACCCGAGTCGACCAGTTGATCTCCGCGTCCGGGGCACGCAGATAGATCGGCTCGATCTCCCACGGGTTCACCCACTCCTCGCGAAGCGCTCGGGCATGAGCGAGCTGTACGAGCGGAGCCGCAGACGGATGCGCGTCGCCACCGATCTCGCAGCGGAAGCCATCGAGGATCTCGTCGCGGTAGCGCACCGCACCATCGCCGACGCAGAGCACGTCCTGGCTGCGCGCCAGCAGGTCAGCAACGAGTTCTTCCACCGGGCCCACTGCTGGTTCGGCGACCTGTTGGAGGCCACCGGGCACCTGACGGTACATCGAGTAGAACACCTCGCTCTTGCGGGCGTCGATCACGGGCACGACCACGCGGTCGGTGTGACGGCACGGGAACGCCAACAGATCGAGCGACGAGATCCCGATCATCGGTATACGCAACGCCTGTGCGATCGCCTTGGCCGCAGCGAGCCCGACCCGCATCCCGGTGAACAGCCCGGGTCCGACGTCGACCGCCACGACGCTGATCTCCTCGAGCTCGATGTCAGCCTGGCACAGCATGAACTCGATCGCCGGAACGAGCGTCTCGACGTGACGGCGACCCTTGGTGATCTCGAACAAGCCGATGACACCCTCGTGCCCACCGACGGCGACGCTGACACGCTCGGTGGCGGTCTCGATACCGAGGATCAGCATCGGTACGCCTCACAGGCCTCGACGAGTCGACTCCAGCGTGGTGCCCAGTTCGCTCCGCTCGCAGAGATCTCGATCAGGCGCGCCGTGTCGACGAGTGCCGCGTCATCGTCTGCGAGATCGTCATCATCGAGTTCGTCGTCGGCCAACACGTCGGACTCGAGGTGCACGACGAGATGATCACCGAACAGCGCATCAGCGACATCACCCCACTCGACCAGCACGATGCCTTGGTACTCCGCGAGTTCCTCCAACGCGAGGTCGGCGACCTCGGCGGTGCGGTCGAGCCGGTACAGGTCGGCATGGTGCAGCGCCTTGGCCCCGTGGCCGAGATCTGGAGCGATGTCGTAGGTGTGTACCAGCGTGAACGTGGGCGACGTGATCGGCTCGGTCACCCCGAGCGCCGTGCCGAAGCCTTTCGCAAAGGCCGTCTTGCCGGCACCCATCTCGCCCGCCAGCACGATCAGGTCGCCCGGGCGGCACAGTTCGGCCAGCGCAGCGGCGATCGCGTGCGTGTCTGCCAGCGACTCGGCACGTAGTTCAAGCATCTTCACGACCCAACATTGCGGATCCGATGTTACGGCCCTGACGACGCGGCACGCGACTGCTGATCCCGCAAACGATCTCGTAGCCGATCGTGCCGAGCAGATCGGCCCAGTCGTCAGCGCTGATGCGCTGCAACCCGTCGGCGCCGTCCTGTTCACCGAGCAACACGACCTCGTCGCCGACTTCGACGACATCGTCGCCGCAGTCGACCATGAGCTGGTCCATGGTGACCGCCCCGACGATCGGACGCCGCCGACCACCGATCAACACGACGCCACCGACCTCGAACAGGCGCCGCGGCACCCCATCGGCGTAACCGATCGGGACGGTTGCCACGGTCGTCTCGTTCGAAAAGCTGTGCCGGAGCCCGTAGGAGATCCGGCTCCCGGCCGCCACTCGTTTGACGTACGAGACCCGCGCCTTCAACGACAATGCCGGGCGAAGCGCGAGACACAGCGAATCCACACCGTGGCCTGGCGAGATGCCGTAGACAGCGATCCCCGACCGCACGACGGATCGCCGCGAGGCTGGATGCGCCAACGCACCCGCGGAATTCGCGGCGTGGACGAGGACACCCTGCGGCAGTGGCAGCGCGGCGAGTGCGTCGTCGAAGCGTGCGAGCTGGATCGCGGTGAATTCGTCGTCGGGCTGATCAGCCATCGCGAGGTGGGTGAAGACCCCGACGAGGCGAAGGGCCGGACCGTGGACCTCGATGGCCGACATCACGTCGGCGACGTCGTCAGGTCGCACGCCGACTCGTTGCATGCCGGTGTCGATCTTGAGGTGCACCGGCACGCCATTGACGCGACGGGCGAGCGCCGCGCTCGCGAGCGCGTCGACGAACTGCACCGTGTACACCGTGGCCATCAGGCGGTAGCGGACGATGTCGTCGACGACGTCGACCGGTTGCTCGCTGAGCACGAGAATCGGGGCATCGACCCCGGCAGTGCGCAGTTCGACACCCTCCTGGACCAGCGCCACACAGAGCCCTTGTGCCCCGGCATCGAGGGCAGCGCGGGCCACCTCGACCGCGCCGTGGCCGTAGCCGTCGGCTTTGACGACCGCCCACAGCGCGCTGGGCGACACGACCGATCGGAGTTCGTTGACGTTGTGGCGGATCGCATCGAGGTCGATGTCGACCCAGGCCCAGCGCCCCGGTACCTCCGTGTCGCTCACAGCGATCCGAGCGCCACTGGGATCAGCTCGACGATGTCACCGGCGAGCAGCCCGCGGCGTGGCCCTCGCTTGGCGGCGTCGGCATGGAGCCAGGCCGCCGCAGCTGCTGCTCGTTCCGGTACGAGCCCGGCAGCGAGCAGCGTTCCGATCATCCCGGCGAGGACGTCGCCTGATCCGGCGGTGGCGAGTCGTTCGTCGCCGTGGTCGACCACGAGGACCTCGCCGCGCGGCGTCGCCACCACCGTGGCGGGGCCCTTCAGCAGCACCACGACGTCGAGGTCGACCGCCAACCCGCGGGCAGCGGCCACGCGGTCGGCACCTGGCGTGTTGCCGGCCAGGAGTGAGAACTCGCCGTCGTGCGGCGTGATCACGGTGGGACGTCCGCGAGGCCGCAGCAGCGGACCGGCGCCGTCAGCACTCCAGGCCGCAGCGAAGATGCCGTCGCCGTCGATCACGACGGGAAGTGTCGCGTCGCCGATCAACTCGCGTGCCGATGCGATCGTGCCCTCGTCACGTCCGAGCCCGGGCCCGATCACGAGCGAACCGAATCGATCGAGATCGCTGAACACCTCACCGTGGAAATTGGCCGTCGGAATGCGGTGCTGGATGATCTCGCTACGGGCGTCCGGGTCGCCGCCGGGCTCGACAGCGCCACGAGTCCGGCGCCCGATCGGGCCGCAGCTTCCACGCTCAGCCGGCCGGCACCCAGCATGCCCGGACTGCCGGCGATCACCCGAACGGCGCCGTTCCACTTGTGCGCATCACCAGATCGCGTCGGCCACCAGGCAGCCACGTCGGATGCGTCGACGAGGTGTTGGGTGGATCCGGACACGTCCAGACCGATGTCGGCGACGGTGACCACGCCGCTCAGCCCGCGTCCGGCCCCGAACACCAAGCCAGGTTTCAGGGCCTGGAATGTCACCGTCCGATCCGCAGCGAGAACTCCGGGTCCGGCCTCGCCGGTCAGCGCGTCCACACCACTCGGGATGTCGACGGCGAGCACCAACGGACGTCCGCCCTGAGCCGACACGATGTCGGGTGCAATCCAGTCGCCGCGGAAGCCGGTGCCGTAGGCGGCATCGATCACGAGATCGCAGGGGGCCAGCATCGGTGGCCGCATCGCCGCGTCGAACACACGGACCGTCACCCCTCGCCGCTCGAGGTACACGCCGGCCGAGCGGCCGTCGTTGCCGTTGTTGCCGCCGCCGGCAAGCACGTTCACCACACGTCCGTACGCGCCGCCGAGCATCTCGAGCGCCACGCGGGCGGTTGCCCGACCGGCCCGATCGATCAGTTCCTCGACCGGTTCGGGCGCGGACGCATCGATCGCACCCATTTCCTTCGGCGTGACGATCGGGATCACGTCCCCGAGCGTAATGAAGCGAACGGCTTCAGCCGCCGAGCAGCGACTCCTTCAGTTCGCGCTTGACGAACTTGCCGTTTGCGTTGCGAGGCAACGAGTCGTTGAGGAACCACACCCGCTCGGGGATCTTGAACTTCGCGAGGTGTTCGCCGAGCGCTGCCAGCAGCTGTTCCTCCGTGAGGGACGCACCAGGCGACAGCACGATCGCCGCGCCGACGATCTCGCCGAGCCGGTCGTCGGGCACACCGAACACGGCGGCCTCGGCGACGCCATCGAGTTCGTAGATGGCCGCCTCGACCTCTGAGCAGTAGACGTTCTCGCCACCGCGCAACACCATGTCCTTGATGCGGTCGACGATGAACACGAAGCCGTCGTCGTCGATCGTGGCGACGTCACCCGTGTGGAACCAGCCGTCGGGGATCGAGTCGGCGGTCGTGTCGGGTCGGTTGAGATAACCCTTGATCACGATCGCTCCACGCACGCAGAGCTCGCCGGGCTGGCCGGGCGGCACCTCGTTGTCGTTCTCGTCGACGAGCTTCGCTTCGAGCGTTGGCACGACGCGGCCGCACGACGACGGCTTGGCCACGTAGAGGCTTCCGGAGCTCGCGGTGACGATGCCGTGGGTCTCCGTCAGGCCGTAGCCGGTGCTCGGTGCGCCACCGGCGAGCGACTTGTCGATCTTGTCGACGAGGTCGGGCTGCAGCGGCGCGCCGCCGCCGCCCATCCCGGCGAGTGTCGACGTGTCACGGGTCGCCCAATCGGGGTGCATCAGCAGCTCGCGACTCATCGTCGGCACGCCGGAGAAGTTCGTGACGCCTTCGCGTTCGATGAGTTCGAGCGCTCGCCCGGCGTCCCACTTGTAGGTGAACACGATGCGCCCGCCGGCAATCGTGGCTGGATGCAACAGGCAGTTGTTGGCGGTGACGTGGAAGAGGGGAGTCGGCGCCATGAACACCGCCTGCTTCGGCTGGCCGCTCTCGTCCGTGGGCGCCGGTGGCGGCACGACGCCGGCCTTGGCGGCAGCGAGCCCGGCGACGGTGGTCATGAACACGATGTTGAGCAGGTTGTGCACCGACCCGCGATGGGTCAGCTGCGCCCCCTTCGGAAGTCCGGTGGTGCCGGAGGTGTAGAAGATGCAGGCGTCGTCATCGGGGTCGATCTCGACCGCCGGGAGTTCCGCTGGAGCGGTGGCAGGGTCCACGGCGTCCTCCCAGCGTTCGGCCCCCTCGGGCAGCTCACCGTCGTACCGCACGGTGATCAGCGCCATCGGCGCCTCGGCGCGCAACTCGTCGAGCACGGGCAGGACCCGCTCCACACGTTCGCCGTCGGCGATCAGCACCTTGGGACGCGAGTCGGACAGGCCGTACTGCATCTCCTCGGCGGTCCACCATGCGTTCATGCCGACCACGGCGGCGCCGATCGAGATCACCGCCCAGTAGCCGAGCACCCACTCGGGATAGTTCCGCATCGCCAGGGCCACCCGGTCGCCGGGCTGCACGCCGTGGACGTCGACCAGCCGTGCTGCCAGGGCTCGGATGATCGCATCGGACTCGGCGAAGGTGTACCGCTCGTCTTCGTACACGATGTAATCGCGGTCGCCGTAGCCGCGGGCCATCTCCCAGACGGTGCGCATCGTCGGCAATGCCGACTCGAACACCGTGATCGGCACGCCTCGTACATCGATCACCTTGGTGGCGAACTGCGCCCCTGGTGCCGTCAACTCATCCCACGCCTCTTGGTACTGATCGATCATGGCGAGCATGTTCGCAGCGCAAGGACCTGAACTCCTAGTCGAGGAGATCGGAGACAGGGCGTCGTCAGTCGGCGATCACGTACGCGGCGGCAGTGAGGTCGGTGTGGGTCAGCGAAAGGTGCCAGGTCGTGACACCGGCACGATCGGACAGCTCCAGCGCAGCGCCTGCGAATGACAACGACGGCTGCCCGGATGCAGCTCGTTCGACCCAGACGTCGTGAAAGCCGAAGGCTCCCAACCCGACACCGAGCGCCTTCATCACGGCTTCGCGGGCGGCAAAGCGCGCCGCCAGCGATGGGACCGGGTCAGCCTGAGGTGCGACGTAGGCAAGCTCGACATCGGTGAACAAGCGAGTGCGCATCGTCGGCGTCCGTGCCAGTGATCGGCGGAACCGGTCGATGTCGACGAGGTCGATCCCAATTCCGATCGTCATCGGCCGACGCTCACCGACGCCAATGATCGGCGGCTTCGGAGATCGGCTCGATGAGCAGCTCGGCCACCGGCAACTCACCCAGCAGCGACTCGTCGAAGCTGCCTTCGGTTTCGGTGACCCAGTCGACGAGGCGGTCGTAGCGGCGGTCGTAGCCCTGCAGGACCCCCCGCATGACCTCGGCGGGGAGCCGCTCGTGAAATGCAAGATGCAGCAGGGTGATCCCGGTGGTCTCGCCCCCCTTCACCTCTGGCACGAAGGCCACGGTGCGCCCGTCGCTGCGGCCGACGGCGACGAGCACTTCACGCTCCGACGCCACACGGTGCTTGGTGCCGCGCAGCTGGGCGCCACGTTCGACGCGACTCGTCAGATCACGTGAAATGCCACCTCGATCGATGATCGAGATGCTGTCACCATCGATGCGATAGCGGGTGTAGCCGCGCACGTCGGCCACGGCGGGGTCGAGATCGGCGAGCACTTTGAGCGTGCGGTAGCTGAGCACATCGCGTCCAGCGCCGGCTGCAAGCACCGCCTGGACGAGTGGGCGGTCGATCACGTCTTCGTCGCTGCGGGAGATACCGACCGTGACGGTCTTGGCCTGGTGTTTGATCGTGTCGACGGGCCGGGTGAGTTCTTCGATGGCCCGTGTGAGCGCCGTCACCACGTCGTCGATCAGCGCGGCCGGGGTGCCGACCTTGCCCGACTGGTGCTGGTACTGCTCGACCGGACGGTCGGACGACACGTCGCGCAGCAGCCCGTACAACCTGGCCGCCGTCGAGGCTTCGAGATGCCCGTCGTAGATCCCCGAGCGCAAGCCGTCCTGGAAGCGTTCGGCAGGCTGGCGGAGTTCGCTGCGCAGTCGGGCAACGACGTCGTCGCCCGACAGGTGCTCGCCGACAAGGCGCTCGATCGTCGTTCGGGCCTCGCGCAGCGGGTGAGCAGAGGCGTCGATCGCCAGCGCCGCTTCGTAGCCGAAGAGATGCCCGACCATCGCCGACAGCACGAAGCCGAGTGCCGGGTCGACAGCGGGAACGTTGATGGTGGCGGCCGCGTTGTACCGGGTCTCGCCGTCGTTGGCCACCACGATCGGGGTGGCCTTGTGGGCGGTGAAGATCGCGACTTCCTTGGCGACGTCGTCGGCGGTGGAGCCGACGAGGCCGGCGGCACACACGAGGATGAGCGGCTCGGACGACAGGTCGATGTGCTTCTTGTCCTCGGTGGAATCGCACGCAATCGACTTGTAGCAGAGCTCGCTGAGCTTGATCCTCACCTCTTCGGCCGCGACCTTGTTGGGCCCATTGCCGACCACTGCCCAGTAGCGCTTCGGTGGAGCGAGACGGCGGGCAGCATCGGCGATGACGTCGCGGCGCGTGAGCACCTCGCGGAGCGCATCGGGCACCTCGCGAAGCGAAGCGAGGAGTTCGGACCGTCGACGAGCGTCTCCGAGCCCGGTCACTTCGGCGATCGCGCACGACAGCAGCGCCCCGGCCGCCACCTGAGCGTAGAACGCCTTGGTGGAGGCGACGCTCATCTCCACGTCGCGACCGTCGGAGGTGTACAGGACACCGTCGGCCTTGTCGGTCAGGTCGCTGCTGCGCCGGTTGACGATGCCGATCACGGCTGCCCCACGCGCACGCAGGAGGTCGACGGTGCGGTTGGTGTCGGTCGTGGTGCCTGACTGGCTGACCGCGATGGCGAGCGTGTCACTCATGTCGAGTCGCATGCCGAACCCCGAGAGTTCGGTCGCGGTGATCGCCGCCACGTCGAGCGTGGCATTCGTGAGTTCGTCGAGAATGGCCGCAGTGCTCTGGCCCGCAACGGCCGCAGTGCCCTGGCCGATGACACGTATCCGAGTGATCGTCCCCGCAGCGAGCCGGGCGGCCACGTCGGCGGGGAGCGCCCGTTGTCCGACATCGGCGTGGAGCAGGCCGTCGCGTTCGACGATCTTGCCGCGCAGCGTCTTGGCGAAGCTCTGCGGCGCCTCGGAGATCTCCTTGAGCAAGAAGTGCGGAGCAGTGCCGCGATTGATGTCACGGGTGGTGACCTCGGCGGTCGCGACCTCGGCGGCGCCGACCGGCAGGTCGGATCCGTCGTAGGCAAGGCGGACGATCCCGTCGAGTTCTCCCGCGTGGGCGCCGTCGAGCATCACGATCTCGCCGCCTTGCTCGCCGTCCATTCGCACGTACTGAGCGGTCTCCTCGACCACGCCGTAGGGCTCGCTCGCCACGATGTAGCAGTCGTCCGCGAGGCCGATGTAGAGCCCCTGTCCGCTGCCGCGCAGGGCGAGAAACAGCTGCGAGGGCTCCTCGGCGCTGGCGACACCGATCGCCACCGACCCTTCGAACTCGCTGACCGTGCGACGGAAGGCCTCGGCGAGGTTCATCGTTGCAGCGCGTCGGGCAACCAGCGCCGGGATCACCTTTGCGTCGGTGGTGATCGTCGAGGCGATGCGCAGGCCGTGTTGTGCTCGCAGGTCAGCATGGTTGTCGACGTCACCGTTGAGTGCGGCGACGACGTACGGCGGCTGCGCCCCACCCGGTTGTTCGACTTCGAACGAATTCAGGGGATGCGTATTGGGCTCGCTGATGATGCCGACGCTGGCCCAGCGAGTGTGGCCGAGGATGGCGACACGAGCCGCCGGCGATTGCAGCGCCCGGCGCAGGAGCGGGTCAGCGCTCAGCGCCCGGCGCAGGGTGGCGGTGTTGTCGCCGAGCTCACCGATCTCGGCAGCCGCCTTGTAGACGAACGACAGACACGCTCCGGCGTCGACGACGGCACCGGACTGGAACAGCGGGTCAGCGCCGCGCTCGGCGACGAGAGCGGCCAACGCGCCGGGTTCGATGTCGTGACCCCAGACGAAGACGTGCAGGCCCGCCGAGTCGCGGCCGCGCACCTCGAGGCGATCGATTGCCGAGAACGCCTGTTGGACGGCGAGATACCCGCCGAGCGCGGAGACGGGAGCGTCGCGCCCAGCGAGCCCCTCGACCTCGCGGGCCGTGCGCAGCCGATCGTGCCGAATCGCCCAGAGGGCATCTTTGAGGTCGATCAGTTCGGCATTGGCTCGTTCGAGCCCCTCCGCGTCGAGTTCGTCCACGTTGGTGTCGAGCCGATGCTCGATCTCCGACGTTGCTGCGTCGAGCTGATCGAGTCGGGCGATGATCGCCGCGACCACGTCGACATGATCCGCCAGCGCCAACACGCCGGGCAGACCGCGCAGCGCCTCGTCGACCGTTCGGGCCTGCGCCGTCGCCTCGACCATGTCGGCGGGTACCGACGTGAGGGCAACCCCGGCACGATCCAACCCAACGATGAGGTCGGCGGCGTCGGGTGTCGCCCGGGTCGGGGGCCGACTGACAATGCCGATGATGCCGCACATGGGACCCAAGGGTACTCCGGGTTCGTGCGACGTTCGGGGCGACGCCCGCCTCAGTCGGCGAGACGCTGCGCTGCGGCGGCGAGCGCACCCGCGACGCGCTGGGCTTGATCGAGCGTCGGTGCTTCCACCATCACCCGCACCAGTGGTTCGGTTCCGCTCGCTCGCACCAGCACTCGCCCCGCCTCGCCGAGTTCGCTCTCGGCAGCGGCGATCTCGTCCGCCAGGCGGGCGGCGATGTCAGGCGTGCGTTGTGCGACTCGAACATTGACGAGCACCTGCGGGAGCGACGTCATCGCCTCCGCGGCGATCTCGGCGAGCGGACGACCGGCTCGCTGCACCGAGTCGAGGAGGGCGACCGCGGTGAGGATGCCGTCTCCGGTGGTTGCGTGATCGGCGAAGATCACGTGACCCGACTGCTCACCGCCGAGCGAGAACCCACCGGCAGCGAGTGCTTCGAGCACGTACCGATCGCCGACCCCGGTCTCGACCACGTCGATACCCGTCTCGCGCATCGCGAGACGGAACCCGAGGTTGGTCATCACGGTCACCACGACCGTGTCGTGGCGGAGCTCGCCTCGAGCATGCAGATCATTGGCGACGATCGCAATGATGTGGTCGCCGTCGACGACGTTGCCCGTGTGGTCCACGGCGATCAGTCGGTCCGCATCACCGTCGAGGGCGATGCCGACCTCCGCACCGTGCTCGACCACGGCCTCGGCAACGAGCGATGGCGCCGTCGCACCGCAGCGATCGTTGATGTTGCGACCGTCGGGTGACGCCGCCACGACGATGACCTCGGCACCGGCGGCCCGCAACACCTCGGCGCCGATCTGGTGCGCTGCGCCGTTCGCTGCGTCGAGTACGACGCGCATCCCATCGAGTCGCAGGCCGTTGAGGAAGCCGACGACGTGAGCGATGTACGCGTCGTGATCCGCGCTCGCATCGACAACCCGCCCGTGAGTACCGGCCGTCGAACTCGGTGCCGACTCACCCGCGAGTGCTGTCAGCTCGGCTTCGATCCGACGTTCGACCTCGTCGACGAGCTTGACGCCACCGCGTGCGAACAGCTTGATGCCGTTGTCGGTCCACGGGTTGTGCGAGGCCGACACCACGGCACCGAGCGCACCACGGCGCTGGGCTTCGAACGCCACCTGTGGCGTGGGTGCCACACCGAGTCGAACGACATCCATTCCCTCGGCGGCGAACCCGTCGCAGAGCGCTCGGTCGAGCACCTCGGTCGATTCGCGTGTGTCCCCACCGACCACCACACCCGTGACGCCGTCGACGCCGAGCACTCGTGCGGCGGCGCGGCCCAGCCGAGTAGCGAAGTCGGTGGTCAGTTCGGTGAGCGCGACACCACGGACCCCGTCGGTGCCGAACTGCATCGGGCGAACCCGATCAGCGCTTGGTGAACTGCGGCGCCTTGCGGGCCTTCTTGAGGCCGTACTTCTTGCTCTCCTTCTTACGCGAGTCACGCGTGAGGAGGCCGGCCTTCTTCAGGGCTGCACGGCTCTCGGGATCGATCTCGACGAGCGAGCGGGCGATCGCCAGGCGCAGCGCGCCGGCCTGGCCGCTGGCGCCACCACCGTGGATCGACGCCGTGATGTCGTAGTTCTCACGCGTGTCGGTGACGGTGAGCGCTTCGGAGACGACCATCTGCGACACCGCAGTCGGGAAGTACGCATCGAGGGTCTTGCCGTTGATCGTGAACTGGCCGGTGCCGGGTCGGAGCTGAGCCCGAGCGACGGCCTCCTTGCGGCGGCCGGTGGTCTGGGTGAGCGGTGCGGTTCCCATGTGTGTGCGTCTCTCTGGTGCAGTCGGTCGTTCAGCGGGCCTTGGCGGCCGGGATCTCGAGCTTGGTGGGGGTCTGGGCGGCGTGCGGATGGGTCGGGCCGGCGTACACCTGGAGCTTCAGGAGCTGCTGGCGCCCGAGCGGGCCCTTCGGGAGCATGCCACGAATCGACTTGCGCAGCGCCTCTTCGGGCTTGCGCGCATGGAGGTTGGCGTAGGTCTCGGACTTGATGCCACCCGGGTAGCCGCTGTGGCGGTACACCATGGTGCGATCGGCCTTGCCGGCGGTCATCACGATCTTGTCGGCGTTGACGATGATCACGTGGTCGCCGGTGTCGATGTGCGGCGCGAAGGTCGGCTTGTGCTTGCCGCGCAGGATTCGGGCCACCTCGGTGCAGAGGCGACCGAGCACCAGGCCGTCTGCGTCGACGACGTGCCATTCACGCTGGATCTCACTGGCTTTGGGGGTGTACGTAGGCATGCCGCAATCAATCTGTCGAGAGTCGAAGAGTCAAGTATCCCGCAATGGGGAACCGTGAAATGATACGGCGACCAGCACCGGGCTCCAACCCGCGTGTGGGCAGCATCGCGATCAGCGCTGGCCACACCGGGCAAATGTCCTCGCCGACCCGGCGAGCAACAACGGCGCAACGACGGGTTGTGGAATATCCTCAAGTTCGTGGCGCTGCAGGCCGATGACGTGACATGAGTTCCGCCAACTCGAACGCGCCGTCAGTCGACGACCTCGCGGACCCGGTGTTTGCGGTCGATCCCGACGGCGTGTTGCGCTATGCCAACGACACCGCTGCCGACGTGCTCGGCTGGGACGCAACCGAGCTGCTCGGCTCGGCGGTGCTCGACCTGGTGCATCCCGACGATCTGAGCCTTGCGGCCTCCGCGCTGCAGACCGTGCAGGACAAGGTGTTCGGCGACCTGCTCATGTTGCGGGTCCGTACCGGCCGGGGCACGTGGCGCTATCTCGAACTCAGAGGGACGTATCGCCAACCCGATGTGCCCGATCCGTTGGCCGGACTGATCGTGATCGTTGCCCGCGACGTCACCGATCGCCATCGGCTCGACTTCGACCAGGGTGACACCGAGGTGCTGCGCGCCGTGATGGCGAACATGCACGGCATGGTCATCTTGACCGATGGCCGTGGGCTCGTCCGTTCGGTCAACGGCGCCGTGACCCGACTCCTCGGTCACGACCCCGAGACCGTGCGTGGCCGTTCGATTCTCGACTACCTCCACCACGACGACCGCGACAGCATCCTCGACGCTGCCCAACGACTCGGTCCTCAAGAATCGCTCACCCTCGACGCCCGCGTCCTCATGGCCGACGGCAACCCGCTCATCTGCGAGTTCACGGTCAGCAATCTGCTCGACGATCCGGTCGTCGCCAGTTACGTCATCAGCGCACAGATCGCGACGTCGCTCGCCGATGCCCGCGATCGCGTCGAGTTCCTCGCCGAGCACGACAGCCGCACGGGTCTGCTGAACCGCGACGGTTTCATGCGCGCTGCGCACGGCATGATGCAGACGGGTGCCGGTCTGGGCATCTTGATCGTCGACATCGTCCACTTCCGATCGATCAACGAGCTCTATGGCGAGCCGGTCGGCGACGCCGTGCTCTCCGCCGTCGCCGAGCGGATCGACCAGATTCGTTGGCCCGATCTGATCACCGCTCGCTTCGGTGGCGACGAGTTCGTGCTGGCGATCCGCGCATCCAGCCCGGGTGCGGTCGAGATGCTGGGAAAGCGCGTCCACCGCGACATCGCCCGACCCATCGCCGTGAATGGCCAGGAGGTCAACTTCGACATCCGGACGGCCATGGCGTTCGAAGCGCGGCCAGAGGTGCTCGACGCGCTGCTGGTGAGCGCGAGCAACGACCTGATGTCGGCCAAGCGATTCGCTGACCCCGAGACCATCGGGATCTCCGTTGACGCAATCAACGAGCGGCGACGCCAGCTCGAACTGCTCCGCGAGGCGATCGACGACGGGCAGATCCAGCCCTACTTCCAGCCGATCTGCGCTGCCGACGGCACGGTCACGGCGATCGAAGCGCTCGTTCGGTGGGTCCATCCGCTCCGCGGGGTCCTCGGCGTCGCCGACATCTTGCCACTGGCTCGGTTGGCCGGACTCGCCGAAGCCGTCGACGATCAAGTGCTCGATCAGGCCCTGAAGTTCGCAGTGCGACTGGCCGATGCCGGCCATCCCGAGATCGAGGTGCACGTCAACATCGATCCGAAGGTGATCTCGCGGGCGGCGTTCGGCGCGTCGTTCCTCGAGCGGTGCCGCCGCGCCGGAGCAAACCCGACTCAACTGGTCGTCGAGATCACCGAGACCGACCTCCTCTCACCCGGTGCCGCATCGTTGGCCAATATGCAGAAACTCCGCTTCGCCGGGATCCACGTGTCGATCGACGACTTCGGGACCGGCTATTCGAGCCTGGCGCACCTGCTCGAACTTCCGATCGACGGCGTGAAGATCGATCGTCGTTTCATCGCCGGCATCGACGTCGATCCAGCCGCGACCAATCTCAGCACGGCGATACTCAGCCTCAGCCAGAGCCTGAAGCTCACCTGTGTCGCCGAAGGCGTCGAACAGCCCTACCAGCGCGACCGCCTGGCAGCCCTCGGCTGTCGCGCGTTCCAGGGATGGTTGTTCTCACCAGCCGTCGCAGCGGACGAATTGTTGGCACTGCTGCCGCGCATCGAATCGAGCGACACCTCGGCCATCGTTGCCGACGTTCAGGCGTCCCAGCGCTCGCCGCTGTAGTCGACCGACCAGAGCACCAAGCCCGTCGGCGGTGCCACCTGCCCGCGGCGCTACGGTCCAGCGCCGACAACGTCGTCGGGATCGACTCCGCCCCACGTCGACCGAGTCCGACATCGACGAGTGTGCCAACGATGCTGCGCACCATCTGATGGCAGTACGACGAGGCCGTGATCTCGAATCCCAGCAGGGAACTCCCCCAGTTGTCGTCGTCGTGGCTCCACCGCGCCGCACGAAGGTGACGGACCAGGCTCGGTGGGTCGAACCCCGCAGCGGGCCTCGGGCGGCGACAGAACGACGAGAAGTCGTGCTCGCCGAGCAACGCCTCAGCCGCACGATTCATCGCGGTGACATCGAGCCCCATCGGAACATGCCACGTGGTCCGCGCCAGCAGCGGGTTCGGGGTCGGATCGTTCCAGACCTGATACCGATAGGTGCGGCCAGTGGCCGAGAACCGCGCTGAGAACGATTCGTCCACCCATGCGACATCGCGCACCGAGATGTCGGGACCACACAGCCCGTTGATGCTGCGAGCGACACGCCGCAGATCGATCTCGGTCGGGAGTTCGCCGGAGACCACCTGGCCCCAGCCGTGTACGCCAGCATCGGTTCGACCGGCACCGGTCAGCTCGACCGGGCATCGCACGATCGTTTCGACGGCTCGACGGAGATCGCCCATCACCGTACGAACGCCCTCGCTCTCGGCGAACCCACGAAAGTCCGTGCCGTCGTAGGCGACGGTCAGACGGACGTTGCGCGTGTCTGACACACGGTCACGCTCAGACGAGTTCGATGCGCGCCATCTGGGCGTTGTCGCCGGCGCGAGGACCCATCTTCAGGATCCGGGTGTAGCCACCGTTGCGCTCGGCATATCGAGGAGCAACGTCGTGAACCAGCTTGTAGGTCATCTCCTTGTCGCCGAGGAAGGCCTCGATCTGACGGATGCGGTGGACCTGCATCGGGCCCTCTTCCTGGGCCTTCTTCGCCTTGGTGATCAACTTTTCGGCGATCGGGCGGAGGTGCTTGGCCTTGGCCTCGGACGTGGTGATGGCTTCAGCGGCGAACAGCGACGCGGCGAGGTTGGCCATCATGAGACGCTGGTGGGCAGCGGAGCTGCCGAAGCGGCGGGAGCGGCGTGGAGTGGGCATCGTTCAATCGTCTTTCGTTACGTGCGTCGCAGCGATCAGCCGCGCAGCGTGAGGCCGCGCTCGTCGAGCTTGGCCTTGACCTCGTCGAGGCTCTTCTGGCCGAAGTTGGTGATGTTCAGCAGGTCGTCTTCGGTCTTGGTCAGCAGCTCGCCGACGGTGTTGACCTGGGCCCGCTTGAGGCAGTTGTTGGGACGCTCGGACAGGTCGAGATCCTCGATCGGAAGGTCGAGATCCGGCGAGCTCACCGCGGCGTCGACGATCTCGCCGAGTTCCAGGCCCTGGGGCTCGTCCGACATCGTGGCGACGAGCTCGACGAGTGAGCGCAACGTTGCGCCGGCCGAGGCCAACGCGTCTGCAGCGGTGATCGAACCATCGGTCTCGATCTCGATGACGAGGCGGTCGTAGTTGGTCGACTGCTCGACCCGGGTCGGCTCGACCTGGAACGCCACGCGACGCACCGGGCTGAAGATCGCATCGATCGGAATGACGCCGATCACCCGGTTGTCGTCTTCGCGGTTGCTCGACAGGTAGCCACGGCCCTGTTCGACGGTGAGGTCGATCGCGAGGCGGCCCTTGGAGTTGAGCGTGGCGATGTGGAGATCCTTGTTGAGGACCTCGACGTCGGAGGGACACTCGATGTCGCCAGCGGTGACGGCACCGGCGCCACGGGCGTCGAGACGCATCGTGACGGCCTCCTCGGAGACCGAGGTGACAACGATGTCCTTGAGGTTCAAGATGATGTCGGTGACATCCTCGGCAACGCCGGGGATCGTGTCGAACTCGTGGAGCGAGTCGTCGAAACGTGCGGTGACGATCGCTGCGCCGGGAATCGACGACAGCAAGGTGCGGCGCAGCGAGTTGCCGAGCGTGTGGCCGAAGCCGGGCTCGAGTGGGCCGACCGCGAAGCGGCCGCGGTTGTCGGACTCCTCACCGAGAGCTTCGATGGTGGGGCGCTGCATGACGAGCATTGGTGCCGGGACCTTTCCGGGTGTTCGGGTGACGAGCGGGGGACGTTCGAGAGACGGGGACTACTTGGAGTACAGCTCGACGATGAGCGACTCACGCACGGGCACGTCGATGTGCTCGCGTTCGGGCAGGCTGCGAACCGTCACGGCCTTGCCGCCGTCGCTCGCCTCGAGCCACCCGACGAGCGAGCGGTCGAGCGTGTCGATGTTGTGCTGGACCACGATCATCTTCTGCGCCTTGGGCGACAACGAGATGACCTGACCCTTCTTGCAGCGGAAGCTGGCGATGTCGACGCGCTTGCCGTCGACCTGGATCAGACCGTGGTTGACGAACTGACGAGCCTGCGGACGACTCGATGCCCAACCGGCGCGGTAGACGACGTTGTCGAGACGCTGTTCGAGCAGACGCAGGAGGATCTCACCGGTCGGACCCTGCATTTTCTGGGCCTCGACGTAGGTCTTGTGGAACTGCTTCTCGAGCACACCGTAGATGTACTTCGCCTTCTGCTTCTCCTGCATCTGGGCGAGGTACTCACTGCCGGCGTTGCGGCGGCGGGTACGGCCGTGTTGGCCGGGCGGGAAGGGACGGCGCTCGAGCGCCTGACGGCCCTTTTCGTTCTCGAAGATGTTGACCGACAGGCGGCGCGAGATGCGCACCTTGGGTCCGGTGTAGCGAGCCATGTTCAGTCTTCTCCTTAACCGCGCCGACGCTTCGGCTGGCGGCACCCGTTGTGGGGAACCGGTGTGACGTCCTTGATCGAGGTGACCTCGATGCCGGTCTGCTGGATCGAGCGAACGGCGGTGTCGCGGCCCGAACCCGGGCCCTTCACCTGCACCTCGGCGCGGCGCATGCCGTGCTCGATGGCGGCCTTGCCGGCCTTCTCGGCGGCTTGCTGCGCAGCGTACGGCGTGCTCTTGCGGCTGCCCTTGAACCCGACACCACCCGACGACGCCCAGGCAATGACATTGCCCTCGGTGTCGGTGATCGAGACGATCGTGTTGTTGAACGAGCTCTTGATGTGCACGATTCCCGTGCTGACGTTCTTGCGGTCACGCTTGCGCGGACGGCGACTCGCGGTCGGCTTCGCCATTACTTCCTCACTGCCTTCTTCTTGTTGGCCACCGTGCGCTTCGGGCCCTTACGGGTACGGGCGTTGGTGTGGGTGCGCTGGCCGCGGACCGGCAGGCCCTTGCGGTGACGGACGCCCTGGAGGCACCCGATCTCGATCTTGCGCTTGATGTCGCCCTGCACGTCTCGGCGCAGGTCGCCTTCGATCTTGAGGTTCTGATCGATGTAGGAACGGATCCGGTTGACCTCGTCCTCCGTCAGATTGGAGACCTTGGTGTTGGGGTCGAGTTCGAGTTCTGCGCAGATCTTCTGCGACGTGGGCAGACCGATCCCGAAGATGTAGGTGAGCGAGATTTCCAACCGCTTTTCGCGGGGGATGTCGACGCCGGCGATACGTGCCATGTGATTTCTCCTGTGCCCCTCAGCCCTGGCGCTGCTTGTGACGGGGATTGGTGCAGATGACCATGATGCGACGATGGCGACGAATCACCTTGCAGTTGTCGCACATCGGCTTGACGCTGGGTCGTACTTTCATGGTTGCTCTCTTACTTGTACCTGTACGTGATGCGACCCCGGGTGAGGTCGTAGGGAGTGAGTTCCACCTGCACCTTGTCGCCGGGGAGGATGCGGATGTAGTGCATACGCATCTTGCCGGAGATGTGGGCCAAGACTTCGTGCCCGTTGTCGAGCGCGACCTTGAACATGGCGTTGGGAAGCGATTCGAGGATCTTGCCTTCGAGCACGATCGCGTCTTCCTTTGGCTTTGGCAGGGGGTTCTCCTCACTCTGATTCGGATCTGACGGGGCGGAACCGGACACGACAGCACACGCTGCCGAGCTCGGGTTGGACGAACTTGCACTTCTCCGGCCACCGTGCTGGCTTGCGCTGGCACGGTGCACCACGGTCCGCGAACAGACCGGCGTGTCATGCTAGCGGCGCACATTCGCAGATCCAATGGGCGGTCCGCCCGATTTCCTGCACGTTGTGCTAGACGACACGCCCGGAACCGCGATCTGAGTCGGGCACCATCAGACCGTCGCTACCCTCGACACGATGGTCGGCGGAGCACGGTTCGGAGTCGCACGCGTCTCCGTCCAAGCACGGCTCGACGCCGACGACAGCTACAAGCGGTGGGTGTTGCTCACCGCGCTCGCCGGCATGTTCGCCACGACCTTTCCCGTGACGCTGCTGGCGGTCAGCCTCAGCACGATCGCCGACGACTTCGACACCACCGAGACCCTGATCGCGTGGGTGATCTCGGCGCCGCTGCTCGCTTCGGCCGTTGCGCTGCCGATTCTCGGCAAGTTGGGCGACCTCTACGGACATCGGCGGGTGTTCCTCACCGGGTTCACGATCTCGACCGCCATCACGGCACTCACGACCTTGGCGTGGGATCCCTACTCGCTGATCGCTCTGCGAGGGCTCGCGGTCGTGATCGGCGGGGCGACGATCCCCTCGTCGATGGCCCTGATCAACAGCGTGTACACCCGCGGAGAACGGGCGAAGGCGATGGGTTGGTGGTCGCTGGTCGCCGCTGGCTCTCCGGCGATCGGTCTGGTGATCGGTGGTCCGTTGATCGACGCAGTCGGGTGGCGGCCGATGTTCGGGATCCAAGCGGCGTTGTCGATCATTCCCGTGATCACAGCGTTTCTGATCCTCCGCGAGACCCCGCTGCGCACCGATGTCGGCTTCGACGTCGCCGGCGCCATCACGCTGGCGATCGCCACCGGAGCAACCATGTTCGCGCTCAACCAGGTTCCTGTACGAGGACTCGACGGCATCGTCCTCGTCGCGCTCGCGGTCGGGGTCGCCGGGCTGGTCGCCTTCTGTGTGGTCGAGGCCCGCGTCGCGTTCCCACTGCTCCCGCTCGAGTTCTTCCGACGGCGAAACTTCACCGCCTCCATCCTGGCCGCGCTGTTCTCCGGCGCGGCCTACATGGGCGGCTTCGTCCTCGCACCGCTGATGCTGCAGTCGGTGTTTGCGCTGTCGGTCTCGGCGACGTCGTTGGTGATGTTGCTGCGCCCGGCATCGTTCGCCATCACCTCACCCATCGGCGGCACGCTCGCCACCCGCATCGGAGAACGCCCGGTGGCCGTCTTCGGCTCGATGGCGATTGCCGTCGCGCTGGTGCTGCTCGGGCTCGGAAGCACCGCCGACCTGCTCTGGATCGTGATCGTCGGGCTGATCATCCAGGGCATCGGCAACGGCACCGCTCAGCCCACGATCACCGCGACGATGTCGAACTCGGTCGACGAAGCCGACCTCGGTATCGCAGCTGCGGCCCAGCGGATGGCGTTCCAGGTCGGCTCCGCACTCGGCATCTCGACCCTCACGTCGATCTACGGCGGAACCGAGCAGGCCTCGGATTTCCTCACCGCGTACCTCGTCGGTGCCGCCATCGGCGCCATGGCGCTCGTGTTCGCAGCGATGATGCGCTCGACCCCGGTAGGAGTCGGGTCCATGATTCCGGACCCGCAACTGGTCGCCGTCGACGGCGTCACCCCTCGAGGTCGAGCCTGAAGATTCGTGTCAGCACAACGGGGCGATCCCGTATTCGAGGGCGGTCGCTAGCCTTCGATGATGCACGATCTGGTGATTCGCAACAGCACGGTGGTCGATGGAACCGACGCCGGCGCCCACTGCAACTCGATCTGCGACAGCAGCTTCCCGACGAGGGCGATCACGCACTGGACGGGCGAAGGGACACGCGGCACCCTCACCGGTGTCCGGCCGGGTCGCCTCCAGCGCAGCACCACCGGATGAACAGCGGTCATCCCGGCACGACGGTGGTGCAGATCCGACCGTCCGCGTGAACGAATTCGTCACTGCCCTGGCGATCGCCTTCGGCGTCGTGTTCGTTGCCGAACTCGGCGACAAGACCCAGCTTCTCGCACTCAACTTCGGGGCCAGGTATTCGTTGCGCACCGTCGCCGTCGGCCTGACGATCGGCTACGCCGCGGCCAACGTGGTCGCCACCATCGTCGGGGGCGTCCTCGGAGCCGCACTTCCCGACCGACCCATCCAGATCGTCGGTGGGCTCATCTTCCTCGGGTTCGCCGGTGCAGCGCTGCGCCGCGTCGACACCGAAGATGTCGACGACGACGAGCCAGCGACATCGAACGTCGCTCGGCGCACCAGCCTCGCGGTCGTGATGTCGATCGCTGCATCGATCGCGGTGGCCGAGATGGGCGACAAGACCCAGATCGCCACCGCCACGCTGGCATCACAGTCGTCACCGGTCGGGGTCTGGATCGGCGCCACACTCGGCGCAGCGTCGAGCGGCATGGTCGGCGCGGTCGCCGGGAATCTGATCGGCGACCGCGTTCCCGCACGCGCCCTCCAGATCTCTTCAGCGGTCATCTTCGCCCTCTTCGGTGTTGCGATGCTCGCCGGCTGGTTCTGAGCGGACTCAACGCTGCGCAGGTGCCAGCAGGTCCCCGCGCAGGAGACCGAGGACCGCGTCGATTGCGCATCGGTGCTGCGCCGTGCCCTGAGAGGCGCCTTCGGTGAGTCCGATCAACATGATGCGAATGAACTCCACCAGGCGTTCGCGGTCGTCGGGGCGCACTTCACCGGTGGCAACTCCGGTGTCGACGACCCCGACGAAGAAGTCGTCGCGTGCGGCGTCGGCTCGGGCTAGACGTTCAGCAATCTCGGGATAGCGCCGCATGTCGTTGCGCACCGTGCCGACGAACAAGGCCAACGTGTGATCTTCGACGTTCATGCTGTGCGCTGCTTCGAGCATCCCCTCGAACTGCCCCAGGAACGTGTCTGATCCTTCGACGGCCTCGATGAACCGGCCGTAGACCCGTCGCTGCATGTCATGGTGCACCGCGACGTACAGGTCGAGCTTCGACTCGACGTAGTGGTACAGCGCCCCGGTCGTGATCCCTGAGGCCTCGGCGAGTTCCTTGTTCGTGACTCCGCCGTAGCCGCGCTCCGCGAACAGGCGACGTGCGTTGTCGATGATCGCTCGGCGCGTGTCGGCAGAATCGGTGGCTGGGGGTCGTCCCCGCCGTCGTGACCCCGCCGGTGCCGCATCGACCATCTCGCGAGTATGTCCGGCCTCACGTGCTGGTGCGCCACCGGAGCGGCTCTGAGCTCCATGACACGCGATCTGCGCCCGTGTGGTACCGCAATCCGGGACGTCGGGGGCGCAGATACGGTCCTGGGACGTCAGGGGCGCAGATCGGTCAGTTGCGGTTCGCTTCGACGGCCTTGACCAGGCGGTCGAACACGGCGTCGGGGTGACCGATGCCGTTGATGACGACGAGACGGTTCTGGTCGCCGTAGTGCTTGATCAACGGGAACGTCTGCTCCTCGTACAGGTCGAGCCGACGATTGACCGATTCCGGGGTGTCGTCGGCGCGCTGCTGAACGTCGCCACCGCACACGTCGCAGATCCACGGGTCAGGATCGCTGCCGGCCGAGGTGTAGTTCGTGCCACAGTCGCGACACACCCGCCGGGCCGAGATCCGCTCGAGCACGATCTCTCGCGGGACGTTGAGGTCGAGCACGACATCGATCGGACGACCGTCGGCGATCCCGTCGAGGGCGTCGGCCTGATCGATCGTGCGGGGGAACCCGTCGAGGATGTACCCGCGAGTGGACGCGTCGGGCGCCGACAGCCGTTGGTCGACGAGGCCGATCATGATTTCGTCGCCGACGAGACCACCGGCGTCCATCACCCGCTTGGCCATCAGACCGAGCTCGGTACCCTCACGCACGGCGGCACGCAGCATGTCACCGGTCGAGATGTGGGGAACGACGAAGTGCCGGGACAATCGCACGCACTGCGTGCCCTTGCCTGCACCCTGTCGCCCGAGGATGATGAGGCGGGCGCCGGGGATCACGGCCGACCTACTTGAGGAATCCCTCGTAGTTGCGCAGCGTGAGCTGGCTGTCGATCTGGCGCATCAGTTCGAGCGCCACGCCGACGGAGATCAGCACGCTGGTGCCGGCGAAACCGAAGGAGTTGATGCCGGCGATGATCAACAGGATGTAGGGCAGCACGGCGATGATCGCAATGAACACGGCGCCCGGCAGCGTGATGCGGTTGACCGCCTTGCCGAGGTACTTCTCGGTCTGCGGCCCAGGCCGGACGCCCGGGATGAATCCGCCCTGGCGACGCAACTGATCGGCCTGACGCACCGGGTCGAAGGCGATCGAGTTGTAGAAGTAGGCGAACGCGATGATCATCAGGGCGAAGATCGAGATGTAGACGAAGTTCTGCGGGTTGACGATGTACTGGTCGACGAAGCTGGCGATGTCGCCGCGCCAGCCCTCGCCGGAGCCGAGGAACTGCGAGAAGATCACCGGCAGCAACAGGATCGAGCTCGCGAAGATGATCGGGATCACGCCGGACTGGTTGACCTTGAGCGGGATGTAGGTGTTCTGTCCGCCCATCATGCGGCGTCCGACCACGCGTTTCGCGAACTGCACAGGGATGCGCCGCTGCCCGAGTTCGACGTACACGACCGAGATGATGATGCCGATGGTCAAGACGATCATGGCGACGAACCAGAACACCTTGTTCAGCTGGAGGATGCTCCAGAATCCACCGGGCAGGCTGGCGACGACCGAGGCAAAGATGATCATCGACATGCCGTTGCCGATGCCTCGCTGACTGATCAGCTCGGCCATCCACATCAGCACGGCGGTACCGGCAACCAGTGTCGGGATGATCAGATAGCCCCGAGGCCAGACACCATCGGGCAGCAGTGGCACCGTCGGCGCCGCGCTGGCAGCCGAGAAGAACGCCGTGCCGCGCCCGGTGCCGAAGATGAACACGAGTCCCGTCGACTGCAGCGTGGCCAGACCGATCGTGACGTAACGCGTGTACTGGGTGATCTTTCGTTGCCCGACGGCGCCTTCGTTCTGGAGTTCCTCGAGCTTCGGAATGACCACACCGAGCACCTGCATGATGATGCTCGCGGTGATGTACGGCATGATGCCGAGCGCGAAGATCGAGAAGCTCTCGAAGGCTCCGCCCGAGAACAGGTTCAGGAACCCGAGCGCGCCCTGCTGGCCGGCGGACTCACGCAACTGCTCGATGGCGATGGGGTCGACGCCCGGCACGCGGATGAAGACGCCGAGGCGGTAGACGGCCACCATTGCGACAACGAACAAGAGCTTGTTGCGAAGGTCATGGACCCTCCAGATGTTCGCCAGCTGCGAAAACACTCAGAACACTCCTGTGCGATGGGGGATGGTGGGGTGGAACGGACGCAGAGCGTCAGCGGTTGGCGAACTGGTTGCCCTTGACGGCCGGGCGACCGGCCTTGCCCTCTTCACGGAAGGGCAGCTCGATCAGCGTCACCGTACCGCCTGCGGCCGTGACGGCCGCTTCAGCGGCGCCAGAGATCGCGTGCACGTGGAGGTCGACCTTGGTCGAGATCTCGCCGCGGGCGAGCACCTTCACGAACGCCTTCTTGCGCAGGAGGCCGTTGGCCGTGAGCGTTTCCGGCGTGACGGTGGCGTCACCGGTCGCTTCGACCAGCGCGCCGAGAGCGTCGAGGTTGACAGCCTGGTATTCGACGCGGAACGGGTTGTTGAACCCCTTCAGCTTCGGCACACGCTGCTTCAGCGGTGTCTGACCACCTTCGAAGCCTCGGGCGACGGTGTTGCGGGCACGCTGGCCCTTGCTGCCGCGGCCGGCAGTCTTGCCGCCCTTGCCGCCGGTACCGCGACCGACGCGCTTGGCGTTCTTCTTGGCGCCGGGTGCCGGCGCGAGGTCATGGACCTGCATGGGTCAGCTCTCCTTCTTTGCGGTGCCGGTCGCCGTGTCGCCCGTGGGGGCGGCGTCGGACACCTCGAGCAGGTGCGGGACCCGGGCGATCATGCCGCGGATCTCGGGACGGTCGGGCAGCGTGTTGGTCGAACCGATCTTGCCCAAGCCGAGCGCGCGCAACGTGCCGCGATGCTTGGGCTTGGTGCCGATCGACGACTTGGTCTGCGTGACGGTGATCGTGGCCTCGCTCATTCGGCACCTCCAGTCGGGACCGCAGCGGCGCCGGCGCGGCTCTTCTGGCGTTCGTTGTAGGCGTTGAGCAGACCCTTGGGCACGAACTCCTCGGCCGGAAGGCCACGACGCGCAGCGATCTCATCAGGACGTTGCAGCGACTTGAGTCCATCGACGGTGGCGCGAGCCACGTTGATGTGGTTCGCGGAGCCGAGCGACTTGCACAGCACGTCGTGGACGCCGGCCTCTTCGAGGATGACGCGGGCGGCGCCACCGGCGATCACACCGGTACCGGGCGCTGCGGGCTTCATCATCACCCTGCCGCCGCCGGTGGTACCGAGGACGGGGTGGATGATGGTGCTGCCGGCCATGGGAACCTCGAACAGGTTGCGCTTGGCTTCCTCGGTGCCCTTCTGGATGGCGAGCGGCACTTCTTTGGCCTTGCCGTAGCCGAGACCGACGCGGCCGTTGCCGTCGCCGATCACCACGAGCGCGGTGAACGAGAACCGACGTCCACCCTTGACGACCTTGGCGACGCGGTTGATCGTGATGACCCGCGATTCGCGCAGACCGCTGTCGTCGCCGTCACGGCTGTCACGGCTGTCACGGCCCCGGTTGTCGCGGCCACGGTTGTCACCGGGATTGTTGCTGGGAAATGCCATCAGAACTCCAGTCCTGCTTCACGAGCTGCGGATGCCACGGCGGCGATGCGGCCGTGGTAGGCGAACCCGCCACGATCGAACACGACCTGTTCGACGCCGGCGGCCTTGGTGCGCTCGGCGATCAGTTGACCGACGCGGGTGGCTGCCTCGACGCTCGACCCCGAGCCGGCGGCGCGCAGGTCTGCTTCGTTGGTCGATGCAGCCGCGAGGGTGGTGCCGGCGTCGTCGTCGATGACCTGCACCGACAGGTGCCGGTTCGACCGGAACACGGCCAGACGAGGACGTGCGGCAGTGCCGTGGATCTTCTTGCGAACGCGACGGTGGCGGCGGATGCGGCCACTTCGGCGGGCTTCGGCGATCTTGGTCATGAGACGCTCCGTTACTTCTTTCCGGCCTTGCCGGCCTTGCGCACCACACGCTCGCCCGCGTAGCGGACGCCCTTGCCCTTGTACGGCTCGGGCTTGCGGATGCTGCGGATGTTGGCGGCCACCTGGCCGACCACTTCTTTGTCGATGCCCGACACGATCACCTGTGTCTGTGCGGGAACTTCGAACGTGATGCCCTCCGGCGCCTTGACGTCGACCGAGTGGCTGAAGCCGAGGTTGAGGCGCAGCGCGCCCGGACCTTGGGCTTCGGCGCGGTAGCCGACGCCGACGATCTCGAGGTTCTTGGTGAACCCGTCGGTGACGCCGATGACCATGTTGTTCACGAGGCTGCGGGTGAGCCCGTGCATCGCCTTGGTCTTGTTCTCGTCGTTCGGGCGATCGCACACGAGCGTGTCGCCGTCCTGGGTGATGGTGATGGTGCCGGGGATCACACGCTCGAGGGTCCCCTTGGGGCCCTTGACCGAGATGTTCCGACCGTCGAGTGTGACGTCGACGCCTGCTGGCACCGTGATGGGTGCCTTACCGATGCGGGACATGTCGTTCCTACTTCCTTCTCGATCCGGTCCGGGTCACCAGACGTAACACATGACCTCGCCGCCGACGTTGCGCTTGCGCGCCTCGCGGTCGGTCATGAGGCCGTGGGAGGTGGACAGGACAGCAACACCGAGACCACCGAGAACTCGGGGCACGGTGCCGGCGTTGCGATACACGCGCAGGCCCGGCGTCGAGATGCGACGCAGGCCCATGATCGTGCGGTCACGATCGGGCGAGTACTTCATCGTGATGGTCAGCACGTCACCGACCCCCTTGGGGGACGGTGCGGTCTCGAAGCTCTCGATGTAGCCCTCCTTCTGGAGGACTTCGGCGAGGGCGACCTTCTGCTTCGACGAGGGCATGCGCACCTCGTCGTGCTTGGCGGTGTTCGCGTTGCGGACCCGCGTGAGCATGTCGGCGATGGGATCGGTCATCATGATGGTTGTCTCCTCACCAGCTCGACTTCGTCAGACCGGGGATCTCGCCGGCGTGTGCGAGCTCGCGCAGGCACACTCGGCAGAGGCCGAACTTGCGATAGACCGAACGGGCACGGCCGCAGCGACGGCAACGTGTGTAGCCGCGAACCTTGAACTTCGGCTTCGCGTTGGCCTTGTTGATCAGTGCTTTCTTTGCCATGTCAGCGCCTCAGCTCACTTCTTCTTGCCGCCGTAGCGAGGGCCACGGTTCTTCTTCTTGCGGGGCTCGTTGTCGGCGTCGGCGCCCTTCTTGAAGGGGAAGCCGAAGGCATCGAGCAGTGCTTTGCCGGTGTCGTTGTCGTGGGCGGTCGTCACGATCGTGATGTCCATGCCACGGGGCTGATCAGCCTTGTCCGGGTCGATCTCGGCGAACATCGTCTGCTCGTTGAGTCCGAACGTGTAGTTGCCGTGTCCGTCCCACGAGTGGGCCGGCAGACCACGGAAGTCACGGATACGGGGGATCGCAACCGAGATCAGTCGGTCGAGGAACTCCCACATCCGGTCACCGCGCAGCGTCACCTTGACGCCGATGGCTTGGCCTTCACGCAGCTTGAAGTTGGCGATCGAGGTACGGGCCTTGGTCACGATCGGCTTCTGGCCGGAGATCACCGTCAGGTCGGCGACACAGCCTTCGATCAGCGACGGCTGACCAGCAGCCCTGCCGACGCCCATGTTGATGACGATCTTCTCGAGACCGGGAACCTGCATGACGTTCTGGATACCCAGATCCTCTTGCAGCTTGGCCTTGATCTCGTCGTTGTAGCGCCCCTTCAGGCGCGGAATCTCGGTAGCGACGGCGGTGCTCATCCGATCACCTCTCCACTCGGGCGAGCGACGCGCACCTTCGTGCCGTCCTCCTGGATCTTGTAGCCGACACGGACCTTGTTGCCCTTGTGCACCAGCATCACGTTGCTGACGTCAAACGGCAGATCCTTCTCGATGATGCCGCCGGCCTCGTTGGCGCGACGCGGCTTCTGGTGCTTCGACGCCGTGTTGACGCCGTGCACGATGATCTTGTTGGCCTTGGGGAAGACGAAGGCGACCTCGCCCTGCTTGCCCTTGTCCTTGCCAGTGATCACCTCGACGGTGTCACCCTTCTTGAGTTTCATCACAGCACCTCCGGTGCCAGCGACACGATGCGCATGAACTTGCGGTCGCGCAGCTCACGGCCGACCGGGCCGAAGATGCGGGTACCACGGGGGGTGAGGTCGTCCTTGATCAGCACGGCCGCGTTCTCGTCGAAGCGGATGTAGCTGCCGTCGGGACGACGCTTCTCTTTCTTGACTCGGACGACGACGCACTTGACGACTTCGCCCTTCTTGACGGCAGCGCCGGGCATCGCGTCCTTGACCGTGGCGACGAAGATGTCACCGATCGAGGCGTAGCGACGGCGGGTACCGCCGAGCACCTTGATGCAGAGCACTTCCTTGGCGCCGGAGTTGTCGGCGACACGAAGTCGGGATTCCTGCTGGATCACTTGGCACGCTCCAGGACATCGGTGATGCGCCAGCGCTTGTTCTTGCTGAGCGGACGGGTCTCCATCACGCGCACCTTGTCGCCGACGTTCACGTCGTTGGTCTCGTCGTGGGCGTACAGCTTCTTGGTACGCAACACGAACTTGTTGTACTTCGCGTGGCGCACACGGTCGACCACGGCCACGACGGCCGTCTTGTCCATCGCGTTCGACACGACCGTGCCCTCGCGGGTCTTGCGTGCAGCGCGCTCGGGAGCTGCTGCGTCTGTGGTTGTGTCAGTCATCTCGGATTCCGTCACTGTCCGGCCTCGGCCGCAGCGATTTCGCGCTCGACGGATGAGGGTGTTGATACGAGCGACCTGCTTGCGCACCTTGCCGATTTCGGCGGTGTTCTCGAGCTGGCCGGTCGCGTTGCGGAAACGCAGGTTCAGCGCCTCCTGCTTGGTGGCCTTCAATTCGTCGATCAACTCACCGAGGCTGAGCTCGACGAGGTCGTTGTCTTTCGCCATGTCAGATCTCCTCCTCACGCGTGATGATCCGTGCCTTGATCGGCAACTTCTGGATCGCCTTCTCGAGGGCGGCCTTGGCCATGTCCTCGTTCGGGTACGACAGTTCGAACAGGGTGCGACCGGGCCTGACGACGGCCACCCAGAACTCGGGGTTGCCCTTGCCTGAACCCATGCGGGTCTCGGCCGGCTTCTTCGTGACCGGCTTGTCCGGGAACACGTTGATCCAGACCTTGCCGCCGCGCTTGATCGAGCGAGTCATGGCGATACGGGCGGCTTCGATCTGGCGGGCGGTCAGCCAGCCCGGCTCGAGCGCCTGGATCCCGTACTCACCGAAGTTCAGGCCGGAGCCACCCTTGGTGAGGCCCTTCGTGCGGCCGCGATGGTGTTTGCGGTGGGCGACCTTGCGAGGCATGAGCATGGTTCGTCCCCTTTCAGTCCGTGCCGCGGAAGTGCGGCGTCTCGTGGCCCTCGCCCTGCGCGGTGCGCTTGGCGATTGCCTCTTCTTCGTCGAGCAACTTCTCGAGTTCCGGATCGGCCTCACGGACGAGCGGCTGGGTTTCCGGAGCCGGAGCGACGTCGCGGGGTCCACCCGACGACACCACCTTGCGCGGTCCACCCTGGCCGGACGTCTCGCCGACGGCCATGGCGGCCTCGCGGGCGATCTTGTCCTCGTTGAGCTTCTTGTACGGGAGGATGTCTCCCTTGTAGATCCACACCTTGACGCCGACACGACCGCTGGTCGTCTTGGCCTCGCGCATGCCGTAGTCGATGTCGGCGCGCAGCGTGTGCAACGGCACCCGACCTTCGCGGTACCACTCGGTGCGGCTCATCTCGGCGCCACCGAGGCGGCCCGAGCACTGGACCCGGATGCCGAGGGCACCCGCGCGCTGTGCGTTCTGCACGGCACGCTTCATGGCCCGACGGAAGGCGATGCGGTTGACGAGCTGATCGGCGACACCCTGAGCGATCAGCGCAGCGTCGAGCTCGGGATTCTTGATCTCGACGATGTTGAGCTGGATCTTCGGGTTGCCGGTGATCTTGGTGATCAGCTGACGGAGTTCGTCGGCCTGAGCGCCACGACGACCGATCACGATGCCCGGACGGGCGGTGTGCACGTCGACACGAAGCTTGTCACGGGTGCGCTCGACCTCGATGCGACTGATCGCCGCGGACTCGAGACGCGTCATGATCTCGCGCCGAATCGTCCAGTCCTCGGTGAGGTACTCCTTGTAGTCGCGCTCGGAGAACCAACGCGACTTCCAGTCGGTGGTCACTCCCAGACGGAAGCCGTACGGATTGATCTTCTGACCCATTACTTGGTGGCTCCCTCGTCGTCCGCTTCGCTTCCGCCTCGCGACGCTTCCGCCTCGTCGCTGGCGCTTCCCTCGGCGGGTGCGTCAACGTCGGCGGCCTCGTCTGCGACTTCGGCTTCGTCGGTGTCGGTTGCTTCTTCAGCGGCGGCCTCAGCCGTCGCGTCGTCGTCGGCCGCTTCGGCTTCGGGAGCCTCAGCTGACTCGGTGGTCTCCGAGTCGACCGCGTCGGTCGTCTCGTCGTCGATGATTTCGGCGTCGAGGATCTCCTCGTCGGCGTCGATCGCGTCGATCACTTCTTCGGCGCCACCTGCCTGCTGGCGGCTGCGCTCGACGCGGGCACGGCGGCTGGCGCTGCTGCTCTGCGGACGGCCACGGCCGGTGCTGCCACCGGCACGCTCCTGGCGGGCGGTGATGATCTCGATGCGCTCGTCGCTCATACGGGCGACGATCACCGTGATGTGGCAGCTGCGCTTGTTGATGCGCGTCGCGTGACCACGGGCACGGGGGCGGAACCGACGCAGCGTCGGCCCCTCGTCCGCGAAGCAGGCGACGACGAACAACTCGTCGGCGTCCTGATCGTCGTTGTTGACCGCATTGGCGACCGCGCTCGGCGAGCACCTTGCGGACGTCGCGGGCGATGTGACGATCGGTGAACTGCAGCACCTCGTCGGCACTGCGGACGTCGAGGCCGCGGATCAGATCGAGTACGACGCGGGCCTTCGAGGCCGACGATCGCACGTAGCGAGCAGTGGCCTTGGTGCCCGAGCGCTCGCCGACGACGAACGACTTCTCGTTGAGCTTCGGTCCGGTCATCAGCGGCGACCCTTCGAGTTGCGCTCCATGCCGGCGTGGAACTTGAACGTGCGGCTGGGGCTGAATTCACCGAGCTTGTGGCCGACCATCGACTCGGTCACGTAGACCGGGACGTGCTTGCGGCCGTCGTGGACGGCGATCGTGTGGCCGACCATGTCGGGGATGATCGTGGAGCGACGCGACCAGGTCTTGACGACCTTGCGTTCGCCGGCGGCGTTCTGGGCGTCGATCTTCTTGAGAAGATGGTCGTCCACGAACGGGCCCTTCTTGAGACTGCGAGACATGTGGAGTTACCTTCCTTGCCGCGTCAGCGGCGACCCTTGCCGGAACGGCGACGACGGATGATCAGCTTCTGGCTGGCCTTCTTCTTGTTGCGGGTGCGACCTTCGGGCTTGCCCCACGGCGACACTGCGGGACGACCACCGGAGGTGCGGCCTTCGCCGCCGCCGAGCGGGTGGTCGACCGGGTTCATGGCGACACCACGGGTCTGGGGCTTCTTGCCCTTCCAGCGGTTGCGGCCTGCCTTGCCGATCTTGACCAGCTCGTGCTGGCTGTTGCCGACCTCACCGACGGTTGCCCGGCAGTCGATCATCACGCGGCGCATCTCGGTCGACGGCATACGCAGCGTGGCGTACTCGCCTTCCTTGGCGACCAACTGGACGGCGATGCCGGCCGAGCGACCGATCTTGCCGCCCTGGCCCGGGCGCAACTCGACGTTGTGCACCGTGGTGCCGACGGGGATGAAGCGCAGCGCCATGGCGTTGCCCGGCTTGATGTCGGCGCCGTGGCCACTCTGGACCGTGTCGCCGACGTTGAGGCCACGAGGAGCCAGGATGTAGGCCTTCTCGCCGTCGTTGTAGTGGAGCAACGCGATCCGGCAGGTGCGATTCGGGTCGTACTCGATGGCGGCGACCTTGGCGGTCACGCCGTCCTTGACGCGCTTGAAGTCGATGATGCGGTACTGCTGCTTGTGGCCGCCACCGCGGTGACGCGACGTCTTGCGGCCGTAGCTGTTGCGACCACCGGTCTTGGTCTTCTTCGCGAGCAGGCTCTTCTCCGGCGTGGTCTTGGTGATCTCGCTGAAGTCGGAGCTCGTCTGGAAACGACGGCCGGGGCTGGTGGGCTTGCGGGAACGGATAGCCATGATGCGCTCAGTTCTCGAACAGCGGGATCTCGCCCGCTGCCAGGGTGACGATGGCCCGCTTGGTGTCGGGACGCTGACCGATTCGGTTGGTGCCGCGGGTGCGCTTGCGCTTGCCGGGCCGGTTGAGGGTGTTGACCTTGAGCACCTCGACACCCCAGATCGCCTCGACGGCGTCACGGATCTCTGGCTTCGAGGCCTTCGGGCTCACCTTGAAGGTGTAGACACCGCGCTCGATGAGGTCGTAGCTCTTCTCGGAGACGACCGGGGCGATGATGATGTCGCGTGGATCTTTCACGATGTGCTCTTCTCAGTTGACTCGGCCTCACCGGTCGTCGGTGCTGCACTCTTGAGGTCGGCCGAGTCGGCTGCCTCGTCGCTGGCGCTTCCCTCGGCAGCATGTGCTCCAGGTGCAGGCGAGGTCGGTGTGCCGGCAGGCAGCACGTCCTTGGTGAAGATGACCCACTCGTTGCAGAGCACGTCGTAGGCGTTGAGTTCGCCCGGGCCGATGATCTGCACCTTGGGCAGGTTGCGGAAGCTCAGTGCTGCTGCGGCGTCGTCACGACCGACGACCACCAGTGCGGTCCCGGTGATGCCGAGGGCATCGAGGGCGGCCTTGGCGTCCTTGGTCTTCGGGGCCTCGAAGCCCCAGCTCTCGACGACGACGACCTTGCCCTCGTTGGCCCGGTCCGACAGCGCAGAGCGCAATGCGGCCTTCACCATCTTCTTGGGGGTCTTCTGGTCGTACTTGCGGGGCTTCGGGCCGAGGGCCACGCCACCACCGACGAAGTGCGGTCCACGGATCGAGCCCTGGCGGGCGTTGCCGGTGCCCTTCTGGGCGTAGGGCTTGCGGCCACCACCGCGCACGTCGGAGCGGGTCTTGGTGCTCTGGGTGCCGGAGCGGCGGGCGGCGAGCTGGGCGGTGACGACCTGGTGCATCAACGACACGTTCGGCGTGACGCCGAAGACGTCGTCGTCGAGCTCGATCGTGCCGCTGTCCTTGCCGGCCGCGGTCTTGACGGTGAGATCGGCCATGTCAGCCTGCCTTTCCTGCGAACTTGACGGCGTTGCGCACGAGGACGACGCCACCGGCCGGGCCCGGGACCGAACCCTTGATCAGCAGCAGGTTGCGCTCGGGGTCGGACGAAACGACCTCGAGGTTCTGCGTGGTGACCTGCTCGTGGCCCATGTGGCCAGCCATGCGCTGGCCCTTGAACACGCGTGCCGGGAAGGCACACGAGCCGATGGCGCCAGGCTTGCGGTGGCTCTTGTTGTTACCGTGCGACGCGGGCTGACCGGCGAAGTTGTGACGCTTCATGACACCGGCGAAGCCCTTGCCTCGGCTGGTGGCCGTGACGTCGACCTTGGTGCCGGCAGCAATCTGCTCGACGGTCAGCTCCTGGCCGACCTCGAAGCCGTCGACCGAGTCGAGCCGCAGCTCGACGAGGCGCTTGCCCGGGGCGACGCCGGCCTTCTCGAAGTGGCCAGCGGCCGGCTTCGTGAGCTTCTTCGCGTCACGGTGACCGTAGGTCACCTGCAGCGCGGTGTAGCCGTCGCGTTCGTTGGTCTTGATCTGCACGATGCGCATCGGTTCGACACGAAGCACGGTCACGGGAACGACTTTGTCGTCGACCCATGTCTGTGTCATGCCGACCTTTTCGCCGACGATCGATTGTTGTGCCATGGCGGCAGGTCCTTTTCGTTGTCCAAGCCCTCGGGGGGCTCTCCACGCAAATGCTCCGCCGCTAGCCGTTCTGCGAACAGGACGGACGAGCGTGCGGAGCACGAGATCATGTTGTTGCTGGGCGGTTCCGGTCCCGGACGTTGCGGGCGGCCTACTCAGACATCGATTGCTGAATGGTCTGGTGGTCGGAATGCCTTCCGATCACGGCCATGCAATGCTATGGGCCCGGTTCGGTGCTTCCAACACGCGCCCCCAACCACAACCACGTTTGTGTTGCGTTTCCGGTGGCCCGTCCCACCCGGAGTGCAACGCAAACGTGGAGGAGTCGGGGGAGTCGCGTCAGGGGAAGCGCCTCGCCAGCCAGTCGGCGACGTGCGCCATCGCTTCGGGGCGGTGTCCCTCGAGGTAGTGCGGAGCACCCTTCATCTCGATGTAGGTGACGTCGTCGGCGCCGGCTGCGTCGACGATCTCCTTGGCCTGCCACACCCTGATCTCGGTGTCGGCCGTTGGGTGGATCAAGAGCGTCGGGACGGTCACCTTCGGCATCGTGTCGGCCAGCTTCGCTCCGCTCGACAGGCCGGACCACGTGCTCAACCAGCCCCGCGCCGTCATCGTTCGTGCCAGACCACCTCGGCCGTAGTTGGCGTCGAACGGGTCGGGGAACGCGAACAGCGACCCCATCGGACGATCGTCGGGATCGATCGACAGGTCGAGATAGGCCGGATCGGCGAGCGTCCGGTAGATCGTGAGGTACTCGGTGAACACGGCGCGGCGTCGCAGTTCGCGCCACCGCATCGGTTCGGCAGCCTTGTCGACGCCACGCAGTTCGGGCACCACCACATCCGCGTCGGCGATCGATGCCTCGGCGATCGCGTCGATGCGAGCCACCCGCTCCACCTGCGCCGTCCGATACCGCTCGACCCATGCCGGGTCGTAGCTGCACGGTTCCGGCCACGGACGCCAACCGTTGTCGGGGTGATACATGTCGAGTTCGAGCACGGTCGAGAACGGGTCGCCCTCGTCGGCGACCGACGGGTCGATCACCTGCAACATGAACACCCCCTCGCCGGGGTGCGCCGCCATCCCGATCCAACCGTCGCCGATCCCCAACTCCGCATTCACCATCGCCATCAACGAACCGCCGCCGGAGTTGCCGAGCAGCACGACCGCTTCGGCACCGCGGCGGATCATCTCGTCGTGGGCGGTGTGCACGTCGGTGACGCACGCCTCGTGCAGACAGTCGGTGTCGTTGTTCATGTACCGCGTGCCGAAGCCGAAGACCGCGTAGCCAGCGGCGGCGAGGAGCGGGCAGGCGTAATGCACGCTGAAATCACCACGGGGGTGCGAGAGGATGACGGCGGTCTTCCACGGAGTCCCTGCGGGAGGCGTCCACAGGACACCGCGCACGAGCGCCCCGTCGGGTGACACGAGCCGAACCGGTTCACGTTGCACGTCCACGCCCGGGTCGTCGTCGGCGAGCGGCCAGTAGCCGAGACCGAACGGCCGGGCACCGCCGCGCATGACGTCGAGCGCTTCCATACCTGCAACGTAGACGCCATTGCGACCGGCGCCGTTGCCGGTCGCCACCTCGCTGACGCCCTGGTCGAGCCCAGATGGGGTGCGAAACTGAGGTCAGTCGCCGGGACGCTCGACGAGCGTGACGGTGATGTCGATGGGATCGCCGTTGCGCACGATCGTGAGGGTCGTCGAGTCGCCGGGGCCGAGATCTCGGATCGCCGCGATCAACCCGGTTGCACCATCGATTGCCGCACCGTCCGCAGCGACGACGAGGTCGCCCGCCTCGATGCCTGCGTCAGCGGCTGGCGTGTCGTCCTGCACCGCCTGGATGACGGCCCCTTGGCCACCGTCGCGACGCTCGCCGAGTTCCACACCGAGGTACCCCTCGGTGCGCGGATCCCCGCTCGACTGCGCACGAAGCGCTTCGATCACCGGCAGCGCCTCTCTGGCGCTGATCGCAAACCCGACGTTGGTGGCCGCGGAGGTCGCGGTATCGCGCGCCACCGCGGTGTTGATCCCGACCACTTCACCGCGAGCGTTCACCAGCGGGCCGCCCGAGTTGCCGGAGGAGATCGCTGCATCGGTCTGGATGAGACCGTCGAGGAAGGCGCCATCGGTGCCGATCGTGCGGTCGAGCGCCGACACGATGCCGAGCGTGACCGACGGATCGCCGTCGAGGCCGAGCGCGAAGCCGATCGCCACGACCTCGTCGCCGATGCGGACACTGCCCGGATCGGCGAAGACTGCGGCATCGAACTCGTCGCCGCTCATGCGGAGCAGGGCGAGGTCGTTCCCGGGATCGGACGCCAACAAACGCGCCTCACGCGGTTCGGTCTCGCCGGCGAGCCGAACGCGGATCTCGGTCGCGCCCTGGACGACGTGGGCATTCGTGAGGATCTCGCCATCGGACGAGACGATCACACCCGTACCGGTCGACTGGCCTTGGCCGAACTGACTGTCGATGTCGGCACTGATGGTCACCACTGACGCGGCCATGTGATCGATCACCTTGGCGACATCGAGGCGACCTTCGATCGGCCCGCTCGGCTCCGAGACGTTGATCGGTTCGTCGCTGGCGCTCTTGGGTGGCGAGTCGATCCAGTCGGACAGTTGGTTGCCGACGAGCGCACCGGTGAGTCCAGCGGTCCAGGCAACCACGCCGACCGCCACGACCACGATCCAACTACGACGCTTCCGCGCAACGGCGTCGCGCCGTGGTGCGGACGACGGCAGGCCCGGGCTGACGCCGGGAGCCGGAGGCGGCAGCGAAGTCATGGGTCATGTCTACCTGCGTTCGTTGGCACCCGCCCGACCCGGCCGGGAGTTCCCACCGAGTTCACAACTTGGCAACGCAGTGCAGAATCGCAACGGGCGGACCCGAAGGCCCGCCCGTGACGTCGATTCGTGTGTCTGTGCGGATCAGCCGTTCTGGATCTTGATCTCGATGTCGACACCGGCCGGCAGCTCGATGCGCTGCAGGCTGTCGATGGTCTTGCCGTTCGGGTTCACGATGTCGATGAGGCGCTTGTGGACCCGCATCTCGAAGTGTTCCCGGCTGTCCTTGTCGACGTGCGGGCCACGAATGACCGTGTACCGGTGCTTGTCGGTCGGCAGCGGGATCGGGCCGCGCACGGTGGCGTCGGTCCGGGTGACCGTCTCGACGATCTTCTTCGTCGACTGGTCGATGATCTCGTGATCGAACGCTTTCAGGCGGATTCTGATGCTCTGTGCCATGTCAGTACCCGATCACTTGAGGATCTTGGTGACGCGGCCGGCACCAACCGTGCGGCCACCCTCACGAATAGCGAACCGCAAACCCTCATCCATCGCAATCGGCTTACCCAACTCCACCGTCATCTCGACGTTGTCACCAGGCATCACCATCTCCGTCCCCGACGGCAACTCAATCGTGCCAGTCACATCCGTCGTCCGGAAGAAGAACTGCGGCCGATAATTGTTGAAGAACGGCTTGTGACGCCCACCCTCATCCTTGGTCAAGATGTACACCTGACCCTCGAAATTCGTGTGCGGCGTAATGGAACCAGGTGCACACAGCACCTGCCCACGCTCGACGTCTTCCTTCGCGGTGCCACGAAGCAGCGCACCAATGTTGTCACCCGCCTGACCCTCATCGAGCAACTTACGGAACATCTCCACACCCGTACACGTCGTCTTCTGCGTGTCACGCAACCCAACGATCTCGATCTCATCACCAGTGTGGATGATGCCCTGCTCCACCTTGCCGGTCACGACGGTGCCACGACCCGTGATCGTGAACACATCCTCGATCGGCATCAAGAACGGCTTGTCCAACTCACGCACCGGCTCAGGAATGAAACTGTCAGCCGCAGCCATCAGCTCCATGATCTTCTCCTGCCACTCAGCATCACCCTCCAACGCCTTCAACGCCGACACCTGAATGACCGGAACATCATCACCCGGGAACTCGTACTCGTTCAGCAATTCGCGAACCTCGAGCTCGACCAGTTCGATCAACTCTTCGTCATCAACCATGTCGGCCTTGTTCAACGCCACAATGATCGACGGCACACCAACCTGGCGCGCCAACAACACATGCTCACGCGTCTGCGGCATCGGACCATCAGTCGCCGCCACCACCAAAATCGCACCATCCACCTGCGCCGCACCAGTGATCATGTTCTTGATGTAGTCAGCATGACCCGGCATGTCCACATGCGCATAGTGACGATTCTCCGTCTCGTACTCAATATGAGCAATCGAGATCGTGATCCCACGCGCCTTCTCCTCCGGCGCCTTGTCAATCGTGTCAAACGCCGCAAAATCAGCCAACCCACGCTCCGACAACGTCTTCGAAATCGCCGCCGTCAACGTCGTCTTCCCATGGTCAATATGACCCATCGTCCCAATATTCACATGCGGCTTGTTGCGCTCGAACTTCTGCTTGCTCATGATGCGTGCGACTCCAATGTCGTTTCTTGTTTGTCAGATGTGGGTTGTCAAAGAACTGCTGTGCGTCGGATCGACGGCGATCACTCGCCGCGGACCCGCTTCACGATTTCCTGGGCGATGGCCTCGGGGACCTGTGAGTACTCCGAGAACTGCATCGTGTAGGTCGCGCGCCCCTGGGTGCGAGAACGGAGGTCGGTACTGTAGCCGAACATTTCCGACAGCGGCACCGTGGCGTTGACGACCTGGGTGTTGCCCCGGGCCTCCATGCTGCCGATGCGGCCACGACGGCTGGACAGGTCGCCCATCACGTCGCCCATGTACTCCTCGGGGGTGACGACCTCGACGGCCATGATCGGCTCCATCAGCACCGGCTTGGCCATCTCGGCGGCCTTGCGGAACGCCATCTGCCCGGCGATCTTGAAGGCCATTTCGGAGGAGTCGACGTCGTGGTACTGGCCGTCGACCAGCGACACCTTGACGTCGACGGTCGGGTAGCCGGCGAGCACGCCGTTGTCGAGCGAGCTCTGCAGACCCTGGTTGGTCGGGTTGATGTACTCGCGCGGGATCTTGCCGCCGGAGATCTTGTCCTCGAACTCGTAGCCACCGCCCGGGTTCGGCTCCATGTCGATCTTGACGACGGCGAACTGGCCGGAACCACCGGACTGCTTGATGTGGCGGTATTCGACGTTCTTGACTTCCTTGGTGATCGTCTCGCGGTACGCCACCTGGGGCTTGCCGACGGTGGCCTCGACCGAGAACTCGCGCTGCATACGGTCGACGAGCACTTCGAGGTGCAGCTCGCCCATGCCGGAGATGACGGTCTGGCCGGTCTCCTCGTCGGAGCGGATGCGGAAGGTCGGGTCTTCGTCGGACAGCGACTTGAGCGCTTTGCCGAGCTTTTCCTGGTCGGACTTGGTCTTCGGCTCGATCGCGACGTGGATGACCGGCTCGGGGAACTCCATGCGCTCGAGGATGACGGCGTGATCGCGGTCGCAGAGCGTGTCACCGGTGGTGACGTTCTTGAATCCGAGCCCGGCGACGATGTCTCCGGCCATGGCGATGTCGAGGTCTTCGCGCTGGTTGGCGTGCATCAGCAGGATGCGCCCGAGCCGCTCGCGATCTTCCTTGGTGGAGTTGTAGACCTCCTCGCCCTTGCTGATCTCGCCCGAGTAGACCCGGAAGTAGGTGAGCTTGCCGAAGGGATCGGCGACGATCTTGAAGGCGAGCGCCGCGAACTCCTTGTCTTCGGGGCCACGGGTCGTGTCGATCTCCTCGCCGCCCTTCATCGTGATGCCGTGGGCAGGCTCGATGTCGAGCGGGCTCGGCAGGAAGTCGATGACGGCGTCGAGCATCGGCTGGACGCCCTTGTTCTTGAATGCCGAGCCGCACAGGATCGGCACGAAGTCGAACGCCAGGGTGCCCTTGCGGATCGCCTTCTTGATGTCGTCCTCGGAGAGTTCTTCGCCGCCGAGATAGGCGTCCATCAGTGCCTCGTCCTGCGTGGCGATGGTCTCCATCATGGCTTCGCGGTACTCGTTGGCCTGATCGACCATGTCGGCGGGGATGTCCTCGATTTCGTATGTCGCGCCGAGGTCCTTTTCGTCGATGTCGCGCCAGACGAGCGCCTTCATCCTGACGATGTCGACGAGGCCCTCGAAGGCCTTGACGGCTTCGGGACCACCGGCGCCGATGGGCAGATGGAGCACGAGCGGGTTCGCCTGGAGGCGATCCTTCACCATCTGCACGGTGCGATAGAAGTCGGCGCCGATGCGGTCCATCTTGTTGACGAAGCACATGCGGGGCACGTTGTACTTGTTGGCCTGACGCCACACGGTCTCGGTCTGCGGCTCGACGCCGGCGACCGAGTCGAACACGGTGACCGCGCCGTCGAGCACGCGCAGCGAGCGCTCGACTTCGATGGTGAAGTCGACGTGGCCCGGGCGTGTCGATGATGTTGATGCGGTGGTTGTTCCAGACACAGGTGGTGGCGGCGGAGGTGATCGTGATGCCACGCTCCTGCTCCTGGGCCATGTGGTCCATCGTGGCGGCGCCGTCGTGGACCTCGCCGATCTTGTAGCTCTTGCCGGTGTAGTAGAGGATGCGCTCGGTGGTGGTGGTCTTGCCGGCGTCGATGTGCGCCATGATCCCGATGTTCCGGGTGCGCTCCAGGGGAAACTCTCGCTTGGCCATCTCTACTACTTCCGTGTCAAAGGGCGACTGGGGGGTCGTGATCTGTCTGACTGATCGTGGGCCATGACGTCTGGATCGACGCAGGCACGGTCATCGAGTGTACCGGCCACCGGGCCGCCCCCACCGCGTCGTGACCGGTGTTTCAGCTCGGTTCGTGGGAGCGGCGTCTTGTCCGCTCAGCAGTTGGCAACGACCTCACCATCGACCGCCTCGTTCGAGATGTCGCCTCCCTCGATGAAGCTCGCGGTACCACGGATCGTGGAGCCATCCAACGTGAGCTCGACGGTCGACCCGAACATCGTGTTCGCTTCCCACAATGTCTCGAAGTCGCCGTCGTACACCGAGATCGATGCCACCCCGGTGATCGTGCCATCGTCACCGAATTGCGTGATGTCGAGTCCGGGGTCGTCGTAGGACGTCGCGGTGAAGAGGATCTCCGAACCCGCCGCCATCTGGGGTTCGAGGGTGCACAGCACGGTCGCGAACTCATAGGTCTCACCGTTCGCAAGCGTCAAGGTCGCTCCGCCGCCGCCGCTCGGCGGCGGAGCCGGCTCGTTGTCGGACTCCGTTGTTGCTGGCTCCGTGTCGGACTCGCTCGACGCGTCGTCCGGCCCGGTTGTCACGTCGGCGGTAACGCTGTCATCCACCGCGGTCGCATCGCTGACCGGTTCACTCGAGGAGTCCCCGTCGCTCCCGCACGCAGCGGCGGCGATCAGGAGCGGGACGACGAGCAGGAGTCGGGTCGTAGAAGTCATCGGGCCATGCTGGCACACCCCTGCGAGGCACTCCGATGGAAACGGGTCGCATGCGCCGAACTCGGGAACCACCAGAACCTCATGGGTGCCCTGACATTCGGCTCCCCGGGACAGCTGAACCGTGACGCCACTACGTTGTCCGACGTGTCGGACATTGCGATCGTCTTCACGATTCTCGGTGTCGCCGTCGTGTTGTTCGCAACGAACAGGATCGCCGTCGAGATCGTCGCGATCCGGGGGTCGCGCTCTCACTGGCCGCGACGGGCGTGCTCGATGTCGACCAGGCGCTCGCCGGTTTCGGCGACCCAACGGTGATCTTCATCGGAGCGCTGTTCGTGGTCAGCACCGCGCTGGAAACGACCGGCGTGAGCACCTGGGCGGGCCAGCGGTTGATCGGTCTGGCAGGCGACGACACCCGCAAACTACTCGTGTTCACGATGTTGCTCTCGGCGGCGCTCACCTCGATCATCAGTGTGAACGGCGCCGTTGCCGCGCTGTTGCCGATGGTTGTCGTCGTCGCCGTGCGACTCGGTTTGCCGACGTCACAGCTGATGATGCCACTGGCGTTCGCCGCGCACGCTGGCTCGATGCTGGCGCTGACCGGTACCCCGGTGAACGTGCTGATCTCCGATGCTGCGGACGGTGCTGGAGCTGGACGTTTCAACTTCTTCGAGTACGCCCTCGTCGGCGTGCCGCTGCTGGCGATCGTGGTGGTCTTCACGCTGACGCTCGGACCGCGCCTGTTGCCGATGCGGACGCCCATCACCCTGCCGCCCGACCTCAGCGCCCACGCCCGGTCCCTCGAGGTCGCCTATCTCCAGCACGGCGACGTCGAACTGGTCGGCGTCGAAACCGGCGACGGGCTGACACTGCCCGATTCGGTCGACGTCGGCGACGTCGTGATCGTCCGTGGTCCGACCGACTCGATCAACGAGCTCGAGTCGTCCACCGGATTACCGCGGGCCGCCCACCCGTTCGTCGTCGATCCGGACCTGGTCGGAAAGCGCGTCGGCGTGGTCGAAGTCGTCGTGACCCCACGGTCCGACTTCATCGGGACCCAAGCGTTTCCTGGCTTGGTCACCACGAGCGGCGATCTGGTGGTGCTCGCCGTCGACACGCCGCAGCAGGTGAAGAGCCGTGCCGCTCGGACCTCGTTCGGCCATGGCGCTGATCATCACCGGAGCGATGGTCGTGCTGCTCGCCACCGGGGTCGTTCCAGCCGCAGTCGCTGCACTTCTCGCAGCCTGCGCGATCGTCGGGCTCCGCGTGCTCACGCCGAACGACGCCTACCGAGGTGTCTCGTTGCCGCCCATCGGCACATCGAGGCGGTGCGCGCCGGGTTCGAACTCGCCGATCTCGAGGTGCGCATGACCAAGGTCGGCCCGAAGCTCTACGTCGAGATCGACGGACAGGTGACCCCCGACGTCACCGTCACCCAAGAGCACGATGTGCGAACATCGCTGCGAGAACGCCTCGACACCCTCCCCGACGAGATCTGGCTCAACCTCGAGCTGACACCGCGGGCCGACACACCAGCCGTGCAGGATTCAACCCCAACCCCAACCCCAACCCCGACCCCAGACCCGAAGGACCACCCATGAACCCGACCGAACTGCACCTCTTCAGCGCCGCCGAGCAGACCTTGCTCGTGCACACCGAACGAGCACGGCTCGCTGAGCTCAGCGAGGACGAACTCGACGAACTGTTCACGCGGGTCCGTCGCGCTCGAACCAAGTACACCAAGCTGTATCGCCGCCAGTCGGCCGACCTGGTCAAGGCCAAGTCGTCGCGATCCGGCACGTCGACGTCGAATCAACGCACCAAGCGCAAGGCCGAGATCCTCGAAGACGCGCTGGCACGGGTGGCGACCGCCCTCGGCGCCGCTGCCCGAGCGACCGCCAAGGAACTCAAGGCCGAGCGCCTCGCTGCAGCCAAAGCCGCCAAGGGATCACCGACGAAGCAAGGTGCCGCGAGTCCCAAGAAGACCACGGCAACGGCCAAGCGCGGGAAGGCTGCGACCGGTCGCTCCACGTCCAAGGGCCGCCAGGCGTCTCGAACGGCGTCCGGAGCGCGCGACCGAGCGCGCCGCGACAACCGTTGAATCTGCGATGACACACGAACGTGGTGTCCGGGAAGACCCGGATCCCATCCGCGATGAGCTCGCGTTGGTCGTCGAAGAAGTCCGAGGCGACCTGGCGGGCGAAGTCGCGTCCTACATCCCCGAGCTCGCCAATGTCGACCCCGATGGGTTCGGCGCCTCGGTCGTCAGCGTCCACGGACGCACCCACAGCGCCGGCGACGCCGACCGTCCGTTCACGATCCAGTCGGTGTCGAAGGCGTTCGTCTACGCGCTGGCGATCTCGGAGCTGGGCGTCGACGAGGTGCATCGTCACGTCGGCTTCGAACCGAGTGGCGAGCCGTTCAATGCGATCAGCCTCGAACCGAAGACCGGTCGGCCCGACAATCCGCTGATCAACGCTGGAGCGATCGTGACCTCCTCGCTCATCGACGGGCCGACCGTGGAGGACCGGTTCGAACGGGTCCGCTCGTTTCTCTCGGCCTGTGCCGGCCGGGAGTTGGCCGTCGACGACGACGTGTTCACGTCGGAAGCCGACACCGGCGACCGGAACCGGGCCCTGGCGTTTCTCGCCCGATCGCACGGCGTGCTGCGACAGTCGGTCGACGACGCCACCGAGGTCTACTTCCGCCAGTGTTCGCTCGCGGTCACGACCGCCGATCTCGCCGTGATGGGTGCAACGCTGGCCAATGGCGGTGTCAACCCATTGACGAAGCGCCGGGTCATGGGCGAACGCGCCGCCACGCTGACCCTGTCGATCATGGCGACGTGCGGCATGTACGACCACAGCGGCGAGTGGATGGCGCGTGTCGGACTCCCCGCGAAGAGCGGGGTCGGTGGCGGCATCGTCGCCGTCCAGCCCGCCCAGTTCGGCATCGGGGTGTACAGCCCCCGTCTCGACTCGTGGGGCAACAGTGTGCGAGGCGCAGCGGTGCTGCAAACACTGTCGGAGGACTTCGATCTCCACGTGTTCGACCATCCTGACGAGCCCCGCTCACCGGTGGTGTCGTGGCACACCGACGGCGACGTGACCACGGGCGCCCTGCGCGGGGAGTTCGACCTGATCTCCGCCGAGACCGTGATCGATCTGCTGCTGGCGACCGCCGCCGCTGGAAGTCGTCGGATCGAGCTGGACGTGACCGGGGTGACACGTGCGCGCACCGTCGCAGGACAGCTGCTGCGCTCCACCCGCAGCCACCTCGAGGATCAGGGGGTCGAGGTGGTGCTGGAGGGCGAGCTCAGCTGAGCCACTCGACCTGGGCTCAGCGGGCCTGGATGTAGTCGTGCAGTTGGTTGTTCTCGTGCTCGAGTTGTCCGACCCGCGCCTTGACGACGTCGCCAATCGAGATGATTCCCGCCAGATGGCCACCGTCGTCGACGACCGGGAGGTGACGGATCCGGCGGTCGGTCATCATCGCCATCATCTGATCGATGGTGTCGTCGCCGCGACAGGTCGTGACCGAGGTCGACATCGCCGACGACACCTCGTGGCCGAGCGTCGACGCTCCATGTGCCGCCAAGGCGCGCACGACGTCGCGTTCGGAGACGATCCCAGCGATCGTGCGACCGTCGCGACTCACCACGAGCGCACCGACACCGTGGTCGCGCAGCGATGCCGTGGCGTCGGCGAGCGATGCGTCGGGCGCGATCGTGGCGACCGCGGTTCCCTTGACCTTCAAGATGTTGTGGACGTGCATCGAGTTCCCCTCTCGTCTCTGTACCGCGGCATCCGACGCGGTCCGTTCACCCCAAGCGCCACGCTAGTGCATTCGTGAAGCCATCGCCACCGGGCTGAGGCCGGGCTCCGAGGCCGCCGATGAGAGATTTCTCACACTCCTCTCATCAGAGGAGATCGTCTGGCGGCCACGATGGGGGCAGATGACCCGTCGCCTCCTGCTACGCACGCTCGGCACGATCGCTGTGTTCGTCGCCGCCGTGGTTGTCGGCATGGTCCTCGTACGGTTTGCCGTGGACGCATTCCGATCCGAGCCACCGATCGTCGAACCGATCGACCTCACGCCGCCACCGGCCTCCCTCCCCGACCGGACACCGCCGAGCGATGGCACGGCGGGTTCTGCCACGGTCGGTTCTGACCCCGTCGGCTCCGACCCGGTACCAGCGCCTCCGGCACCCGACCTCACGCCCGCACCAGCGGCGCCGCCGGCTCCGCCCCCACCGGCGCCGATGCCGCCCGCTCCGGCCCCGCCACCGGCACCCGTACACGACGACGACGACGACGATGACGACGATGACGATGACGACGATGCCGACGTCGATGCTGACGACGATGATTGACCATGACTGACATGGCGACGGAATCCACCGATGGCAGGCCGTGGCGTCCGCGGGTCGGTATCCGGGCCCGAGTGGTCATCGGATATGTCGCTCTGCTCGCCGCCTCGCTGGCGATCTCGACGATGGTCACGCGCCAGATGCTCAACGCCCGGCTCGATCGAGAGATCGGCCGATCACTGGCCCAGGAGGTCGAGGAACTCCGACTCCTCGCCGAAGGCACCGATCCCGACACCGGCGAACCGTTCGGTGACGACGCGGAAGCGATCTTGGAGACGTTTCTGTCGCGCAGCGTTCCCGGTGACAACGAGGCCTTCTACACACTTCTCGACGGCGAGCCGTTCCTGCGCAGCTTCGATGCCCCCGCCGAGCTGTTCGACGATGAGACACTCGTCGACCGGTGGGCCGCATCGTTGGATCCGCGCGAGATGGCGCAGACCACGACCGCAGGTGACGTCCGATGGTTGGCCGTGCCGCTCTCGTCGGGCACGGACGTGCTCGGAACGTTCGTCGTCGTCCACTTCCCGGATGCCGAACGCGAAACGATCTCGCAGAACCTCCGGATCGTGCTGATCGCGGGGGGCGTCGTCCTCGTTGCATCGGCGGCCCTGGCGTGGTCGTTGGCGGGGCGCGTCCTGCGCCCGGTTCGCGAGCTCACCGAAACCGCTCACGAGATCTCCGACAGCGATCTCTCGGCACGGATTCCGGTCGATGGAACCGACGAACTGGCCGAGCTCGGCCGGACGTTCAACGCGATGCTCGATCGCCTCGAGTCCGGCTTCGACCAGCAACGCAAGTTCCTCGACGACGTCGCCCACGAACTTCGCACACCGATCACGATCGCACAGGGTCACCTCGACCTGCTCGGCGACGATCCTGCCGAGCGTGAGGAGACCACGGAGATCATCACCGACGAGCTCGACCGCATGAGCCGCTACGTGAGCGATCTCCTGCTGCTGGCCAAGGCCGAGCGCGCTGACTTCCTCCATCCCGGCCCGGTCGACCTCGGTGAGTTCGCAGCCAACATGCTGCGAACGCTCACCCCGCTCGCCGACCGCGACTGGCAGCTCGATCTGTCGCCGCCGCCGGGCCGCGCGGTGATCGTCGCCGACCAACGCCGGTTGTCCCAGGCGCTGCTCAACCTGGCATCGAACGCGGTCGACCACACCGACGTCGGGCGACACGATCGCGTTGGGCGCGTCGATCGACGACGGCCGTCCCTCCGCGATCCGGCTGTGGATCCGCGACTCCGGGATCGGGAATCGACTCCGTCGGTCGCTGCCTCGCTGTTCGACCGCCACGCCCGCGGTGCAACCAGCAGAACCACCCGACCCGAAGGACTGGGCATCGGCCTGTCGATCGTCGATGCCATCGCACGGGCACACGGCGGCAGGGTCCGCGTCGAGAGCACACCAGGTTCGGGAGCCCGCTTCGAGATCACGTTTCCGCCGCTCGACCAACCGACCGTGGTCGACGTCCCAGCGACTCGCGACCCACGCCATCTGATCGAGGAACCCTCATGACACGCGTACTCATTGCCGAGGACGAGGAACGAATCGTCTCGTTCCTCCAGAAAGGACTGCGCGCCAGCGGGTACAGCACCGTCGCGGTCGACACCGGTCCCGACGCCGTCGCGCTCGCCCGAGACGACTCCTTCGACCTGTTGATCCTCGACCTCGGCCTGCCGGGACTCGACGGCCAGGAGGTGCTCCGCCGCATCCGGGAGCGTGGCGAGCGGATGCCGGTCATCATCCTGACCGCCCGCGACGGCGTGGAGGACACGGTCACCGGCCTCGAGCAGGGCGCCGACGACTACATGACGAAGCCCTTCCGGTTCGAGGAGCTGCTCGCCCGGATCCGACTCCGCATGCGTTCCGACCCGCTGCCCGAAACGACCGTCCTGACCGCTGGCGATGTGTCACTCGACCTGCGCTCGCGCCAGGCCAGCGTCGGGTCACGGGTCGAGGAGCTGACCGCACGCGAGTTCGCACTCCTCGAGGTGTTCCTCCGCCACCCCGGGCAGGTCCTCTCGCGTGAGCAACTGCTCTCCCACGTGTGGGGATACGACTTCGATCCTGGCTCGAACGTCGTCGACGTCTACGTGCGCTACCTGCGGCGCAAGATCGGCGACGACGTGATCCAGACGGTGCGCGGGATGGGGTACCGACTGAGCACCTGAGCGGTCCGGCCGTTCCGGCCGCCGCCGGAAGATGAGAGAACTCTCCTCGACGCCTCATCACCTCCCCATGCGGCGCGAACACGATGGCGCCGTGGCCGACACACCATTGCCCGACGACGACGATCTCCCCGCCGCGGTGCATCTGGCCGGGCCCGACGCCGAACCGGTGCTGCGCACGGCTCTCGATGCCGTGGGCGGTCGCCTCGACGCCGCCCGCGCGGTACACATCCAGTACCGACCGGGATCCGACGTCGTCGTCAGGTTCGACGCCACGGTGTCGTGGCACGGTGCCACACCCTCGCGAGAGACGCTGATGGCGTCGACGTCGCGACAGGGTGCGCCCGCCGGCACGCTGCCCGTCGTCGCCACGGTCGACGACCGCGAGCTCGGCGTCGGCGTGTGGCGGTGGCCGTTCGATCCGATCATGCCGGCACTCGAGCACATGGCAACGCCCGATCGCGCCGCCGCCCGTCTCGACGGCGTCGTCGAAGGACCACTCGAACTCGACGTCGTCGCCTACCGGCCGATGGAGCGCGCGGTCATCCGTGTCTGCGACCGAACTGGCGTCGTGATCTATGTCAAGGTCCTTCCACCCAACCAGGTCGGGCCGCTCGTCGAGCGCCACGAACGACTCCTCGCCGCGGGCCTGCCCGTTCCCCCGGTACTCGCTGCGGACGAACACGAGGGCTGGATGGCGATGGCCGAGCTCTCCGGCGAGACGCTCCGACAGCACATCAAGCTCGAACGGGCGCCGTGGCCGACTCCTCCTGCGTACCGCGATCTGCTGGAACGTCTGCGGTCGGTGAAGCTCGACGGTCCCCGTCGCGACGACGAGAACCTCGGATGCGCTCGGCCACGCGGCGATGCTCGCCGTCGTGGCGCCGGACCTCGCAGGGCGCATCGATGACCTCGCCCACGCGCTCGTACCCGCTGCGGCACGCTCGGAACTCCGCAGCGCAACCGTGCACGGCGACCTCCACGAAGCGCAGCTGATCGTCGACGGCGGCCAGATCGTTGGACTGCTCGACATCGATGATGCGGGCGTCGGCGACCCACTCGACGACTACGCGACGGTGCTCGCACACCTCCGGTTCCGGGAAACGACGGCCGAGACCGCCCGCCAGCGAGGCCGACTCGGCCAGTACGCAGACCTGCTCGCCCACGACTTCGCGGACGAAGTCGCCGCACTCGGCGTCGATCCCACCGAGCTCGGCACGGTCACCGCCGGCGTCCTCGTCGGCCTGGCGACCGGCCCGTACCGCATCCAGCATCCGGACTGGCGCCGGGACCTGGAGCGACTGCTCCACCGCGCCGAGCAGCACCTCGAGGAAGCGTCGGGTGCACAGCGTTCCCCGATGAGAGAAGTCTCAGCGCCGCTTCATGGCAACCACACCCCCGGGTGCGAGAACTGACAGCACCAACCGAAACACCCTCCCAAAGGAGCAATCACATGACGAAGACACGCATCAACTGGAAGGTCGCCGCAGTCAGCGGAACACTGGTCGGCGTCGGACTCGGCGGATTCGCGTTCGCCGAGGCCAACGACCCATTGGTTCTCCCCGATGGCGTCGTCCTGGACCAGCCGAACTCGGTCAACTCGCCCGACAACCGCGACGGCTCGACCCGAAACAGCCCGGCGACCTCGTCGACGGTGCCGCCGACCAGCTCGCCCGCCGACTCGTCCACGGCCGGCGTCGCCCCGCCCGCGCCGACCACATCGGTCGCCAGCGTCGCCTCGCCCGCGTCAGCGCCGCATCGGTCGCCAGCGTCGCATCGGTCGCCAGCGGTCGCCTCAGCGTCGCATCGGTCGCCAGCGTCGCCTCGCCCGCGTCACCCGCATCGGTCGCCAGCGTCGCCTCGCCCGCCTCGCCCCGGAGCGCACCGGCCGTGGCGCCGCCGGCCCCGGTCGCGGCGGAGAGTCCGAACTCTCCTGCCAGCCCCGTCTCGGCGGCCAGCCCAGGATCGGTCGGGAGCGCCGGCTCGAGCTGACGCCGACGACACATCGTCCACGACGCGACGGAGCCCGGGGCACGTGCCCCGGGCTCCGTTCACGTTCGGGTGACCGGATCCCGGTCGGTGAGTTCACCAGCGGTAGTGGGCGAACGCCTTGTTCGACTCGGCCATCTTCTGGATGTCGTCGCGCTTCTTCATCGCGGCGCCCAGGCCGTTGGCGGCGTCCATCAGTTCGTTGGCGAGGCACTCGGCCATCGTCTTCTCACGACGGGCACGGGCGTAGTCGACCGTCCAGCGGATCGCCAGCGTGGTCGCACGACGAGGACGAACCTCGACGGGCACCTGGTAGGTGGCACCACCGACGCGGCGGCTGCGCACCTCGAGCGGCGGCTTGACGTTCTCGATCGCACGCTTGACGGTGTCGATCGCCATGTCGTCGCCTTCGAGACGAGACTGGATGATCTCCATCGCGTCGTAGACGATCTTCTCGGCGACGGTGCGCTTGCCGTGCAGCATCACCTTGTTGGTGATCTGCGTGACGAGCTGCGACTTGTGGATGGGATCCGCGACGAGTTCGCGGCGGGGAGCAGGACCTTTACGTGGCATCTCGGGTCACTTCTCCTTCTTGGCGCCGTAGCGGCTGCGGGCCTGCTTGCGGTTCTTCACGCCGACGGCGTCGAGCGCGCCGCGGATGATCTTGTAGCGCACACCGGGGAGGTCGCGGACACGACCACCGCGCACGAGCACGATCGAGTGCTCCTGCAGGTTGTGGCCCTCGCCGGGGATGTAGGCGGTGACTTCGATGCCGGAGTTGAGGCGGACACGGGCGACCTTGCGCAGCGCCGAGTTCGGCTTCTTCGGGGTGGTGGTGTACACGCGGGTGCAGACGCCGCGGCGCTGGGGCGAGCCCTTGAGCGCCGGCGTCTTGCTCTTGGTGACTTTCGAGCTGCGACCTTGACGGACGAGCTGTTGAATGGTTGGCACGAATGAACCTCGTTCGTTCGGTCGTGTCGGCGGCGAGAGCCATCGACATGGGGTGAGTTGGACTGATCGCGGGTTGCGACCCGCCCGCCGTACACCGGATCGGTTCATGGAACGAAACCCGATGAGAGGACCCTGCAAGGCTACGGGCGCCCCATCGGTCGCGCAACACACCCGTCCTCCCTTCCCACCGATGAGCCAAACCCCCGCATCCGGGGCTTCGCTCATCGCTCCGTCGGTGGCGATCCCGTCGGCGATGAGCCACACCCCCGATCTGCGAGAGGGTTCGACTCATCGCGGCGGCGCGACCGCAGAGTGATAGAACCGCAGGCGTGGGAGTGCTCACCTCTGATCCGCTCCTCGTGCTGTTCGTCGTGGTCGCGCTCGGCGCCGCGCTGGCCCGGGTGCGGATCAAGGGGGTCGGGCTCGGACCCGCCGCGGCGCTGTTCGCCGGGCTCGCCGTGTCGGCGATCGAACCGGATCTCGCCGACCTCCCGGCGATCATCCCGCTGTTCGGCCTGGCACTGTTCATCTACACGATCGGTCTGGCGTCGGGCCCGGCGTTCTTCGGCGGACTGCGCCAGGACGGACTGCGGGTGAGCGTCGCCGTCGTCGTGCTCCTCGCCGCGATCGGGCTCACCGTGGGAGGTGTCAGCGCGCTGTTCGACTTCGACGCCGGCGCGCGGGCAGGGCTCTTCGCCGGATCGCAGACCAACACGCCGGCGCTGTCGGCGGCGCTCGAACAGCTCGCTCCCGAGATCGCCAGCGGTGAGGTCACCGATCCCGTCGTCGGCTATTCGCTCGCCTACCCGCTCGGCGTGGTCGCGATGATCGTCGCGGCGGGCTGGTCGCTGCGCCGTGTCCGGCATCCCGGGCGGGGCGAGGTGGTCCCGGCGAGTGAGCCCGGGCAACGCAACGCGACGAGCGCCACGGTGATCGTCACCCGCGACGGGCTCCCGACGCTGGGCGAACTGCGGTCCTGGCGCGGCGAACGACTGACGTTCTCGCGGGTCGAGCACGACGGCGACGTCGACCTCGCCACGAACGACATCGTGTTGCAGCCCGGCGACCTGTGCACCGTGATCGGCACACCCGACGTCGTCGACCAGTTCGTCGAGTGGGCCGGCCACCGCAGCGAGCGACATCTGGCGCTCGATCGGAAGAAGCTCGACTTCCGTCGCATCTCGGTGTCGAAGCGTGAGCTCGCCGGCGCCAAGTTCCGCGACGTCGACCTGGAGGGACGCTTCGGGGCGATGGCCACCCGGGTACGGCGGGGCGACGCCGACCTGGTCGTCGACCGCGACTTCGTGCTGCGCCTCGGCGACCGCCTCCGCGTGGTCGGTCCGACCGACAAGATGGGCGACATCGCCGCCGCGCTCGGCGATTCCGACCGCGGGCTCAGCGAGGTCGACGCGCTCGGTTTCGCCACGGGCCTGGCGCTCGGGTTGCTGCTGGCGCAGCTGACGATCCCGCTACCGGGCGGCGGCGAGATCGAACTCGGGGTCGGCGGCGGCCCCTTGATCGTGGCGCTGGTCCTCGGCACCGTCGGCCGGTCGGGTCCGTTCACCTGGCAGATCCCCTACGCCGCGAACCTCACGATCCGCCAACTCGGCGTGTCGCTGTTCCTCGGTGGCGTGGGCATCCGATCGGGGGCGACGTTCGCCGACGCCGTCGGCACCGGGGTGGGCCTGCAGTTGGCCGTCGCCGGTGTGCTGGTGACGGCGGCGACCGCAGGCCTGGCGACGATCATGATCCGGGTGCTGCGACGCGACCCCGTCGACGGTGCCGGCATGGTCGCCGGGATCCAGACCCAACCGGCCGTGCTGGCGTTCGCCGCCGAACGAGCCGACGGCGACGAACGCGTCGACACCGGCTACGCGCTCGTGTTCCCCCTCGCGATGATCCTCAAGCTGATCATCGTGCAACTCCTGATCTGACCGCCCACCGCCGACCCCAACCCCGTTTGCGTTGCATTTCGGGTGACCCGGCGCACCCGAGAACGCAACACAAACGAAGGAGTCGCCGGTAGCCGGACGCGGAACGGCCCGGGCACGGGCCCGGGCCGTTCGCTGTTCGTGTGTTCGGGTCAGCCGATCGGTTCGGCGGTGGCAGCCTCGGCGTCGTAGGTGCCGCTGAGGCCGGCGAGGAACGCCGCCGGATCCTCTTCTTCGCCGTCGCTCGAGTAGAACGACATCGGCTCGTAGTCCGGCGCTTCGATGCCGAACTCGCGGTACTTCATCATGCCGGTACCGGCCGGGATGAGCTTGCCGATGATGATGTTCTCCTTGAGGCCGATCAGGCTGTCGCCGCGGCCGTCGATGGCGGCCTCGGTGAGCACCCGGGTGGTCTCCTGGAACGACGCTGCCGACAGCCACGAATCGGTGGCCAGCGACGCCTTGGTGATGCCCATCAGTTCCGGGCGACCCTCGGCGGGGCGCGTGCCCTCTTCGACCATGCGACGGTTCGTGTCACGGAACCGCTTCGAGTCGACACGCTCGCCGGGCAGGAACACGGTGCCACCGGGCTCCTGCACGCCGACCCGACGGGTCATCTGGCGAACGATCAGCTCGATGTGCTTGTCGTGGATCGACACGCCCTGGTCGCGGTACACCCGCTGCACTTCCTCGACGAGGTAGAGCTGCGTCTCGCGGATGCCCTTGATCTCCATGATCTCCTTCGGGTCGAAGGGACCATCGGTGAGCGGGTCACCGGCCCTGACCTCCTGGCCGTCCTCGACGATCGGACGAGCACCGAGCGGGAGCACGACCTCGTGCTCTTCGCCGGCATCGTCGACCACGACGACCGGGATGCCCTTGCCCTCGTCCTCGCGCAGATGCAGGATGCCGCTCGCCTTGGCGAGACGGGCGGAGCCCTTCGGCGTACGAGCCTCGAACAGCTCGACGACGCGGGGCAGACCGCCGGCGATGTCCTTGCCGGCCACACCACCGGTGTGGAAGGTACGCATCGTCAGCTGGGTGCCGGGCTCGCCGATCGACTGGGCAGCGATGACGCCGACGGCCTCGCCGAGTTCGATCATCTTGCCGGTGGCGAGCGAACGGCCGTAGCACATCGCGCACACGCCGAGTTCGGCGTCGCACGTGAGCACCGAACGAACACGCAGACGCGCGATGTTCGGGTCGTCGCGCAGCGCCTCCATCTCCTCGTCGCCGACGATGGTGTTGCGAGGCAGCAGCGAGATCTCCTCGCCGTCCTTCACCATCGGCGACGCGAGCTCGGTGTCCTGCAGGAGCGCACGACCGTAGAGCTTGGTCTCGAGATACGAGCGACGGTTCGCCGTGTCGGGCGAGACGTTCTCGATCCACACGCCGAGCGTCGAGCCGCAGTCCTCTTCGCGCACGATCAGCTCCTGGGCGACGTCGACGAGACGACGGGTCAGATAGCCGGAGTCGGCGGTACGCAGCGCGGTGTCGACGAGGCCCTTGCGGGCGCCCGGCGTGGCGATGAAGTACTCGAGGGTCTCGAGACCCTCACGGAAGTTCGACTTGATCGGGCGAGGGATCATGTCACCACGAGGGTTGGCAACGAGGCCACGCATGGCGCCGATCTGGCGCATCTGCGTCATGTTTCCTCGGGCGCCGGAGTCGACCATCATCTGGATCGGGTTGAACCGCTGCTGCTCGAACTCGGCGACCATGGCCGCCTGCACCTGTGCGGTGGCATCGGTCCAGATGCGCACTTCCTGCTGGCGACGCTCGCCGTCGGTGATGATGCCGCGACGGAACTGCTTCTCGACCTTGTCGGCCTGCTCCTCGTAGTCGTCGAGGAGCGCCCGCTTGGCGGCAGGCGTCCGGACGTCGTCGATCGACACCGTCAGACCCGACTGGGTCGCGAAGCGGTAGCAGAGGTTCTTCAGCTTGTCGAGCGCATCGGCCACGACCGACTTGTCGTAGTTGTCGGAGAGGCGCTCCACGATGACGCCCATCTCCTTCTTCTTGACCGTCTCGTCGAAGTGGCCGAACTGCTCGGTGTAGTCCTCGGGCAGCGCCTCTTCGAAGAGCACGCGACCGACGGTGGTCTCGAACGGCTCCTTGCCGGGAGGCCGCATCGTGATCTTGGCGTGGAGTTCGAGCGTGCCCTCGTCGTAGGCGCGCAGCGCCTCCCAGAGATGGCGGAACACCCGGCCCTCGCCCTTGCCGCCGTCGACGGCCTCGGTCAGGTAGTAGCCACCGATGATCAGGTCCTGCGACGGGGTCACGATCGGGCGACCCGACGCCGGCGACAGGATGTTGTTGGCGCTGAGCATCAGCACGCGGGCCTCGGCCTGCGCCTCTGCGGACAACGGCACGTGGATGGCCATCTGGTCGCCGTCGAAGTCGGCGTTGAACGCCGTGCAGACGAGCGGATGGATCTGCAGTGCCTTGCCCTCGACCAACACCGGCTCGAAGGCCTGGATGCCGAGGCGGTGCAGCGTCGGCGCACGGTTGAGGAGCACCGGGTGCTCCTTGATGACGTCTTCGAGGACGTCCCACACCTGCGGGCGGCGACGCTCGACCATGCGCTTGGCGGTCTTGATGTTCTGCGCCAGCTCGAGGTCGACGAGGCGCTTCATGACGAACGGCTTGAACAGCTCGAGCGCCATCAGCTTCGGCAGACCGCACTGGTGCAGCCGCAGCGTCGGGCCGGCCACGATGACCGAACGGCCCGAGTAGTCGACGCGCTTGCCGAGCAGGTTCTGACGGAAGCGGCCCTGCTTGCCCTTGAGCATGTCGGACAGCGACTTGAGCGGACGGTTGCCCGGCCCGGTCACCGGCCGGCCGCGGCGACCGTTGTCGAACAGTGCGTCGACGGCCTCCTGCAGCATGCGCTTCTCGTTGTTGATGATGATCTCCGGCGCACCGAGGTTGAGCAGACGCTCCAACCGGTTGTTGCGGTTGATCACACGGCGGTAGAGGTCGTTGAGGTCGGACGTGGCGAAACGTCCACCGTCGAGCTGCACCATCGGGCGCAGCTCCGGCGGGATCACCGGGACCGCGTCGAGGATCATGGCCTTCGGGTCGTTGGTGCGACGGCCGTGCTCGTCACGACGGTTGAACGACGCGACGATCTTCAGGCGCTTGATCGCCTTCTGCTTGCGCTGGGCGCTGAGCGGCTTCTGGCCCTCCTGCGGGTCGATCGCGTTGCGCAGCTTGACTTCTTCCTCGTCGAAGTCGATGCGGTCGATCAGCGACTTGATCGCCTCGGCGCCGGTGCCGCCCTCGAAGTACTCGCCGTACTTGTCGCGCATCTCGCGCCACAGCATCTCGTCTTCGATGATCTTGCGGGCGTGGAGCGACTTGAACTCGTCCCAGGTGCGAGCGATGAGGTCGAGCTCGATCTCGTAGCGCTCGCGGATGCCCTCGATCTCCTTGTCGGCTTCCTTCTGGATCTTCTTCAGGTCGGCGGCCTTGGCGTCTTCCTTCTCGGCCTCGGCGGCGGTCTCCTCGAGCTCCTTGAAGCGACGGTCGATCGCCAGCTCCATCTCCTTCTGGATGGCGTCGCGCTCTTCGAGGTACTCGGCCTCCAGGCTCGGCAGCGCCTCGTGACGGCCTTCCTCGTCGACCCAGCTCACGAGGTGGGCTGCGAAGTAGATGACCTTCTCGAGCATCTTGGCCTTGAGCTCCTCCTTCGGCTCGATGCCGGCGAGGAGGTAGGCGAGCCACGAACGGGTGCCGCGCAGGTACCAGATGTGGACGGCCGGAGCGGCCAGTTCGATGTGGCCCATGCGGTCACGACGCACCTTCGAGCGGGTGACCTCGACGCCACAGCGCTCGCAGATGATGCCCTTGAAGCGGACGCGCTTGTACTTGCCGCAGTAGCACTCCCAGTCGCGGGTCGGCCCGAAGATCTTCTCGCAGAACAGGCCGTCCTTCTCGGGACGCAGCGTGCGGTAGTTGATCGTCTCGGGCTTCTTCACCTCACCGTGCGACCAGGTGCGGATCTGATCCGCCGTGGCCAAACGGATCTTCAGTTGGTCGAACATGTTGACGTCGAGCATTTCGGGCTTCTCTCTTCGCTGTCGGTCTTCGTTTTCGATCGGTTCGCGTGACGCCAGGGGTCAGACCCCCGGCGTAACGGTGTTCTCGCTGTCGGGTCGAGTCACTGGTCGTTACACCGGGGGTCTGACCCCTGTCGTCCCGATCAGTAACGGTTGGCGGCGCGTTCGGCCTTTTCCGCGTTCGCGGCGGGCGTCGTCTTCGTCGGTGCCGCGCTCGGGGCGGGAGATGTCGATGCCGAGTTCCTCGGCGGCGCGGTAGACCTCGTCGTCGAGGTCGCGCATCTCGATCTCGTGGCCGTCCTCGGTGAGCACCTCGACGTTGATGCAGAGTGCCTGCATCTCCTTCATCAGCACCTTGAAGCTCTCGGGCACACCCGGTTCGGGGATGTTGTCGCCCTTGACGATCGCTTCGTACACACGGACACGGCCGAGCACGTCGTCGGACTTGATGGTCAGCAGCTCCTGCAGGCAGTACGCCGCGCCGTAGGCCTCGAGGGCCCACACTTCCATCTCGCCGAAGCGCTGGCCACCGAACTGGGCCTTACCACCGAGCGGCTGCTGGGTGATCATCGAGTACGGGCCGGTCGAGCGGGCGTGGATCTTGTCGTCGACCAGGTGGGCCAACTTCAGGATGTACATGTAGCCGCAGGTGATCTGGTTGTCGTACTGCTCACCGGTGCGACCGTTGTAGAGGTCGAGCTTGCCGTTCATGCCGACCAGGCGATCGCCGTTGGCCGACTCGGGGTTGAGCTGCTCGAGGATCTCCTGGATCGTCGGATGGTCGAGCGACTTCTCCTTCTCGTCCCAGTTCGCGCCGTCGAACACCGGCGTCGCCACGAACGTGGCGGGCTTGGTGTTCGGACGCGTCTTGGTCTCGGTGCCACGGATCGGCTCGTCGCCGATCTTGGTGCCGTCGGGTTGGTCCAACCCCAGCGAGCGCAGTAGCCGAGGTGCGCTTCGAGCACCTGGCCGACGTTCATGCGGCTCGGCACGCCGAGCGGGTTGAGGATGATGTCGACCGGCTGGCCGTCGGCGGTGAACGGCATGTCCTCGATCGGCAGGATCTTGGAGATGACACCCTTGTTGCCGTGACGACCGGCGAGCTTGTCGCCGACGCTGATCTTGCGCTTCTGGGCGACGTACACGCGCACGAGCTGGTTGACGCCGGGCGGCAGCTCGTCGCCGTCGTCACGGTTGAACACCTTGACGTCGATGACCTTGCCGACCTCGCCGTGCGGCACCTTGAGGCTGGTGTCGCGGACCTCGCGGGCCTTCTCGCCGAAGATGGCGCGCAGCAGGCGCTCCTCGGGGGTCAGCTCGGTCTCGCCCTTCGGCGTGACCTTGCCGACGAGGACGTCACCGGGGCCGACTTCGGCGCCGACGCGGATGATGCCGCGGTCGTCGAGGTCGGCGAGGATGTCGTCGCTCAGGTTCGGGATGTCGCGGGAGATCTCCTCCGGGCCGAGCTTGGTGTCGCGGGCATCGACCTCGTGCTCCTTGATGTGGATCGACGTGAGCACGTCGTCCTTCACCAGGCGCTCGGACAGGATGATCGCGTCCTCGAAGTTGTAGCCCTCCCACGGCATGAACGCCACGAGCAGGTTCTTGCCGAGCGCGAGTTCGCCCTCGTCGGTGGACGGGCCGTCGGCGATGATCGATGCCCTTGGACACCTTGTCACCCTCGACCACCCGGGGCCGCTGGTTGATGCAGGTGTCCTGGTTCGAGCGGCGGAACTTGGCGAGGCGGTAGACCTGCTTGCCCTCGGTCTTGTACTGCACGGTGATCGACTCGCCGGATGACCTCGGTGACCTCGCCGTCGTCGATCGCCTGGATCAGGTCGGCGGCGTCACGGGCGGCACGGTTCTCGATGCCGGTACCGATGTACGGCGCCTCGGCGCGCACCAGCGGCACGGCCTGGCGCTGCATGTTCGCGCCCATCAGGGCACGGTTGGCGTCGTCGTGCTCGAGGAACGGGATCAGCGCCGTGGCGACCGACACGATCTGCTTCGGCGACACGTCGATGAAGTCGACCTCGGCCGGCGGCACGTAGCCGATGTCGGTGGTGGCACCGAAGAAGCTCTCGGCTTCGAGCATCTTGCGGAGATCCTCGAGGCTGGCGGCCTGCGGCGACCGACGCACGAGCGTGCGCTCGTCGCGGATGCTGCCGTCGTCCTTCAGCGGCGTGTTGGCCTGGGCGACGACGTAGTTCTCCTCTTCGTCGGCGGCCATGTAGACGATCTTGCCGGTGACCTTGCCGTCCTTGACCTCACGGTACGGGCTCTCGATGAACCCGAACTCGTTGACGCGGGCGTAGGTCGACAGACCACCGATCAGGCCGATGTTCGGGCCTTCCGGCGTCTCGATCGGGCACATGCGGCCGTAGTGGCTGAAGTGCACGTCGCGCACTTCGAAGCCGGCACGCTCACGCGACAGACCACCCGGGCCGAGCGCCGACAGGCGGCGACGGTGGGTGAGGCCCGACAGCGGGTTGACCTGGTCCATGAACTGCGACAGCTGGGACGTTCCGAAGAACTCCTTGATCGCAGCGACGACCGGGCGGATGTTGATCAGCGTCTGCGGCGTGATCGCCTCGACGTCCTGGGTGGTCATGCGCTCACGAACGACGCGCTCCATGCGGCTGAGGCCGATGCGCACCTGGTTCTGGATCAGCTCGCCGACCGAGCGGATGCGGCGGTTGGCGAAGTGGTCCTGGTCGTCGAGGCGGTAGCCGGGCTCCTGCTTGACGAGGTGCAGCATGTAGGTGATCGACGCGAGCACCTCGCAGCGGCTGAGCACGTTCTGGTTCTCGTCGGGGTAGTCGAGCAGCGGCTCGCCCTCGGCGTTGACCGCACCGTCGAGGCCGAAGAGCGCACCGAGCTGGGCGACTTCGTCGCCGAGCTTGCGGTTCAGCTTGTAGCGACCGACACGGCTGAGGTCGTAGCGACGGCTCTCGAAGAACGCATTGCGGAAGTAGGCCTTGGCCGACTCGACCGTGGGCGGCTCGCCCGGGCGGGCCCGCTTGTAGATCTCGACGAGCGCCTCGTCCTGGGTCGGCGCGATGTCGCGCTCCTTGTCCCACTGACCCTCGAGGAAGTCGAAGTGGTTGACGAAGCGATCGAGGAAGCCGGGAGCGTTCTCCTCGTCGTAGCCGAGCGCACGCAGCATCGTGAAGATGCCGAGGCGACGCTTGCGGGCGACGCGGGTGCCGGCGGTGACGTCCTTGCCGGGCTTGTGCTCGACGTCGAACTCCATCCACTCACCGCGGTACGGGTGGATCGTGCCCTTGACGAGCTGGTGCTTGGTGAGGTTGCGGAGGCGGAAACGCTCACCCGGCTCGAAGATGACGCCGGGGCTGCGCACCAGCTGCGACACGACGACGCGCTCGGTGCCGTTGACGATGAACGTGCCCTTGTCGGTCATGATCGGGAAGTCGCCCATGAAGACGGTCTGTTCCTTGATCTCACCGGTGTTGCGGTTCATGAACCGGGCGCGCACGAACACGGGCGCGCTGTAGGTCATGTCCTTCTCCTTGCACTCCTCCACCGTGAACTTCGGCGGCGGGCGCAGGTCCTCGTCGAACGGGTCGAACTCGAGCTCGAGCTGCAGCGACTCGGAGAAGTCCTTGATCGGGCTGATGTCGCGGAAGGTGTTCGCCAGGCCCTCGTTGAGGAACCATTCGAAACTCTCTCGCTGGATCGCGATCAGGTCGGGGAGTTCGAGCGGCTCCTTGAGGTTGCCGAACGAATAGCGTTCACGGGACACGGGACGAGTCGCCACGGATCACTCTCCAGAAAATCGAGGGTGGACGACGCAGAATGCTGCGACGTGATACCGGGCGCGCAGATCCAGACCGAAGGGACGGTGGGGGAACAGTGAACGCACGGCAACGTACGATCCTATCGGCGCAGGACGCACAACGTCAACCGCTCCCGACGCCGTTTCGCCGAGCGGGACGGGATCCTTCGTTGAATTGCCGGTCAAGGTAAAGAAGTCGGCCACGGATGTCAAGCATCGCGGACGCATCGACGCGAAAACGACAAGAACCCGGCGACCGATCGCCGCCGGGTTCTTGCAGTCGACTGAGGTGATCGAGCGCCCTCGGGCGCCGGGATCACTTGAGTTCGACGGTGGCGCCGACTTCTTCGAGCTTGGCCTTGGCGGCTTCGGCGTCGGCCTTGCTGGCCTTCTCCATCAGCGGCTTCGGGGCAGCGTCGACGAGGTCCTTGGCGTCCTTGAGGCCCACGCCGAGCAGGTCCTTGACGACCTTGACGACCTGGATCTTCTGTGCGCCGGCGCTCTCGAGGACGACGTCGAATTCGTCCTTCTCTTCCTCAGCAGCAGCACGTCGCCGCCACCGCCGGCCGGGGCCGCAGCAGCAACCGCGACGGGTGCGGCAGCGGTGACTTCGAACTTCTCTTCGAAGGCGTCGAGCAGTTCCTTGAGCTCGATCACGGTCATGTTGCTGATCGCGTCGAGGATCTCTTCCTTGGTGGACATTGGTTTCTCCTGTGTGCAGTTCTTGGGTTCGGTACGTGGGTGTGATGCTCAGGCGGCCTCGTCGGCTGCCTGCTTTTCGATCAATGCGGACAGCCCGTAGGCGAAGTTGCGTGGGAGCGCCTGGAGCAGACCGGCGGTCTTGACCAGGGGCGCCTGGAACGCGCCGGCCAGTCGGGCCAGCAGTTCTTCGCGCGACGGCAGGCTCGCGAGTGCCTTGACGTCATCGGCCGACATCGGGCTGTCGCCCAACATGCCGCCCTTGATGACGAGCAGTGGGTTCGCCTTGCTCTGGTCGAGCAGCGCCTTCGCGGCCGCCACCGAATCGCCGGTGACGAACGTGAGCGCTGTCGGCCCGAGCAGGTAGCTCGTTGAGCCCTTCGTAACCAGCATTCGTCGCGGCGATACGAGCCAGGGTGTTCTTGTACACCTTGTGCTCGGCGCCGGCGTCTCGCAGCGGGGAGCGCAGGTCGGCCAGCTGGCCCACCGACATCCCTCGGTACTCGGAGACGAAGACCGCGACGCTGTCGTTCAGCTTGGCGGTGATCTCCTCGACGATCGCGACCTTGTCGGCTCGGGGCTCGCTTCGGCGTTGTCGTGTCGTTGTCGTTGTCATGTGTGCATACCTCCTCTCGCTCAACTCGTGGTGCTCGCATCAGATGCGAACACCGACGAGGAGCGCACACGCCCGAGTTCGTCGGGCGGCGTGTTCTTCGGCGATATGCACCTCGGTTGGCGGGGCGAACCCATTACCCCCGAACGATGTCGGGGACCAACGGTCTCAGGCGAGCGACCGTTTCGTATGTGGAACTCGATGCTACGGCTCGGTGCCGCAGCTTCCTCTCATGCTCCGGTCACTCGGGCTTCAAGCGACCGGTGTCGACGTGGACACCGGGGCCCATCGTGGACGACACGGTGATCTTCTTCAGGTACCGGCCCTTGGCCGAGGCCGGCTTCGCACGCTGGATCTCGTCGATCACGGCACGGAAGTTCTGCTCGAGCGCAGCGGGCTCGAAGCTGGCCTTGCCGAGCGGCACGTGGACGTTGCCGTAGCGGTCGGTGCGGTACTCGACCTTGCCGCCCTTGAAGTCCTCGACGGCCTTGCCGACGTCCGGGGTGACCGTGCCGGTCTTGGGGTTGGGCATCAGACCACGGGGACCGAGCACGCGACCGAGACGACCGACGACGGCATCATGTCCGGGGTGGCGATGACGAGGTCGAAGTCCATCTTGCCGCCCTCGACCTCGGTGGCGAGGTCGTCGGCACCGACGATGTCGGCGCCGGCTTCACGGGCCTGCGTCGGCAGCCTCGCCCGTGGCGAACACGGCGACGCGGACGTCCTTGCCGGTACCGGCCGGGAGGGCCACGGTGCCGCGCACCATCTGGTCGGCCTTGCGGGGGTCGACGCCGAGGCGGATCGACACGTCGACGCCTTCGTCGAACTTGGCCGACGCCATGGTCTTCACGAGGCCGACGGCCTCGGCCGGACCGTAGAACTGGTCACGGTCGAACTTCTTGAGCGCGTTTGCGTACTTCTTGCCTGACATCGTCTGTCTCCCTCAGTGGTTGGCCCGCCGGGCGAGGTGATCCCGGTCGTGGCGTGGATGGACGTGTCAACCGGGGTCCGTGTCCCCGGTGTGACGGTTACTTGACTTCGATGCCCATGGAACGGGCGGTGCCGCGGACCTGGAGCTTGGCAGCTTCCATGTCGTAGGCGTTCAGGTCGGGCATCTTGATGGTGGCGATCTCCTCGAGCTGGGCCTCGGTGATCGAACCGGCCACCTCGGCGCCCGGGTTGTTCGCCGCCTTGGCGAGCCCGGCCTTCTCGCGGATCAACACCGCTGTCGGCGGCGTCTTGAGCACGAAATCGAACGTGCGATCCTCGTAGATGGTGATCTCGGTCGGCACCACGGTGCCGGCCTGGGCTTCGGTCTGGGCGTTGTACGCCTTCACGAAGTCCATGATCGCGATGCCGTGCGGGCCGAGCGCCGTGCCGACGGGCGGCGCAGGGCTGGCCTTGCCGGCCTCGATCTGGATCTTGACGACCGTGAGTACTTTCTTCTTCGCCATGGCGATGTTCCCTTTGGGTTTCGTGTTCGAGTGTGTTCCGTCGCCGGTGGCGAATCAGAGTTTGGCGACCTGGCTGAAGTCCATCTCCACCAGGGTCTCGCGACCGAAGATGTTGACGAGGACCTTGAGCTTCATGTGGTCGGCGTTGATCTCGGCGATCTCGCCGGTGAAGTCGGCGAACGGGCCTTCCTTCACGCGGACGCTCTCGCCTTCTTCGTAGTCGAGCTTGGCCTTGCGGCGCGGGGCTGCGTCGACGCCCTCGGTCTTCGGCGTGAGGAACGTCTTGACCTCACGACGCGACAGCGGCGTCGGCTTCTGGCCGTGGCGGCTCTGGCCGACGAAGCCGGTGATGCCCGGCGTGTTGCGCACGCAGTACCAGGACTCGTCGTCCATCACGCAACGCACGAGCAGGTAGCCGGGGAAGACCTTGCGCTGCACGGTCTGCTTCTTGCCGTTCTTGAACTCGTCGACCTCTTCCATGGGGATGACGATCTCGTAGATCTTGTCCTCCATGTTCATCGACTGGATGCGAGCCTCGAGGTTGGCGGTGACCTTCTTCTCGTAGCCCGACTGCGTGTGCACGACGTACCACTGGCCCGGACGCATGGTCGGGTCGTCGAGAACGCTTTCCGGCGTCCTCACCGCCCTCCTCGGCTGACCATCGGGTCGGCGTCGGTGTCTGCCTCGTCGCTGGCGCTCGTCCCTCGGCAGCTGACTGCGTCTTCGTCGGCAGCCTGGGTCTCGTCGGACTCGACGTGGACGGCTTCGACTTCTTCAGCGACGTCCGAGCCGGTGTCGGACTCGTCGTCGACGTCGGGCGTCGTCGGCGAGGACGTCGGTGTCGCCGACCGGGAGGAGGTCGACAGGGCTGGGGGTCGCCTCGTCGGTGGGGGTGTCGTTGTCGCTCATGTCAGTGGTCTCAGTCAGGTCGTCGGTCATGTCGGTGTCAGCTCGAGTAGAACCACTGGGAGAGCTCACCGAACAGGAAGTCGAGGCCGCCGACCAGTGCGGTGTAGATCACGACGGTGATGATCACGATGATCGAGTAGCGCTTGACCTCCGGGCCGCTTCGGCCAGGCGACCTTGCGCATCTCGTCGCGGACTTCGCGCAGGTACTGGCGGGGGCCGACCCGGTCACTCTTCTTCTTCGGCTGCTGTCGCTGGGCGCGCGTCGGCTTGCCCTGCTCGTCGAGGGCACCCATCTTGCGAAGCTGTCGCTTCTGTTCGCGGTTCAGATCGTCCAGTGACATGATTTCTCGTTCGGTGGTGGGCAGGGCAGGAGGGACTCGAACCCCCGACCGTCGGTTTTGGAGACCGATGCTCTACCAGCTGAGCTACTGCCCTCGGGCGGGAACGCCGAGTACCCGGTCGAGGGTACCAGCGATCCCAGAAGGCTGACTGCGGCCGTTGCCGACCGCACTCGCTGCCCGTCTGTCAGCGCCGTGGGGTCAGCGGGTCTCCTTGTGGAGGGTGTGCTGACGCTCGTTGGCGCAGTACTTCTTCATCTCGAGACGCTCACGATCGTTGATCTTCGACTTCATCGTGATGTAGTTGCGTCGTTTGCACTCGGTGCACTCGAGGGTCACTTTGACCCGCTTGTCACTCTTGGCCATGTCGAACTTCTCTCTCTCGGATCCGGAATCGGATCAAATCACTTGAGGATCTTGGTGACGCGGCCGGCACCAACCGTGCGGCCACCCTCACGAATAGCGAACCGCAGACCCTCGTCCATCGCGATCGGCTTACCCAACTCCACCGTCATCTCGACGTTGTCACCAGGCATCACCATCTCCGTCCCCGACGGCAACTCGATCGTGCCGGTCACATCCGTCGTCCGGAAGAAGAACTGCGGCCGATAATTGTTGAAGAACGGCTTGTGACGCCCACCCTCATCCTTGGTCAAGATGTACACCTGACCCTCGAAATTCGTGTGCGGCGTAATGCGAACCCGGTGCACACAACACCTGCCCACGCTCCACATCCTCCTTCGCCGTGCCACGAAGCAGCGCACCAATGTTGTCACCCGCCTGACCCTCATCGAGCAACTTACGGAACATCTCCACACCCGTACACGTCGTCTTCTGCGTGTCACGCAACCCAACGATCTCGATCTCATCACCCGTGTGGATGATGCCCTGCTCCACCTTGCCGGTCACGACCGTGCCACGACCCGTGATCGTGAACACATCCTCGATCGGCATCAAGAACGGCTTGTCCAACTCACGCACCGGCTCAGGAATCGACTCGTCAGCACGCAGCCATCAGCTCCATGATCTTCTCCTGCCACTCAGCATCACCCTCCAACGCCTTCAGAGCGCTGACACCTGAATGACCGGGGCATCATCACCCGGGAACTCGTACTCGTTGAGCAACTCACGAACCTCGAGCTCGACCAGCTCGATCAACTCTTCGTCATCAACCATGTCGGCCTTGTTCAACGCCACCACGATGTACGGCACACCAACCTGGCGGGCCAACAACACATGCTCACGCGTCTGCGGCATCGGACCATCCGTCGCCGCCACCACCAAAATCGCACCATCCACCTGCGCCGCACCAGTGATCATGTTCTTGATGTAGTCAGCATGACCCGGCATGTCCACATGCGCATAGTGACGATTCTCCGTCTCGTACTCGATATGAGCAATCGAGATCGTGATCCCACGCGCCTTCTCCTCCGGCGCCTTGTCAATCGTGTCAAACGCCGCAAAATCAGCCAACCCACGCTCCGACAACGTCTTCGAAATCGCCGCCGTCAACGTCGTCTTCCCATGGTCAATATGACCCATCGTCCCAATATTCACATGCGGCTTGTTGCGCTCGAACTTCTGCTTGCTCATTGCTTCCTCTGACTCCTGAGGTGATGTCCGTGACGGATCTGTTGATGACTGTCTGGTAGCGGCGATCGGACTTGAACCGATGACCTTCCGATTATGAGCCGGATGCTCTGACCAACTGAGCTACGCCGCCAGGGGTTTGGCTCGTGACCGAGCGGATGCTCGACCACTTGGTCGAGCCCTCTGTGGGAATCGAACCCACGACACCAGCCTTACCATGGCTGTGCTCTACCGACTGAGCTAAGAGGGCGTTCTTGACGGGTGCGAGCACCGTTTGTGGCGGTACCGGGGCACCCTTCGGGACGCGGCACTGCCGCGGACCAGCCGACGAGTGTACCGGCGGTCGAGGGACAACCACCGCGGGATTCGCGGCGCATCCCACTACTCTCGATCGACGTGTCGATGACGCCGCCAGGATCCGACGATCCGCGGGGCGCCGGCGCCGCCAGTGACGTTGCGGTCCGCCTCGCCATGCTCGACGATGCCGCTGCGATCATGGCGATCTACAACGTCGAGGTCGAGAACCACACCAGCACGTTCGATCTCGTACCCCGCACGCTCGACGAACAGCGCCGTGGCTCTCGCAACGGTCCGGTGCATTCTCCGCGGTGGTGGCATCGATCGGCGACGACGTCGTCGGCTTCGCGTCGCTGTCGCCGTACAAGGAGCGAGCTGCGTACCGCACCACGGTGGAGAACTCGGTCTACGTGTCACGCGATCACCCACGACTCGGCATCGGTCGCACCTTGATGGATCACGTGATCGGCATCGCCGCCGATTCGGGATTCCATTCGATCATCGCGCGCATCGAGGCGAGTGGCATGGCATCGCGCCAACTTCATGCGGCGTGTGGCTTCGAATTGGTCGGCATCGAACGCGAGGTCGGCCGCAAGTTCAACCGCTGGCTCGACGTGGCCGTGATGCAGTTGATGCTCTGAACGAAAACGACGAAACGCCGGTGCGACGTGCACCGGCGTTTCCTCTGTGGTGGGCCGGGAAGGATTTGAACCTTCGAAGGCAATGCCGGCAGATTTACAGTCTGCTCCCTTTGGCCGCTCGGGCACCGACCCATGACTTGTTCGTGCGTACCTCGAACGAGCGAAGAACGAGGCGGCCTGAGCGTACCGGTCGACACGCCGAGCGCCACGCCGAATCGAACCCGTTCGATACCCTGGGCTCCATGCCCACCTTCGATGTCGTGTCAGAAGTCGACGCCCAGGAAGTCCGCAACGCGGTCGATCAGGCCCAGCGGGAGATCGCCAACCGATTCGACTTCAAGAACACCAACTCCACGATCGAGCAGAACGAGATGGTGATCACCCTGGCCACGGTCAGCCGCGATCGGCTCGATGCGCTGCGCACGGTCTTGGAGGAGAAGCTCGTCAAGCGCAACGTGTCACTCAAGGGCGTCGACTACGGCGACGTGCAGGATGCCACGCAGAACACGGTGCGCCAGGTGGTCACGATCAAGGTGGGCATCTCCTCGGACAAGGCCAAGGAGATCAACAAACTGATCAAGGAGAAGGCCGCCAAGGGCACCTCCAGTCAAACGCAGGGCGAGTCGATCCGGGTGTCGGCCAAGAAGCGCGACGCGCTCCAGGACGTCATTGCGATGCTCAAGGGCGAAGACATCGGCATCCCGCTGCAGTTCCAGAACTTCCGCGACTGAGCCCGCTGGTTCGGCGAACGCGTCGAGCGAAGGTTCGCGTCAGCCAGCGGGGGTGAAGAGCGAGTTGACGGCCTGCTTGGCAGCGGTTGCCATCTCTGCAGGAGTCGTGGCCGGCGGCAGCGCCATGAGGTCGACCGCAACTGGTGACGCCTGCACGAATGCCCAGGCGTCGACGAGTTCGGCAGCGCCGCCACCACCGACTCGGACCGCCTCCATCGTGGCCAATTCCGCCATGCGCCACGCGAGCAGCTCTCGGGCGACGTCGGGCCGAGCCCCACTCTCGAAGCCGGCGCCGGGATCACACGAAACGAGTTGCAGGGTGCCGTCGGGCGGCGCGAGGAAGGAACTGGCCATCTCTGGTGGAGCGGCTGCGGTCCAGGCGGTGAGCGCAGCACGAAGCGTGTTGGTCTGGTCGACACCCCCGCCGGAGAAGGTGGCGTACGCACACTCGGCCGACCCACGAACCGCTCCCGTCAGCGCACTCTCCACGATGGCTTCGCTGGCGTCATGGGCGGTCGACTGGTCGAGGTAGCTCGCAAACACCAGGTACCAGAACGAGCGATCCCTCGTGGCAGGCGACGTGATCGCGTTGTCGCCGTCGACCATCGTGGGACCCGTGGCGAGAATCGGTACCTCGGCGCCGAGAATCCCTGGCCCGCCGGCACCCAGCGCAGCGAGTGGGTTCGTTCGCTCGGCCGGTTCGATCGATGCGTCGAACTCGGCGAACACGTGCGGCGCCAGGACCTGGTATCCGATGACCGGCGGCAATGCCCCGACCGTGTCAGTCGGCACTGCGGGAACCGGCGCTGAGAACTCGCTCGACTGCTGCACGGCGCGAGCCTGTCGGAGCACCTCCGCTGACGTGGCCGCGGCGGCGTCGAGCGCACGCTGCGACTGCTCGACCGACCATCCCAATTGCTGGTCGAGCGAAGCAGCAGCCATCGCCTGGACGAGTTGGGCGTCGAGTTCGGCACCGGTGACACCGAGATCGTGGTACACCTGCCCATCGGCCGTCGAGTAGAGCGCGTCCTGCCATCCGGCCAGCTCCGCCGCCAACGTGGCATCGTCGACGCTGCCGCTCGAGAGCCCGAGGGCTCGCCACTGGGCCAACTCCTCGGGAGAGACGGGGGCCAACTGTGTTTGCAGCCGTGTGGTGAACTCCGCGGTCGGCTCGGCGACGATCGACAACGGCTCGGCGAACTCGACGCCGCGTGCCGATTCGACCGCTTGCGAATACGGCTCGGTGGCGTCGTCCCAGTCGCTCGGAGCGAGATAGGTCTGCCCGAAGACGAAGCCAGCTGCGACGACACCGCCGAGAGCGACGACCGTTGCGACGAGCTTGAGGCCGCGGCGCTTCTTGCTGCGGCGAGGCTGCGTGGTCGGCGCCGGGCCGGGCGATGCGGGATCGAACTCGAACGGGGAGGCAACGGGCGCCTGTCGCTGCACCTGTGCAGGGATCGACGGGAGCATGGGTCCGCCCAGGTCGACGACCGGTGTGGCTTCCTGGATCGGTGTGGCTTCCTGGATCTCCGGGAGCGTGTCGGCGACGACCGGAGACGGGGCCGGAGCGACCGACTCGGGACCGGAGGTGACGTCGCCGATCGCCGGCACGATGACCGTCGGCGGGGTGGTGCGGATCGTTTCGGGCTCGTCCAGCGGTGGCACGTCGTCGATCGCCGGTGCGACCGCGACGTCGGGGGCAGCAGCCGGCACGACGGTCGGGGCGGCAGCCGAGGCAGCCGGAGGCGCAACAGTCGGCGCGGCCGGAGGCGCAGGAGCCGGAGGCGCAGCAGGCGGAGGCGCACGGGGCAGGCGGCGCAGCGGTCACCGTGGCGGTGGATGCAGGCTGCGAATCGAGGCGCAGCGGTTCGAACACGATCGAGTCAGACGCAGGAGCGGCCGCGGCGACCGGCGCTGGCGTTGCGGCAGCGACGTCAGCGGACTCGGAGTCGGCGGACTCGAGTGTCGGAGGACTCCACGACGGAGTTCCAGGACAAGGTGGGGATGCGCTTGGTGCGAACACCGTCAGGCGGAACCATGCAGTGTCATCGGCACGCCACCGGGTGCACTTGAGGCGAGATCAACCGCCGGATCGACGGGTCAGTCGTCGGCGCTCGCCGCGGCCTTTGCCTGGAGTTCGTCGACGATCGAAGCATCGGCGAGGGTCGTGGTGTCGCCGATGTTGCGACCCTCGGCGACGTCTCGCAGGAGGCGTCGCATGATCTTGCCCGACCGGGTCTTGGGGAGATCCGGCGTGATGTAGATCTGCTTCGGCTTGGCGATGGCACCGATCTCGGCGGCGACATGGGAGCGCAGCACCTCGGCGTCGACCTCTTCTCCCCCGCGCAGGATCACGTAGGCGATGATCGCCTGGCCGGTCGTCGGATCGGTGGCGCCGACCACCGCTGCCTCGGCAACGGCGGGGTGCGACACGAGCGCGGACTCGACCTCCGTCGTCGAGATCCGGTGACCCGAGATGTTCATCACGTCGTCGACCCGACCGAGGAGCCAGAGGTAGCCGTCGGCGTCGAGCTTGGCGCCGTCACCGGCGAAGTAGCGACCCTCGAAGCGCGACCAGTACGTCTCTTCGAAGCGCTCGGGGTCGCCCCAGATGCCGCGCAGCATCCCGGGCCACGGCCGGGTCAACGTGAGGTAGCCGCCGCCGACATCGACTCGGTGCCCCTCGTCGTCGAGCAACTCCGTCGAGACCCCGGGAAGCGGGAACGTGGCCGAACCAGGCTTGGTGGTCGTGGCGCCGGGAAGTGGGCTGATCATGATGCCGCCGGTCTCGGTCTGCCACCAGGTGTCGACGATCGGGCAGCGGCCGCCGCCGATGTGTTCCTGGTACCACATCCACGCTTCCGGATTGATCGGCTCGCCAACGGTGCCGAGCAGGCGCAGCGACGACAGGTCGTGCTTGGCCGGTTCCCCGGCGCCCCACTTCATGAAGGTGCGGATGGCGGTGGGCGCGGTGTAGAAGATCGTGACGCCGTACTTCTCGATGATCTCCCAGAACCGGTCGTTGCCCGGATGGTTCGGCACGCCCTCGTACATCACCTGGGTGGCGCCGTTGGAGAGCGGTCCGTAGACGATGTAGCTGTGGCCGGTGATCCAGCCGACGTCGGCGGTGCACCAGAACACGTCGGTGTCGGGGTGCAGGTCGAACACGTACTTGTGGGTGTAGGTGACATGCGTCAGGTACCCGCCCGAGGTGTGCATGATGCCCTTGGGCTTGCCGGTGGTGCCGGAGGTGTAGAGCAGGAACAGCAGCTGCTCTGAGTCCATCGGCTCGGCAGGGCAGTCGGTCGAGGCGCCCTCCATCAGCTCGTGGTACCAGTGGTCGCGACCCTCGATCATGTCGACGTCGTTGCCGCCGCGCTTGACGACCACGACGTGTTCGATCGTCGGCGTGTCGGCGCAGGCCTCGTCGGCGGCTGGCTTGAGGGGGAAGACTTCCCCACGGCGGTAGCCGCCGTCGGCGGTGATCAGCACCTTGGCCTCGGCGTCGTTGATGCGGTCGGCGAGCGACTGCGACGAGAACCCGCCGAACACGACACTGTGCGCGGCGCCGATTCGGGCGCAGGCGAGCATCGCCACCGCCGCCTCGGGGACCATCGGGAGGTAGATGTTGACGCGGTCGCCCTGCTGGACGCCGAGGCCCTTGAGCACGTTGGCGAACTGGCTGACCTCATCCAGGAGGTCTGCGATAGGTGATCGTGCGGGTGTCGCCGGGTTCGCCCTCCCAGTGGATCGCGACCTTGTCGCCCTTGCCGCCGAGCACGTGGCGGTCCAGACAGTTGTAGGCCACGTTGAGTTGGCCGCCGACGAACCACTTGGCGTCGGGCAGGTCCCACTCGAGGACGGTGTCCCACGGCGTCGCCCAGTCGACAAGACCGGACGCCTGGCGCGCCCAGAACGCTTCGTCGTCCTCGGCGGCCTGGTCGTAGAGGAACGTGCCCGTGACAAGTGAGTTCGCCTTGAACTCCTCCGAGGGCGGGAACTTCCGGTTCTCCGCGCTCAATGCGTCGATCGTGTCGTGGTGCTCTTCGCCGTTCCCCTGTTCAGCCATGTGGCGATGGTAGATCAACCGTGTCGACGATCGTCAGGGCGAGGTCTCGGCGCACGTGAAACTCATCGGTCCGGGCGACGAGCAGCGGGCCGACAGAGCAGAGTGCTCCCGCCGAGTGCAACGAGCTGCCGGTCACGCGTCCAGACCTGGCCGACCCCGGCGACCAACCCGCCAGATGCAACCGGCGCGCTCGCCTCGCTCAACAGCCACGGTTCGTCGGCCGTCGACGCGATGAAGCGGGCCGTGAGCTCGATCGTGGGGGCGAAGTGCTCCAGGTCACCGAGATGCGCCCGCGTTGCCGACGGCAACGAGTCGAGGTCGATCAGGATCAGCGAGCGGCATGCATCGACCCACGGATCGGCGAAGGTCGCGGTCGGCACGAACCGTACCCAGGCACGGGTCGACGGCTCGGATGCCTCCCGGTTCTCCCAGTCGTCGATCCATTCGGTCGGGCGTTGCTCGATGGTGCTCCAGAACGGATGCCTCGGCGGTCGTTGCTGATCGCCGAGCAGCTCCTCGGTGCTCTGCAGATCCTCAGCCTCGGCGACATCGTGCGGACCGAGCGTGGTGTGATGCTCGAGGCCCTCGAGATCGCCGTCGACGCCCCAGACGGTCGCAACCAGCAGCGGACGCTCCTCCTGCATGATCCGGACGGTCACCGATGTCGCGACCCTGGTGACTCGATTGATTTCCACAGCGATCTGGACGGGTTCGCTGCGACCGGCGCCCAGATCTCCCAATCGGGCGTTCCTTGCAGATGCCGTTCGAGGTCGCTGTGGGAATTCCCTTCGCCGAGAGCTGACCGAACCGGCGCTCCCTGACTGATCCGATCGGTCAAGGGGATCCGACAATCAACCGATGACTTCCCGTGAAGTGGCCGATGATCGTCGCGCTCGGGGCCCTCGTGGGCTGTTCGGCGCTCCCGGCAGTTCAAGCCGTCGAGCGTTCGCCCAGCGCAACGACCACGATCCCGCCGATTCCGACGACCGTCTCGACCATCGACCCATGGGATGACATCCCCAAGCTCGTCGACGATGTCGACCCGACCGCGCTGCTCCTCCGATCCGACGACGTTCCAGGCTGGGCGTACACACAGCCCGCCGGGATCCAGGCCTCCACGATGCGCTTGGCAGTCGACTGCGAGCGAATGGACGTGTTGTTCCGGGCACTGTCGATGCCGGCGACCGAAGTCTCTGGAGAGTTCGAGGGCACCACATTCAGTGAACGAGTCGTCGAGTTCGACGACTCGACCTACGCGTGGTGGCTGTCCAGCGCGGTCGACGACATGCCCGTCTACTGTCCGGCATTCAACGACGTGGAGGGCCGCTGGACCGTCGAGCGCATCGACGACGTCGACACCTGGGGCTCGGCCGTGTCGTTGAAACGCCAAGACCTACGCCACTACTTCGTTGTCTGGCCGATGGGTTCGCGAGCCGCGATGCTCCAACTCACCGGGCCTGCCGCAGCAGACAATGTCGGGAGGCTCGTCGCCGCCGCCGAGGCACGGATCGAGGGCCGGGGCGTCGTGCCGGCAGGTCCCGTACCGCCCACCTCGACGACCACCACGACGTCGCCTCTGGAACCCCCACCGGACACGATCCGTGTTGACCAGGGCCTGCTCGACGCGTTCGTGATCGAGCCAGGCGACATCGGCCCGGGATGGCAATACGCCGAGATCTGGCCGATCGAAGCGGTACCCGCCGACCCCGACAACCCGTTGTGTGGTGCCGTTTACCCCGAACAGCCTCCAGGCATCTCGGCCTTCTTCGAACACGATTCCGGTGCGGGTCTTTCGCAATCGGTCTTCGGTGGCACGCCAGAGCAGCTGGAATTGCTGATCCAGGCTGACATCGCACTCGATGGTTGCCAGATCTATCCGCCGGAGTCCGGCACCGCGATGACGGCGATCGCACACGCCACACCGGCGGGGGCCGACAGCTCCAGCCTCATCTTCTTCAACCGTGGACCCGTCAATCGCGGCGAGTCGGTCAGCACCGTGATGTTCGCACAGGCCCGCTTCGGCTCCACGCTCGTGTTGTTCACATGGGATGGCGAGAACGACAGCGACCCGACGACACCATCGCCGACGCCCGAGGTGATGCTGAAGCTGCTCGCGGACGCAGCGCCGTGATCGGAGCTACTCCCACTGACGTTGGAGCCGACGACCGGCCAACCCTGGGGTACCCCTTCGTCATGATGGAGACATGAACCAATCCGCTGCCGGCCCTGCGACCGTCCCTTCCGGGGACAGTCGCGCGACGGATGCGCCGACACGATTGAGTGGCATCGGCTACTTGGATGCTTGGCGGGCAGCGGTTCGACCGTTCCCGGGATCGGTGCCACCGTTTGCGGGGTTCTCCCCAGTCGACTCCGCCGAACTGGTTCCTGATGGTGACACGGTGAGCGCTGCGATCGCTGCGGCGGTCCTGACGATCGAGGCACTCGGCAAACTCGATCCGATGGACATCGAACCCGAGGCGCTGGCGAGGATGGCCGAGGGCGTCGAACAGCTCCGCCGTCTGACCGACGCGGCCGCCACCGATGTGGCATGTGCCGTCGACGTGCGCACCCCGTTCCGGTCGCAGGGATACTTCAATGCTCGAACCTTCCTCAAGCAACGTGCCCAACTGTCCGGGACCGAGGCGTACCGACGCATCCAGACCGCCCGAATGCGCGACCGCCTGGGCGAATGGGCACACGCCGCTCGTACCGGCACCGTCGGTGTCGCCCAGAGCGAACTGATGGGACGCGTCGCCGCCAACCCGCGGATCGAACCCGACGTGCTGGCCCGAGACGCCGGCATGTTGCTCGACGACGCGATCAACCTGCCATTCGCCGAGTTCGAACACAATCTACGAACCTGGGAAGCGCTCGCCGATCCGGTCGGCGATGACGACCGCAACGAGCGCACCAAGGCACGACGCGAGGTCGACCTGCGCCCCCGACCCGACGGCGGCTGGAACATCACCGGGTTCCTCCCTGAACCATCGGGGGTCGAGTTCGCCGAGATCTTCGCCTGGTACGTCGACGCCGAATGGCGCATCGACTGGGCAGATGCCCGGAACCGCCTCGGCAGCAAGGCGACCCAGCGCGACCTCGTCCGCAGCGAGGCTCAACGCCGAGCCGACGCATTGCTGGCCATGGCGCGGGCCGCTGTCAGCAGCGACCCGAAGGTCGCCCGACCAACCAGGTCTGCGGTCACCGTCGACATCCTGCTCGACCATGACACGATGGAAGCCCACGCCTCCGGCGAGACGCCGGACCCGAGGCGATTCCGCAATGTCGTCTCCCGCACCCAGTCGGGACGGCGGCTCCATCCCGACGACGCCATCAACGCCGCCCTCGTCGGCCATGTCCGCCGAGCGGTCTACGACGACAGCGGAACCATCATCGAATTCGGCCGCCGGTCACGGCTCTTCCGCGGCCCAGGACGCGACGCCGTGATGCTGCTGCTCACCACCTGCGTCTGGATCGGCTGCGACCAACCCGTTGCCTGGTGCGACGCCGACCACTCACTCGGCTGGAAAGCCCACGGTGCGACGGTGCCGAGGAACGGTCAGCCACTCTGCACCGGCCACCAGAACCTCAAGGAGACCGGATTCCAGGTCTACCGCGACGACTACGGCCACTGGCACATGATCGACCCCGACGGCAACGAACTCGCCTGACCGACGACGCGATCAGGCACGCGCCGACTCAGCGACGAGGAACCCACCGAGACCAGCGGGGTCGAGCAACGCCTCGGCCTCGCTGACGCGGCTGCGCATCCTCATCGCCTCGAGCCCTGGGCGGGCGGCCTGTTCCTGCCAGATCCGTTTGCCTTCCTCGACCAATTCCTCGATGCCCCACCGCTGCAGGAATTGTGCCTGGGCGCGCACCGTGTCGGGTTCGGGCAATTGATCGATCGGTACGTCGATCGTGATGTCCTGCGTACCCGGCGAAGTCAGGTAGTGCTCGCCGCGCTCGTTGCCCCGATACGTGCGCAACCAGTCGCGGTACGGACGACCGGCAAGCATCGCGGTGATCGGTGTCCCGTAGTCGATCGCGACGACCGAGCCGGTCCGCACGAGCAGTCGGGTGTCCCTCACGAAGGCTGCTGCACGCTCGACCAACGGAGCCCGAGCACCGAACTGCGCAGCTGCCGGAAGGACAGATGGCGCCGGGTCGAACGGCGCCGAGAGCACCTCCATGAAGCGGCTGTCGGGGCCGACGTCGACGTACGACTCGCGCCAGCCCTCGTCGAAGACGGCCAGACGGAAGGGCAGATTGTCGAGCAGTTCGTTGGCGATCACGACGCCGTCGAACTGCTCGGTCGGCATCGTTGCCACCGAGTCGACGCCAAGGGGATGACGCTCACGCTGCGACGGCGAAACGTCGACCGCGATGTAGCGCAACGCCGCGGCGCACGACGGGCGAGCGGCCAGCACCGATCTGGCGAGCGTTCCAGGTCCAGCGCCGGCGTCGACGACGGTGAACTCATCCGGCTCACCGATGCGCTTCCACTCGGCGTCGAGGTACCGGGCGATCACGGCGCCAAACAGCGGGCCGACCTCCGGCGAGGTGATGAAATCACCCCGGCGTCCAGCGGACCCGCCGTCAGCCTTGGTGTAGAACCCCTCGACGCCGTAGAGCGCGAGGTCCATGAACCGCTCGAACGGAATCGGCCCGTTCTCCGCAATCGCAGCGCGGATCTCTTCAGTCATCGATGAGACGACGGGGCGCGGTCA
>CAVPJT010000035.1:0-55487 GCA_963705485.1 Ilumatobacteraceae bacterium
GTCATCGGGACGATCATGACGGTCAGCCTCACACCCATCGGAGCAACCCGCGCTTCCAGGCGTACACCAATCCGTCGAGCAGCAGCACGATGAAGATCAGCATGGCAACCAGCCCGAAGGTGCCGTAGCGCTCGATGTTCGCCGCCCACGGGAAGAGGAACACCGCTTCCACGTCGAAGATCACGAACAGCAGGGCGAACACGTAGTACCGGACCTGGCTCTGCGACCAGCCGATTCCGACCGGATCGACGCCCGATTCGTAGGCGATCCCCTTGTCGTAGTTGGGGCTCGAGGGCCGAACGAGGGCCGCGAGACCCAGCAGGAGGGCACCCACCGCTATGGCGGTGAGGCCGAACCAAACCACGGTTAAGTAATCGCGCAGGAACACCGACATCGGGTCGAGAACTTATCAGGGGGCGGGAAAACCCACCCAAATGTGCCCGGCGGTGAGCGATGCACGCAGATCGTGCGTGCATCGCTCACAGCGACAGGGGATCAGAGGAACTCGCCGTCGGTCGCTTCGGGCTCGCCGATCACCATCCACAGTGCGCCGGCGAGCACCGCGCCGATCGCCGGGAACAGGATGAAGGCCCAGACCTGGCCGAGTGCCCAGTCGCCCTGGAACACCGCGGTGGCCAGCGAGCGAGCCGGGTTGACCGAGGTGTTCGACACCGGGATCGTGATCAGGTGCACCAACGTGAGGCCGAGACCCGCCGCGATCGGACCGAACCCGGTCGGTACCCCCTTGGTCGTCGTCGTGCCGAGCACGATCAGCACGAAGACCGCCGTGATGACGATCTCGATGATCGCCACCGACAGCAGGTCGAACCCGCCCGGTGAGTGCTCGCCGTAACCGTTCGAGGCGAAGCCTGCATCCTGGGCCCGCGACAGGAATCCGTCGGTGCCGCTCAGGGTGAGTGCGATGATGCCGGCACCGACGATGCCGCCCACGAACTGGCCGATGAAGTACGGCGCCGACTTGGCGGCATCGAGCTTCTTGGCGACGATCATGCCGATCGTGACCGCCGGGTTGATGTGACAGCCCGAGATCCGACCGATCAGGTACGCCATGCACAGCAGGCTGAGGCCGAAAGCCAGCGACACGCCGAGTGCACCGACGTTCAGGTCTTCGTTGAAGATGCCCGTGGCGAAGATCGCGGTACCGGGACCACCGATCACCAAGACGGCGGTGCCGAGTGCCTCGGCAATCGGAATTCGGATGTTGTCGTTCATGGGCAGTGGTCCTCGTTCTCGTCCCGATCACGGCGGGCCGCGGTGATCGACGGAATCGTATGACACCCGAATTGCCACGTGGGTGACCACACCATCGCCGTCTGGTCGTCGCTACCGTCGCCGGCGATGACCGACCGCCGATCGCTGTTCTTGTTGATCCTGGCGGTGACCGGCACCGGGATCATGGGCAACACACTGCTCGCACCTGCGATCCCCGACATCCTCGACGAATTCGGTGTGGGCGATGCCGGTGCCGGGTTGCTGATCGCGGCGACGTCATTCCCTGGCATCTTCATGGCGCCGGTGATGGGGGTGCTCGCCGATCGCATCGGGCGGCGTCGCGTGCTGGTGCCGTGCCTGGCGACGTTCGGTGCGTTCGGGACCGCCGCCGCCCTCGCCCCATCGTTCGCGTGGCTCATCGTCGCCCGGTTCGGCATGGGGATCGGCGCGGCGGGATTGATCAATCTCGCAGTGGTCCTGATCGGCGACTACTGGGGACCAGAGGACCGCACGAGACTCATCGGCCGCAACGCAGCGTTCCTCACCGTGTGTCTGGCCGTCATGCCACCGATCGGCGGGGTGCTCGCCGACCTCGGCTCGTGGCGGCTGGCGCTCGCCCCCTACTCACTCGCCATGCTGACGGCGGTCGTCGCGTGGCGGATGCTGCCCCCGGATCGGCCCGATGCCACCGTGTCGATGAGGGAGCAACTCGGCGGCATCGGCGAGGTACTCCGACGGCCCCCAGTGCTCCTGATCCTGGTTGGTGGGGCGGCCTCGTTCGTGATGATCTTCGGCGTGTTCCTCTCAACGCTGCCGATCCATCTGGAAAACGAATTCGGGTACGGCGCGTCGGTTCGGGGGCTCTTCCTCGCACTCCCGGCCATCCCCTCGACGCTGGTGGCATTCAACCTCCAGCGGGTCCGCGAACGTGTCTCGGCCCGCGTGCTGTTGGTGGCCTGTTCGCTCGCATTTGCCGTCGGATTCGCACTGATCGGTGCGAGCGAAGCGGTGGCCTTCATCGCCCTCGGCTGCATCGTCTACGGCATCGGCGAGGGCGCGTTGATCCCAACACTCCAGGACCAGGCGGTCGAGCTGTCACCGCCGGAGCATCGCGGCGCCGTGGTCGCCGTGTACGTCGGTGCCGCGAGATTGGGGCAGACGATCGGCCCGCTGGGTGCGGCGGCCCTGTTCGGCGCAACCTCGACGTTTCTGGCCCTCCAGGTCGGCGTCGGGTTGGCGCTGGCACTGGCCGTGCTGTTCGCCGTCGGGCCACGACCGCCGTCGAAATGAACCGAGGCCCCTGGCTCCTCCGGCCCGGTTCGATTTCAGCTGCCGTCGAGGACGGGGGCGAGGTGCTGTTCGGCTTCCTCGATCGTCCATCCCTTGCGGGCGGCGTAATCGACGAGTTGGTCGCGCTTGATCTTGCCGACACCGAAGTACTTGGCGTCGGGGTGTGCGAAGTAGAGGCCGGAAACGGATGAACCGGGCCACATCGCGAACGACTCGGTCAGTTCGACCCCGACGGCGTTCGGCGCGTCGAGCAGGTCGAACAGGGCGCGCTTCTCGGTGTGGTCTGGCTGGCTCGGGTAGCCAGGTGCCGGACGGATGCCTTGGAACGATTCCTTCAGCAGTTCGGTCGGGGTGAACGACTCGTCCGGCGCGTAGGCCCACAATTCGGTGCGGACCCGTTCGTGCATCCGCTCGGCGAACGCCTCCGCGATGCGGTCGGCGAGTGCCTTCAGCAGGATGGAGGAGTAGTCGTCGTTGTCAGCCTCGAACCGTTCCGCGATGGCGATCTCCTCCGGCCCCGCCGTCACGACGAATCCGCCGACCCAGTCGGCGACACCGGAGTCGGCAGGCGCGACGAAGTCGGACAGGCTGAGGTTCGGGCGGCCGTCGGTCTTCGTGGCTTGCTGACGGATGCCGTGCAGGCGAGCCCGTTCCGCTGTGCGGCTGTCGTCGGCATAGACGACGACGTCGTCGCCATCGGCGTGGGCCGGCCAGAACCCGACGACCGCCTTCGGGCGGAACCAGTGCTCGGACACGATCCGCTCGAGCATTGCGATGGCGTCGTCGTAGAGCGGCTTCGCGGCGTCGGCGAACTCGGGATCGGTCAACACCTCGGGGAACTTGCTGCGGATGCCCCACGTGCGGAAGAACGGGGTCCAGTCGATGTACGGCACCAGTTCGGCGACGTCGTAGTCGTCGAACACCCGCGTGCCGACGAACGTCGGCTCGGTGACGGTCGTGTCGTCGAACGTTGCGCCGAGCCGGTTGGCACGAGCGACGTCGAGCGTGACCCGGTCGCGTTCGATCGTTGCCCGGGCGTGCGACTCGACGACCCGTGCGTACTCGACCTCCAGATCGGCGAGGAAGCCGTCGCGTTGGGTGTTCGAGAGCAGCGCCGAGATCACGCCCGAGGCGCGGCTGGCGTCACCGACGTGCACGACCGGGCCGTGGTAGGCGGGGTCGATCCTCAAGCTGGTGTGCAGGCGACTGGTGGTGGCGCCGCCGATCAGGAGCGGCGTGGTGAACCCGAGTCGTTCCATCTCGCTCGCCACCCGCACCATCTCGTCGAGCGAGGGTGTGATCAGACCCGACAGGCCGATGACGTCGGCGTCGTGTTCCTTCGCCTTGTCGAGGATCGTCTGCGCCGGCACCATCACGCCGAGGTCGATCACGTCGTAGTTCGAACAGCCGAGCACCACGCCGACGATGTTCTTGCCGATGTCGTGCACATCACCCTTCACGGTCGCGAGCAGCACGGTGCCAGCCTTCGACGCCGCACCATCTTCGCCTTCGGCCTCGATGAACGGGGTGAGATACGCAACCGCCTGCTTCATCACGCGGGCCGATTTGACCACCTGCGGGAGGAACATCTTGCCGGCACCGAAGAGGTCGCCAACGGTGTTCATGCCGCTCATCAGCGGCCCTTCGATCACGTTGACGGCCCGATCGGTGGTGGCCCGAGCTTCCTCGACGTCGGCTTCGATGAACACGGTGATGCCGTTGACCAGCGCGTGGTCGATGCGGCGCGCCACGTCCCACGACCGCCACTCGGCGGCGGCAGGGTCGACGGCCTCGGCTCCGTTGCCTGCGAAACGGGCGGCAGCATCGAGCAGTCGCTCGGTTGCGTCGTCGCGGCGGGCAAGCACGACGTCCTCGCACAGCTCGCGCAGTTCGGGGTCGATCTGGTCGTACACGGCGAGCTGGCCTGCGTTCACGATGCCCATCCGCATGCCGGCCTCGACGGCCCTGAGCAGGAACACCGAGTGCATCGCTTCGCGAACCGGTTCGTTGCCGCGGAACGAGAACGACAGGTTCGACACACCTCCGGAGATGTTGACGTAGGGCAGTTCGTCGGTGATCGTCTTGGTGGCCTCGAGGAAATCGAGGCCATAGCGGTTGTGTTCCTCGATACCGGTGGCGACGGCGAAGATGTTCGGGTCGATGATGATGTCGTCGGGCGGGAAGCCGACCTCGTCGACCAGGAGGTGGTAGGCCCGACGGGCGATCTCGACCTTGCGCTCGACCGTGTCGGCCTGGCCGACCTCGTCGAACGCCATCACGATCACGGCAGCGCCGTAGTCGAGGCACGTGCGGGCCTGGGCCAGGAAGGCCTCCTCGCCCTCCTTCATCGAGATCGAGTTGACGATCGGCTTGCCTTGCACACACTGCAGGCCCGCTTCGATGACCTCGAACTTCGACGAGTCGATCATGATCGGCACGCGGGCGATGTCGGGCTCGGACGCGATCAGGTTGAGGAACGTCGTCATTGCCTGCACACCGTCGATCAGGCCATCGTCCATGTTGACGTCGATGATCTGGGCGCCGCTCTCCACCTGCTGGAGCGCCACCTCGAGCGCCTCGCCGTACTCGTTGTCCTTGATCAGTCGACGGAACTTGGCCGAGCCGGTGATGTTGGTGCGCTCGCCGACGTTGACGAAGGGGATGTCGTCGGTGAGCGCGAACGGCTCCAGCCCCGACAACTCCAATCGAGGTGTGCGGGTGGGAACGAGGCGCGGCGCCTTGCCGTCAACTGCGCCGGCGATCGCACCGATGTGCGCCGGCGTCGTGCCGCAGCATCCACCGACGACGTTGAGGAGACCGGCTTGCGCGAACTCGTCGATGAAGGCGGCGGTCTGCTCGGGCCGCTCGTTGTAGCCGCCGAGCTCGTTCGGGAGGCCGGCGTTCGGATACGCACAGATCAGGGTGTCGGCGACCGCCGAGAGCTCCAGCAGGTGCGGCCGCATCTCCTCGGCGCCGAGCGCACAGTTCAGCCCAACGGTCAGCGGCTGGGCGTGACGAATCGACTGCCAGAACGCGGCGGGCGTCTGCCCCGACAGCGTGCGACCCGAGCGGTCGGTGATCGTTCCGGAGATCAGCAGCGGCAGCTGCGTGCTGTGCGCATGCATCGCCCGGCGGGTGGCGACGATCGCTGCCTTCGCGTTGAGCGTGTCGAAGATCGTCTCGATCAGGATCGCGTCCACACCGCCACGCAGCAGCGCCTCGATCTGTTCCTGGTAGGCGTCGGCGAGAGCACCGAAGGTGATCGCGCGGTAGCCGGGATCCTCGACTCTCGGCGACAATGACAGGGTCATGTTCGTCGGGCCGACGGCACCGGCCACGAAGCGTTTGCGACCATCGATGCCGTGCGCCTCCTCGGCGGCCTCGCGGGCGAGACGCGCCGCGACCTCGTTCAGTTCGACGACCTGGTCGACGGTGTCGTAGTCACCCTGCGACACGCGGTTGGCGGAGAACGTGTTGGTCTCGACGATGTCGGCACCCGCCAGGAAGTAGTCGAGGTGAATCCTCCGCATCGCGTCGGGCTGCGTGATCGTGAGCAACTCGTTGTTGCCGCCGAGATCGCAGCCGTGGTCGCAGAACCGGTCGCCGCGAAAGGCCTCGTCGGACAACCCGAGCGCCTGGATCTCGGTGCCCATTGCGCCGTCGAGCACGACGATGCGCTCGCGAGCGATCTGAGCGATCGGATGATCGTGGAAGGGGTGGTCTTGGGTGGTCATGCGACTTCTCTCTGGGCGTTCTCGGCAATGGCGTGTCTGCGGTTGGTCGCAAGCCAGACGGTGACCGTCAGGCCGTCTTGTCCGACGGGCGGTGCGACGTCGATGATCGTGGGGCAGTCGAATCCGGACTGGTCGAACCAGTCGGCGAGTTGTTCGTGCGTGAATCCGAGGCGGCGATGGGCTGCGGCGCGGAGGAAGTCGTGGCGATGCGGTGCGAAGTCGACCACGAGCAGGCGTCCGCCTGGCGTCACGAGCCGGGCGGTCTCGGCGATGGCTCGCGCCGGGTCGTCGAGGTAGTGGAGGACCTGATGGATCACGACGAGGTCGAAGTTCGCCGCATCGAGCGGTGGGCTGTGCACATCACCCTGGCGCAGCTCCCAGTTGGTGGCGTCGGACCGTTCGAGATTCGCCCGGGCCACCGACAGCATCGAATGGCTCGTGTCGAGCCCCACGGCCCGGTTGGCGCGATTCGCGAGGAGCGCGAGCATGCGGCCCGTGCCGGTGCCCACGTCGAGCACTCGGCCGAGCGGCTGCTCACCGACCACGTCGAGGATCACCGCCTCGACGGTGTCGGCCGCGGCGTGGAGCGAACGTTCCTCGTCCCAGATCGGCGCGATCTGTTCGAAGTACTCACGGGCGGCCGTCGACCGGCGCGAGCGCACCGACTCGAGCCGCTGCATGTCCGCGGCGAGTGCCTGATCGTCGGCATCGATGGCACCGAGCGCAGCGGCGACGAGCGCCCGGTGGGAGGCCGAGTCGGCGAGGCGGAAGAAGGCCCACGTGCCCTCGCGGTGCTTGACCACCAGACCAGCATCGACCAACAACTTCAGGTGTCGGGACACTCGCGGCTGTGATTGCCCGAGGATCTCGGTCAGGTCGGTCACGGTCAGTTCGCCTCGCTCGAGCAGGGCCACGATTCGCAGACGCGTCTCCTCACCGATGGCGCGCAACGCATCGAGCGTCTGCTCCGAGGTGAGCGCGCCCGACGACATCGGACCAATGATATAAGGACATCTGCATGTTTGCAAACAGGTGAGAATCGGGACGCGCTCGCGGGGCAGCGGTACGGTCAGGAGATGGCACCGGTGTTCCATCTCGGGTTGACGGCAGACCTGTTGCAGGGCGCGACGTTGGCGATCGTGCCTGGCGACCCAGCTCGGGTCGAACGGATCGCCGCCACGATGGATCGCCACGAGTTCCTCGCCGCCCATCGCGAGTTCACGTCGTATCTGGGCTGGCTCGGCGACACGCCGGTGGTCGTCTGTTCGTCGGGAATCGGCGGCCCGTCGACGTCGATCGCGGTCGAGGAGTTGGCGCAGCTCGGCGTGCGCACGTTCCTGCGCGTCGGCACCACAGGCGGGATCCAGCCGCAGCTGCAAGCCGGTGACGTGATCGTCACGACGGGTGCCGTACGCCTCGACGGTGCGAGCTTGCACTTCGCGCCGATGGAGTTCCCGGCGGTCGGCGACTTCTCGTGCACGACGGCGCTGGTCGAAGCAGCACGGGCACTCGGTGTCGAACCACACGTCGGGGTCACGGCCTCGAGCGACACCTTCTATCCCGGCCAGGAGCGCTACGACACGTACTCGGGTCGCGTGACCCGACGGTTCCAGGGCAGCCTCGAGGAGTGGCAGTCGATGGGCGTGCTCAACTACGAGATGGAGGCCGCCACGCTCTTCACGATGTGCGCATCGTCGGGGCTGCGCGCCGGATGCGTCGCCGGGGTGCTGGTGAACCGCACGCAGCAGGAGACCCCGGACGAGGAGACCGCCAAGCGGATCGAGTCGACCACGGTGTCCGTTGCGGTCGAAGCGGCGCGGCGACTCGTCAGCTGACGACCACGCCGCAACGCACGCTCGGTGCGAGCTACTTCGACGACGAGACCACGTCGTTGGCCGCGATGAACGCCCGGTACAGATCGAGGAGCGACTGTTTCTGGGTGTCGGTGAGGCGATCGTCGGTGGAAATCGCCGACTCGGTCGAGCGCTCGGCGGCAGCCTCGCCGTGTCGACCGAGGTAGGAGAGCAGCTTGTCGCTCGGCACGTTGAGTGCCTGGGCGAGTCCGTTGACCACACGAACCGACGGCTCGTGGAGACCACGTTCGAGCTGGCTGAGGTACGCGTCGGACAGGTCAGCGAGGCGGGCGAGTTCGCGCTGGGAGAGGTCAGCGATACGCCGCTGGCTCCTGATGAAGTCGCCGAGCGCGCCGACACCCCGAGCGGGACGAGCCTCGGGTCGGTCGTTCATCGTGGATCAGCCTACGACGGCGGCGCTGCCGGAACCGGGGGGAGGTCCAACAGCACCGCCATCGGGCACGGAATCACTTGGAGGCTGCAGCCTTCTTGGCGGCCGTCTTCTTGGCCGGGCTCTTCTTGGCCGGGCTCCTCTTGGCCGGGCTCTTCTTGGCCGGGCTCTTCTTGGCGACGACCTTCTTGGCCGGAGCCTGCTTGCTGACGGTCTTCGCCGCGTCCGAGACCGTCTTGGTCGCGGTCTCAGCGACGTTCTTGGCCGTCGCAACGACCTTGTCGGACGCAGCCTTGGCGTTGTCGGCCTTGATCATCTCGACGACGCGCTGGTTCATGTCACGGTTCATCGACACCGCCCGCTCGACGAAGTCGAGGTAGCGCTCGCCGGCGACCGTCGGGGTCGGGAAGCTGTCGGCGAACGGCAGCTCGACCTTGACCTGGTCGGCGACCCGGTCGGCCGTGGTGACGGCGAAGTCGACGATGCGGCGGTTGGTGTCGAGCACTGCGTCGAGCACCTGGTCGCTCGTGGTCGTGAACCGCTCGCTGATGTTGTTGTCGTTGATGGCGTCGGTGACGCTGGTGGTCGCCTCGTTGGCGAACTTGGTGATCTGCTCGAACATGTCGAACTCCTTGACTGGTGGTTGCTGGGGACGTGCGGCTCGTCGGGCGGGTGCTCGATCTGCCGTTCTGCTGCTAACTATACCACGCACTCTTTGATGTGCAACGTGCGTGCGTGAAATACCTTGCACGATCTCGGCGGCGCCGAACGTCATCTCGGGCACGTCGACCGGCACGGCTGGCGTAACGTGGCGGCGTGGGAGGAAATCGGCCGCCTCGCAGGGCGAGGTCAGCGCACTTCGGTGCGGTCGCGCTGCTCGCCGCGCTGGCGATCAGCTCGTGCGACAGCGACGACCCGACGGCGAACGACGTCGTCGGGCCGGCTGATGCGATCACGGCGACCATCGCCTGGCAGGCCAGCGAGCAGGAGCCCGTGCTCGACGACAACGGCGAAGCCCAGCTTCCCGTGATCTTTGTCGTGGCAGGCGACGGCGCCACGATCGATGTCGGCGTGCAGGCCGACGTCGCCGCGGCAACGGTCGACTGGGCGACCGTGCGCTTCGCCGACGACGTGACCGAGACCTTCGATCCCGATGTCGACGGCGAACCGGTTCGCGACGACGGCGCCATGCTGCTCCTCGGGCCGATGCCCGAACCCGCACCGTCGATCGAGCTCGACGTGGTCCGCTACTACGCCATCGACGACGGCGAGCCGTTCACGTTGGAGATCACCAGCGACACCACGATCACGGACACCGACAGTTCCACGCCACGCGCGTCGGTCACCGCGGTGACGCAGCCCTGATCATCGAGTCGGCGAGCTGCAACGCCCGCAGTACGTCGGTCTCCCCCACGACCTGATCGACGTCGATCGACCGGAGACGCAGCTCGTCCAGTTGGCACCGCTCGTCGACATCGACCGTCAGTCCGGCCACGCTCTGGGCGAGGTCGACCGCAGCCGACGCATCGACGATGGCCACCCGGAAGGACCCTGCCTCCCATGCCTGGTGTGCCATCGCCAGCCGAGCGTGCGCGCCTCCGAGGTGTTCCTCCGGCGGCCCTTCGAACCGATGCGCCTCGCGAATTCCACGCACGAACACGACGAGTGCCGGCACGTAGATGGCGGTCAGCACGGTCATGCTCACTTCGACCGGCAGCGAGATCGGCGTCGCCAGGACGCCGCCGAACACCCAGGCCAATTGGAACCGGGTCTCGTAGCGAGCCCCCGCACGACCGAGCAACGCTTCGGGGGCTCGTCGCTGGAGCAGCCCATCGAACGCGTTCCGTCCGAGTGTGGTCGACAGCCCGACCATGCCGGAGGTGACGATCAGCAACGGCACCGACGCTCCGAGGATGCCGATTGCCGTGAACACCGCCGGCAGGGCCAGCGACAGCCCGATCAGCTGCTCTTCGCTGAACCAGCGTCGCAGCACCGTTGCCGCCGTATGACCGACGAATGCCCCGATGCCGTACGCAGCTGCGGCCAGCCCGTAGATGAGCGCCGGCTCGCTGGAGCGTCGCAGCGTGAAGGCCAGCGTGAAGATGAAGAAACCAACAGCAGCACGGATCGCCAGCAGGCCGATCGACGACACCACCACCGTGGGGAGGTGGGTCTCGGCATACTCCACGTCGCCCGGTGTCACTGCGGCGATCGAGCGTGGCCGAGCTCGCAACACCGCAGCGCCGGCGAGTGCGAACAGCACGGCGCCCATGCGGAGCGACCACTCGGCACCGGCAGTCGCAAACACGCCGCTCGCCGCCACCACGCCGAGCGCCGCCGTCACACTGGCGAACCGGGCGAGGCGGGCGTTGGTTGCGACGAGTTCCTCCGGGTCGTCGACCAACGTCTGCACGAGGGTCTGCTTCACGATGCCCGACGCCTTGCTGGCGATCAGCAGCAACAGCACGACCGGGTAGAACGTCACCTGGAGCAGGGTGACGGCGAGAATCAGGCAGAAGACGCCACGCGACACGAAGAAGCCCGCAGCAACGAAGCGTTGCGACCGGCGGAACCGGTCGACGGCTGGGCCGACCAGGGGCGACAGCACGGCGAGCGGTGCCATCGTGATCAGCAGATAGAGCAGCACCTGCTCGCGCGACGCGTTTGGGCTGACGTTGAAGAACAGCGACCCAGCAAGGCTGACCGACACGAACGCATCGCCGCCTGCGGCGAGCCCGTGCGCCATCGCGAGCGGCACCACTGCTCCTCTGCCGATCAAGGTGCGGCGAAGACGGAGGTGGACCGGCACACGTTCGTTCACGACGGGTCCGGTCCCCTCGCGCGCACCTTCGGCGGCCATCAACCCCCATCTTGCTGCATGTGACAGGGCGACGCCCCGATGGGCACGGGCAGACGGCGTTGGTTGTGCGAGAGTTTCCCGATGCGCGCGGTCAACGACATCAACGTGAGAGCCTCATGACGTTTCCGTCGGACCTCGACATCGCGAGGGAGGCGAAGCTCCAACCGCTCACCGGCATCGCATCATCGGCCGGGATCCCGCTCGACCTCCTCGAGCCGTACGGCACCGGTGCCGACGAAAGTCGACCTGCACGCGATCGAGGCGATGGCAGATCGGCCACGGGCCAAGTACGTCGTCGTGTCGGCGATCACCCCGACACCGCTCGGCGAGGGCAAGACCACCGTCGCCGTCGGGCTGAGCCAGGGGTTCTCCCACATCGACAAGCAGGCGACGCTCGCGATCCGCCAGCCGTCGATGGGACCGACGTTCGGCATCAAGGGCGGCGCCGCGGGCGGCGGGTACAGCCAGGTGGTGCCGATGGAGCTGCTCAACCTGCACCTGACCGGCGATGTTCACGCGGTCACGGCGGCGACCAACATGTGTGCGGCTGCCGTCGACGCGCACGTGTTCCACGGCAATGCGTCAGCACTCGATCCGCACCAGATCACGTGGCGACGCTCGATCGACATCAACGACCGATCGCTGCGCAACGTCGTCACCGGCCTCGGCACACGACTCGATGGCGTGCCGCGCGAGACCGGCTTCGACATCACCGCGGCGTCGGAGGTGATGGCGACGCTGGCGCTCGCCAGCGATCTGCAGGATCTCCGGGCGCGGCTCGGGCGCATGGTCGTCGGCTACACGAAGGCGGGCGATCCGGTGACCGCCGAGGACGTCGAGGTCGCCGGCGCCATGGCAGTGATCCTTCGCGAAGCGATCAAGCCGAACCTGATGCAGACGCTGGAGAACACCCCGGTGCTCGTGCACGCCGGACCGTTCGGCAACATCGCCACCGGCAACTCGTCGATCGTCGCCGACCTGATCGGCATCCGAATGGGCGACTACCTCGTCACCGAGGCCGGCTTCGGCGCCGACATGGGCGCCGAACGGTTCTTCAACATCAAGTGCCGCATGTCGGGCCTCGCCCCCGACGCCGCCGTGCTCGTGGCGACGGTTCGCGGCTTGAAGGCGCACAGCGGCAACCACCACATCGTCGCCGGGCGACCGTTGCCCGAAGCGCTGCTGGCCGAGAACCCCGACGAGGTCCACGAGGGCGGCGCCAATTTGCGCAAGCAACTGGAGAACATGCGCATCCACGGCTGCACCCCGGTGGTGGCGATCAACGTCTTCCCCGGCGACCATCCCGCGGACATCCGTGCGATCGAGGAGATCGCCGCCGAATTCGGCGCCCGCTTCGCGGTGTCGACCCACTTCTCCGACGGCGGCGCCGGGGCGAAGGAATTGGCACAGGTGGTTGCCGAGGCAGCGGAGGAACCGAGCGAGTTCGCCGTGCTCTACCCTGACGAGATGTCGCTGCGCGACAAGATCCACACCGTCGCCACCAAGGTCTACGGCGCCGACGGTGTCGACTACACACCGTTGGCCGACCGTCAGATCGACACCTACGAGCGAAACGGCTTCGGGAACCTGCCGGTGTGCATCGCCAAGACGCATCTGTCGATCTCGTCCGACCCGACACTGCGTGGTGCGCCGACCGGTTGGACGTTGCCGGTGCGCGAGGTGCGAGCCTCGGTCGGGGCCGGGTTCGTCTATCCGATCTGCGGCGCGATGAGCACCATGCCCGGCCTCGGCGCCTCCCCTGCGTTGCAGCGCATCGACATCGACGGCGACGGCAACATCGTCGGGCTGAGCTGAACGCCGACCGCCATGACAATCGCACCGATCGATGCGCTGCGCGCGCTGCACAACGAGCTCTGGGATCCCGAGCGCGGCATGGACCGCTACGCGCCGGGCGTCGCCCCGGGCATCGACATCTCGTCGCTGAAGCTGCACACGGTTCGCGAGACCGCCAACGGCGCATTCCTCGACCTCCAGGACGGCAACGTCGAGCGCGCCGTGACGGCGCTCCGCAACGTGTTGACACTGCAGTATCCGCTGTTGGAGCGGCCGTGGAGCGGGACGTTCCCGGCCTCGGCCGAGCAGCCCGAGCCGCCAGACGACGCCATCGAGTGGGTGCACTACGACCCGAACTGGCGCCAGTTCCTCGGCGTCACGTTGGCGCTCTGTGCGATCGTCCATGGCCCGGTGTTGCCGAGCGACGTCACGAGCGGGATCACCGCTGCGCTCCAGCGATGCGTCGCCGGCGAGCCCGACGGACGCATCCCGCGCTGGTACACCAACCCGAACCTGATGCACGCCTGGCTGCAGGGGCACGTCGCCTCGATCACCGGTGACGTGAAGCTCCGTGCCGCTGCCCACACCCGACTGGCCGTGCCGATGGAACGGCTCCTCCGGTACGGCGACCTCGACGAGTACAACTCGCCGACCTACGACGGCATCGACCTCCTGGCGATCGGGCTGTGGGCCAAGTACCCACCGACGACTGGGTTCGCTGACGCCGCGTCGACCATGCTGCCGGCGATCGGTGCTCGGATCTCGAAGCTCTACCACCGTCGCTTCGGCACCTCCTGCGGGCCGTACATCCGGGCCTACGGGCTGACGCCGACCGAGTACGTGTCGATGTCAGGGCTCCTGTACTCGATGTGCGGGGAACCCGCCGAGGCAGTGCTTCCGTCACCGATCACCGCCCGCACCGTCCACGTGCACGACCTGTACTTCCTGCCGCTGCTCGAGCATCTTGCACCCGTGCTCACGCCACACCTCCGGTTTGCGCCCGTCATCGACGAGCGGCGCCATGTCCAACGCTTCCGTGATTCGGTCGCCGAGAGCCTGCTGCGCCCCGACCTCGCCATTGGCTGGGACCACGGTCGCCGCCACGAGGCGTCGCTCGATCAGTACGTGCCATTCTCTGCCCACGTCGCCGAGGCCGACGGCAGCACGACAGCGTTCGGGATCATGCTGGCGGACGAGACCGCGTGGGTCGACGTGGAACGCATCGGTGATCTCGAGTTCGTGGTTCGTGCAGCGGCGCGGGACGGGTCGGTCGCGTTGCGCATCGTCGGTGCCACCTCGACCACACTCGTCGATGGAGCGCTCCGAGCCGGGCGCGTCACCATCAGCTTCGATGCACCGCCCCCCACAGCGACCGACAGCTCAACTCACGGACGGCCCGAGCAGGTACTCACCTGGTCGGCCGACACCGTCGGTGCGCGCGTCTCGATCGCCGCCTGGGCGGCAGCTCACTGACGGCGCAGACGCTCGCGTGAGACGCGCAGCGGGCGCGAGGTCAACCGGATCGCGAACTCACTGGCGCGGGCGGGCATCGGTACGAATGGGCCCTGGCGACTGATCGGTACCGCATCTTCCACCACCAGCCGGTACGCGACGTACGCGGCGACCAGGCCGTGCGTCGTCACCAGGCACCAGAAGAAGGCCATCTCGCCGAACGAGGCCATGATCGCGCCGGCGATGATCGGGCCGAGCACGGCCCCGGTGCCGTTGACCCGCAGCGACGTACCGCTCGCCCCCATCGCCGAACCAGGCGCTGAACGATCGAGGGTGTGCGAGAGCAGCAACGAATACAACGGGAACGTGAGGCCGCCGAGCACGAACATCACCGGGAGCGTCGCGGTGCTGCCCTCGGGGATCACCCCGAGCACGACGGCCGTCGTCGCCGCCGCGATCGCAACGACGAAGATCACACCACGACGTGGGAGACGGTCCGAGGCCCATCCGATCGGCCACTGCATCGCGAGCGCACCGAGTGACGGCAGCGCCAGGAACGCGGCCGTCATCCCGGGACCGAAGCCCGCCCGCGTGGCGTACACGGCGCTGAGCCCGAACAAGATGCCGTGCGACGCGCCGACGAAGAAGATGCCGACCATCCCGGTCGGCGCCGTGCGGAAGAACTCGCGCACCTTCATCGTCGGTGACACGCGCACCGGCGGGGCATCGGTGGTCGCTGCCAGCGCAATCGGCACGAACGACATCGACACGAGGATCGAGGCCACGACGAAGAGGGTCGCGCCGTTGGGGTTCCCGGTGGCAATCAGGAGCTGTCCGAGGCCGAATCCGCCCATCGACACGATCATGTAGACCGCCAGCGTGCGACCTCGTGTACGGGGCGTGGACGCGTCGTTCAGCCACGACTCGACCACCACGTACAGCCCGGCCATGCAGAATCCGAAGACGAACCGCAACACAGCCCACATGAACGGGTCCACCCACACGACGTGCACCAGCACCACGCACGAGGCCAGCGAGGCGAGGCTGGCGAACACCCGGATGTGCCCGACGGTCGACAGCCACTTCACCACCAGTACGGGGCCGAGCAGGAACCCGGCGAAGTAGCAGGCCATCACCACACCGCTCGCTCGGACGTCGAAGCCCTCGTCGACCATTCGCACGCCGAGCACGACGAGGTTGAGGCCGTTGCCGACCATCAGCATCGCGAAGCCGAGGAACAGCGTCCAGAGGGCCACGCCCGCCGCGTACGGTCGGGTCGAGCCGCTCGTCGTGCTCGGGGAGGCCTTCAGGGAGAGGTTCGGTCAGCGCCACGCGACGCGCACACTACCGATGGCGACGAATGAAACCGGGCGGCCCGGGTCGGATTCATTTCGATCGGCCGCGGAGGCGGTCGAGTTGACGCTTGTCTCGCTTCGTCGGTCGACCGGCGCCTCGGTCGCGCTGGAACACCGGCACGTCGTGCTCACGCTCGGGTGGCGGCGGACTGTGGTCGATGAAGCAGTCGACCGCGATGCTCGCCCCGACCCGCTTCACGATCAACCGCGCTCACTTCGAGGATCCGCTCCCGGTCGTGGAGGTAGGCCTCGACGCGGTCGCCGATCAACAGCGGCGTCGCCGGCTTCGCCGCCTTGCCGTTGACCTTGACGTGCCCACCTCGACAGGCCGCAGCCGCATCGCTGCGCGTCTTGGTCATGCGCACCGACCACAACCACTGATCGACGCGCGCCGTCTCCGCTCAGGTTCGGGGACCTGTTGGGTGATGCAGTGGATGCCGCCACCGCCGGCCGCCAGGATCACGCCGACGTCGAGGGCGACCGCCTCGCGGCCCGGGTACTGCTCGGCGATCAGGGCGACCATGTCTGCGTCGGCTGCGTGACCAGATGTGGGGACGAGGACGAATCCGTTGCCGAGGTAGTAGTTGAGGTACGGCACGACCACCCGCTCGGGTCCGCCACCACGGTCGATCTCGGCGAACGGCAGGACGGGCACGGTCACGACGTCGATGCGCTCGGCCCCGGGCGTCGAGCGCCCCCTGCGCCACCCGGCGGTCGACGTCGAGGCGCAGCCAGTCGGCCTCGTCGGGGTCGTCGCATCCTTGGAGCACGAGGCGTCCAGGGAGCTGCGAACGCGGCGATGTTGTCGACGTGACCGTCGGTGTCGTCGTCGAGTGCCAGTCCGTGCGGCAACCAGATGAGTCCGTTCCGCGCCGAGTTCGGCGCCGAGCGTGGCCTCGATCTCCGACCTGCGTCATCGTCGGATTGCGGTTGGGGTGCATGAGACATTGGATCGTCGTGACCAGCGTGCCGTCGCCGTCACCGGTGATCGAGCCCACCCTCGAACACCATGTCGATCGATCGGAGCGGATCGTCCCGCCGATTGGCAAACCGTTCGGCGACCGCGGCGTCGTCGACGTACGGCAGGAACTTCTCGCCCCACGAGTTGAAACGCCAGTCGGTCGCCACCCGTTCGCCCGCACCATCGACCACGTAGATCGGCCCGGTGTCACGGAACCACGAGTCGTCGATCGCCTGCTCGACCACCTCGACACCAGGTCCGCACATCGCTGCGGCACGCTCGGCGGTGCGAGGCGCGGCCAGCATCGTGACCGGCTCGAAACGAGCGATCGCAGTGGCGACCTCGGCGTGCGCCGACTCGGCGTCGGCGCGCAGATCTCCCCACATGTCGCCGCGCACCGGCCAGCACATCGCGCGTCCGTTCGTGCGGCTCCCACTCGGCAGGCAGCCGCGTCATCGCCGCCACCTCCCGACCGAGCGATGAGCCAGACCCCCGCATACGGGGCGTTCGCTCATCGGCGAGTCACCGACCTCCCGATCGACCACGCGAGCGATGAGCCAGACCCCGGTATCGGGAGGGTTCGCTCATCGCTGGGACCGATCATGGCTGTCCGATCCGTGCGCGCCGTCGAGCGTCACGATCGGTCCGTACAACTCCGGGCCGACGATCGCGGAACAGACCCCAGGCGGCACGTTGGGCTGCGCAGCTGCTCACGATCGAACGATGCGACAGGACTGCTTCGTCGTCGCGGCCCGCTTCGGCCACCTTGGCGCCGGTGTTGTCGGCGATGAACGACGATCCGTAGAACGTGATCTCGCAGGTCTGACCGACTTCCCGGCCTGTGCGGTTCGCGGCGACCACCGGCATCAGGTTCGCGCCGGCGTGGCCCTGCATCACCCGCTGCCAGTGACCGCTCGAGTCCCAGGTCGGGTCAGGCGGTTCGCTGCCGATCGCCGTCGGGTACAGCAGCACGTCGGCGCCGAGCAGCGCCATCGAGCGAGCCGACTCGGGGAACCACTGGTCCCAGCAGATTCCGACACCGATCGTGCCGTGCATCGTGTCCCAGACCCGGAATCCGGTGTCGCCAGGACTGAAGTAGTACTTCTCGGTGTACCCGGGACCATCGGGGATGTGGCTCTTGCGGTAGTGACCGAGGCTGACGGCCGTCCGCGTCAACGATCACGACGGTGTTGAACAGCGCTTGGCCGGAGCGCTCGTAGATGCTGACAGCGGGAGCACCACACCGAGCTCGGCGAGCAACATCCGCGGAGGTGCCCGATCGTTGGATGACCGTCGAGCGGACGGGCACGATCGAAGTGCTCTGGCAACTGGTCCTTGCAGAAGTACGGACCCTCGAACAGCTCCGGAATCAGAATGATCTGCGCGCCCTGCGAGACGGCGTCGCGGACGAGCCGCTCGGCGGTCGCCACGTTCTCGTCGAGGTCGTCGACCATCGCCATCTGCAGGGCCGCGACCCGGAGCTCACTCATCGCCGGACTGACGCTGGCACTTCGGCGCGACGTCGATCTCAGTCGTCGGGTCAGTCGTCGGTCGAGCACGCTGCCATGCCGACTCCAGGCGGTCGAGGCGCTCGGTCGCACTCGAACGAAGCGCCGTCGAGACATCGGCGACGAGTAGGTCGAGCAGGGCAAGCGTGCCGACGTGGCTGTCGAACGGGCCGGCCGAGGCCGCTTCGACGACGAAGGAGTGATCGGCGGCACGGGCAAGCGGCGACAACACGCTGTCGGTGATCGAGATCACGGCTGCACCGTTCGCACGCCCGCCGCTCGCTGCGCATCGATCAGCCAGCGTTCGTAGCGACGGAGATCGAGCGCGACCACGGTCGCCTCGGCGCCGACCAGGGCGAGCGTGCGCACGATGTCGATCGGGTTGCCGTCGAGCAGGCGACAGGCCGGTCGCAGCTGTTCGAGGTCGCCGACGAACTGCGTCGCCACTCCACGAGACGCAACGCCCGAGAGCATCAGCACCGGACGCTCGGTGTCGGCGAGCAACGCCACCGCACCCTCGAGCGTCGCAACATCGACCGCATCCAGCGTCGTGCGGACATTGGAGATCTCCGCTTCGAGGTGTCGAGCGAGCAACGCCGCTCCTCCGGTGGCCGGCTCGTCACGGATGCGCTGGGCGGCGGGACGCAGCTGTCCGGTCAGGTCGCGACGGATCGATGCCTGGAATTCCGAGTACCCGTCGTATCCGAGCTTGACGGCGAATCGCACCACGGTTGCCGTGCCAGCTCCGGCCGCTGCGGCGAGTTCTGCAACGGTGCCGAAAGCGACGACCTGCGGGCCAGCCAGGACCGTCTCGGCGATCCGACGTTCCGACGGAGTGAGGCGATCGGCCCGTTCGCTCAGCCGTTGCTCGACCTCCATGGACTGGCCACCGTAGCGGGCGATGCTCTCGCAGGTCCGACTCCATGAATTGCTGTGTTCCATCATTGCGCTACGATTGAAACATCTGTTCCAGTTCGTGACCCGAGGAGGCGACGATGTCAACGACGAGCGCAACCACCGCCCACTGCATTCCGGTATCCGTCGGATGCGACCGGTTGGATCCTGCGAACAGCGCCTGCTGACCAGCTCGACGAAGCCTTCGTCCGATCGGCCGCCATCGGCGCCCGCGACCTTCCCCTCGAGGTCGACCACGCGATCGTGCGGTTCGCGTCCGAGTCGCACCGCTCCGGCGCGCTGCTGATCCGCAACGCGCCGATCGGCGACCTCCCGCCGACGCCTGCAACGCCCGAGTCGCCCGTCGTCAAGGATCTGGCGACCGAACAGGCGCTGCTCACCGTCGCCTGCCGTTTGGGCCAACCCGTTGGCTACGTCCCCGAACACGGTGGCCGGATCGTGCAGAACATCGTGCCGACCCAGGCCGACGCCGATCAGCAGACGTCCACGTCGTCTCGATCGAACCTGATGTTCCACACCGAGACCGCGTTCCATCCGTTCCGACCGCGCTACTTGTTGCTGCTGTGTCTGCGGGGTGACCCAGCCGCACACACCACGCTCGTCTCTGTGCACGAACTGATGGCCCGGCTCCCCGACGACACCGTCGACGTGATGTTCGAGCCGCGCTTTCGCACCGCAGTCGACGCCAGCTTCCTCGGTGGACGGGCCAACGAACTCGGCCCCGCACGGCCACTGGTCACCGGCACCCGCAGCGAGCCGACATTCGTGTTCGATGCCGACCTCACCGTCGGCATCGACCGCGACGCCGAGGACGTGCTCGTGCAGATCCGCGGCCTCATCGAGGAGATCAAGACCTCCGTCGTGCTCGAGCCCGGCGATCTCCTCGTGGTCGACAACAACGTTGCGGTGCACGGCCGCTCACCGTTCACCGCTCGCTTCGATGGCAACGACCGGTGGCTGCAGCGGACATTCGTGGTCGCCGACCTCGCTCCGAGCGCCGGGCAGCGAGTCGGTCGTGTGATCACCACCGAGTTCGGCCGGTGAACTGTCACGTCAGACCCGGCACGGTGTGACAGTTCAGATCTCGACGAGGGTGCCCACTTCGAAGACCCGGCCGGGCGGCAGGCGGAAGAAGCGTGACGCGCTCGACGCGCTGCGGTTCAACGCCACGAACAGCTGCTCGCGCACTGGATGCATCCCGGGCGCCTTCGTTGCGGACACGGTCTCCCGCCCGATGAAGTAGGTGACCGACTCCGGATCGAAGCGTTGCCCTGGGATGTCCAGCAACGCCAGTGCCTCGGGCACATTCGGTTCGTCGAGAAAGCCGAAGCGGAGGTCGACCTGCTGGATCCCCGAACCGACCTTGCGCGTCTGCACCCGTTCCTCCGGCGGCACTCGCGGTGCGTCGGATGTCGTCACCGACACCATCAACGTCAACTGGTGCAACACGTGATTGTGCTTGAGGTTGGCGAGCAGCGCCGGCGGCGCTGCACCAGCATCTTTGAACATGTACACCGCGATGCCCGGCACGCGCTCGACGTCGACGGCCTCGGCCTCGTGCACCACTGCTTCGATCGGGCGTTCGCCACGGTGGATCCGCTCGGCGACGAGCTGTCGGCCTTGCCGCCACGTGGTCATCAACGTGACGAGCACGAGCCCGACGACGAGCGGGAACCAGCCCCCCGTGACGATCTTGGGCACATTCGCCGAGAGGAACGCTACATCGACGACCAACAGCGGAAGGCACACCGCGATCCCCTTGCCGAGCGACCACCCCCAACTGGGCACGGGCCACTCGGAAGAACAGCAAGGTCGTGATCAACATCGTCACCGTGACCGCGATGCCGTACGCCGACGCGAGGTTGCTCGACGTCCGGAAGCCGAGCACCAACCCGACACAGCCGATCATCAGCAACCAGTTGACGACCGGCACGTAGATCTGGCCGATGTGGTGCGGTGAGGTGTGGACGATCTTCACACGCGGCAGGTAGTCGAGCTGCACCGCCTGCGCGGTGAGCGAGAAGGCCCCGGAGATCAAGGCCTGCGACGCGATGATCGTGGCCAGGGTGGCCAGCACCGCCAACGGCAACGTGCCCCAGGACGGAGCCAGCTGGTAGAAGGGGCTCTCGACCAACTCCGGTGACGCGCCGAGCAGCGCCGCCTGGCCGAAGTAGTTCAGCAACAACGCGGGCAGGACGAGCACGTACCAGCTGATCTGGATCGGCCGTCGCCCGAAGTGGCCCATGTCCGCATACAGCGCCTCACCACCGGTGACGACCAGGAAGATCGATCCGAGTGCGATGAAGGCACGAAGGGGCTCGTCGCCGAAGAAGGTGATCGCGTAGGTGGGCGAGATCGCACGGAGGACCCCAGGGTGCTCGAGCACCTGCCGCAAACCGAGCACGCCCAGCGTCACGAACCACACGAGCATCACCGGACCGAAGACCCGTGAGATCCGTGCGGTCCCGTGGCGCTGCACCACGAAGAGCCCGATCAGGATCGCGACGGCGATCGGGATGACGAGGTCGGCGAACGCAGTGCTCGCGACCTCGAAGCCTTCGACAGCGCTGAGCACCGAGATCGCCGGCGTGATCAGCCCGTCGCCGTAGAGGAGCGCCGTCCCGAACACGCCAAGCGTGACCACCGCCGCAAGCGCGCCCTTTGCACGGCCCGACGGCGCGACCAGCGCCGTCAGTGCGAGGATGCCGCCCTCACCGTGGTTGTCGGCCCGCATGACCAGCGCGAGGTACTTGATCGAGATCACGATGATCAGCGCCCAGAACACGATCGAGGCGATGCCGTAGGCGTTCTCGATCGTCACGGTCAGTTCGGCATGATCGAAGCTCTCGCGAATGGCGTAGATCGGGCTGGTGCCGATGTCGCCGTAGACGATCCCGAGCGCTCCGAACGCCAGCGCTGCGGTCGTACCGGACGAGTGCCCGGGAGTTTCGCTCGTGCTCACATCACCTTCTCGAGGTTCGTCGACTGGACGGGTGCATCCGTGCCATCACGAAGTGAACCAGCCACGGCGTTCCGTCCCACCGATCTCGTCACGCTCTGACGGCCGAACTGCGCGGCGAGCCGAACGCAGAGGGGTCCCACGGGACCCCCTTTTCAGAGGCCGCTGATCTCCGCCGCGGCCCGCACGACGAGGAAGACGCCGATCGCCATCACCGCGAAGGCCGCGATGGGAACCACCCAGATACGTGCGGTCTGGATCATCGAATTCCGATCCATTGCCCCGAAGGTGCGATCGCGGAGGGCCACCATGCCGAGACCGACGCTGACCAGCGCGATCGCCATGCCCAGACCGAACGCCAGGATCAGCATCCCGCCGAACGCGATCCGATTCAGCTGGATCGCACCGAGCAACACGATGATCGCCGACGTCGACGGCACGAGACCGCCAGAGAGCCCGAGCGCAGCGAGCGTCTTCCAGCTGACCTTGCCCGACAGGTCGAGTTCGTCGAGATCGAACCGGTGGGTGTGCGGGAAGATCCCGTGGCGGTGCCACCCGTCGCCGTGATCGTGATCGTGGTCATGGTCATGGTCATGGTCATGGTCATGGTCATGGTCATGGTCATGGTCATGGTCATGGTCATGGTCATGGTCATGGTCATGGTCATGCCCGTTCGCGTGCGCCATGGCGTGATCGTGATCGTGCCCGTTCGCGTGATCGTGGTCGTGATCGTGGTCGTGATCGTGATCGTGATCGTGACCGTGCCGTTCGCGGTCGTGATCGTGATCGTGCCCGTTCGCGTGATCGTGATCGTGATCGTGGTCGTGGTCGTGATCGTGATCGTGGTCGTGGTCGTGGTCGTGATCGTGATCGTGATCGTGATCGTGATCGTGATCGTGATCGTGATCGTGATCGTGATCGTGATCGTGATCGTGGTCGTGAAGTGCGGAGTCGCCGTGGCGGTGGCCGTGGGTCAGATGAGGATCGAGCGCCGACCCGGTGGCGACGGCCACGCCAGTGCGGGCGAGCAGCGGCATTCCCTCGAGCTGTTCGAGCTGAGCCAGTTCGAGTTCCTGCCGCTCGACAGCCTCAGCCGACAGACGATCACGTGCCCGCCACTCGCGTACCGCAGTGACCACCAGCCAGACGCCGATACCGAACACGATCAGCGCCGACATCCCCTGGAGCCATGGGTACACGCGCTCGGGCGCGAACGTAGCCCCGGCGATGTAGGTGATGATGCCGAGGATCAACACACCCAGGGTGTGCGACAGGGCAACGGCGATGGCGAGCACGAGGGCCTGGATCTTCGTACCCTTGGTTCCGACCAGGTAGGCCCCGATCACCGTCTTGCCGTGGCCAGGCGCAAGGGAATGCAGCGCTCCGAGGAACGCCGCGAACCCGAGCGAGAGCGCCATGGCGCCGACGCCGTTGTCGGCGCTGGCGATCAGATCGGAGAACGCGTCGCCGCCGGAGTCGTCATCGCCCGGCTCGGTGGTGGGCAGTGACGCCTCGTCGACCGTGTCGGACGCCGTGAACTCGAAGGCGACGGTCGCGGTGTCGGGGTTCTCCGACGGATCGGGATAGTCGGTGAGACGGTCGGTGAGCGACTCGTCGGTGACATCGCCGTCGATCGATGTCTGGTCGCCGATGACAATGATCTCTCGCCACCCAGCACGCCCGCTGTAGTTCTCGTCGGAGAACTCCATCATCCGAGTCTGAGTCGACGGCGCCAACGGCATCACCCAGCGACAGCTCACACGGAGGGTGGTCAGCCCGCCGTCGCCGTCCTGACGCAACGTCGTGGTCGTCAGACCGGCGAGCTCCACCGTCTGGCCATCGACGTCGAAGGTGATCTGATCGGCGAGTTCCGTGCAATAGGCATCCGGGTCAGCCTCGATCGAATCGCCATCGGCCTGGGTGGGTGTTTCGGCCAGACTGAGCACGTAGTCGAGCTCGACCTCGTCGGGCGCCACGCGAAGTGCTGCATACCGGTCGATCGCGAACGGTCCGAACTCGTGCGCGGAAACAGCAGACGGGGCCAGCACGAAGAGGACCGCACCGACGACGACCGCCAACAGATGCCAGCGACCAGTGGTCGGCCGCTGACCGAGGCGCCGAACACCCATCAGCCGACCGCCAGAGGGTCGGCGCTGGGCACGTCGGCGTCGTCGCGCACAGGGCCCACCGGGCGAAGCCGACCAGCGCGCGATTCGATGGCCCGGACCGCTGCAGCGGCGGCGACCGCCAACAGCACGAACCAAGCATTGCGCGGCCACACCCGGAACGGATTGGCGACCTCCTCGATCGGCCAGTCGGTGTCGAGGAGCAGCTCGCCGGTCCACGCGATCCCATACGCTGCGAGGACGACCGCCACGATGACGAGCACCGCCGAGGCAAAGCGGGTGCGCCGCAGGAGGTACAGGGGCGCCCCGACGAACACGGCGACGAGCGCCATGGCGATCAGTGCGCCGACGACGAACGCGAGCCACCCGACGAGCGGCCGAGTCCGGTCGAGGCCGTAGAAGACGAACATGCGACCCAGTTCGAGTCCGACGACTGAACCGGCGATCGCCGCAAGGATCCACCCGGCGAAGCGGAACTCCGGACGAAAACGGGCCACGATGGCATACGCCGCCAGGACACCCAAGGTCACAGAGATCGCCACCCCAACCAGGCGATTCGGCAGGTCGAGCGCACCCGGGCCCGACAGCAGCGATCCGATGACGACGGCGGCCGCGAACGGTCCGGCGATTCGGCCGCCTCGACGAATCAGCTCACCGGTGGTGGCGATCTCCGAGCGCGAACGCTGCGCAGGCAGCAGCACCACCGACAGCACCAGCGCCGCCACGACGAGCATGATGACGATGCCGTTGCGCACGGCATCGGACCCGAGACCGCGGATCTCGGCCATCGACGTGAGCGTGCCCGCATCGTCGAGCACGACCTGCTGCACGGTGGCGCCCGTCGAGAACCCGAGCAGCGGATTCGATCCGTTGTCGAAGGTTGCGCTGCGCCAATTGTCTTCGACGAGCAGCAGTGCGTCCTTCTCGGGGTCGGTTTCGATGATGGCGTCGAATTCGGCGGTGAACTCCTGCGGCGCTGTGTCGAACGTGTCGGTGACCACGTAGGGAGTGACCACGTACGGCCCGTTCTCGGTGCCCAGGACTCGGGGCTGACCGAACTCGATCGACCACGGCCCGCCGGCACCGCTCAGCGACATGTGCTCGTCGACGTACTCGATGATCTCGGCGCGGGCAGCTGCGACCCCGGCCCGCAACCCGCCTGACGAGTTCTCGAGATCGATGCCGAGTGCTGGACCGAGATCGACGACCGGAATCTCGACGCGCCCTTCCACGCCGTCGTCGAAGAGCGAGATGTACAGGTAGCTCTGCTTGCCCGAATGCGCTGCTGCCGGGGTGGATCCAAGGCCCACGGCGACGACCACCGAAGCGGCGACGAGCAGGATCAGGCGTGGCAAGAGCGAGCGAGGTTCCAAGCCGGTGAGGTTAGGGCTTCGCCGGCCGAGTCGCTGACTCCGGCTCGAAGTCGTGGACCCGATCGTCGGCGTACCCAGACGACTCACTGCTGCTCCTGCGGTGCGAGCACCGCGTCGGTCAGGTCGTCCACGATCTGATGAACCCGGTCGGCTCCCATCACCGAATCGAATCCTCGGTGCCTCCCCTCGATGGGCACCACTCGAAGATCGGGGGCCACGGTGATCCAGCGATGCTCGGTCCGGGCCCGCTTGGTGGTGTTCGCCGCGTACAACACGATCGGGACCGCCGTGGGTTCCGGAACGTGGTCGAGTGCGGCAAAGGGCATACCCCAACCAGCGATCGGCTCGGCCTTCGGAAGCGACTCGCCGGCGATCTCGACGAGCCGACGACCCAGACGCGCGAGGTACCTCTTGGCGCGACGCCGCAGGGTCGTCGCCAACTCCTCGATCACCGTTCCGATCGCATCCCGACGCAGCAGCGACTTGTACTTCCACCATCGGTTCGACCAGAGGTGGCGGTACTCACCCGGGAACATGGTGTCGATCAGCGCAACGGCACGTACCTCGACACCGCGGGCAGCGAGCCGCTGGCCCAGGTCGTACGCAGCGACTCCGCCGATCGACCATCCCCCCACGGCGACGCTCGAGGCACCGAGTCGCTCGAGCTCGTCGATGACGGGGTCGATCGAGGCGGCTCCCAGCGCTTCAACCGTGGGGAACGTGGCGGCACCTTCGGACACGATCGCGACAGCAAAGACGGTCACATCGTCGTCGAATGCGTCGGCGAGCGTCCGGTAGCTCATCACGGTGTCCCAGGCCGGCGTCAGCACGACCGTCGGGCCCGACGTCGACCCGACCCGGAGCGTCACCAGGCCGATGGTCGACGACACGGCTGACGACACGGCCGTCGCGTCGGTACCGATACCGAGGTGCGAAGCCAGAGCGTCGGGGGTCGGGGCGCTGAGGAGGTCGGCGATCGCGACGTTGCGCCCGATCATCTCGCCGACGGCGGTGACGATCTCGACCGCTGCCAGCGAGTCACCCCCTTCCGAGAAGAAGTCGGAGTTGCCATCGAGATCGTCGCGCTGCAGCGCGCGCTGCCAGATGTCGAGCAACCCAGAGGTTTGCGCCGCCGGGGCGTCGTCGAGCGCGAGCAGCGCTGCGCGCGCTCGGTCGAGTTTGCCGTTGGCCGTCCGCGGGAGTTCGTCGTGGAAGACGACCCGGCGAGGTGCCGCACCGGGGCCGACGAGGTCGGACACGTGACCGCGCACCCGTGCTCCGTCGACAAGGTCTCGATCGCCGACGACATGGGCGACGAGAGCATCGCGACCGTCGATCGTGGCCCTGACGACCACGGCGTCGCGCACCCCGGACATCCGCAGCAGATGGCCTTCCACCTCCGACGGTTCGATCCGGTACCCACCGACGTTGAGCTGATCGTCGACGCGCCCCAGAAAGAGGAGGTCACCGTGCGAATCCACACGAGCGATGTCGCCGGTGCGGTACCAGCGATGACCGTCGACCTCGACGAACAACGAATCAGACCGACCGGAGAGGTAGCCATCGACCACTCCGGGTCCGGCGATCAGCAGCTCCCCAGGAGCACCTGGTGCCATCGGGCGTTGACGATCGTCGGCGACGCGAACTCGGCTTCCGGCGATCGGGCGGCCGATCGGCACGGGATCCTCGCCGGGTGAACAGCGATGCGCCGTTGCCCACACCGTGGCCTCGGTGGGGCCGTACTCGTCGACCAGTTCGGTGGTGGGAAGCAGCCGGTGGTGCTCAGCGACCACGTCGGCTGAGCAGGCCTCACCGGCGACGATGGCAACACGCACCCCGGCGAGGTCATCGGGCCGACGCGACAACAGCGCCCGATAGAGACTCGGGACCATCAGGAGATGGCTGACGTCGCCGGCTGCGATCAGCGCACCCAATCGGTCGACGTCGCGTACCTCGACGTCGTCGGGAACCACGATCGAGCCACCCGACACCAGCGGCCAGAAGATGGCGACCATCGAACTGTCGAACCCGATGCTCGGTGTGAGCAGGAACCTGCTCGGGGTGTCGTCGCCGTAGAAGACGGGCCGTGCCGCCGTCGATGCCATGAGATTCGCGTGAGTCACCTCGACACCGGCCGGCTCGCCGGTCGAACCCGACGTGAAGATCACATAGGCGGGCGATGCTCCGCTCGGGAGCTCGCCTGCTGTGAGCTCGACAGCCGGGGCGTCGATCGCCGCGTTCGACGCGACGTCGATCAGCGTCACCTCGGCGAACAGCGGCGCCGTCGTTGCATCGACCACGACAGCATCCAACGACGCCAGTGCGACCAGCGCGCGACGGCGATCGGGCGGGGTGGACGGATCGATCGGCACGTACGAGGCGCCGGCGAGTTGCACACCCAAGATCGCCTCGATGAGGCTGGAGGACCGACCCAGCGACACACCGATCCGCGACGATGAGCCGATCTGCGAACGCAGCACTGCAGCGAGCCCCCGCGCCCGGGCGAGCAGCTCACCGTACGAGGTCACGGCACCGGACGACTCGACGACGGCTGGCCGATCCGGCTCGCGCCGGGCCCAGTCGACGATCGACGCGAGCACCGTCGGCGGGTCGTCGTCGGTCGACTCGAGTGGCTCACCGATCAGATCATCGCCACTCGGGCGGATGTCGCCCACCGTGCGATGGGGACGATGACAGACGGCGTCGATCGCCTCACTGAACCCATCGAGGAGTCGTTGGGCGAGCGAGGTGTCGAGCACGTCGCCGCGGTACTCGATCCCGAGATGGAGATCCTCGCCTCGCTCTTGGACGAAGAACGTGAAGTCGTTCACCGCCGTGCCGGACGGAATGATCCGATGCTCGGCAACGGTGTCACCGAATCGAACGGGTGCGAGACGTTCGTAGGCCAACATGTGCGACGTGTCGGGAACCGCCCGACCGTCGCGTCGTGCCTGACGAACGATGTCGGCGTACGGATGGGTTCGATGAGGGAGCGCCCGAGCGACGAGCGCGCTCGCTTCCACGTCGAGCGAGCGGAGTGTGGCCGACGGATCGACCTCGATCCGCATCGGCAACGTGTTGAGCGCGTAGCCGATCAACGGTTCGGCCGACGGATGGTCTTTGGTCGACGCCGTGATGCCCAACTCGACGACACCGTCACGGCTGTAGCCGCTCAACACGATGGCGGCCGCCGTGAGCGCGGCCGCGAACGGTGTGCTCGCCGCGGCTGCCGAGAGTTCACCGGTCGACACCGACGCCGGCCGCTCGAGATACCCGTCCTGCCCTTCGTGCCCGGGTGGGGGCAGCTGGACGCCGGCAACGGTGTTCTTCGCGTCGGCCCAGAAGTCGGCGCCGGAGACGGCGTGGTCTCGTTGCCATGCGCCATACGCGGCATACGACGTCGACAGTTCGGGGAGTTCGCGATCGTGATAAGCGGCATCGATCTCGTTCCAGAGGATGTCGAAGGTGCCTGCGTCGACCGAGATGTGATGGAGCCCGATGACAAGGTTCCACATACCGGCGTCGTCCGAACCAACGTTGACGCGCACCAGCGGCCCGTGATCGAGGTCGAAGGGAACGCGCCGGAGCTGGTGGACCACCTCGTCGACAGGTCCGCCGGGAAGTGGGCCGAACGACAGCGCCTCGGTCACGGGCAGTCGGGCTCGCTCCGGCGAATACGACGTGTGCAGCGGCCCGTGACGCTCGACCACCACCTCGACAGCACGATGGAGTCGGGCGAGGTCGAGGTCGGTCTCGACCTGATACCAACGTGTGACGTTGTACCGGACGTCGTCGGGGTCGGCCCGGTATTCGAAGAGCATCGCCTCCTCCCCCGGTGACAGCGGGGCCGGCTCCGACGGGTCGAGCTCGCCGATGACGGACAGCCGTCGACCCCCACCGACGTGCTCATCGACGGCACTCGCGAACTCGGCCAGGGTTCGGTGCTCGAACACCAGGGCATCCGGAAGTTCGATCGAGAACTGGCGCTCGGTCGCGGCAACGGTCTCCAGTGCTGCGAGGGAGGCGCCACCGAGGTCGAAGAAGTCGTCGTCGATGCCGACCCGGTCGACGTGCAGGACCGCCGCCCAGATGGCGGCGACCCGTGCCTGGGTCGGCGTTGACGGCTCCCGATACGAGGCGGAGCCGAGGTGCGCCGTGGACGGCGCCGGCAGCGACGACACGTCGAGCTTCGTGCTCTCGGCGAGCGGCAGCTCACCAACGTGGACGAATGCAGTGGGTACCGCCCGCGCCGGGAGGAGGTCGCGGAAATGGGCGGCGAGGAGTCGGGCATCGATGTCCGAACCGTCGATGGTCTGGTACCAGGCGGTCAGGACGTGTGGCGGCGTGGGGACGTACCCGATCTCGGAGAGCATGCGCTCGATCTCCGCCTGATCGTCGTCGTCGTCGAGTTCGTCGAGTGCCTCGTCGCGGGTCTTGTGGCCCGAGCCGGACGTCCCAGCTGTAGGGCTCTGCATAGTTGTGGTACCCACGCTCGGTCCGGTGCACGTGGATCCCGACCGCGTTGACGAGACAGTTGGTCGAGCGACCCGTGTCGTCGGGACGGACCCACGGCGCTCGCTCGGTCAGGAAGTCGTACATCTCGGCCAGCTCGACATCGACGTAGCGGTAGAAGTCGACGAACTCGACCTCGGCGAGCACGTCGACATCGGTCCGTTCGAACAGCGCCTGTTCGGGCAGTAGTTCGGTGACGGCATCGTGGGTGTGGTGGTAGGCACGGCGGGCCTGCAGGACGGTCCGGTCGATGTCGTCCGGCTCGAACCGGTCGGCCTCGAACTGGTGCGGAACGAGCCGCGTCTCGAAGAACTGGCCGCGCGAGCAGACCGGTCACGATCACCGGGATGCCCATCTCATGGGCCCTGGCCGTGGCGAGTGTGTAGATGGTCTTGTAGCAACCGTTGCAGACGTTCGAGAACCGTTCGAGGCTGTCGCGGAAGATCTCGTTCATCGAGTCGGTGGTCGCGAACTCGTGGGTGATCCCGAGGTCGGCGACGCTGCGACGGATGTTCGCCTTGGCACCTTCGGAGATGAAGCCGTTGTCGAGCGTGAACGCATGCACCCGCCAACCCCGCTCGACGAGCTGGTAGAGCGCGTACGTCGAGTCCTTCCCGCCGGACAGCAGGTGGATGCAGTCGTACTCGCTCGTGCTGCGACGACGGGCACGCTCGAGTTCGCGATCGAGGTCGACCGGGGTGCGGAACCAGGTCTCGGTCTGCGGCGCCACCATGTCGAACGACCGGCACACCGAACAGATCCCGGCGCCATCGAGATCGACCCCCGGCACGTCAGTGCCGAGGCCGCAACGTCCGCACCGTCGGACATGCTCGATCGAGGGCGTCCAGACCCGCACAACCGCGCTCGTGACGTCGGGGTGAGCGACGAGCGCCGCCTCGATCTCGCCCGGCTCGAGCCGAACGCCGCCGATCGACAGTTGATCGTCGATCCGACCGCCGTACACGAGGAACCCACCCTCCAGGCGGACACGGTCACCAGTGCGGTACAACGGAGCTCCGCCGATCGCGGTCGATCGTCACGAACCGCTCGGCGCTCACGTCGGGGAGGTTCAGATAGCCCTGCGCCATGCCGGGACGCCGCACATACAGCTCGCCCCAGACACCGGCGGGGGTTCGCCGTCGGCACTCGTCGAGCACGTAGACCTCCGCACCTGGCGCCGCGCCGCCGATCGGAACGTCGGATCCGAGATCCCGCTCCGGGTCCCACTCGTGGATCATGCAGCCGACAACCGCTTCGGTCGGTCCGTATTCGTTGAAGATCCGGACCTGGCCGGCGCACCGAGCCGCCAGCGCCTCGGCGACCGGGCGCCGGAATGCTTCACCGCCCACGATCACCACCTCGAGCGACAGCGGTTCGGTGGCGAGGCGGCTGAGGATCTCGAGCTGACTCGGCGTGGCCTTCAGCACCGTGAGGCGTCGGTCGGCGGCGATGCGGCCGAGTGCGGTGACGGCGTCGTCGGGGAACACGACGGTGCGCCCTCCCAGGAGTTGGGGCAGGAACAGCGAGGTGATCGACAGGTCGAAGCCGAGCGACGAGTACAGCGGCATCACCATCTGCGAGGTGGGCCGGTACGACGCAGCGGCGAACGCGAGGTAGTCGGCGAGGCCGCGATGCGAAATCGGGACGCCCTTGGGTCGCCCGGTCGAGCCGGAGGTGTAGAGCACGTAGGCGATGTCGTCGAGGCCCACGCCGACCTTCGTCGCCCCACCGTCGGGGGGTTCGTCGGCGTCACCGTTGGCGATGACCGCAGAGATGATGGTGGTGGACGCCACCTGGTCGATGTCGTCGACGATCAGCGCGAGTTCGGCGTCAGCAGCGATGGCGTCGTGACGAGCCGCCGGATCATCCGGATCGAGCATCACGAAGGCTGCGCCGCTGCGCATCACTCCGTGAACCGCAACGAGCACATCGAAGCTCCGTGGAAGACGGATCCCGACTCGGGAGCCGATCGTGATCCCACGATCGAGCAGGTGCCTCGCCACGGCATCGGCACGCTGATCGAGTTGAGCAGCGGTGAGGGACGCGTCGTCGTGCTCGGCCACCACCTGGTCGGGACTCGAGCGCAGCAGCGAGGCGATCACCTCGTGGACCGGCCGGTCCACGAGGGCGCCCGCAACGGGAGGGTTGAGCAGGTCGGCCGCCGAACGGTCGTGTTCCGTGGCGATCTCGAAATCGCCGACCTTGCCGGCTGGATCGAGCACGGCCGCCTCGAGTGTCCGACCGAGATGCTCGACGAACGCTCGGTGCGAGCCGTCAGCGCTCAAGCCATCGTTCAGATCGAGCTCGACCGACATGCCCGTGCCGTAGTCGAAGGCATGTACCCGGATCGGATGCGCTGGGTCGACGTGGCCTGACCGCGCCCACGTCGTGACCGTCGGGAAGCCGGCGAATTCCCCGTACGTGACGGTCTGCACGTTCAGGACCGCATCGAACGCCACATCGGGCACCTCGGCATTGCCCGCGAGCCGAACCACACCGAGCAACTGGCGCAGCACTCGCCGGTAGCAGTCGTCGAACGACTCGTCGAGGTCGACGTCGACAGCGACCGGGAACATCGCCATCAGCGGCCCGATCAGACGTGGTGCCACCGGTCCGGTCCGACGGTGCAGCGGCACGCCGAGCGTGACGGTCCGGCGACCGTCCAAGCGTGACAGCGTGACGGCCGTGGCGACCGCCAGCCGTGCGAGGGTGGCCATCGGCGGGCTGAACGCCCGGTACGCAGGGTGTGGCGCGAGGAGTGCGGCACCGTCGGACAGTTCACGTCGGCTGACCGACGTGGTCCGCGGTCCGCGAGGACCGTACGGCGCGATGGGCGTCTCCTCGGGCGCCGCCCACGCGTCTGCATCGATGCCGTCGCCTCCCGGCGGGTCGGCGGCGACGTACTCGTAGAACGAGATCGACGGTTCGTCGTCGACATCGTCGATCCGCGCAGCATCTGAGTAGGCGTCGGACACCGCATCGAAGACGAGCGACGACGACCACCCGTCGGTGACGACATGGTGCAGATCGAGCCACCAGGTCCACGATTCGTCACCGTGGCGCAGCAGCACGGAGTCGTAGCTGCACGTCCGGGCATCGATCGGGCGGGAGATTCGTTCGTGGCACCACTGGTCGAGTTCGCCGTCCGGCAACTCGATCACCTCGGTCGACTGCGGCGGCTCGAACAGCACACGTGCACGGGGCTCGCGCCCGGGACGATCGACGATGACGGTCCGCAATGCGTCGGAGGCCCGGACCACCGCGTCGACGGCATCCACGAAGCGAGCCGGGTCGATCGGCCCGCAGATCCGGTGGATCTTGCCCATGTTCGCCAGCGGGGCCTCCGGAGCCAACCGCTGGCTGGTCCAGATCTGTCGCTGCACGTTGGTCAGCGGGTACTCGCCGACCGCTCGCGGGCGGAACGTGACAGTGTCCTCACTCACTCGAATCGACAGTCGTCTCGGCCTCGGAGGTAGCTGACGATTGCATCGACCGACTCGAAGTGCTCGATGACGACGTCGTTCGGATCGATCACGATGTCGAGACGCTGCTCGAGCCAGTCGACCACCATCATCACGCCGAGCGAATCGATCAGGCCGGTCATCACGAGGTCGGTGGCCGCATCGAGCGGGCCGCCTCCCAGGGCGACGTCGCTCGCGATGAACTGCACGAGGTCATCGGAGAGGGGGGTGGACTGCTGCAGGCTCACGGTGATTCGGTCAGTGTCGAGAGAAGATCGTGCGAAACCTACCGGAGCGGACGGTCCGATGTGACTTCGTGTTCCGTGGCTCGGCGCAGCTCGGCCAGCAGCGCCGCGGCCGCAGCTCGGTCGACCTTCCCGACACCAGTGCGTGGCAGCGAGGCAACACCCACGATTTCCGCAGGCACCGAATAGCGGGGGAGGCGTCGGCGCAGAACGGCGAGCATCGCTGCACGGTCGTCGTCCGCTGGCGCTGGAGCAACGAGGGCAACCAGCCGGTCCTCGTCGCCGCGTCTCCACCAGCACGGCGCAGGCCCCGACCCCTGGCACCTCGGTGACCACGGACTCGACTGCCTCCAGTTCGATCCGGAAGCCGCGCACCTTGACCTGGTGATCGCTGCGCCCCACGAAGACGAGCGTGCCGTCATCGAGCCGCCGCACGAGGTCACCGGTGCGGTACCACCGACGCGCGACTCCCCGTTTCGGGGCGCACGCAGATCGACTCGGCGGTGAGCTCGGGACGGCGCCAGTAGCCGTCCATCATCGTGTCACTGCTCACGAGCAGTTCGCCTTCCCCCGCGCCGTCGATCGCACGGTCGGCGTCATCGACGAGCAACACGTCGGTGTCGGCCCACGGCCGGCCGATCGGGATTGCCACGTCGGCCGCCGATTCGTCGACCGGGGCATCGAGATGGTGGAACGTGCACTGGTTGACCTCGGCAGGCCCGTAGACGTTGGAGAACCGCGCATGCGGCAACGCCCGTTGAGCCGCAGCCAGCGCAGCAGGGGGGAACGACTCGCCGCCGAAGAGCACCCAGCGAAGCGATGTCAGGTCACGGTCTTCCGGCGCCCCGCGGGTGACGAGCTGCGTGATGGCAAACGGAACCGAGTACCACACGGTCGCTCGTTCGCGAGCGATCAGGTCCGAAACGCTGGCGGGAAACCGGAGCACCCCATCGGGCACGACCACGACGGCCGCACCGGCCAGTGGTCCGGCCCACAGCTCGAACGTCGACTGATCGAAGTGCAGCGGGGCGATGTTCGCCAACCGATCGGACGCTGTCAGCTCGTAGGTCGCCACCGCTCTGCTGGCGTAGGCGAGCGCACTCGCGTGGGTGTGGACGATTCCCTTCGGCTTCCCCGTCGAGCCCGAGGTGTAGACGATGTACGCGGGCATCGACGGATCGATGTCCGCTGGCGCCGCCGGGGGACCCACGGCGTCAGGTGCGACAACGAACGGGCTGAACTCCGCATCGGTGATGCTGCGGAGCTGTTGCTCGTCAGCCGACGAGACGATCGCCACAACGCCGGCGTCGTGGATCACCTCGGCCAGATAGTCGGGCGGAGCGAACCAGTCGACCGGCACCATGACCGCGCCGAGCCGGACGATGGCGTGTGCGGCAACGAACGAGTCGACCGACTTGGGAAGATGAATGGCGACACGGTCGCCCGGCCGCACCCCCTCGGCTGCCAACGCACCGCCCAGCGATGCTGCGCGGTCGCGGTACTCGGACCAGGCGAGATGCGCACGTCCGTCGGTCACCGCTGTCACCGTCTGGATTCCGTGACGCATTGGCGTCGAGCAGCCGGGTCAGCACGTCCGGCAGGCTGAGCATCTCATCGGTCACCCCACCTGGATACCGTGGCGAGTGACATGTCTGCCAGTCCGGCCACACTTCCAGAACTCACCGCCAACGGATTCAGCGTCGACACGTCGCCCGATCGGTTCGCTGAATTGTCGCCCGCAAGCGACCTCCTCGACGATCCTGCCGGGCTTCGTGAGGCGATGGACGACCAGGGCTACCTGTTCTTCCCGGGCCTGATCGACCCGTCGGTCGTTGCTGCGGCGCGACACGAAGTACTCCTCAAGTACGCCATCCTCGGTGAGATCGACGACCGCCACCCGCTCGACGACGCCGTCGCCGGCGATGCGGAGGCCGTGACAGCCGCCAACCTCCGAGCGTTCTCCGAGAGCGTTCGAACGGGCGCCCACTACCTCGCCGTCACCGACGCTCCCGAGGTGGTCGCCGTGCACACGGCGCTGCTGGGCGGCGAGGTGAAGTCGTTCGACATGCGTTGGCCCCGCTTCGTCCGCCCGGGTGAAGGATGCGGCTTCCACTGCGACGGCCCGTACATGAACCGTGGCACCTCGCGGATCTTCTCGAGTTGGATCCCGCTCGGTCGGGTGAAGCGCCACGAAGGCGCGCTGATGCTGCTCGAGGGGAGCCATCGCTCCGAACGCCTTCACGAGGGATACCTCCGGTCGGATGCCGACCGGGACGGCCTGACGTGGCTCGACGACGACCCCGCGGTCGTCCTCGACAACTTCGGCACCCGGTGGTTGACCACCGACTTCGAGCCCGGTGACGTCCTGTGCTTCGGGATGCACACGCTCCACGGTGCGCTCGACAACCACTCGCTGACCGGGCGGTGTCGGCTGTCATCGGACAGCCGCTACCAACGGACCGACGAGCCGGCCGACCCCCGTTGGAACGGAGCCCAGTTCGAGGGTCACGGTGGACGGCGCGTCTTCTACCCAGGACTGGGACGGTGGAACAACGCCGACTTCCAGGACGAATGGAAAGACGTCGACGAGCACGGCCGGCTCGAGCTGCGAGCGGCAACGTGAGCACCGGCAACGACGCCGCCCTGGGCCGCCTGACCGAGGCACTGCTCGACCCGGAGCACCCGACGAAGGCAGAGACGGCGGCGTGGGCGCGCGACCACCTCGGCCAGCGAGACCGGATCGCCGATGACGCCACGTCGACCTTCGCCGTCGACGACTGGCGTCGGTGTGGCGAGCGCGGCATCTTCGGCCTCCTCGTCCCGACCGAGCTCGGAGGCGCCGGCGCCGACCTGGCAACGACCCTTCTCACACTCGAGGGGCTCGGGCAGGGCTGCACCGACAACGGTCTGACCTTCGCCGCCGCGAGCCAGATGCTCAGCACCCAGATCGCGCTCGTCCGTTTCGGGACGCCGGAACAGCAGCAGCGATGGCTCCCTGGCCTCCTCGCCGGCACGACCATTGCTGCGTTGGCGATGACCGAACCGCAGACCGGCTCCGACGCGTTCGCCCTCGAGGCCAGGGCACAACGGCGTGACGATGGCGACTACGTGCTGAACGGCCACAAGGCCTACATCACCTTCGGTCCGATCTGCGACATGGTCATCGTGTTCGCGTCCACGCGGCCGGAGGCAGGCAGCTGGGGAATCTCGGCCTTCCTGGTCGATACCACGCTCGAGGGGGTCACCCGGACGGACGTGCGCTCGAAGATGGGGATGCGCACCACACCGTTCGGCGACCTCCGGTTCGACGACGTCGTGGTGCCGGCCGACGCGCTGCTCGGTCGCGAAGGCGCAGGAGCACGGATCTTCGGGGCGATTCTCGACGTCGAACGCAGCTACGTGTTCGCACCGCAGGTCGGCGCGATGCAACGCCAACTCGACGAAGCGATCGCCTACGCCAAACAGCGCGTGCAGGGCGGCCACCCGATCGGCCACTACCAGGCCGTTTCGCACCGGATCGTCGCCATGAAAGAGCGTCACGAACGCGCACGCTTCTACCTCTACCGGGCGGCCATGGCGGAGGTGACGGGTCGCGACGTGACCATGTACGCATCGCTGGCCAAACTCGTCGCCGGCGAGGTCGGCATCGAATCGGCACTCGATGCCACGGTCGTCCAGGGCGCTCGTGGGTACCTGACCGAGTTCGAGGTCGAGCGGAGCCTTCGTGACGCCGTCGGCGGCCTCACCTACTCGGGCACCGCCGACGTGATGCGCAACGTCATCGCACGCCACCTCGGCCTCGGCTGAGCCGCCGGGGCGTCAAGCGCCCACGTTCCATCGATTGGCGACCGTCACGGCGTCATCGACAACCACGGCGTGAACGGTGTCCGGCGGTGGGATCCCCGCTGCCAGTGAGGTCTGCTCGTGCAGCACGATGCGCGCCCCGGGCGACAGGCGCGCCAAGAGGTCTGGGACCACCCGTGAGGCAACTCCCATCGGGAGGAACAAGACCACCACGGTGACCTCGGAGAGGTCGACCTCGGCAGCGTCCGCGTTGACGATGCTGACCCGATCAGCCACACCAGCGGCGGCGGCTCGTTCGACGGCGACAGCGCACAGCTCCGACGACTGTTCGACACCGATCGAACGGCACCCACGAGCCGTTGCGGCAGTCACGACGAAGCGACCGTCGCCGCTGCCGAAATCGAACACGACGTCGTCGTCGCCGACCGAGGCCACGTCGAGCAACGCTTCGATCAGGCTGCGAGGAGTGACCAGGAACGGTTCGAGCGCCGAGTGATCGGCCGATCGCAGTCCGAGCCGTTCGGCGACCACACGAATCGGTCGGACGATCGAGTACCCCCACCACAGCCGAGTGGGCAACGCAACGGCGTCCCAATCGGCAGGCCGGGGACCGAACACCCGCTGCAGTCGACCACGACGAGGTTGCCGCCAACGCAGCTCCACCACCGTGCTCACCTCGCCATCACGCGTGAGCACTTGCGAGTCTGCGGTTCGCAACAACGACTCGAGCGCGCCACCGGTCCACGACCAACTGCTCCGGAACCCGGCGCCGTGCAGCGCCGCGGCCGCCAGCGGGGCGGCAGCGGGCGCCACATCGATCCGCACGGTGTGTCGCTGATCGGACACCGACGTGGCGGCGACCGGCACATCGGCATCACCGAGCATCGCCACCAGCTGGTCACGTTGCTCTTCATTGCGTGCCCGAATCCGACGACAGGCAGCCTGCACCGCCGCTACCACCCGTGCTCGATCGCCGTCGGTCCCGCCGGTGGCCGCTGATCGGTCTGCCCACGAGGAGAGGCGATCCCGGTGGATCGCGTCGACCAGCTCCGATCGGAGTTCCGGGGTGTCGGGGCCGACGATCACGAGCGCCGCCGGATCAACGTGCCGCAACGGTGTCGAGTTGCTTGCGCAGCATCTCCGAAGCGGGTCGGAGGAACCCGGGGTTCAGGTACGACGAGCGGGGCCCGGCAAAGCGGAACGGGACCGAGATGTTGGCCTCGACCGCTTCCATCTCGTGCGCCCAGAACGCCGGGATGAAGAGGGCTTCGCCGGGATGGAGTTCGCCGACGAAGCGCTGCGATCGCTCCAACCTCGGGAACTCCGATGGGGATGCGTCGTCGGAGCGGCCGGGGAGATCCGACCAGCGCCCCGACCCGCGCAACGGCAGACAGAACGACAGGTTGGTCCGATCGGCGGGCCGGTACATGGCGACCCGTTTGGTCCCGTGGGTCTGGAAGAGCAAGCCGGGCCAGGCGTCGTGGTGCAACGGGGTCGTTGCCCCAGGTGAACCCACCCAGATGCCGCTGAACCGTGGTTCGGTGGCCGCGTGGGTGCGCTGGCGCACCGCGTCGTCGAACCGATCGAGCATCGCCGCAGCCTGGCCGTCGAGCGATCGAATTCCGAACAGCTGGTACACGACCGTGCCCGGCTCGACACCGTCGTCGAACATCATCTGGAGGAACTCGCGCACGGGCATCTGCTGACGGCCGACGATGCTCGTGTCATAGCCCCCGCTGTAGAGGAAGTACGGCGAGTCGCCGTCGAACGACGTGACCGTGATCGTCTGGTCGCCGGCGGCACGCTCGAGGTCTGCGGGGGTGGCGACGTCGGCGATGTCGAGCGCGCCGAGCAGCCCTTCGATGATGACGGGCTGGCCCGCCTCGAGCACGGCGTCGAGGGTGATCGAGTCAGCTCGCACGCGCTCGATCTCGACTCGCCCACCTCGCCGTCGAGCGCCCGTCACCCTCGTCACGAGGTGATGGACGAACCAGATCGGTGTCAGCACAGCGAGCAGGCAGAGCAACCCGGCGGCAAGCAACGCAGCCCGAGCCCGCTTCACTGGCCGGCCTCTGAGGTTGCCGGGTCGGCGCCGATCGAGGTGATCTCGAGGGCGACTTCGTACATGCCCCAGCACAAGTAGTCGTAGGTCACGTGGTGCTCCTCGCAGAACTCCTGGAAGGCCCTGAATTCGTGCTGCTTCCAGTTGGGATAGTTGAAGTACTCGTTGAAGACGATGATCGTGCCGGGCCGCAGTCGGGCGGCGAGACCGTGCAGGATCGTCCGGGCCGAACTATAGATGTCGGAATCGATGTGGACGAACGAGACGTCGCCCGGGTGGTCAGCGAGGAACGGGTCGAGCGTGTCGTCGAACCAGCCGACGTGGAGTTCGACGTTCGGCTCGACGGTCGGGATCCCCTCGCCGCTGAACCCACCACGATCGATGGTCCAACCCGCCCACGGTTCCGGCAACCCTTCGAAGGAATCGAAGCCGTGCACGGTCACCTTCGGGCGCCGCCGCGCGATGTGGTTGATCGACCGACCGCTGCGAACCCCGAACTCGAAGTAGAGCCCATCGGAGGACGCATGGCGAAGCGCGTCATTCAACACGGCAATGTCATCACGCTTGATCATCGCGGTGGACATGTTCGAGGTGATGTAGTCGGCGGTCTCGTCGAGCGCACGCTGCAGCAATGCGTGGTGGGGATGCCAGCGATTCGAGTAGTACCAACGTCCGTGGTACGTCGTGCTCGCGCTGCTGACGATCCCGCTGATTGCTCGTTTCGCTGCGAACTCGAGTCGCTGGACGGCGACGGACAACGACCTCGCGAACATTGGTCGGAGCGTAGCTGCACGGCAGCGCAGGTTGCCCGCCCGCGAATCAGTGTTCGAGGAGCTTGTTGCGGACGATCTCGGTCTCGGGTGAACTCAACGGGCGATTGGTCTTCACCCGGACCGTCACCATGCCAGTAGGGAGTTGGTCGTCGACGTCGGGTTCGTGGGTCTCGATGTCGCGTAGAAACACCACGCCGGTCAGCCCGACATCATTCGACGCGACCGCCAGACGTTCGACGACAGCAAGTTCGTCAGCTCGCGCCCAATCGTCGACGGGCACCTGGATGTCGCTGACGGCCGGCAGCTGCGACAGGTTGGTGACCGCCTCGACCGAGTGGTGCCCGGCATGCCACGTGGCGCCCTCGGATGTGCGGAGCCGAATCGACGCCGACCCGATCAGATCGACGGTGCCGCGCACCTCGGCGCCCGACACCTGGAGAAGCACCTCGTCGCCGACCGCGTAGCGGTCCTCGAGCAGCGCCCGCGTGCCACCGAGGAAGTCCTTGACGAAGTCCTGGGCGCTGAGTGCAAGCGCCACACCAATGAACCCGGCGCTCGAGATCGCGAACGCAAGGTTGACCCCGAGGATCTCCAGCGCAGCGAAGATCGCAAACATGAAGATCACGACGGTGACCAGTCGGCCGAGCATGCGCGCCACCGCGTCGGCCCGTTGGCGCTTGCGGACGTCGGCCTGGCCGTCGTCCCCGAGTCGATCGAGCCGCACTCGCCAGCTGCTGTCCGAGCGTTGAGCGCGACGGACGGCGCGGCGCGTCAACTGGCGAATCGTCGTGCGCGCGAACCAGGACAGACCGATGGCGATGGGGAGCATGAAGATGGCCTCGGAGATCGAGGCGAGCCAGGTGAGCATGGAGTCCTTGCGGTGACGGAGGGGTGGAGATCGGCCTGAAGCCAACATTACGGTTGTGTTACGGAGTCATCCTGCCATCGGACCGTCCCGCTGCAACGTCACCCCAGATCAACCGGCTGTGACATCGCTCACCCCACCACGGCCGAGACACCGACGCCATCTCGAATCTCTGGGAGTGAAGCGCGGTAGCGTGCGCGTGTGTCTCCGGCCAAACGTCCCGATCCGACGACGTTGGGATGGCGCGAATGGGTCGCACTTCCCGACTGGAATGTCGCCCACCTCAAGGCGAAGATCGACACCGGTGCGCGCACCTCGTCGATGCACGCATTCGGACTCGAGTGGTTCGATCGGGACGGGACCCCGTGGGTCCGCTTCGAGGTCCACCCATGGCAACGCTCGACCAACGACTCCGTGGTGGCTGAGGCTGCCGTGGTCGCCACCCGGGATGTGAAGAGTTCGTCGGGCGAGATCGAGCATCGACCGGTCGTCCACACCTCGCTCGTCCTCGCCGGACGGAGCGTCACCGCCGAGGTCACGTTGACCCGTCGAGACGAAATGGGATTCCGGATGTTGGTGGGACGTGAAGCACTCCGGCGACGATTCCTCGTCGACCCCGGTGTGTCGTACCTCGGTGGCCGCCCCGACAAGTCGATCCGACGCCGCAACCGCAGCGACGCAACCACGCCATCGCAGCCGGCTCCTCCCACGACCCGCACCACCCGTCAGCCTCGTCCGCCCAGGAGGACCCCGTGAAGCTTGCAATCCTGTCCCGGGCGCCTCGCTCGTACAGCACCCAACGTCTCAAGCTGGCCGCGCTCGACCGCGGCCACCAGTGCAAGGTCCTCGACACGCTCCGATTCGCGATCGATCTGTCGCACCATGAGCCTGACCTCCAGTTCCGCGGCAAGCCACTGTCGGACTACGACGCCGTCATGCCCCGTATCGGCGCCTCGATCACCTACTTCGGCTCGGCGGTCGTTCGTCAGTTCGAACAGATGGACGTGTTCACGCCCAACACGGCCAATGGCATCACCAACTCGCGCGACAAGCTCCGCGCCATCCAGATCCTGTCGCGCCACGACATCGGCATGCCGAAGACGGCGTTCGTCCGCAACCGCCAGGACGTACTGCCGGCGATCGAGCGGGTCGGTGGGGCCCCGGTCGTCATCAAGCTGCTCGAAGGCACCCAGGGCATCGGGGTGATTCTCGCCCCGGACAAGAAGGTTGCCGAAGCGATCATCGAGACGTTGCACAACACCAAGCAGAACGTGCTGATCCAGCAGTTCATCGCCGAGAGCAAGGGGCGCGACATCCGGGCACTGGTGGTCGGTGACCGCGTCGTCGCTGCGATGCGGCGCACGGCCGAGGGCGACGAGTTCCGTTCGAATGTCCACCGCGGCGGATCGGTTGAGGGCGTGACCCTCGACCACGAGTACGAACGCACGGCCGTGCGGTCGGCACAGATCATGGGTCTCCGCGTGGCCGGCGTCGACATGCTCGAGGGCAACGACGGCCCCTTGGTGATGGAGGTCAATTCGTCTCCGGGCCTCGAAGGCATCGAACGAGCGACCGGTCTCGATGTCGCCGGAGCGATCATCGACCACGTGGCAAACCAGGTCGCATTTCCCGAACTCGACGTCCGTCAACGACTTTCGATCAGCACCGGCTACGGCGTCGCCGAACTGCTCGTGCGCGAGGACGGTGACTTCGTCGGCAAGACGATCGGCGAATCGGGCCTGCGCGACCGCGACATCACGGTGCTGACGTTGCACCGCGACACCGACGTGATCCCGAACCCACGCGATGCTCGCGAGCTCCAGGGAAACGATCGGTTGCTGTGCTTCGGCAACCTGGAAGAGATGCGCGACATGATCCCCGCCCGTCGGCGGCGGCGAGACGCGTGTCCGCAAGCTTCCCGACCACCCCCTTCCCGACACCGACTGACCCGGCCCCGACCGGCCACGAACCGACCGTCGATCGCAACACTGGGGCGCCTCGGCCACAGTACGGTTCGACCGTGGACCACGACGTCGACCTCGACGACATCCTCCGTGCCCGCGAGGTGATCGCCCAGGTCGTCAAGCGGACGCCGGTGATCAGCTCGCTCACGCTGTCGACCGACATCGGCGGCAGCATCGTGCTGAAAGCCGAGAACCTGCAGCGAACCGGTGCGTTCAAGATCCGTGGAGCGACCAACAAGGTGGCCTCGTTGGGCGCCACCGCCTCGCGCGGCGTCACCACCGGAAGCGCCGGCAATCACGCCCAGGCGCTCGCGTTCGCCGCACAGCACTTCGGCGTGCCATGCGAGATCTTCGTACCCGTCGGCGCGGCGATCACCAAGATCGATGCCTGCCGGGCCCTCGGCGCTGTCGTCGTCGAGCATGGGGCGGCGCTGGCCGAGGCGGTCGCAGCGGCCAAGGAACGAGCTCGTGCAACCGGGATGACGTTCTGCGCACCGTTCGACGACCCGGCCGTCGTTGCCGGCCAGGGCACGCTCGGGCTGGAACTTGTCGAGGACGTCGACGACCTGGCGACCGTCATCGTCCCCCTCGGTGGCGGCGGGTTGATCGGCGGCACGGCGATCGCCGTCAAGACGCTGCGGCCCGCCGTCCGAGTGATCGGCGTGCAAGCCGCCGTGTGTGCTCCGTATGCGGGCGGCACCCCGGCGGAGGGTCCGGTGATCACGCTCGCCGACGGGATCGCGGTCAAGTCCCCCGGCGAACTCACCGGACCGCTGGTCGAACGATGGGTCGACGAGATCGTCACCGTCGACGAAGACGCAATCGCCGATGCAATGGTGCTGCTGATGGACAGAGCCAAGCTGTACGTCGAAGGTGCCGGCGCGGTGGGCGTCGCGGCGCTGCTGTCTGGTGCAGTGGCTCCGGGGACCGACGGGTCGACCTGTGTCGTGTTGTCCGGCGGCAACGTCGACCTCGGAGTCGTGCCCAGTCTGATCCGACGCCACGAGAACAGCGCCGGGCACCGGCTGTCCGTCGTCGCGCGCATAGATGATCAGCCAGGCTCGCTCGCCCACCTGCTTGCAGTGTTCGCCAACGGTGGTGCCGACCTGATCGAGGTGCAACACGTTCGCGAGGGCCTCGAACTGCACGTCCGTGAGACAGGCATCCACGCCACCTTCGCGGTTCGTAGCGGCGAGCGAGCAGCCGCACTGATCGAGTCGGCGCGAGCTGCCGGCTACGAGATCCGCCAGAGCGGCTGGTGAGACCCCGGGCGGTCGCGCCCCGCGGGCCTCGAGCGGTCGCCGGGCTTCAGCTGCAGACGGCGCACCGGACGTCGGCGGGAACGTCGCCGGCGACCAGCGCGTCGAGGAAGTCGACGAAACGAACACCCTCCACCTCGAGGTCGTAGAGGTCGTCGCTCCCCAGGATCGTATGGCCGCCGCCCCGCGCGACGTACGACGCAACTGGCACCCCGGCCCCTTCGATCTGAGCTTCGGTGGCATCGATCGTGGCAAGGAGATCGGACGTGTCGAGGTCGAGCAGCCAGGAGAAGAAGGTCTGCACGCCGTCGAAAGCGTGATCGAATCGGGCAAAGGTGATGTCCGGGTGCTGTGTTCCCGCCTGCACGTACAACCCCGGGAAGCTCCATTCCTCGGCGGTGAGCCCCTCGTTCACCGGCCAGTCCGGAACATTGCCGAGAACGCCCCACTCGGCACCGAGCCGTGCATTCAGTTCTGGCACGTCGGGATACGCGCCGGATGCATCGCCGAACGCAATGATGTCGGCGTCGGGCAGCGCGTCGGCAGCAAGCCCGGCGAAGGCGGGCACAGGAACGGAGCCGGCGCTCGAGCCGGCGACGACGAGCTGTTGGACATCGGGGTACTGAGCAATCACCGTGTCGAGGCCCTTCGACGTGTTCGCGAATCCGGTGTGGCGGATCGTGAGCGAGTCGGAGTACTCGTTGACGCGGTCGCCGAGGTGCACATCGCCCGTGCAGTAGGGGACGTACACGATCGAGTATCCGGCGAAGGGGTTCTCGGGATTGTCGACCGCGAAGATCCCGCTGGTGCGTGGTTGCTCGCCCAGCGCCAGATTCCTGGGGTAGATCGGACTGGTGGGCCCGCAGGTCTCGGCACTGAAGCACGCGCCACCACCTTCGAGGAACAACACCACCCTGCTCGGATCGGCAGGTCGTTCCCAGAGTTCGAATGGGCTCCCGTCCGAGCAGAAACAGTCGTCCGCGGCCACCGACCGCCACGCGCCGACGGCGATGGGCTCATCCACCTCCGTGACCGTCGGCTCGGTCGTCAGCTCGGTGGTCGGCTCGGTCGTCAGCTCGGTGGTCGGCTCGGTCGTCGGCAGTCCGGTCACGTCCGAGGTGTCGCCGCCGGGAGTGCAGGCGGCCACCAACACCAGCGCGCCCGCAAGCACGAGCGAGGTGATCGTCGATCTCATCCATGCATCGTCGCCCGCAGAGCCGGCTGCGGCCAATCGGGCCGGAGCGAATGGTCAAACGGCCCCGTACGTCGAGTCGAGGCGAGGCAGTGATGAGCCATCGACCACCACGGTCCCGTCTGCGACCAACTTCACCAAGTGGGCCAGAACGCTGCGACGTGCCGGCTTGTGCAGCTCTCGCCGAACGTCGACATAGAGACGCTCGACCATGGCGGGAATGGTGTCGAGTCCAGACCGCACCGCGTCGAGGACCTGGCGTTCGCGTTGCAGACGATGCTCGATCAGCTCGGTGACGAAGCGCGATGGATCGGGGATCGGTGGGCCGTGGGTCGGAATCGCAACATCGTCGGCGCGACCGGCCACGACGCGGAGCGAGTGGAGGTAGGCCGCCATGTCGCCATCGGGCGGCGACACCACGGTGGTGCTCCATCCCATCACGTGGTCGCCGGTGAAGATCGTCCGCGTCGTCCCGTCATCGAGCGTGAAGCAGGTGTGGTTCGAGGTGTGACCGGGGGTCTGCACGGCCGTCATCACCCAGCCGTCGCCGGCGGCGACCTCGTCACCGGTGCGAACTGCGACGTCGGGGACGAAGTCGCGATCGGTCGACTCCTCCAGCACCGGTTCAGTCGGCTCGCCATCGAGCTCGGCCCGTCGCTCCTCGGCCAAACGCTCCTCTGCTGCCAGCACCTCCGGCGGGTCATCGCCGATGTCCCACAGTTCGTCACCGTGGGGGCCGAAGGCCATGGTCGGCGCGCCGGTCTCCGCCGCCAGCCACGCCGCAAGCGGCGAATGGTCAGCGTGGCAGTGGGTGATCAGGATGGCGCGCACGGTGCTCCCGGCAAGCGCCGCTGCGAGCGCATCGCGGTGGCTGTCGAGGAGCGGACCGGGGTCGATGACGACCACGTCGCCCCGACCCACTGCATCGCCACCGACGATGTACGTGCCGGTGCCGTGGTACGTGAACTTGGAAGGATTCTCGGCGATCACGCGCCGAATCAGCGGCGCGACCGGCGCAGCCGTCCCGTAGGTGAACGCATCGCGATCGAGTGTCAGGAACTGCATCGGTTCCACTCCAGTGCAGCGAGGCGACCGACTGGCTCGCCGTGACCGAGCACCGGCACCGCGACCCGTTCGAGCGTGTCGGCCGCGGCCGTGTCGACATCGAGCCCCGCAGCGCGTAGGGCTTCGGGAACAACCGCCTGGCGGGCGACATCGCTGCCGTCGGCGATCTTGAAGGCAATCGCACGGCCATCGGCGAGCCCGGCCGCCATGACACCAGCGGCACCCTCCTTCGCAATCAAGGTCGGTACGGCCTGCATCCACAGCGTGACGTCGCGTGTCGGCCCACCGACCATGACCGGATGCGTCGTCATCGCACGGGCGATTGTCGAGCCGGGCACGGCCAACTCGGCGAACGCTCCTGCCAGGTCGCGGAGCGAGATCGCATGGGTCGGCGCACCACAGCCATCGATCCCGACGTGATGCACGACAGCGCCGAGCGACGCCATCGCCGAGGTGATCACCACCTGCAGCGGATGATCGGGGTCGAGGTAGTCGGCGGTCGGCCAGCCGTTGACGCGGCACGTGGCCAGCATGGCTGCGTGCTTGCCAGAGCAATTCTGCTGGAGGGGCGACGGCTCGACACCGTCGACCCGGGCACGTGCACGCGCGCTCGCTCCGCTCGGTCGGGCAGCGGTGTTGGCAAGGTCCGACTCGTCGAGGCCATATCGCTCCAGGATCGAGCGGACCGCCGTCGAGATGCACGGCCGACCCGTCGTGACTCGCGCATGCGACGGCGAGCTGATCCTCGGCGAGTTCGAGCCCGACGCCCAGCATGGCGTGCGCTTGCATCGGCTTCAGGCTCGATCGGGGGTAGACCACGAGGTCCGGATCGCCGACCGCAGCCAACGCCGCTCCATCGGGGCCGAGCGCCACGCCGGCGCCCTCGTGCACGGACTCCTCCAGGCCGCTACGCGTCGCGACCGCGAGTGGCTCCAGCCGACCGTCGAAGCGGGTCATGCCGGATCGGGATTCGGAGTTCCGGCTGCAGGTGGTGCGTTCGGTCCAGTGCCCGGTCGACCCGAGCGCGGCTCGGGAACTGCGGTGAGCTGGCTCTCCATCACGTCGTACCGGTTGCCCCATTCGCTCATCACTGCCTGGATCATCGCGGCCGCCGGCAGCGCGAGCAGCGCACCGACGAATCCGAGCAGTGCCGCGCCACCGAGCGCTGCACCGAACGCAACAGCAGGATGGAGTTCCATCGTGCGAGCCGTGATGCGGGGCGCAAAGAAGTAGTTCTCGATCTGTTGGTAGACCACGATGAAGCCGATCACGATCGCCGCGTTGAGCGGCGAGTCGAGCAGGGTCAACAGCACCGGCAGGATGCCGGCGAGGTAGGTGCCGACCACGGGGAGGAACTGGCTGACGAGACCGACCCACAGCGCCAGCGCGATCGGCGCCGGGGTGCCGATCGACTGAAACACGATCCAGTGGAAGAACGCGGACAACAGCGCCAGCAACGCTCGGGAATAGAGGTAGCCACCGGTCTTCGTGATCGCCAGTTCCCACGCCTTGAGCACCTGGGCCTGGCGCACAGGGTTGAGCCGCGAGCAGATCCCCCGGCGCATCCGCGGACCATCGGCGACCAGGTAGTAGGTGAACAACAGCACCGAGAGCATCTGGAAGATCACGGCGACCACCGCCAACGACAACCGCACCGCCTCGTCGCTCTGCGACTGGATGAACTCCTGGACGCGCCCGTTCGGGTCGTTGAACTCGTCGATCACGTCCTGCGGATCGATGTTCGTGTTGAAGTTGTCGTTGAGAAAGCTGACGGTGTCGGTGATGTAGGCATCCGACTCCGACAGCAGGTCAGCGACCTGCGTACCGACGAGCGTGCCCACCGCACCTGCGAAGATCAAGAATGCCATGAGCACCCCGAGCAGGATCATGATCGTGGCCCTGCCGCGCCGCCACCCTCGTGCGGCCAGCTTGTTGACGCCTGGCTCGATCGCCAACGACAGGAACACCGAGACGAGCAGCAGCACGAACAGCGACGACAGCCGATGGAACACGTGGCGCGCCGTGAAGGTCAGCAGGTAGCCGACCCAGAACAGCACGGCAGCAGGGATCACCCACCTCGGAAGTATGCGATCGGTGGATCGTCGCTCGAGCGGCCGGCCCAAGTCGTCCGTGGGGCGGCCGCCCGATCGGCCCGAATCGGCCGACCCGCCCGGTGTCACCGGCGCACGCTGCGCGGCATTCGGGTCTTGCGGCGTTTCTTCGGGCACGTTCGGATGGTAGTCACGGGGTCGTGGCACGATGAGCCAATGGCACTCGACGTCCGCTCGTGGCTCGGCGAACAGGTCCGGACGCGCGTGGTCGGGCCCGAAGCACCCGCCCGCCGCGCCGAGCTGTTCGACACCGGCGAACCGGGATGGTTCGCGGACGACGCGCCGATCCGGCGCGTCCACGCCGACGCGTCGATGTTCGTCGGGGGACTCCGGGCGCTGCTCTTCCAGTCGCTGCACCCGCTGGCGATGGCAGGCGTCGCACAGCATTCCGACTACCGCCATGATCCGTGGGGGCGACTGCAGCGCACCGCCGACTTCCTGGCCGCAACCACGTTCGGCCCGACGTCGCAGGCCCAACGCGCGGTCGACCGGGTCCATCGAGTGCACCGTCGCGTCGAGGGCGTCACGCCGAACGGCGAGCGATACGCGGCCAACGATCCGCATCTGCTCGAGTGGGTGCACATCGCCGAACTGGACAGCTTCCTCGCTGCGCACGACCGCTACGGGAACGAACCACTGATCGGCGACGAACGCGACCGGTACGTCGCCGACGCCGCAGTCGTGGCGCGCGCGCTCGGGGCGGTCGATCCGCCCGAGACCGAGGCGCAGCTGCGCATTCGCCTCACCGCGTTCCGACCCGAGCTGCGGGGCACGAGCGCGGCGCGCGATGCTGCCGCGGTACCTCCTCCTCCAGCCTCCCCTCCCACTCGCCGCACGCGCCCCGTATGGCCTGATCGCCGGCGCCGCGGTGGCCCTGATGCCCGCCTGGACCCGCCGACCACTCCGGCTGCCGTGGCTGCCGGTGTCCGAGGCGCTGGCGTTGCGCCCCGCCGGCGACATCGTCACCCGCACCCTTCGCTGGGCGACCACTCCTCCTCCACCACCACCAGCACCACCACCAACCACGTTTGGGTGACGGTTCGGTGGGACGGGGCACCGGAACTGCAACACAAACGTAGGGGTGGGATCGGCTGGCGGTGATGACGATGTGCCCTGCTCCGGCGACAACGCAGCCGGTACCGTCGGAACCATGAGTTCACCCGTCATGTCTGCCCGTCGTCGCCTCGCCACCGCCGGTGCCGTCATCGCTCTCGCTGCTGCCGGTGCGGCGTGCGGGAGCGACGACCCGACGCCCGAGTTGCCCGAGGGCGGAACCGGCAGTGCCTACAACGATGCGATCATCGCCTCCGACTCACACGATGAAGTACTGCTCGGCGGGGGCACCGGCGAGATGGTGGTCGCCGTGCAATGCGAATCCGACCTCGGGGGCAACCTCGTGACCGTGGTGGCCGAAGGCCTCGAGCCTGCGGTGTACACCGGGGTGTTCGCTCCCTCGACCGGCGTCGACGTCACGCTCGACGCCACCGCCGGCAGTCAGGTCGTGATCGAGACCCAGATGACGCTCGACGCCGAGGAGTACACGGTGACGTTCGCCGAGATCGAAGGCGCTGAATTCAACGTGCGCGGCTGTCCGAGCTGACCGCTGCGACGGCACGCTGCAGCGCCGGCGCCAGATCGCCGCGAGCGGCGACCTCGATCCCGGCGTCGAGTCCGAGCCAGCGCGCCATCGACGTCAACTCCTCGGCCAACTCGGCTGCGACGTAGCCCTCGTCGATGCCCGGCTCTCCGAACGCGCTCTGCACCAGCAACCTGGCGGTCGGACGATCGGCCTTGAGGTCGACTCGGGCCACGAGCTCATCGCCGAGCAGGAACGGCAACACGTAGTACCCGTACCGACGCTTCGCCGCCGGGACGTAGATCTCGATGCGGTAGTGAAAGCCGAACAGCCGCTCGATCCGGTCACGGTTCCACACCACCGGATCGAACGGGCTGAGCAACGCTCGAGCGTTGACCCGTCGAGGAATCACCGCATCGGGGTGCAGGAACGCCGGCTTCGACCACCCCTCGACCGAGACGGGCACCAGTCGACCCTCCTCGACGAGTTCGGCCAGCAGTGGGCGGGTGTGGGAGAGGCGGTGGTAGTCGGTGAGATCTGAGGCCGTGCCGACCCCGTGGTGCCGGGCTGCCCGGACGAGCAATTCCTTCTTGGCCTCGTGCGCCGGTGGACCGGACTGTGCGAGCACGTCGACCGGGATCACCCGCTCGGCGAGGTCGTAGAGCCGGGCGAAGTCGTTCTGGCGGCGTCGAGCCGCCACCTCACCGGTCCGGAACAGGTGCTCGAGTGCCGCGCTTACCGTCGTCCCAGTCCCACCAGGTGCCCTTCGGCCGCTCGCGCATCTCGAGGTCGCTGGCGACGATCGGGCCGTCGGATCGCACCCGGTCCAACACATTCGCCACCAGCGAGTGGTTCTCGGCTGCCCAGCTCCGCAGCGACTTCCACCTCGGGTGGCCGAGCATCGCCCAGCGCTGCAGCGGGTACAGCTCGATGGGGACGTGGCACGCCTCGTGCACCCAGAATTCGAACAGGTCGCCGTGGCGGGTTGCGTCGTCGATCAGGTTGCGAGGGTGCGGACCGAGACGGGCGAACACTGGCAGCTCCTGGCTGCGAACCACCACGTTGACCGAGTCGATCTGGATGAGTCCCATCCGGTCGACGACGCGCCGCAGGTGTCGACGATCGACGCGCCCCGCCGGGCGCAGGTCGTTGAATCCCTGCGCCCCGAGCGCGAGGCGTCGCGCCTGTGCGTTGGAGAGCGCTGCACCTGCCGCCATCGACGGGACCGTACCGCGGCGATGTGACGCGTGATGTCAGCCACCACGCGTTGGCCGTGTCGTCCTCGGCGACGGTGATGGCGACCGAGTTGATCACCACGTCGGTCTTCGGCTTGTCGCCGCCACCGGTGGGCACGCTCTGCATCTGGTCGACGATGTCGAGGCCCTTGACGACCTGACCGAAGAGGCTGTAGGCAGGAGGCAGGCCCACACCAGACGGGCCGGACACGATGAAGAACTGGCTGCCGTTGGTGTTCGGGCCGGCATTGGCCATGGCAACCGAGCCGATCTGGTACTCACGAGGCTTGGGCAGTTCGTCCTCGAACCGGTAGCCGGGACCGCCACGACCGGTGCCCGTTGGGTCGCCACCCTGACACATGAAGCCGCTGATGATCCGGTGGAAGATCACGCCGTCGTAGTAGTGGTTGAGCGCCAGGAACACGAAGTTGTTGACCGTCTTGGGCGCCTTGATCGCATCGAGTGCGATCACGATCTCGCCGAGGGTGGTGTCGAGCTTCGCGGTGTAACGCTTCGACGGGTCGATGCCCATCTCGGGAGCTTCCTTGAAGTCCTGGGTCTTGGGAGCTGATCCGTCGAAGGGGGGAAATGCGGTTGCCATGAGTCCGACCCTACCGGCCGACGTGTCGGCCCCGGTCGACGTGAGGGGCTGCTCCGCCGCGTGGTCGTCGAGGAGTTCACATACGCCGAACACGCCACTGCGTGACGCGCGTGCAACAGGTCAGTTGCGTTGGTTGTAGCTGTCGATCAGTGCATTGGCCTGTTCGGCAGCGTCGGCCAGTGCCGTCGCAACGTCGGCGCCGTTGAAGATCGCCGCGGTCGCGTTCCAGTTGCAACTCGTACCTCGCGCTGCGGACCCAGCACCGGGGCGAGCGACGTGTCACCCTCGACGTCGCCGACCATCTGGTCGTAGGCCACCCGGAATCGGGGGTCTTCTGCATAGGTGCTCAGCAACGGCTCGATGTCGAGCAGCGCGTCGCTGCGCACCGGCACGTAGCCCGTCTGCGACGCACCACTGCGACTGCGCTTCGGCGGTGATCAGGTAGGTGATGTAGTCCCATGCGGCTGCCGCCTTCTCGTCGCCCTTGCCGTCGACGATCCACAGGGAGGCCCCACCCAGGTTCACGCCCGGTTCCGGGCTCGGCCCTGGCATCGGACCGACCCCGACGTCGGCGGCGGTGAGCCCGGGCGCCAACCCGCCGATCGCCGCCAGCACGCCGCCGAGCGAAGCACTCGAGCCGATCGTCATCGCGCCGTCGGCGGCAGGGTCGATCAACTTGAGGAACGTGTCCTGACCGCTGGAATTGTCGCCGATCGACACCGCCAACCCGTCGTTGATCATGTCCTGCAGGAACGTCATCAGTTCGACACCTGTGGCGCTGTCGAACAGCACTTCGGTGGCCGGCGCGCTGCGCCCGTTGTCGTTGTCGGCGTAGAGCTCTCCGGCACGGGCGAACCACTGCTCGAGGAACCAGCCACCACCCGAGTTGGTGCCCGAGTCGAGGACCCAGCCGTAGGTGGCAGCGTCGGCGTCGACGAGCTGCTGCGACGTCGCTCGCATCTCCTCGAGGGTGATCGGGGCCACGTCGGGATCCAGTCCCGCCGCCTCGAACTTGGGCCGCAGGTAGTACAGCACCGGGTTGCTCACATTGAACGGCATCGCCCACCGCACGCCCTCGAACGTGTAGGCGTCGATCGCCCGTTCGAGGAAGGCTGACGTGTCGAAACCGCTCGACTCGATACAGGCTCCGATCGGGATGAACGTGTCGGACTGGGCGAAGGTCTGCAACGAGTACTCAGGGAACTGGATCATGTCCGGCCGGCTGTCGGGGCTCGACTGGATGTACTTGTCGATCGCCGCGTCGTAGCCGGTCTGGTTCTGCAGGGTGACCTTCACCCGTTCCTGGCTGGCGTTGTAGGCGTCGGTCAGCTCGATGAGCGAGTCTTCGAGCACGTCGTTCATGCCGTGCCAGAACGTGATCTCCACCACACCGTCGGCCGTGTCGAGCGCCTCGGTCGGGCAGTCCGGGAACTGTGCGAGCGGCGCCTGGGTCGTGGTCGAGGCGAGCGCCGTGTCGTCCGGCGATCCCGATTCCGTCGTGTCGGCGCTGCCCGACGGTCTGTCGGAAACGACGGTGGTGTCGACCGGTTCGGTGCCGCTGTCGATCTCCAACGCGGACTCGCCCGACGAACAGGCGGCGGCGATCGAGCCGGCGACGAGCGCGACCGCAGCCATCCGCAACTGCGGTGCTGCGCCGACGGCGAGCCGGGCGATGGAGGAAGGCGAGACGACGAGAGCATCAGTTCATCCTTTCACGGCACCCGCGGTGCAGCCCGCGGACGAGTTGGCGTTGGAACACGAAGAGGGCGACGAAGATGGGCACCGCGGCGATCACGGTGCCGGCCATCACCAGGTTGGGCTGGGAGAGGCTCGATCGGCTGAGCAGACGCAGACCGCTCTGGACGGTGTTCATGTCGGCTTCGTTGATCACCAGATCGGGCCACAGATACTGGTTCCAGGTGCCGAGGAAGCTGAACAGCGCCACGCGCCGAGCGTCGGCCGCACGAGCGGCAACGCGATGTGGCGGAGGAATCCGAGATGGCCCACCCCATCGATTTTCGGCGGCTCGCCGTGGAGGTCTCGCGGCAGCGTAGAGAAAGACCTGCCGCAGCAGGAAGATCCGAACGCGGTGGCCAGGAACGGCACCGCCAGGCCCTGGTAGGTGTTGAGCCAGACCGAGGCTGTCGACCGTGTCGAGGTTGACGACGAGTGTGGCCTCGACAGGTACGAGCAGTGTCGCGACGAACACGAGGAAGATCACTCGTTTGCCGGGGAAGCTCCAGGATGGCGAAGGCATAGGCGGCGAGCACCGACGTGACGATCTGAGCGACCGTCACGATGAGTGCCACCACGAACGAGTTGAACAGGTAGCGGCCGAGGCGACCTTCGTTCCAGGCCTCGACCAGCACGTCGAAGGTCACCGCGGTGGGTACGAGCGGGTTCTTCAACACCTCGCTTCCGGCTTCAACGCGGCGACGACGGTCGTGTAGATCGGGAACAGCACCACGAACGTCACCAGACACAGCAGCGCATACCGGCCGATGCGACCCACACCCGAGGGCTCGTCGAAGCTCCGCCTCGGCCGAGCCTTCGACCGGCGATCGCGAGCGCCTCCAGCTATCCGGGCACGGCAACGGCGACGTCGTCGGTGAATTCAGTCGCCATAGTGCACCCGACGTCCGATACCGGCGAGCTGCAGACCCGACAGCACGAGCAGCAGCAGGAACAGCGGCACCACGGCGCCGGCCTGGAGACCGGCGTCGTTGCGGATCGGTGAATTCTGTCCGTAGATGAAGTAGGGGATGGTGGTCGTGGGGTTCGACGGCTGCGGGCCACCACCGGTGAGCAGGTCGATCTCGCCGTACGCCTGGAACACACGCAGGTCGACGGGACGAATACCACGAACAACAGCGTCGGGCCCAGCATCGGCACTGTGATCAACCACAGAAGCGGCGGATGCCACCGGCACCATCAACAGCGGCAGCCTCGTGGAGGTCC
>CAVPJT010000036.1:0-36103 GCA_963705485.1 Ilumatobacteraceae bacterium
GATCTCGTCGAGGCCGCCGGAGGTGTCGCTGATGCGCACCTCGGCCGACCACCACGCTCTCCTTGCCCTTGTAGCCCTCCATGCCGAACACGATGACGTTGCCGGCGCGCCACCGTCGAGCGGGCCGACGGCACGCTCGATGTCCTCGGGGAACACGTTGCGGCCACCGACGATGATCACGTCCTTGATCCGTCCGCAGAGCACCAGTTCACCGTCGAGCAGGTAGGCGAGATCGCCGGTGCACAGCCAGCCGTCGCGGAACAACGCGGCGGTGGCGTAGGGGCGCTTGTAGTAGCCGGGCGTCACCGAGCGTGCCACGCAGCAGCGGCAAACTTCGCCCGACATGGGTTCAGGAACGTCTTCGAAGGTGCTGGGGGGTCGACGGGACCTTCATCTCGAGCCCCGGCAGGGCCGTGCCGAGCAGCGGCAGCCGGCGCGCCGTTGAGGACTCGAGCTCGGTCCCGGGTCCGGTGATCTCGACCGGCTTCGCCACACGGTTGCGTCTCGAGGACGATGCGATCGACCGTGTCGGTGCGCAATCCACGACCACACGGCGGGAACGATCCACCGATCGCCACCTCGGCCATCCCGAACGCCGGGAACACCCCACCCGGCGTGAAACCGAAACGTGAGGCCTCGGCCACGAACGCCTCGACCGCGTTCGGGTCGACGGGCTCCGCACCGACAGGGCCACGGGTGAGGGGCGACAGGTCGAGATCCTTCATCCGTTTCAGCGCCCGCGTGGCGAGCACCCACGAGAAGTTCGGTCCCGCTGTCGCCGTGGCCCCGTAATCGGAGAGCCACTGCATCCAGTTGCCCGGGTGCGCCAGGAAGTCCTGCGGTGCCGCCTGCACGAGGTCGACGCCCTTGGTCATCGGGCAACGCGGGAACCGACCAGACCCATGTCGTGGTACAGCGGCACCACCACGACACCATCCATCCAGCAGGGGTCAGCTCGGCGGCCTCCGCCACGGCGTCGATGTTCACGCTGAGCACCCAGTCGGGGATCCATCACGCCCTTTGGCTCGCTGGTGGATCCGCTGGTGTACTGCAGGATCACGAGGCGTTCAGGATCGTGCGGCGGGATCTCGACCGCGTCACCGGTCGGAACGTCCGCGGCGCCCGGCATCACCGCCTTCATCGGGAGGATCGGCGGGTCACCGTCCGCCGCGACGTAGAACTCGGCGAGCAGGTCGTCGATCAGCACGGAGCTTGGCGTCACCGTGGGCGGATCCGGCCGCGGGTGCTGTCGATGAACACGTCGAGCGAACCCATCCGCATGGGGAGAGGCAGCACCATCGAGGCGAGACCGGCCATCCAACACCCTCGGATGATCGTCATCAGCTCGCGGCTCGTTGGTCCGAGGATCGCAACGTGATCGCCGGGGACCGGCCGCGGGCCTGGAGGCGCGCCCACGGCGCGGGCATCGTCGTGGATCTCCGCCAGCTCACACTGACCGGCCCCGAATCTGTGGTCATCGACGATCCGACGAACGTGACGCCGGTCCGGATCGCCGCCGTCTCCAGCCGTTCGACGGTCGACAGCGGTGTGGTGTCGCTCATCCCGACCACGCTAGTTGCTCCGACCCGCACGGCCGGGACGAACGGTGTGTCACTGCTGGCTGCCTTCGAGGCGATCGGGCAGGTGGGTCGTACGCCCACCGCGCACCTTCACCTCGACCGGGTCGCACGCATGACAGCCGTATTCGACGTGGATGCCTTGGATCGACATCTGGCTCCCACGGGACTTCTCGAGGATCACCTGCGGCCGGTGGTACATGTCGTCGCCACCACACTTGGGGCACCGCGGCCGCGGTCGCGGGTCCACTCGATCTTGCAGGCCGCGCACGTCAGTCGGATCTGGTCATCGTCGAGCGGCGTGCCGCTCAGGTCGTCATCGGTGCCACAGCTCGGGCAGACGATCTCGAGGGCCATGTCACCCACCGTACGCCACATCGCTCGTTCGACACCTCGAACGCGACGACGGGACGACTGCACGAAGCAGCCGTCCCGTCGACATGTTGTTCAGGGCCTACGAGATGCGCCTGGCACATCTCGTACGAGTCTCAGAGGAGGCCCTGCTCGGTGAGGTACGCCACTGCCACGTCAGCAGGGTCTTCGCCGTCGGCGGAAACCTGACGCTGCAACTCGGCAATCGTGGCACTGTCGAGACCGGCGAGGATGGTGTCAGCGAGCGCCTCGAAGGCATCGGGGGCCTGCTGGTACACGCTGTCGGGCATGGTCAGCGACACGTTGTAGAGGATGTTGATGCCCGGATCCTCGACGACATCGAGGCCAAGGGCGGGATGCGGCCGTCGGTGGTGAAGATCTCACCGAAGGTGCAGTTGCCATTGGCGGTCTCCTCGTAGATCACGCCGGTTTCCAGGATCTCCTGCTGGTCAGCGGGGATGGTCAGCCCAGTGGCTTCCTCGAGCAGCACCAGGCCGTCGGGGCGGTTCGGGTACTCGGTCTCCATGCAGACGGTGGCGTCGGAGTTCTCGTTGACGTACTCCATCATGGCCTGCAGATCGCCGCCAGCTGCCGGCGAGTCGCCTGCGGTGGCGAAACCGTACGTGTTGTTGAACGGCGACACACCGAGCCAACGGATGTCGTTCTCGGCGAGGTCCATCGCGCAGACAGCGTTGGTCAGTTCCACCGGGTCGAAGCTGGGGTCTTCCTGTGCGAGGTGCACGGTCCAGCCGGTGCCGTTGTACTCCCAGTACGTGTCGATCTCACCGGCGAGCAGCGCGTCGCGGTTGACCACGGTGCCGCCGAGGTTCGTCGAGTCGGTGACGTTCGCGCCACCGGCTTCGAGGCCGGCGATTGCGAGCTGGCCGAGCACGAACTGCTCGACGAAGTCCTTCGAGCCGACGTTGATGTCGAGACCGCTGAAGTCGAGTTCGGTCAGTGAAGCCACCGAGTTGTCTTCGTCGCCAGCGGTCTCGCACTCCGCGGCCGTGGCGCCATCGTCGCCGCCGGCTTCCGTGCTGTCGGAAGCTTCGGTGGTGGCGGCACCGTCGTCTCCACCGTCGCTGCTGTCGTCATCACTCCCGCACGCTCCGGCCACGAGGGCCACGGCGGCGAGTCCGGCGGCGAACCGCATCGTCTGTCGCTTGATTCTCATCAGTGTTTTCTCCTTGTTGGTGTTCACGAGGTGTTCGGTGTTCGGTGTGACGGTGTTCGATCGGGGACGCGCCGAAGCAGCGCTCGCGTGGAAACGAGTCACAGGCCCTTGGGCCGAAGCGTCTTCTCGATCAGCGCGGCGATCCAATCGACCGTCAACGCGACGAGTGCGGTCATGACCGCTCCCGTGATCAGTACCAGGTCTCGGCTGAGCTTCAACCCGGCGCTGATGGTGGTCCCCAGCCCTCCCCCACCGATCAGGTAGGCAAGTGCCGCCATGCCCACGGTGATCACCGAGCGCGGTGCGCACACCGGCGAGGATCACGGGAATGGCCAAGGGGAGCTCGATCTGTCGAAGGGCCTGGCGCTTGGTGAGCCCCATGCCGCGGCCGGCTTCGATGACGTTCTTGTCGACCTGTTCGAGGCCGACCATGGTGTTGCGAAGCACCGGTAGCAACGTGAACAGCGACAGCGCCCAGATCGTGGTCCAGGGACCGCGGCCGAGCCAGGCGAAGGCGAGCACGAGCAGGCCGAACGCCGGAATCGCCTGGCCCGAGGTGGCCACGGCGAGGATCGGTGATCCGATGCGCTTGTACTTGGGGCGGGTGAGCAGGATCCCGAGCGGCACCGCCATCACGATGGTGAACACCGTCGACCAGAGCGTCAGCGACAAGTGCTGTTCGAGCTGAGGCCGCAGGTTGGCGTCCCAGTCGAGGGCCCGTTCGTCCTGGAAGATCTTGTCGGCGCTCTGGATGTAGGAGTAGAGCAGGATCGAGCCGACGATCACGAGGATCGGTGTGATGAACAACCCGGCGTTCGTCTTGATCAGCCGTACACCGGGTGGCAGTTCGTAGCCGGACTTGACCTCCAACTCGTCATCGAGCTCGAAGGCGTGGATCTCGTCGACTTCGGCGACCTCGGCCGGGACGTCGTGTAGCTGAGATGTCATCCGTGGCTCGCCCCCGATCCGTTGGAGCCGTTCGCTTCAGTCAGCTGGGCTTCCTGAACCGCCAGCTGCTCGTAGTGCTTCTTGGCCTGGCCACGCAGGCGTTTGAGCACGTCGGCGAGCACTTCGATGTCGAGAATGCCCTGGCAGCGGCCCTTGCCGTCGACGACGACAGCCTGACCGGCGTTCGACAACAGCATCTCTTCGAGGGCGTCATGGAGTGTGGCATTGGGCTCGACGGTCGCCATCACAGCGGCACCGGCCTGCGAGAGAGGTGTTGCGGTGTCAGCGAGGTGATGGTCGTTGACCCAGCGGATCGGCCGCTGCTCGCTGTCGAGCACCAGCATCCACTTCTCCGGCGACGCCTCGTACAGACGCTGCGCATCGGCCCGGTCGGTGTCGACACTCACGATCGGCCAGTCCTCAGACAGTTGGAGATCGCGGACCCGTTCGAAGTTGAGGCCCTTCAGCGTCGAGCCCGATCCGATGAAGTCGCTGACGAAGTCGTCGACCGGGTAGGCGAGGATGCGCTCGGGGGTGTCGAACTGGCGGATCACCGACTGCTCGCCGAGGATGGCGATGCGGTCACCCATCTTGATCGCTTCGTCGATGTCGTGGGTGACGAACACGATCGTCTTCTTCAGTTCGCCCTGCAGGCGCAGGAACTCGTTCTGCAGACGATCACGGGTGATCGGGTCGATGGCGCCGAACGGCTCGTCCATCAGCAGCACGTCGGGGTCGCCGCCGAGCGCACGGGCCACGCCCACTCGCTGGGCCTGACCGCCGGAGAGCTCCTTCGGGTAGCGGTCGCGGTACACATTCGGGTCGAGCCCGGTGATCTCCAACAGCTCGTCGACGCGCGCCGCGATCTTTGCCTTGTCCCAGCCGAGCAGTTTCGGCACGGTGGCGATGTTCTGGGCGATCGTCTGATGCGGGAACAGACCGATCTGCTGGATGACGTAACCGATCTGGCGGCGCAGCTGATCGGCGTTGACGGTCGTGACGTCTTCGCCGTCGAAGATGATCCGGCCGGAGGTCGGCTCGATCATCCGGTTGATCAGACGCAGCGTGGTGCTCTTGCCACAACCCGAGGGGCCGACCAGCACGAGGATCTCGCCCTTGGGGATGCTGAGATCGAGGTCGCCCACCGCCGGAATGTCGGATCCGGGGTACACCTTGCCGACGCCCTGGAGTTCGATCATCGGCGGTGGCGCATCGTCGTTCAGCGCGGCGGTGGCCTGGGGCGAGTAGCTGCTGGTGTTGTCCGTGACGCTCATGAGCGAAGTCCTTTCGACGTCGTGAACCGACGGAGGAGGGTGAAGAAGAGGTCGGCGACGAGCGCCAGGGCGATGGTGAAGACCACACCGGTCCACATCCGCTCGACGGAGGTGACATCGGGGAATCGCTGCAAGCCGTCGTTGATGTAGCGGCCGAGGCCGGTGCCGCCGACGAGCGGCGCGATGGCGGCGATGCCGATGTTGAGCAGCGTCGCCACCCGGATGCCGGTCAGGATGATCGGCCAGGCGAGCGGGAGCTCGATCTTGAGCAGCCGCTGGCTGGCGTTCAGCCCCATGCCCTTGGCCGATTCGATGACGGCTCGGTCGACGTCTTCGAGGCCGATGATGGTGTTGCGAAGGATCGGCAGGATCGAATACATCGTGAGGGCGATGATCGGGCCTCGGTCGCCGATGCCGATGCTCGGGATCGAGATGAAGATCGCGAACAGTGCGAGCGACGGGATCGTGAGCATGATCGACGCGAACCCGAGGATGAGCCCTCGGAGCACACGGACTCGGTGGACGAGAATCCCGAGCACGACCGAGATGACGATGGCGATGGCCATCGACATCGCGACGAGCTGCACGGTTTCGACCACACGCTCGAAGATCGGCGACCAGCCCTCGGCGTCGGACATCCACGTCCACCAGCTGGAGTAGGCGTCGGGGTTGAAGACCAGAGCCGGTAGTTCACCGATGCCGGTGAACAGGACGTCGAAGCCCTCGATCAGATCGTTGTTCGCTGCGGTGTCGGCGATGAAGAGCCACCAACCGAGCAGGAGCAGGAACAACGCAATCACGATCCCGCGGGCCGGAATCTGGCGGCGCGGCCGCAACCCCTCCGGCTCCGGAGTGGTCGGAGCAGACAGCGTTTCGAGGACATCGCTCACGGTGCGGCGTACCCCTTTCGTGCGGGCGCCAACAGGTTCCATGGGTGCTGCGATGTCGGTGCTCGAATGTCTTCCTCTCGGGGCCGTCTTGGGAGGCCTGGTTCGCGGAGACGGGCGCGGACGGTTGCCCACGACCTCGTTGATGCGTCCCAACGACCATAGCGACCGGTCGTGGATTGACAACTCGTAGCGCAACCGTGGAGCTCTGGGATCGCGCACGAGGGGCTTTGAATCAGGCGGTCCGCAATGGGGGATGACGATCAGCCACGCAGCGCCGAGGTGACCGACACCGTTCAGGGGCATGAAACACCGCTGAACAGGTGGTTCGCGTGTAGTCGAACACCTCTCGATCGGTGGCGACAACCCGCCCGTACCCGCGACTGACGCGACCGCTGCCGTCGTCCGAAATCACACCGAAGAAACTTCGGCGCAGGATTTGACGATTGTTGGCCGACGTCGGCCTCGGGGTGTCAGATGCAGGCGCGAACGGCGGCGGTGAGGTTGATCGTTCGAGGGTCGCCGGCGATGCCGCTGGCCATCTGGTTCATCACGTAGCCGTAGCCGACCTTCGCTTCGGAGTCGGCGTACCCCAGCGAGCCCCCGGCACCTGCGTGCCCGAACGACGACGGGCCGAGCATCGGCGTCAACGTCCCGTGCAGCATGAATCCCATGCCGAATTGGCTCGGGAACACGAGCACGGCGTCCGGGCCGTTGACCGCCTCGGCCGATGCGCGACCGACGGTGGCGTCGTCGATGAACCGAATCCCGTCGACCGGGCCGACAGTTGCGGCGTACATCCGGGCAAGGCTCCGCGCCGTCGTGATCCCGTTCGCCGCCGGCATCTCGGTGGCGTGGACCGCTCTCGTGTTGAACGCATTGTCATCGGCGCCGGTCGTCAAGGCGCCGTTGACGGTGAGGGCCTTCCACACGAGCGTGCCGGGCCCCGTGAACAGCTTGATCAGTGCCGCGACGTTGGGATCCTCCGGCGGCGGAACCGCCTCGAGACGTGCCACCCGCGGCTCCTCCGATTCGGGAAGGCCGATCCAGAACTCGAGGCCGAGCGGGCCAGCGATCTCCTCGGCGAAATAGGTGCCGAGCGAGCGGCCGTCGACACGTCGCACGAGTTCACCCGCGAGCCAGCCGTAGGTGACCGCGTGGTAGCCGTGCTTGGTGCCCGGCACCCAGAGCGGCGCCTGCGCGGCCAGCGCCTCGACCATCGGCGTAACCGCCATCGCCTCGTCGAATCCCAGGTTCGCGTCGACGTAGGGCAGACCGGCCTGGTGGCTCATCATCTGCGCGATCGTGATCTCACCCTTGCCGTTGGCGGCGAACTCCGGCCAGTACGTCGCGACAGCGTCGTCGTAGGAGATCAGCCCTGCTTCGACGAGCCGAGCGACGCAGATCGCCGTCGCGCCCTTGGTGGTCGAGAACACGAGCTGCAACGTGTCCTCGGTCCAGGCGCGCCCGGTCCCCTTGTCGGCGACCCCCGCCCACAGATCGGCCTTGACCTCACCGTTGACGTACAGCGAGAACGCTGCACCCAGTTCGCCGTGATCGGCGAAGTTCCGCTCGAAGGCATCGGCGACAGCACCGAACCCATCCGCGACGCTGCCCTGGATCTCGACGCTGCTCATCGGGCAGAACGTAGCCAGCCCGGCTCCGATGAGTTTCAGCGCAGACGGGATGCGACGAAACTCATCGGAGAACGGTCGACCCGCGCTGCAATGAGTTTCAGCGCAGACGGGGTGCGGCGAAACTCATCGGAGAACGGCTCGGGTGCGACGAGAGGCGGGTGCGTAGGCTGGACCGCCGGTATGAGCGACACGACCACTCCCCCTGCCACCAACGCGGCCAGCAGCGCCGACACACCACCGCATCGTTACTCGGCGGAACTCGCGCAGGACATCGAGCTGCGCTGGCAGGACTGGTGGGACGACCACCACACGTTCGAGACCCCGAACACCGCCGGGCCACTCGCCGACGCCGCCCTCGCGGCCGAGCGCGGCGAGAAGCTGTTCGTGCTCGACATGTTCCCCTACCCGTCCGGGTCCGGGCTCCACGTCGGACATCCGCTGGGCTTCATCGGCACCGACGTGTTCGCCCGCTTCAAGCGGATGACCGGCCACAACGTGCTCCACGCCATGGGCTTCGACGCGTTCGGCCTCCCAGCCGAGCAGTTCGCCGTCGAGACCGGCCAGCACCCGGCGATCACGACCGCCGAGAACGTCGCCACCTACCGCCGTCAGTTGCGCCGTCTCGGCCTCGCCCACGACCCGCGCCGCAGCGTGTCGACCACGGACCCCGAGTTCTACCGCTGGACCCAGTGGATCTTCAGTCAGGTCTTCAACGCCTGGTACGACGACGAGCAGGACCGTGCCCGACCGATTTCCGAACTGGTCGCCGAGTTCGAGTCGGGCAGCCGGCCCACCCCCGATGGTCGCCCGTGGGCGGAGCTGACGAGCGGCGAGCGCGCCGACACCATCGACGACCACCGGCTGGCGTACGTCAGTGAGGCCCCGGTCAACTGGTGCCCAGGTCTCGGCACGGTCGTCGCCAACGAGGAGGTCACCGCCGACGGGCGCAGCGACCGCGGCAACTTCCCCGTGTTCAAGCGCAACATGCGCCAGTGGATGATGCGCATCACCACCTATGCCGACCGCCTGATCGACGATCTCGAATTGCTCGACTGGACCGATGCGATCAAGACGATGCAGCGCAACTGGATCGGCCGCAGCCACGGGGCGGAGGTGCACTTCCCGTCTCCTGCGGGCGACATCACCGTGTTCACGACGCGTCCCGACACGCTGTTCGGTGCGTCGTTCATGGTGCTCTCGCCCGAGCACCCGTTCGTCGACACCCTCACCGCACCCGAGCAAGCCGATGCGGTCGCCGAGTACCGCGTGCAGGCAGGCAAGAAGAAGGACTTCGAGCGCCAAGACGAGACCCGCGCGAAGACCGGCGTCTTCACCGGCTCGTACGCCACCAACCCGGTCAACGGCGAGCAGATCCCGGTGTGGATCGCCGACTACGTCCTGATGGGCTACGGAACCGGGGCGATCATGGCGGTGCCGTGCGGCGACGAGCGCGACTTCGAGTTCGCCCGCAAGTTCGACCTGCCGATCCCGGCGATCCAACGGCCATCCGATGCCTGGTTCGCAGCACATGACATCGAGCCCACGCTCGACACGTCGCAGTGGCCCGTGGCCTACGTGGGTGACGCGCCGTACGTGCAGTCGGCGAACGACGAGCTCGACCTGAACGGGGTCGACAACAAGGCCGAAGGCGTCGAGCGGATGAACACCTGGCTCGAGGCCCACGACGCCGGCACCGCCACCATCAACTACAAGCTGCGCGACTGGCTGTTCAGCCGTCAGCGCTACTGGGGCGAGCCGTTCCCCGTCGTGTACGACGTCGACGGTCACCCGCACACCCTGCCCGACGACATGCTGCCGGTGCTGCTGCCCGAGACCGAGTCGTTCTCGCCGCGCACGTTCGACGCCGACGACGAGTTCTCCAACCCCGAGAGCCCACTCGACCGCTTGGGCGACTGGGTCGAAGTGGAACTCGACCTGGGCAACGGCCCCCAGGTGTACCGCCGCGACACCAATGTGATGCCGCAGTGGGCCGGGTCGTGCTGGTACGAGATGCGCTACCTCGACCCGACCAACGAGGACCGCTTCGTCGACCGTGAAGTCGAGGAGTACTGGATGGGCCCCCGCACCGATGTCCGCCCCGACCACCCGGGCGGCGTCGACCTGTATGTCGGCGGCGTCGAGCACGCGGTACTCCACCTGCTCTATTCGCGGTTCTGGCACAAGGTGCTCTACGACCTCGGCCACGTCAGTTCGAAAGAGCCGTATGCCCGGCTGTTCAACCAGGGCTACGTGCAGGCTGCGGCGTACAAGGACGAACGCGAGATCTACGTCGACGCCACGAAGATCGAGGGCGACGACAAGGTCGGCTTCACCTACGAGGGCAAGCCGGTCACCCGCGAGTGGGGCAAGATGGGCAAGAGCCTCAAGAACGCCGTGTCCCCCGACGACATGTACGAGCAGTACGGCGCCGACACGCTGCGCCTGTACGAGATGGCCACCGGGCCACTCGATGCGTCACGCCCGTGGGAGACCCGCGACGTGGTCGGCATGTACCGGTTCCTCCAGCGTCTCTGGCGCAACATGGTCGACGAGTCGACCGGCGAGTGCACCGTGGTCGACGCTCCCGCCGACGATGACACCCGCAAGCTGTTGCACCGCACGATCGACACGGTGCGCACCGAGATGGATGCGCTGCGGTTCAACACGGCGATCGCCAAGCTGATCGAACTGAACAACGCCGTCACCAAGCTCGACGCGACCCCGCGCGAGGTGGCCGAGCCGATGGTGATCATGTTGTCGCCGCTCGTGCCGCACCTCGCCGAGGAGCTGTGGCGCACGCTGGGTCACGACGACACGGTCACCTACGTCGCGTTCCCCGAGGCCGACCCTGCCCTGCTCGTCGACGACAGGATCGAGGTGCCGGTGCAGGTGAACGGCAAGGTTCGCGGGCGCATCGACGTGGCCGCCGACGCCGATGCCGCCACGATCGAGGCCGCGGCGTTGGCCGACGAGAAGATCGCCGCGATCGTCGATGGCGCCACACCGAAGAAGGTGATCGTCGTCCCCGGCCGCATGGTCAACATCGTCGTCTGAGCCCTGACGTCCGGACCCTGCCGTCGTTCTCGTGAACTCGTGCGGGAACAGTTCCGACACGAGTTCACGTGAAGGGACGAAGTGCCTCTTGCCTTTTCGGGCTCACGGCGCGACCATGCTTCTGGGTCCGATGAGGTGACCAACAGGGATCCAGGAGTGAAACCGGTCAACCGGTTCCACATACTGATCCAAGCCTTTCCCCGCCAACGGGAGCGCACCTCACCGGGCCCGATTTCGCGCTCCGGGACACCTCCGAGCGAGGTGCTCTCAGGCCAGCAACGACATCCAGTCGAGATCGACCGCGGCGCGCGCCTGGCGCGACAGCATCACATTCGCAAGATCTCGTTCGCGCGGCACGTCGAGGTCCATCCCCCGAGCCGCCACAGCCGGGTAGACGAGGCAGAACAGCGACGCAATGCGGTACTTCTCCCACATGTCGGCGAGATCCGACTCGGGCACACCGGCTGCGACGAGGCGGCTGGTCCAGCGGTCGTACAGCTCGCGTTCACGTGCCGCGTCGACTTCCAGGCACGAGCCGATGAAGTACGCCAGGTCGTAGGCGGCGGAGCCGACGCCGGTGAGCTGGAAATCCATCAGGATCACCGTGCCGTCGGGGGCGAACATCATGTTGTCGGTGCGATAGTCGCCGTGCAACAGCGTCATCGGTCCGTCGCTCAACTGCTGGAGCAGCCCTTCGACGGCGCCGCCGAACTTGGGGCCGACCGGCTGCAGTGACTCCGGTGGTACGCAGCCGGCGGAGGCGTTCAACTTGGTCCAGCCCTCGTCGAAGAGCCCGGGCAGCAAGGCTGGATAGATCGGGTCGGCGAGCGCGACGGCACGACCCGACTCGCACATGCCGTCGGTGCGGTTCCACCAGTTCGCGTGCCACACGGCGAGGTTGTCGATGCACGCCTCGGCGTCGGCATCGTCGAGGTGGCCGGTCTGGTCGAGCATGCGATTGCCGGCGAGGTCCTCCATGACCACCACGAAGTCGGCGCCGTCGTCTGACACATCGCCGTAGTGGCCGGCGGGCACACGAACCGGCATGTCGTCGGCGAGTTCGTTGAAGAACTTCGCCTCCCGGATGTACATGCGCAGCACCGTGCTGGTGAACGCGGCGTTGGGGTCGATCGCCGTGAGCTTCACCACCACGGTCTCGGGGACGCCAGTGCCGGTGAGATGCGCCCGGTAGACAGCGCTGCTCACCCCGATGCCCGCGCCGATCTCGTGCACTTGGACATCGGTGACGTTCCAATCCAAGTGTTCCTGGAACCAGGCCGCGGTGATCTCGGTCGGCGTCTTCGGAATGCTCATGTCGTCCCCTCTGGGCGCCACCCCCTGCGACGCCCGGCGGAGAACCTAGCGCGCCGCCCACATCTCGGACAGAACTCGGTCACCTGGAGCACGACACGCTCGGAGCGCCAGGGTGATCACCCTCCCCGGCACGGGCGGCGGCGCGCGATCCCTTGCGGGAGTGCACGATGCTGCATACTCGGAACCAGCACATCCGAGACGAAGGGGAACGTCGATGAGCACCGAAGCGGACACTGCTGCCCACGGAACGGGTCAGCCGCCGGTCAGCGACTGGACCACCGACTACGACATCTTGGATCCCGACTACGTCGCCGATCCGTACCCCGTGTGGGACGACCTGCGCGAGCAGTGCCCGATCGCCCATTCCGACCGCTGGGGCGGGTCATGGCTGCCGACGACCTACGCGGACGTCCAACGCTTCGCGCAGGACCACGCCCACTTCTCCTCGATCGACGTCGGGGTGCTGAGCTTCACCGAAGAGGAGCGACCACCGGCACCGATCGAGATCCCGCTGCCGCCGATCGATCAGGACCAGCCGGTGCACACCTGGACACGACGGCTGCTGCTGCCGTGGTTCTCGCACACTCGCGTCGCCGAGTACGAGCCGTACACGAAGGAGCTGTGCAACAAGCTGATCGATCGGTTCGTCGAGAAGGGCACCGCCGACGCCGCAGGCGACTACGCCCGTCAGATCCCGGTGCGCGTCGATCGCCCTGCTGCTCGGCGTGCCTGAGGAGATGTCGGACACGTTCACCGGATGGGTGCAGGACACGTTGGAGTTCGCGCACGACGAGAAGCGCAGCCGCTCGGGCGCCGACGGCATCCGCGACTACCTGATCGAGAAGCTCGAGGAGCGCCGCGCCGATCCGGGCGACGACTCTGATCAGCTCACTGCTGCACAGCGATGTCGACGGCGAGCCAGTCGACGACCTGATCATCCTCGGCATGGCCGCGCTCGCCCTGATCGCCGGCGTCGACACCACCTGGTCGTCGATCGGTTCGGCGATGCTGCACCTCGCCACCCATCCCGACGACGTGCAACGTCTGATCGACGAACCCGAGATCATGCCGCTCGCGATCGAAGAGCTGCTGCGAGCGTACTCGCCGGTCACGATGGCACGCATCGCCACCGAGGACATCGATGTCGGCGGTTGCCCGATCAAGGCCGGCGACAAGGTGTTGATGAACTTCCCGGGAGCGAACCACGATCCAGCAGTGTTCGATCGTCCGCACGAGGTGATCCTCGACCGGGCCCAGAACCGTCACGTCGCGTTCGGCGCCGGCATCCACCGCTGCGCCGGGTCGAACCTCGCTCGCATGGAGCTGCGCGTGGCCATCGAGACCTGGATCGAGCGCATCCCCGAGTTCCGCCTGGCCGCCGACGGCGAGGTCACCTGGGCCGGGGGCCAGGTGCGTGGGCCACGGCAGGTTCCCGTCGAATTCTGACGGCGGCGCCGACCGAATTTCTCCGCACTGGGGGTCCACAAGAGCTCCGCCGTCTGGCACACTGTTCCAAACCTCGATCGCAAGGCAGGGACATGAGCAACGACACCTCCATCCAGGACACCAACGCCGGCCCCACCACTGCCCCGGTCGCCGACTGGGCGAGCGACTACGACATCTTCGACCCGCAGTACGTCGCCGACCCGTATCCGATCTGGGCGGAGCTGCGCGAGGACATGCCCGATGGCGCACACCGAGCGATGGGGCGGCTCGTGGCTGCCGACCCGCTACGAGGACGTGTATGCGATCGCTCACGACATCGCGACGTTCCCGTCGGGCAACGGCATCAGCGTGGTACCGATGATGCCGGTCGGCAACGAGAACGACGAGGGCTACATCCCGGCTCCGGTGCTCACGTCCGGCGTGCCCGCCGATCAGCGCCGACCCGCCGCTGCACACCTGGACCCGACGGCTGGTGCTGCCGACGATGAGCCCCAACCGGGTGGCCGAGTACGAGGTGTTCACCCGCGAGCTCTGCCGCCGTCTCGTCGACGACGTGATCGACACGCGGTGAAGGCGACGCCGCTGCGGAGTACGCCCAGCAGATCCCGGTCCGAGTCATCGGTCACATCCTCGGCGTGCCCGAGGACATGGCCGGCACGTTCACCGAGTGGGTGCGCGACGTGCTCGAGTTCGCACACGACCCCGAACGCCGCCGCCGCGGCATCGTCGGCATCATCCAGTACCTCGACGCAGCGATCAGCGAGCGTGAGGCCAACCCGACCGACGACTTCATCAGCGAGTTGATCCAGTCGGAACACGACGGCGAGCCGATCACCCGCGACGTCGTCATGGGCATGTGCGCACTCCTGCTCATCGCCGGCATCGACACGACGTGGTCGTCGATCGGCTCGACGATGTGGCATCTCGCCACGCACCCGGACGATCGTCGCCGGCTGATCGCCGAGCCCGAGCTGATGCCGACCGCAATCGAGGAGTTCCTCCGCGCGCTACGCGCCGGTCACCATGGCCGCGCCGGTTGATCGAGGACGTCGAGTACAAGGGGTGCCCGATCAAGGCCGAGGAGCGGATCCTGATGAATTTCCCCGCCGCGAACCGCGACCCCGAGGTGTTCGAGAATCCGGACGAGGTGATCCTCGACCGCCAGCACAACCGTCACCTCGCGTTCGGCGCCGGCATCCACCGCTGCGCCGGCTCGAACCTCGCCCGCATGGAACTTCGCGTCGCGGTCGAGGAATGGCTCGCTCAGATCCCCGAGTTCGAGATCACCGACCCATCGCTCGTCACCTGGGCCGGCGGCCAGGTGCGTGGCCCGCGGTCGATCCCGGTCCGGGTTGTCTGAGGCTCCGCACTCGTCACCGATTGACGACGCTCGGCGCGGGCTGACAGGCTGATCGTGTGATCAACGCCTTCGTGCTCGTCCACGCCGAACCCGACGCCGTCGCCGACCTGGCGCCGCGACTCGCTGCGATCGATGGTGTCCGCGAGGCCCACTCGGTTGCCGGCGCCGATGCCGACATCGTGGTGATCGTGACGGTTCAAGATCACGAGGAGATCGCCCGGGTGGTCACCGAGCACATCGGCCGCGAACCGGGTGTGGTGTCGACGACGACGATGATCGCATTTCGCTCGTTCTCCGAGGCTGACGCTTCGGACGCCTTTGGCGACTTCGATTGATCGCTCCACATCGGTGGACCTGTTCAGAACGGTTGGTCGTTGTCGATCTGGCGACTCCAGAAGGGGTCCTCGTGCCCTTGTTGGACGCCGCAGATCCTGAGATCCTGCAGACATGAGCGACCAGGACGATGTGCGATCCGCCCGCGACGTCGATGTCGACGCTGAGCGGTTCCTCGACGACGATGAGGTCGAGCCCGGCGTGACGAGCGCTGTCGACCTCCCGCCAGATGGATCGATCCCCGACATCATCGACCAGCACACCGTGGTCCCCGAGGACGACGAGCCCTGACAGTCGGACGGGTCAAGCCGATCGCTCCGGACCACGAGAGCCGGCAGCAGTGATGACCGAGCGGCAATCGCAACCGATGGCTCGCATCGAGGCCGGCGTTGGTGGGCGTCCGATTCTGCTCGTGCACGGCCTGACTGGCGGCAAGGTCGATTTCGCTGAGTGGATCGAACCGCTCGCTGCGCTGGGTTGGCACGCAGTGGCTCCCGACGTACGCGGCCACGGCGAGACGGGCGGTCGGCGCGATCACGGCGACTACACGCCCGAACTCGTGAGTGCCGACCTGCTGATGCTGGCCGATGACCTCGGCTGGGAGTCGTTCGTGGTGCTCGGACATTCGCTCGGGGGCGTCTTCGTGCAACATCTGGCGATCGCACACCCCGATCGTCTCGACGGCCTGATCCTCATGGACACCGCGCATGGGGCGGTCGATTGGATCCCCAGCGAGCTGATCGAGGTCGGCATTGCGATCGCAATGACGGACGGGATGGCGGCGCTGTCCGACACCATCGCCGCGGCATCACCTCCTCCGTCCGAATCGGAGGTGCAGCGCGCGCTGCGCCAACGCCGCCCCGATCTGGTGCAGGAGGACCGAGCGAAGTTCGCGGCGACGGTGCCGGAGATGTTCGCGGCTGGTGCAGCACTGCTCGCCGACGGACCCGACCGCCTCGATCGCCTCGCGCAGCTCGGCCTGCCCACGCTCGTCGTCGTCGGTGAGCTCGACGCCCCATTCGTCGACCACAGCCGGCGTCTGGCCGCGACGATCCCCGGCGCCACCCTGGTGGTCCTCGAGGGCGCCGGCCATTCACCGCAACGCGAAACCCCTGACGCCTGGTGGCGGGCCGTCTCCCGTTTCCTCGAGCGTCTCGACGACAACTGAGTCGCTGCTGAGCCAGCCCGGTGACGTTCGGCTCTGGGCAAACGATCCAGCCGGCGCGACGCTGATTCAAGGAGGTGGATCATGTCCGTCAGATCTGCTCGTCGGTGTGTCGCTCTGATCGGCGCGGCCGTGTTGGGACTGGGTTTCCTCGGTGTGGCATGCGGCGGAGACGACGACACGATGTCGGGGTCGGCCACCACGACCCCAGCTGCGGAGACGACGACTGCCACGACTGCTCCTGCAGCTGCGGAGACCACCGACGCCACCACGACCACGACGACCACCGCTGCCACGACCACCACCTCGACGACCGTCGTGCCGGTTGAGACGACACTTGTCAACGTCTACTGGGGATGGACCGTGCTCAACCCGACAGCAGGATCACCGGAGCGGATCGGTGCCGGCGCACGCAACGTCGCAGCGGACACACCGCTCCGCAACAGCCTGGAGGCGATGTTCGACGGGGTGAACTCCGTGGAGCAGACCATCGGCATGATCACCAGCATCCCGCCGGGCACGAGCGTGCTCGGGATCGCCGTCGACGACACGACCGCGACCGTCGACCTCTCGGGCGAATTCGAGGCTTCGAGCGGATCATTGGACGAGACGATGCGGCTGGCACAGGTCGTGTTCGCGGTGACCCAGTTCGACGGCATCGACCGAGTGAAGTTCCACATCGACGGTGCACCCCGGGATCCGATCCTGTCCCACGGGTTCGTCGTCGGTGACGGACTCACCCGCGACGACTTCGCGAACGTACGACCGAGCATCCTGATCGAGCAGCCCTACCCGGGCGCCGAGGTCACGACCCCGCTGATCATTCGAGGCGAGTCGAACACCTTCGAAGGAACCGTCCGGTACGCGATCACGACCGGTGGCGGCGACGGAGTCCTGCTGACCGAGGGCTTCACCACCGCGACGGCGGGAATGGGAATCTGGGGCAGCTTCGAGGCGATCGTCGACCTCTCTGACTTCGCGTCCGACTACCAGCCGGGGCCCGGCTCCATCATCATGTGGGAGGACTCCCCCCGAGACGGCTCACAACTCAACGTCGTCGAGATCCCGATTGTCCTCCCCGAACTCTGACCCAACGGCACAGCGATCGAGGTGCTCCGGCACATGTAATCCACCGGCGACCATCTCGCCGTGGTCATGGGTGACGAACCGGTCGCGTGTCGGCGACGGCACTCAGTTCGTGGCGGGATCGTCGAACTCTCGATACACCGGGGACCAGCTCACCTCAGCGATCCGTGCGGCGATCTCGTCACCGGACATTGGAGCGGCAAGGCCCTGGTCGACCGCTGTCTGAGCCACGGCGAACGCAACATGCTGCGCCACCGTGCGGCTGGCGGTGACCGGCGGGAGGATGGCACCATCGTCGTTCTCGGCTGCCAGGCGACCGATCGCCGTCGCCGCAGCGGTGAACATCTCGTCGGAGACCGATCGTGCCCTGACCGCCACCACGCCGAGACCGACGCCGGGAAAGACATGCACGTTGTTGACCTGCGCAATCGGCACGGAGCCACCCCCGACGTTGACAGGGTCGAACGGGCTTCCCGTACCGATGAGCGCGGCGCCGTCGGTCCAGGCCAGCACGTCGGCCGGGATGGCTTCGGCCCGAGGCGTCGGGTTCGACAGCGGGAGCACGATCGGCCGATCGACGTGCGCTGCCTGCGCCCTGATGATCGCCTCGGTGAAGATCCCGGGTTGCCCGGTGACGCCGACGAGCGCATGCGGGCCGGTGCGGGTGACCACGTCGAGCAGTTCGACGACACCATCACCGTCGTCGTCCCAGTCGGCGATCTCCTCCCACGGACGGGCGAACGGCTGCTGGAACGATGCCAGCCCCTGCATGTGGTCGTGGAGCAGACCGTCACGGTCGACCAGCCAGCACCGACGAATGGCCTCGTCCTCCGAGAGCCCTCCCGCCACCATGGCCCGAACGGCCTGGCCGGCAATCCCGGTACCGGCCGAACCGGCCCCGACCACGACGAGACGCAGCTCGGTGATCGGGGTGCCGGCCGTCGCGAGACCGGCAACGATCGCCGCAACACTCACCGCCGCTGTGCCCTGGATGTCGTCGTTGAACGAGCAGATGCGATCGCGATGCCGTGCCAGGAGCCGATTCGCGTGGAGCTGAGCGAAGTCCTCCCACTGCAGGAGTACGTGGGGAAACCGCTTCCTCAGGGCCTCGACGAACGCATCGACCAGCTCGTCGTACTCGGCACCGCGGACTCGCTGGTGCCGCCAACCGAGGTAGAGAGGATCGGACAGCAACGCGTCGTTGTCGGTCCCCACGTCGAGCACGACCGGCAACGTCCGGGCTGGATCCAGACCACCGCCCGCCGTGTACAGCGCCAGCTTTCCGACCGGAATCCCCATTCCGCCGATCCCGAGGTCACCCAGACCGAGGACACGTTCGCCATCGGTGACGACGACGACGTCGACCTCGAGATCACCCACCGCGTTGTCGAGCAATTCCTCGACACGGTCGCGCTGGGGCCAGGAGAGGAACAAACCACGTTCGCGGCGATAGATCCTCGACCACTCCTGGCACGCCAACCCGACCGTGGGCGTGTACACGATCGGTAGCAACTCGGCCAGATGTCCTTCGAGGAACGCGTAGAACAGTACCGAGTTGCGATCCTGCAACGCCCGGAGGAAGACATGGCGGCCCATGTCCGTCTGCTTCGATCCGTACTCCATCTCCACGCGCTGGAGCTGGGTGTCGAGGTCCTCGACCACCGGAGGGAGCAACCCGTCGAGACCCAGACGCTGCCGTTCCTGCGCCGAGAAGGCGGTGCCCTTGTTCAGGTATCGATCTGCGAGTATCGCTCGCCCGTGTGAGATCATCGCCTCCCACCGTACGGCGCCGAACGGTCACCGTGGTGAGTGCCGACGAGCGCTTCGGGTGATTGCGCTCGACGGAGCGATCAGCGGCCAGAACTGTTGTCGATGTTCTGCAGAATGCTCAGCAGGTCGTCGGCGTGCTCTTCCTTGCGGTCGGATCGTTGATCCCCCTGTGCCGCGCGACGCACGGTTCAGTGACGAAGCGATCGGGTACGACCGTCGCGTGACCCTCGTTGAACGTGTCCTCGATGCCAAGCCCGTTTCCGACCTCGGCGCGTACCTCGCCGCTGGAGGCGGGCGGGCACTGTCCCTCGCCGTCGCCATCGAACCCGACGACTTGATTGCCACCATCACCGATGCCGGACTGCGCGGACGGGGTGGCGCTGGTTTCCCCACCGGTGTCAAGTGGCGGACGGTGGCCGACAACCGCAGTTCGGTCGAGCCCACGGCGGTGATCGTCAATGCGGCCGAAGGCGAACCGGGCACGTTCAAGGACCGCGCGATCATCCGACGCAACCCGTACCGGGTCCTGGAGGGTGCACTCATCGCTGCCCGAGCGGTGGGAGCGCCCGAGATCATCATCGCGGTCAAGTCGTCGTTCCGACCCGAGATCAGGCGCTTACTGACGGCGATTTCCGAGTTCGAGGCGCACGGACTCGACGACGTCACCATGCGTGTCGTCGAAGGACCGGCCGACTATCTGTTCGGTGAAGAATCGGCGCTCGAGGAGGTCATCGAGGGCAGATATCCGTTCCCCCGGGTGACGCCTCCCTACCGCCGCGGTCTCGACAATCCGAATGCGCCATCGGGCAATTCCTCCGCTTGGGTGCCACTCGCGGGCGAGGGCGGCACGCGCGAGGCGCCGGCACTGATCGACAACGTCGAGACGATGGCCAACGTCCCCGGCATCATCCTCGAGGGGCCCGAATGGTTCCGCTCGGTTGGCACGCCCGATTCTCCGGGCACGATCGTGTGCACGATCACCGGCGACACCCAACGACATGGCGTCGGCGAGTTCCCCATGGGCACACCGCTGTGGGAAGTCATCGATGCCCTGGGTGGCGGAAACCGTCCCGGTCGGACGCTGGTGGCTGCGATCTCCGGCACGGCCAACGCCGCGATCGAAGCTGCACAGTTCGACACCCCCCTGTCGTACGAAGCGCTCGAGGGCATCGGGTCCGGACTCGGCACGGCCGGCTTCATCGTGTTCGACGACCGAACCGATCTCGTCGCAGTTGCCCAGGGCATCGCCCGGTTCCTCGCGGTCGAGTCCTGCGGGCAGTGCACCCCATGCAAGTCCGACGGCCTCGCCATCGCGCACCTGCTCGACACCGTGAGAACATCGTCGGCCGGCGGTGACACGCTCTCGACACTTCGCGGCCGGTTCGCGACGGTCGACGACGGCGCCCGGTGCGCCCTGGCCGGCCAGCAACGAACAGCGGTCGCGAGCCTCGTCGAACTCGGACGAGAGACGGTGGAAGGCCACCTCACCCGATCCATTGACGAGGCGGGGCGCTTCCTGATCGCACCGATCGTCGACCTGGTGCACGATCGCGCCGTCGTCGAGAGCGCTCACGCCGACAAGCAGCCCGACTGGTCGTTCGCCCAGCACGATTCCGGATCGACTCCTGCGGAGCTCTACGGCGACGCATCCGTCGCGGTACGAGTTCAGTCCACCCGCACCCATGGCCTCGACACCGGAATCGAGGTCAGCACCGTCGACGAGACGTCTCCGACGGGCGCGTTGAGTGCCGCATCGCAGCGGTTTGCCGATCCGATCGTCGCCGCACACGAGCGGTTGTTCGAAGGGCTGCGCGTCCTTCGCTCCGCATCGGACTCGGATCTTGCCTCGTCCGCTCGTTCCCTCGCCCACGAGCTGGGGCGCTACGTCGAGCTTGTCGGGACCGTCGTGTATCCGGAACTCGACCGGGTCACTGAAGGAACCGCAAGCGATCCGGCCTGGGTTGCCGAACGAAATGCCGAATCAGCGCTCGACATCCTGAATCGGCTGCAGAGAACTGGTGGTCTCGACGCCGACGAGGTCCACGAGCTCAGCAATGATCTGAGCGCACTCGTCGACGCCGACGACACCATCGTCATCCCGCTGCTCTGTCGTCGCCTCGACGACCGCGATCTCGATCGATTGGCTGCCGCCGAGCACGAAATCATCGAACGCCACACCGAATCGTCGGCGCAGTCGAGTTTCGGATCAGCGCCCGGGTGATCAATCCTCTCGCGTCAATCGAGGCGGCGGCAGCGACTCGATGAATGCCTCCGAACTCCGGACTTGCCCCCTGCTCGTCGTCGCCTCGGTGCAGACTTTGCCTGCCGCGTGTGACGAAGAATCCACTCGACAATCCGGCCGACACCATGGTCGTCGCTCGATCGCTTCCTGTAGAAGCTCGAGCGTTGATTCCAGCCATCCCCGGCCGAGGCTGGCGAGCTCGGGGCCAACTGCACGGAATTGATGCAGGCATGGGTCGCCGTACTCGAGGTAGTACGAGGGTTGCTGCCGATCGGGGTGGCGCCGGGCGAAGTCGGCGGCGACGCCGGCGGTCGTAGGTGTCGGTGCCAGTCGGCACGGGCTGGGGCAGCGTGCCGGGAATCTCGGACGCCGTCAGGGTGTGATCGCTCTTTCTCCTGATGCGTGCTTGCCCTTCTCGGTCATGTCCTCGTAGTGCTCACCCACCTGCTCCAGATCCACGTCGTCGGCAGACCGTTCCGCGGTGATGGCATTGCCGTCCGAGTTGGTCATGCCGACTGAGCTACCCCGACCAGACATCGATCGAACACCACTCGAACCCCACCCGCCAGGTGTGACTGCCGCGCCATTGTTTCGACCGAACCGATCCCGGGTACTCACCTCTCATGGAACTTTCAGAGCAGAGCACACACCATTTGAGGTCTGAGATCGAGCGCCGGTTCGACGAGTTCGAGTCGGAGGTCACCCAACGTCTGGATGACCTGGAACGTCGTCTGCCGCCGATCCCTCGGAAAGCCGTGGAGCTCGGGCGCGCGGGAGCCGACCGCATCAGCACCACCACTGGCGGCATCGCACGCGACTTCGGGCGCCAGTTCACCCGTGTGACCGCAGTCGCGGGCGACGCCGTCCACACGTCGGTCGGCCAGACGCGTTCCGCGATCGACCGGACCACCACGGTGGCGCGGCGAAACACCAACGAAGCGGTCGGCCAGGCGCGCGCGCAGACGAAGCGGTCAGGTCGGGCGGCCGAGCGCGGCGCAGTCGCGCTTCTCGACGATGCGGCCAGAGCGGTCGAGCCGGGCGATGGAGCCCCAGCTGTCCTCGATGAGTGGACCAAGGCCGAGTTGTACGATCGGGCGCAGGAGCTCGACATTCAAGGTCGCAGCACCATGGACAAGCGTGAACTGATCGACGCCATCCATTCCTCGTGACGATTGCCGCGCTCGCCGGGTCGAGCGTTCGTTCGACCGATGATGACGGTGCGCTCACACCTGGCTCGTAGCGACGGCGCCGCTCGGCTCGGTCCTCGCGTCCACGCCGATGGGGGCCTCAGGACCCTTCGTCAGCTTCAGCTGGAGCAGTCACCTCGTCGACCGAACCTGGGGCTGGCGATTGACCAGTAGACCGCGGCGCTGCAGCCGATGCATCGGCATCGTGCAGGTCGAACTCGGTGAGTATCGCCGCGTGCGGTCCAGTCGCGTTGGGACCATATCCGAGCATGAGCGTGCCGTGAGCGTTGCAGGTCGGGCACGCGGACCACACAACGATCAGCATGTCGGCAGGATCGCTGGCACCTTCGAGGCGTCGGTAGTGGACGATTTCGAACTCGTCGGGCCGGTTTGCCGAGGAGCATTCAACGCATTCGACGAGCCCGTCATCTCGTGCGATGAACTGCCGCGCGGTAGCCGGCATCCGCAGCGTCCTTCAGCACGCCGAGGATCGTGCTCGCTCCCCCCGGCGCCGATCCCAATGGTGGTGTTGGATCTGGGTTCATGCGTGCTCTACACCGTACCCACATCACGGCGCAGCGTTCAGGGCGCCTCGGGCGGGTTTCACAGCAAGCCCGTTCGGGTAGATCGGACGCATGACCGATCACACGCACACATCCACGCCGACAACGGTCACGGAGGACGCCGACACCACTCCGATTGCCACCGCCGAGCGCGCCACCCATGGTGGTGGTACAGGCGCCCGAACAGGCGACTCGCACGTTTCACTTCGGATCGTTCGTCGCCGGGTTCCTGGCTGCCGTGGTGGTTGCAGCGTTGGCGCTGGCGGTCTTCCTCGTGGTCTCCGATTCGGATGACGACGGCAACCTCCAAATCGATGTCCCGTCCGTCAACGTGGATATCGGGGGCTGATTCCCGACGCAGGGCCCGCTTCCCGCAGCACAGCGACGCCGGCCTGTGGGTCGTGTTCGGCGGGTTGACGGCATCGCGGTTTCACACAGTGGCAATTCAGGGTGCACTGATGTGTCTCGAGGCGCGCCCATCTGGGAGTCAACCTGACCGAGGCATCGTGCGGAACAAGGTCGAAGTCCTGAACCAGGATGGTCAGATCGTGCTCAGCAGCGTGCACAACTTGCTCGTGGGTCGTCGCCCCGCCGACCGACTGAGTACCTGCGCTTCAATCTGCCGGGCTGCGCAACCGTCGAACGTCCTTGAAGCCGGATTGGCGACACGAGTTCGTGCAACCGCATCGAGGCGCCGGCTCGCCGCGAAGAACCGCAGGTCAGTCGCTGGTCATGTCGAGCATCTGGACCATGACCGCAGTTCCGCCGCTTCGGCTGCCTTTCGCGTGCATCGATCCCCGGGGCACCACACCAGCCTCACCCGATCTCAGCTCAACGGTGTCGCCCTCAACAATCAACCACGCTTCCCCGGACACGACCAGGAACAGCTGATCGAAACCCGCCTCGTGCATCCCGATCTCACCGCCGGGATCGAAGTGAAGCACGTAGGCATGGGACTCACCAGAACCGGACCCGAGGTGAACCGAGGACGAACCGGTCGCCCCGAAACCGAGGATCGCGTCAGCAGCATCCGGAGTGAATCTGATCACATCAGGCATCCCAGCAGTATCCCCTTCCCGGAGGGCGACCACCGCACGCGACGGCGCCGTCGTCAGGTGTGCCTACGCGTGGCGATCTGTGCGGGACTGCTCGACTGGGTGCGTGCCGTCGAGGACGACGTCGGCACGCTCGCGAGTGGGGTCACGTTCGTAGTGAGCGTCCTCGCTGGCCATCCACGATTCCCAGGCGTCCAGTGCTGCGATGCCGTCGCGATCGACCCCGCGGCGGAGGCGCTCGGGGTCGGCGCCAGATCCAGCGCCCCTGTCGAACCGATGACTGACCTGCGAACACTGGGCGAGAACGGCACGCACGTGAGCGGGAAAGCGCGCGATCGCTCGGGGACTGCAACGTCTCAAGACGATCGTGTGTACCTGGTTCCGGATGGGTTCACCTCGTTGCGATCAGGCGATCCGCATGAACAGGTAGGCGAAGGGCGACCTGGTGTATCCGATTCCTCTGCCGGTTTCGTGGAGGAGGTCGATGGTGATGCACTGTTGCTTCTTGGGGATCAGGTAGGTGTCGAGATCACTGGTGCTGACCTTGTACTTGCCGTCGCGGGAAGTGACGATGCCGGCAAGTTCGTAGCGGGGGTCGATTGACGCCATTGCGGTATCGCCGTGGCTGGCGTTGACGAGCAGCGTGCCGCCGATGCGGAGATGGTGGGTGCAGTGCTCGGAGACGAAGCCTGCATAGAGCGACACGAGGAGGTCGAAGTGTTCGTCCGGCAGGTCGAGTTCGTCGGTGTAGTCGGCGTGAATGAAGGTGATGTCGGGATCGTCCTCGCCGCTGTGGGCGGCCACGATCTCGCGAACGCCGTCGGCGTCAGCAAAGAACTTCGGTGCTCGTTTGTCGACGTCGACATAGGTCACCGAGGGGAAGACGAACGAGGGGGAAATGTCAACGTAGCTGCCTGGGTAGAGCACAGTGCTTGCGTCGATGGCTTCACCAACGGCGGTGAAGAGGCGCCAGCGATCCCCGTCGTGCTGGTTCTGCTTGGCCCAGAGTTCGGCGGTCTTCGGGTTCATACGGTCGATCCATTCGCTCGATGAAACAGGTTGCGTCTCTTGATGCCCGCCGTGCCACGCTGCAACACTCCCTCCCATCGATTGATTGTGTGTGCAACCGTACCCGGCCAGCACGAGTTGATCGCACAAACTGAAACCGACCTCACAGCGAATATCGGGTGCTCGGCTTGGGCCGAACCGAGTGCTCATGGCGTCTGGCGGGTCGTGATTGTGCGGATCGTCATGTGGCGTCCGTCGACAATCGCGGCACAGGACACACGTGTCGGTCGGCAATGTCGGTTCACAGCCGCCCGGCAACCCCGAGGAACTGACCGACGCCGAACTGGCCGCGAACGTACGCACCATTCTCGATGCGGTGTACGCCGTTGAACTGGCCGATCTCACCGAGTTGTTCGATGTGCGCAGCTCACAGGGCCGTGCTGCCACGGACGTCTCCGATGTCGCCCGCCTGGCAACGATGGGCGCTGTCGACACCGTCCTCGTCGACTTCGAGGCCGAACTCCCGGGTTCGATCGACGAGTTGACCGGCGCGGTCACGTTCGCCGACAAGGCGTCAGCTGAGAGTTACGGCGTCATCGACGAGATCGCTCGGCGCGTCCACCTCGCCGGCGGTCGAGTGCTCGCCGTGCGCAGCGATGACATCCCCCAGCACGGATCCGTGGCGGCGATTCTCCGCTACGCCCCCTGACACATCGCCGCTGCATGGCGACACGACGCTGATCGCGCGGAGCTCATCGTCCTGACCACGATGTGATCGCCACGCCCACGGCGGCCAGCGCGGTGACGGCCAGCGCAACGTGCTCGAAGATCGAGTTCGTCAACACGTCGCCGGGCAGGAGCGGAGCGACCAACGAGGTCCACACGACGACCAACGTGGTGAAACCGAGCACCGCCACTGCGATCCGCGAGGCGGCACGGGCGTTGCGCGGAATGCGCCGGCGGAGCAGCGCCGTGACGGCCAGCATGATGAGCCCCACCGTGGTGATCGCGAGGTTGATCCAGACGCCGTCGGGCAGTCCGCCCAGACGACACTCGGCTGTGGGGTTCGCGTCGAGACGCACCCGCTCGATGTCAAGTGCGTTACTGAACTGCACCGCAACCACCACTGCGGGTCCGATCAGGGACGTGGCCACCACGATGATGCGCTGCGCCGGGACGAACGCGCGTCGGTTGGCGCCATACGTCGCGAGCAGCGTGTGCACGGCGAACATCAACAGCAGGCTCGCCAGCCCGAGCGCAACACCCAGCAAGAGTTGTTCGTGAACGGCCTGGCTTCGCTCGGAGTCGCCCACTCGGCCGGCGAGGATGGCGTAGCTGAAGCTCAGCAGCAGCAACGAGAAGAATGCGCAGGTCATGATGACCACGGTGTCGGCGCTGCGGTCGTCGTCGCTGGCAGCCTCGTGATCGAGCGGGATGAGGATCGCGAGGAGCGCGAACCCGGCGAGGACTCCTGCGATCGAGGAGTACCAACCCGCCGTTGCCGGGATGTCGAAATCGAGCGTGTCCAGTCGGCAGTCCATTTCCCCCGTCAGCTTGCCACGATGCGACGTCAACAGACGCGGCTGCGGCCCCGAACACGAGCCTGCGTCAGGGTGGAGCGATGGCGAGCACGTCCGAACACGCCAAAGCCCCAGGTCTGCGACCTGGGGCTTTTCGTGGAGCTAAGGAGAGTCGAGCTCCTGACCTCTTCTATGACATGCGGACTGGACTGTTGAAACGAGTGTCCGCCGTTGTCCGTAGACGTCCAATTCGGCAGCCGCTGGTGGTCGATGCGTCCGCTGGCGTCCGTGGAGGTCAGCTGACGTAGCCCACTCGGCAGCCCACTGAGCCGACGCCGAAGGGAGTTGATCCGGTCAGCGGGGTCGGTAGGCGGTTGAGCGGTGCTCGATGCGGTAGACGATCACCAATCGTTCGGTGTCATCGATCTCGCAGATGATGCGGTACACGCCGCGCCGGGCCGAACACATGACAGCCAGCTCGCGTTGAAGCGCTCCACCTTCTTCGCCGCCGGTATTCAGAGCGCGCTGGTAGCGGCTCGCCGCCCTGTCCTCGAGCTACTGGCAATGTTGGCGCGGCGGGATGTTCGTCCGGCGCTCCCAGGGTCTCGAAGCGACAGCGGTCCCCCGGAGCGTGGGCGAATCGTTGGTCGGCTGTAGCCAGGGCACAGTCCATGGCCTCGGCGAGCACGACGTGACACGCTTCGTACGCAGATGCGTTGTCGCTCAGCTCCCATTCCCGGCGCAGTTGATGGATCACTCGTTCATCCCGTCGTGTGTGACACTTGCGCAATGCCGGAAAACGGGAGTGACATCGACTCGGCGGAACCAGAGGGCTTCGTCACCGTCAACGGCGTACCGCACTTCTACCGGATGATCGGGCACGGGGAACCGTTCGTGGTCCTCCATGGCGGCCCGGGGATGTGGCACGACGAACTGTTTCCGTTCTTCGACGACCTCGCGACCGATCACCAGGTGGTCTTCTACGACCAACGCGGGAACGGGAAGTCCCTCATGGGCGAGATCACAGCCGAGAACTTCACCGTGGACTGGCTGGTGTCGGACCTCGACGAGCTACGCACCGCATGGGGATTCGATCGGATCAACATCATCGGGCACTCGTGGGGAGGACTGCTGGCGATGTACTACGCCGCCAAGCACCCCAGCAGAGTTCAGCGCCTGGTGCTCATCGACGCTGCTCCGGTCAACACCGAGCTGCTCGTGCAGTCGTACGACGTGCTGACCAAACGGTTCACGGAGCGCGATCGCAACCGTCTCGAAGAAATCTACTCGAGCGACGCATTCGCTGCCGGCGACCCGGCGCTGTTCAACGAAGCGATGCAGATCTCGGAGGGCGCGACCTTCCACGTCGACGAAGCACGCGACGAGTACTTCCGCCTCGTCGCCTTCGACGAGGTCACGGCGCGCAACATGGTCCACATCTCCGGCCCCGCACAGACGATCAAGCGGAACATCACCGCCCAACACGAGTTGGGGACCATCGACTGCCCGACCCTCGTGATGCACGGCGACCACGACTTCATCGTGCGCGACGCACCGAACCTGGCCTGCGATCTCATCGCCGACGCACGACTCGTCGTCATCCCCGACAGCGGCCACTACCCGTTCATCGAACAACCCGCTGCCTTCACAGCAGCGCTCAGAACATTCGTCACCGAAACGACACCGAACGATTGACGCCCGATCCACAGGACCGACCCATCTGATGTCGGCGCCCCGTAACCCAGCCGGGCATCGCGATCACCCGTGACGAGAACGAGTTCCCATCGTTGACGAGCGCCGCGGACGCGGGGGACTGCGTCATCGCCTCGCAGGCCGTGGGTCTGGGCGAGATCGCCTGCGGATGCGGCCAGTTCGGCGTTGATCTCGAGGTAGCCGATCTCCAACGCGATCGAGTCCAGGTCGTCTACCGCTCGTCTCCATTCTGCCGTGGTCAGTCGACGCATTCGTTGGGCCTGGGCCAGTGCTGCTCGTGCTTCGGGGCAGATCAGCCGCGCGCTGATGATGCGTGTGGCCTCGTTCCACAATCGGCCACACGTCGCCGATGCAGGTTCGTTGATGACGAGCGAAACCAGCGCGGACGTGAGCGATGGCCGCCACACTTCGAACCGGCACTCTTCGATCATGGAGCAGGTCAGCTACGCCGTGCGCGACGGCCACGCCGAGTCGGCCGGTCGATCACTCCAAGACTGCGTGCCCGATCTGGTGTCCACGATCGTCGCTGCATTCGACCCGGCGACGCCTGATGGTTGAACTGCCAGCCTCATGGCCGACGCCGGACTTCCCATCGAACACGTCGCCGACCAACTCGGCCACAACGACCTCCGCATGCTTCAGCAGACGCCGACACCTCCGGGTTCCCCGCTCCCGCCTACGGCACCTCAATCAGATCACCGCTGTGGCGTTGGGCCGACATGCAAGCCTGGCTCGAACCCGATGACCGAACCGACGATCGCGGCCGCGTCATCGCCCTGGTCAACGCAACACTCCTCGCCCGCCACAACCTCCACGACGACAACGAACGCAGGCTCGTACGGACGCTGCTGGCGGCGAGCTGAAGACCACCGCACTCGACGCGCGGAGGACAGGGTTCGAGCTGTTCGTGGTCGGCATGCGGAAACCGTGTGCGAGAAGTGATTGTGATCCGACGGCTCAGGCAGTGGACGCCTCGGTGTGAACCGATCGGTGGGTTCGATGCAACAACGACTCAACGATGAGTCGCGAACGGGTTCAACGATGGTCTTTGGCCCTGATCGGGCTGTTCATGCTGCCCACGGCGATCCAGGCGACCTTCGCTCCGGAATCGTGGTTCGAGGACTTCCCGCTCGGTCGTGGTTGGGTGGCTGCAGAAGGCGGCGCGTACGACGAACACCTCGTGCGTGACGTCGGAGTACTCTTCCTCGCACTGATCGTCGTGACGGCGTGGTCCGTCTGGCGTCGCGAGGCGATGACAGTCGTGGCGATCGCGTGGCTGATTCAAGGGCTCTTCCATTTCGGCTACCACGTCGGCCATCTCGACGGGCTCGACACCGTCGATCAGGTCGGGCTCGCCGGTTCGTTGGTATCCATCCCCGTGCTGGCGGCACTGTCGTTGTGGGCCGGCTTGAGAATCTCACGGGAGCACTGAGGCAGCGTGCGCACCGGAAACCTCGTCCTGGTGTTCGTCTGCACGGTCGCCGTCGTCGCTGCGGTTGCAGTCGCCTGGCGCGGCCGGCGCCTGCCGACGGTTGCGCCTCGTCCGACTCCGACGAGCGCGTCTTCAGCCGCGTTCGATGCCCTGCGCACGTTGGCGGTTGTGCTGACGGCCGGGTTCATCGCCGGACTGCTCGTCGTCGGGCTCGGTGGACGACTCGTGATCCGCGTGCTGGCAGCAACGTCCGGAGCAGGCGCCCAGGGGCGGACCACCGACGCCGGCGAACGCGTTGGTGAAATCACCTTCGGTGGTTCTGTCGGCTTCTTCATCTTCGCCGGCCTGATCATCCCGCTCGCATCGTCGCTCGTGTTCATCCCGCTGCGCCGGATCCTTCCGCGGCCGGCCTGGATCGCCGGTCTGCTGTTCGGTCTGCTTCTGCTCGCGACATTCGGAATCAGCGATCCGCTCTCGCCGGACGATCGCGACTTCGTGATCCTCTCCCCGCTGTGGCTCGCGGTCACGCTGGTTTGCCTCACGGCGCTGTTGTTCGGGATGACCTTCAGCGCCCTCGTCGCCCAGCTGGACGCGACCCTCGTCCCGCTGAACCAACTCCGCACGGATGTACCGCGCCGGCGGAAGGCGGCGTCGCTCTCCCTCGTCTGGCTGCTGCTCGCATTCCCGCTCGCGACACCAGCCACCGTCTACGTCGCCGGGCGGGCGCTCCTGCACGGCCGGCTACGCGCCGACCATCGACAGCACCCCGCTGCGCCTCGCTGGATACGCAGTCGTGACAATCGGCGCAATCGCCGCTGCGAGCGCCCTCTACGCTGCGCTGACCGACATCGTGTGACCGACATGGACGACCCCCGCCCACTCCCCCGCCCGCCGTGGCGTGACCAGCCGGCTCACCTCCGTCGCATCTTCACGACCCCGCACGTGGTCCTCGACGACCTCAGCGACCGGTACGGACCCGTCTGCGGTCTCGGTGCCGGCCCGGCCCGCATGGCGATCGTCGGTGATCCGGCGGCGTTGAGGGAACTCTTCGCGATGCCGAACAGCTCGTTCCGGTGGAACCACAGGTTCAACGTGCTGGGTTTCGTGGTCGGCAAGCGGTCGATGATCGTGTCCGACGGCGACGACCATCGCCGGCGGCGCTCGTCGGTCCAGACGGCGTTCAGCCGACGCCGGCTCAACGGCTGGATCCCGATGATCGTCGAGCAGACAGATGCGGCGATCGACCGTCTGGTGAATGGCAACGACCCGGAGACGGTCGTCGACATGTATCCCGTCGGCCGAGCGCTCGTCCTGCGCATCGTGGTGCGGTCGCTGTTCGGAGAGCGCATGAGCCAGCGATGCGACGAGATCGGCGATCTCTTCCAACGCCCGCAGGACTACCTGGAGTCGCCGGCGATCCGCCAGCTCCCCCATCCGTTCCCCGGCACGGCACGGGCGCGGGTCCGCGCCGATCGCGAAGCACTCGACTCGATCATCGACGCGGAGATCGCGTATCGGCGGGCGAACCCAACCGGCGACCCGCTCGACATCCTGGAGACACTGGTGGCCGACGGAACGCTCAGCGACGCAGAGATCCACGACCAGGTCGCCACGCTGATCGGAGCCGGCTATGACACGACCTCGGCCTCGTTGGCGTGGATGCTGATCCGGGCGACCTTGGTGCCCGGACTCTGGGATCACCTCCGAGCCGAGGCCGACGAGGTGTTCGGTCCACCGGACGACAACGGCGCAACACCCGACGCGAGCACGCTCGCCGACCTCGACCTCGCGAACCGGGTGATGAGGGAGACAGTCCGGTTGCACCCAGCTGGCGTGTTGAGCCCCGAGAGGCAGCCGCCGACGTGACCGTCGGCGGGTACGCCATCCCCAAGGGCACGCTGATCCTGTGGTCTGCGCACCTCGCGGGACGCAACGCCGAGGCCTGGCCGAACCCACTGGAATTCGATCCCGATCGCTTCGTCGACATGGACGACGAACGACGAACGCTGGCCGACATGGCCTGGGTGCCGTTCGGCCGGGGCGCGCGCAACTGCATCGGATTCGCGCTCGCTCAGATGGAACTCACCTTGATCGTCTCCCGACTCGCCCAGCGCCTCGACCTCGCGCCGGCATCCGACGTAGTCCCCGCCCCGGTGGGCATGGTCGTCAACCGGCCGACCGGTGGCGCACCAATGCACGTCGGACGTCGACGTGACGGCGGCGCAGCGGCCTCAACCGGGAGTGGTCATGGCGCGGTCGGTCCTGCGGGTCGCTGATCAGCTCGCCGGGATCTACCCGGAGCGGTGCGTGCTGTCTGGTGTCGACACCACCCGCGGTCCGACTCGCCGCAACAGAGTGGGGTGGTCGGCGCTGGTTGCTCGGCGTTCCGGGTTTCGCGCTCGTCGCCGGTCGGCTACCGGGCCATGGGCACTGCCCGGTTGCCCTCCCCGTCAGCGAACGCAGCTGGAAGATGTGGCGGATCCGCGATCTGGCGGCGATGTCGACGCTGACCGCCGGTGCCACATTCACCGGCATCGGTGTCGTGGCCGGAGCGACGGGGCTCGCTGTGTTCGGCCTGCTGGTCGACGATCGCGGCGATCGCCTACCGGACAGCGAGCACACCACAACTTCTGGGTCACGTGCACGCTCCGTCCAGCAGACTCGACGATCGCTGTCGAGCCGACCCATCAACGCTTCGACGACGAAGCGCGGATGTTGTTCATTCGAACGGTGCGATGATCGAACCGGCCGGCCGCACGGGCGTGCCGGCCGGTCCGCCAGTCAGTCTCCCGACGGATTGCATGCGTCGCCCGGCGTGCCGGGCGCATGGAACACGGGGCCTCACCCGTCATCTGATAGTGCGGAGTCTGGGTGAGACGGCCGGGCTTCACGTTCTCGTCGGAGTCCTGGAAGGCCGGAGTCTCCTCCAGCCCGGAGAACGCACATACGGACCGCGCGTGGCCCTCCATACCGGTGCTCTTCGGATTCGGTCCACCCGTCACTTCGCCGGCGAGAACGGTCGACGAGCCAGCGACGGACATCAGTGTGATGGCTGCTGCAGCGATGTACTTCTTCTTCATGATGGGGTTCCCCTCTGAGAGATCGAGTCCGAGGATCGAACTCACCTCATCAGTTCCGGCGAACGACACCATCGGTTCGCCAGTGGGGCGATCACTCGATGAGGTGTTCGAGACCGAGGTGGACGCGGGAGTGTTCGACCGCCTCGATGACCCGGCGTACCCGCTCTTGCTCCGCGACGGCGTTGCGCTCGAACATCGCTGCACTCATGGCGGCTGCGATACGACCGCCGACGCCGGTCGGCACGAAGTCCGTCGACAACGTGTAGTGCGTCCCGTCGGTACGGTCATCGAAGCAGTGCGTGACGACTCCGACCGCTGGACGGCGAAGCTCGACGTCCGGAGCGGTCGCTGGGGTCGGCGGTGGACCAGAAGGCCTGGGCCGGCGTGGCCCGGATCAGCGTCGTCACCGCGAAGCCGGTCGTCATCGGGTCGCGCTCGCAGGCTCGGTCGTCGATGTCGACGCCGCAGGTGTCGAGGATCCAGAGCGGCGGCCGACTTCTCGCCTCGGGAGACGACTCGAAGAGCGGGGCCAGCGCAGCTTCTGCGGCGGCCTCGTCGGCGGCCTCCGCGATCGCTGCGGAGAACTCCAGGGTCATCGCGACGGTCTCGTCGACGGCGGCTCGAACGAGTCGTCCACGAACTCGGTCGATGCGCTGAGTTGCGTCAGCAGCCGCCGGCCGCGTTCTCGACGATTCCCTGCTGCGTCGCGAACTCCTCCACTTCATCGTTCGCAGCGAAGAGTCCGTCCACCTCCCCGACGACGGCACACCACTCCGTCCTGGCTCCCGATGCCGACCTCGACCGTGACGGTGTCGGTTAGTCGAGCGCTTCGTGGACCCCATCGCCGACCTGGAGACAGAGATCGTGGCTGCCCTGCTCGAGGTAGACGGTTCCCGAGGTCTGACCCTTGCCGAAGTGAACGTGGTCGCCGTCCTTGGCGATGCCCTCGCCGGCGTCGACGCAGCCGGCGTCGGCGATGACATGGAAGTGGCCGGCACCGGCATTCGCCTCCCGCTCCTCGATTGGCCTTCCGCCACCATCTCGACGGCGACACCGCCGGCCACCGTGGACCCATCGGCGGCCGCGGAGAACTCGGCCGTCGCTCCGGAGTCGGCCCCATCGGAGCCGCAGGCGACGAGACCCCCGCGACCGCGAGTGCGGTGCCGACGATGACGAAATGCTTGTTCATGGAACTCCCCTTCACATGGATGTGTGACCGATCTGTTCCGATTCGGCCTTCCTCCGGTTCATGACCGCGCCGTGAACCGGGGCCGGCCCTCGATGGAACTCAGATCCCGAGAGCCGAGGTGTCGGGATGTACCAGGTGTGGATCGATCAGGACTTGTGCACCGGCGACGGACTGTGCACGGACCACTGTCCCGACGTCTTCGTCCTGCTCGAAGACGGCATCTCCTACGTGCGCGATCCGGTGTCGATGGTCGTCGGTAACGATCCGGGCGGCAGCGGCAGCACGGTGGAGGTACCCCACAAGCTCGAACAGCAGACCGTCGACGCCGCCTCGCGTGCCCCGGCGAGTGCATCTTCATCGAGGTGAGCGGATCAGGCGTCCCGACCGATGGTGCCGCAGACGATGAGCACGATGGAGACGACGAGCACCCAGGAGGCATCGAGCTCCCACGCCCGGGCAAGCCGTTCGAAGATCCACACGCCGGGGACGAGTGCACGCGGCGAGCACCCAGGCCATCACGAACGTCGCTGCCCCCTCCGCCGCAGTCTCGGGACGACGTCGCCCCCACCACACCCCGACGGCGATACCGGCAGCGACCAACGCCGCGAATGCCGATGCCGACGGCAACGGCGATCGCTCTGCGAAGAGGATCCGATCGGCGACGAGAGAAGCGTGGCGGTCGCGACGAGCAGCGCAAGGGCGCGAGGATCGCAAGTCGATGGGCGAGGCGGGCCACCGCGTTCGTCGGCGACGATCGCAGCATCGTGTGCGCCTCGTCATCCAATCCAAGCGCGAGTGCAGCTGCCAGCGCTCCGGCGCCGATGCCGAAGAGATCAGGAGCGCGAGCGCTTGGCCAACTCGCGACGATCCCGATCACGATCAGCCCGGCGGCAACCATCACGAGCGGGCGCAACGGGGTCGCTCTGGACGTCGGTCGCCATGATTCGGTCAGCACCTGGGCTCGGATCGTGGCAGCCGAACGGTGCCACGACGAGCTGGGCAACGACCGCAGCGACTGCGACGGCGCCGCCACCGCCGACGAGTCGGGCCCTGGACGCGCCCTCAGTGACAGGCCGCAGAACAACGCAACCATGCCGAGCAGGTACAGATCGTGGAGGACGACGGTCGGGGTGTGGACCACTTCAGCATCGGCAAACCCCAGCGGCTGAACCTGAAGTAGCGCCATTGTGTACACCACCTCGGCGTTCCACAGCCAGTACACGCCACCAGCGAAGAACAGCAGCATCAACCCGACGACGATCGCCGGACCCGACCGTCGCACTCCTCTGCCGATCGCCACGGCGGCGGCACCCGCGACAGCGACGCTCAACGCCGGCTGCGCCAACTCGAAGACCGAGTGCACCGCTGAGTTGGTGAAGGATCGTCCTTCACCAGCTTGAAGACCGCCCTCGACGCGGCTGGCGACGCCGATCACCACCATCAACGAGACGACCATCACGACAGGCACCCACAGGCTCGCGAGGCATGCCCACACACGTGCATCACCGTCCAGCGGCCCCTCCTCGGCCAGGGGTGGACGCCGGTGCGACCGGTCGCGATTGCACGAGCGCACTCCCGCCACGAACACACCCATCGTCATCGGGAACACCGAGAGTGGCACGAGCTCCTGGTACTTCTGTGAGGACCAGTCCTGCTGTACACGGGCATCGAGGACCGTCTGCGCCACCGAGAGGGCGAATCCGATCCAGATCGACGA
>CAVPJT010000037.1:0-19359 GCA_963705485.1 Ilumatobacteraceae bacterium
CAATCCTGTCGCCGCCATAGGGCCACGTCCTTCCGAGGGTCCGTGCGGTGGGGGTTCCGCATTCACCGTTCTATCCCGCAAGAGCGCGCGACGGAAACCGTCCTGACGAAACCCCCTCGTCGTTTGTGCTGCAATGTGGGTGACCCGGCCCACCGAAAGTGCCACGCAAACGGGGTCTGTGTCGTGGGGTCACTAACGTGACCGATCGTGATCTTGTCCGACCGCACCCTTCGTGAACAGCTCGCCGCCGGACGGATCGTCATCGACCCGCTCGACGAGTCGCTGATCCAGCCCTCGTCGATCGACGTGCGGATCTCGAACCTGTTCCGTGTCTTCCGAAATCACACCCGCGGGGTGATCGATGTGAAGCTCGACATGGTCGATCTGACCGAGCTCATCGAGATCCCGGAGGGCTCCGACGAGCCGTTCATCCTGCATCCCGGCGAGTTCGTCCTCGGTTCGACGCTCGAACGCATCGGCGTGCCCGATGATCTCGTCGGACGGGTCGAGGGCAAGTCGTCGCTCGGCCGACTCGGGCTGCTGATCCACTCGACCGCCGGGTTCATCGACGCCGGCTTCGATGGCCACATCACGCTCGAGCTTGCCAATGTTGCCAGCCTGCCGATCACGCTCTACCCGGGCATGAAGATCGGCCAGGTCAGCTTCATGCAGATGACCACCCCGGCCGACAATCCGTATGGCAGCGGCGCGCAGGGCTCCAAGTACCAAGGTCAACGCGGCCCGACACCGAGCCGCTACTTCGAGAACTTCCAACGCTGACCCGAAGGTTTCGCTCGAGCACGACCGGGTACTCCTCATCGAGCGGGCATTCCCAGCCCATCGACATGAAGGAGCAACCCATGAGTGGAGAAACCGATCAGGCCAAAGGCCGCATCAAGCAGGCAGCCGGTGACCTCACCGGCGACGACGAACTCCATCGCGACGGCGAGACCGACGAAGCTGCCGGCAAGGTGAAAGAAGCAATCGGCGACGCCAAGGACAAGCTCGACGACGCTGTCGACAAGGTCAAGGACAAGCTGAGCTGACATCTGCGCAGCGCTGACCGCTGCGATCAAACGAAACGGGCCCGCCGACTCAGTCGGCGGGCCCGTTCTCGTCGAGGGGCGTTCTGGAACGAAGTCGTCCGTTCACGCCGAGCGCAGTGAGCCGTCAATCGGCAGTGATCGCGAGCACCGCGATGTCGTCGTCGTGTACCGCGGTCGGGTGCAACCGGTCGACCAACTGGTCGACGAGTTGGTGGGGACGATCTGCGTCGAGCGGGAGTCCCGAGCGGAGCCGCTCGAAATCTGCATCGATCCCAGTGTCACGGCGTTCGATGAGGCCATCGGTGTAGAGCAGGAGCGTGTCGCCGGAGTTGAACGTCACCGAGCTCATGTCGTAGCGGACGTGCGGGTCGACGCCGAGTGGAGGGCCGTGGGTCTCCACCAAGAACTCCGGGGCGCCCACCCGGGGGATCATCAGTGGATAGGGGTGTCCTGCGTTCGTCCACGTCAGCATGTGGGTCGCAGGGTCGTAGATGACAATGCACGCCGTCGCGAACGTCGAACTCAGCTTCGACATCGTCAGTGTGGTCAGTTCTGCGATGCGGTTGGTCGAGTGGTCCTCGAGGGCGTAGGCCAGGACGACAGCACGGACGCGACCCATCTCGCCGACCGCAGCGGTTCCGTGGTGAGCCACGTCGCCGATCACGAAGAGCTGTTTGCCGTCGTCGAGTTGGGTCGCGTTGAACCAGTCGCCGCCCGCCTGCGCCGTCTTGGTGGCTGAGCGGTGCGTCGACGCCGTTGTCACACCCGGGAGCGGTGGGACGTCGAGGTCGAGCAGTGCGGCGTGCAGTGAGGCGAACGCTCGGCGTTCTTCGGCGGCCGACAGCACCCTGATCACGGCCTGGGTCATGAGGTCGGCGATCGTGGACAGCGTCAGTTCCGCTGCCGTATCGAAGCTGACCGTGTCGTCGTATGCGAATCCCACGGATCCGATGGGCTGCGCCTCGTGGAGCAGCGGAAGTACGACCCACGAGTGATGCGGCGTCGACTCGATGGTGTCGCGCAGATGGGGGTAAGCGTCGAGAAAGCCGGCGCGTCCGGAGTAGTACGCCGGTTCCTGTGAAGTCAATGCGTCGGAAATCGGGTCGAGCGTCGGCTGGATCGTGAAGTCGCTCCACGCCTCTGCGATGTCGGTGCCCATGTCACGTTCGGAGATGAGCTGCAACCGGGTTCCCTCGACGATCATGAGCGATCCGCCGGCGGCGCCGGCCGCGTCGACCCCACCGTCCATCAGGGCGTGGGCGATCTCGTTGATGGTGTTGGTGGCGACGAGCACGGTCGCGAAGCGCTGCAGAGCACGCAATCGGGCGAGCGGTGCGTTCACCAGTTCGATGGTCTCGTCGAGGATCGCGGTCGCCGACTCGTCGTGGGTCGGCTCCGGGTCGCCCGCAGGCTGAACGCCGTCGTCGAGCGGTGCAGGCATCGAGCAGAGTGTGACACCTCGAATCGAGGTCGACAACCGGAGTGCCTTCGGAAGGAGGTTTCGCACTTCTGCGTTGGGGATACCGTTGTTGCATGGAGTCGGCGGACCCGCACACTTCCTTCGTGCAGCATCGGGAGTTCCCGTCGACGTTGGACTCGATTGGTTCTGCCCGCGACTTCGTGGCCGAGGTGCTGGCCGACCCGACGTCGATTCCTCCGGTCGACCCCATGCTGATCGCCGATGTGCAACTCGTGGTGAGCGAACTCGTCACCAACGCCGTCACCCATGGTGCTGGCCCGGCCGGCCTCGCGATCTCACTCACGAGTTCGCAGGTGCAGTGCTCGGTGACCTCGGCGGTCGTCCACGCCGAGCCACCGACGGCGCCGTCCGTGCCGGCTGCCTCCGTCAGATCAGGCCGCGGGCTTGCGATCGTCAACGCCGTCGCTGACTCGGTGGCAACGTTCGTCGATCAGTCGACGTGGACGGTCAACTGCGATTTCCTGCGGCGCTGAGTACTCCATCAGGGAGGCCCGGACGGGGCGGGTTTGGTGGGAGTCGTCCACGGGTAGCGTGCGGACGTGGCAGTTGAAACTCACGAAACGTCGCCGCCCGACGTGGATCACGTCGAGGTGTCGGTCCCGCTCCGCCCGGAGTATGCAGCGACGATCCGGACCGTGGCGGCGTCCCTCGGCGCTGACGCAGGTTTTTCTGTCGATGAGCTCGACGACATCCGACTTGCACTGAGCGAGGTGTTCTCCGCCCTGGTCGACGATGAGCACATTGCCGCGTACGGCCGTGCCCAGGTGTCGTTCTTCATCAGCGCTGGAGCTGCACGAATCGAGCTGCGCGCGGAGCGGGACCACACCACGATCGAACTGGACGACCTGGCGCTCGGCATCCTCCAGTCGGTGACCGACGAGTTCGAGATCGCCCCGGAAACGATCGTCCTCGTCAAGCATGCGAGCGAGGCCATCACTGTCGCACCGACGGCATGAGTGAACCGTCCGACACGGACGACCTCGACGATCTCGAGTTGTTCCGTACCCTTGCTGCCACGAAACGCCGATCGGTCCGCAACCAACTGGTCGAGCGGCACATGGGCCTCGCTGCGCACATCGCCAAGCGGTATCAACGTGCCGGCGCCCGCGACGACGATCTTCGCCAGGTGGCCATGGTCGGCCTCGTCAAGGCCGTCGATCGGTTCGACCCGGACTACGGGGCGTCGTTCTCGGCTTTCGCCGGCCGAACCATCGAAGGTGAGCTGAAGCGCCACTTCCGCGACCGCACGTGGGTGGTCCGGGTGCCACGAGGCGCCAAGGAGCTTCATCTCCAGGTCCGCCGAGCAATCGAGGAGCTGGGCCAGGGACTGGGGCGCTCCCCGTCGGTCGACGAGCTCGCCCGCCATCTCCAGATCGACCGTGACGACGTGCTCCGAGGCATGGCGGCGAGCGCGGCGTACAACGTCGGCACGCTCGATGCGGGAACCGGCGACGACTCGGATCTGGCGCCGGATCGGCAAGGTGCGTTGGCGATCGACGATCACGGATTTGCCGACACCGAGGACCGCCAAGTGGTGAACGAGTTGCTCGAACTGCTCCCCGAACGCGAGCGCGAGATCGTTCGGCTGCGGTTCTACGAGCGGATGTCACAGTCGGAGATCGGTGAGGCCGTGGGGATCTCCCAGATGCACGTGTCGCGTCTGCTCCGGCGCTCATTCACACAGATGCGTGAATGGATCGGTGACCCCGAGGGCCTCAGCGACGCTCTCGAGGGTGCTCAGACCGCAGTCTCCAACGAAGCCGAAGCCCGCGAGTAGATCAGACCGAGAAGTTCGCCGATGGTCGGGAACGGCCAGATCGATCGAGCCAGCTGCTCGATGGGAACACGCGCGTCGATGGCTGTCACGAGCGCAGCCGCGAGGATGTCGAAGCCGGCCCCGACGCCGTGAGCGGCGACGATCGTTCGAGTCGACCGGTCGACTGCAATGGTGAGTACGCCGTCGGTCAGCCCATCGGTGATCGACCTCGGGACCTCCGCCAGGCGAGCGCTCTCCCACAGCACGTCATCGCCGAACGCATCGGGCAGTGGGCCGATCGTGATGATGGGGGGATCGGTGAACACACAGGCAGGAATCACGACATCGTCGAATCGACGGGTTCCCCGCCCGGTCAGTGCGTCGGCGACGACGCGTGCCTGATGGTTGGCCAGGTGGGTGTATTCGCCGTAGCCCGCCACATCGCCGATCGCCCACACCGAGCCATCCGCGAGCACGCGACCATCGGTCGCAACGGTCATCGGTTCCGCCTCGTCGATCCCGATGGTGGCGAGTCCGATCCCGGTCGTCCGGGGCCGGGTGCCGGTGGCGATCAGTACACGGTCGGTGTCGAGACAGGCGCCGTCCGCGAGTCGAACGCGTACTCCACTCCCACGAGGTTCCACGCTGGCAACCTCGATGCCGCGACGGACACGTATACCAGCGACCCCCAGCGAGTCGTCGACGATGGTTCCGATGGGTGGGGGGAGGTCAGGGAATGGCGTGGGATCGGCGTCGACGAGGTGGACCTCGGTGCCGAATCGCGAGAAAATGGTGGCGAGTTCGCACCCGATGACTCCTCCGCCGAGAATGGTGAGGCGGGTGGGCCGGTCGGGTGCCGTCATCGCATCAGCGCTGGTCCAGCATCGGTCGGCGATGGACTCGAGGCCGTCGATCGGAGGTATGAATGGCGCAGACCCGGTTGCGAGCACGATGTGCTCGGCGGTGTACCGACGCCCTGCGGCCTCGATGGCCCCCGGCCCGATGATCACCGCCCGCGATCGGATGAGGGCAGCACCATTGGCCTCGAGCTCGGCTGCGTGGCCGATGTCATCGAGGTGCTCGACGACGTCGCTGCGGCGCCGCACGGCTTCGCTCCACGAGCGCCCGATTGCGGCATCGTGCAACATCGCCTTCGTTGGCATGCACGCGACGAACGGACACTCGCCGCCGACACGGTCGTCCTCGAACACGACGACACGCATGTCGGTGTCGGAGAGCTCGGCGACCAACGTCTCTGCCGCGGTACCTCCACCGAGAATGGCAACGTCGAAATGGAGATCGTGCTCGCGGTCGACCATGGCTGATCCGTACCCATGCGCTCGGGCCGCCAAACAGCCTGGATCACCGAACAACCGACGAGCGTGTTTGACGCCGGCCGACCCCGGGTACGAATCGGCCATGAGCAACTCCACCATCGACCGCACCGACACAGCGTCCATGACCGGCCCGAAGACGACGGTTGCCGGGATGTCGGCCGACTCGACGATCTCGGTGATGACCGCATTGCAGGATCGCCTCATTTCGACGTTGGACCTTCAATTGACCCTCAAGCACATCCATTGGAACGTCGTCGGCATGAACTTCATCGCCATCCACGAGATGCTCGATCCGCAGGTCGACGCGGTTCGGCTCCAATCGGACGAGATCGCCGAACGCATCGCCACGCTGGGCGGCGAGCCCGTGGGGACTCCGGGGGCGATCACCGCCGGACGTCGCTGGTCGGACTACGACATCAATCGCGCACCCACCGTGCAGCATCTCGTCGAACTCGACAATGTCTACTCGGGTGTCATCGGTGACCACCGTGCGGCGCTCGATCAGCTCGGCCGGCACGATCCGGTGTCCGAAGACCTCTTGATCGGGCATCTCAGGACCCTCGAGCAGTTCCAGTGGTTCGTCAGAGCGCACCTCAAGGATGCGACCGGGGACGTCTTCCACCGCACCACGTTCGACAAGAGCTGACCCGGCACTGAACCACGCGGAAGGGCGTGCACATCACCCGATCGGGTGATGTGCACGCCCTCGGCGTTGTTGTGACGATGCGACGGGTACCATCTCGCTGATGCCCGCCTCGCCGAATCGATTGGTGATCACCGATCAGGGACCGTGCTCGATCAACGTCAGTGGTGAGATCGACGCCCATTCGGCGTCGCTGCTCGCCGAACGGCTGAGCGACTGCTCTGCTGTCGACGCCGACATCATCGTCGACATGTCCGAGGTGACGTTCATGGACTCGAGCGGGCTCCGGGTGCTGATCGACATTCAGCAGCGAACCGACGCTGCACCTCACGGCCTGGTTCTCCAGTCGCCCAGCGCATCGGTCGTCCGGCTGCTCGAGGTCGCCGGGTTGGACGATCACTTCACCCTGGTTCCGTAACCTCCGCGCCCGTCGCCACGCTCGAACCGCCCCTGGCGCAGGTTTGGAACTCTGGGCGTCGGGAACGCTCCCGACATGACCACGACCAACAACGATGCCCCCATCGCCGACACGTCGACGCCGCCGGAGCTGGAGATGACGCTCCCGGCGTCGGTTCGCGGACTCCGACGTGTCGCGATCGCCACCGACGAGGCGGACGAGTCCCTTGCTCGAGTCCGCCGCATCGCTCTCGGACTCGCCCGCACACATGGCTTCGAGGTGCTCCTCTACGACCGGTCACACGAGCGGTGGACCGACCATCCGCACCCGACCGGCCCGGTCACCGCCGACGAGATCGTCGGCACCGACCGGGAACATCTCGTCCGGCAGCTGCGCAACTTCCAAGACGCTGGTGTGACCGCATCAGCGTGGCTGGCGACGATTCCCGCGCTCACCGCCATGCTCGACATGCTCCAGGCGCTCGACGTGGACGCGATCATGTTGCCCGAACATCTCGACGAGCCGAAGCTGATGGACCGGTTGCAGACCGGGGCGACCGCGCCGATGATGGTGCAACGCATCGCCGAGCTGAGCCTGCAGCACCCACCGGTGGTGCTGTCCGTCCCCGAGGAAGGTCCGATCACGGTCGCCGAGTTCGCCGGAGCGGATCAGTGAGCCCCGTCGATGCCCTCGCTGCCGGGATCGAAGGAGCAGGTGACATCCTCGGCCGGGTCGACACCGATCGGATCACGGATGTCGTCGCCGATCTCGGCGTCGCCGATCTGATGACGTCAGTCGCGTTCGCAGCCGACCGGGTCGGCGATCAGGTCGAGACCGTTGTGGAGCAGAGCCGTCGCACGAGCCGGAACACCCGTCTCGTTCTCGCTGCGGGGATCGTCGTCGTCGTGATCGGTGGCGTCGTGCTCATCCGCCGTCGGAGGAACGTCGACGCGGCGCAGGACGATCAGCCCCGCTCGGGCGGAGCTGCCCATCCGAACTGATCCGCAGCCGGCGCGCTCGGGTGCGGTTGGGCACCTCGAGCTTCCTGAACTGTCACGTTTGACCTGGCACGGTGTGACAGTTCACTCGACGAATCGGCGGACCCTGGCGCGCTTGCCGCGCATGGTCGTCGATTGCATGGTCTCGATCACGTGCTCGACCGACGCCTCCGGGACACCGACGACCGAGTACGCGTCGGAGATCCGGATCGGACCGATCTCGCGGCCGACGAGACCGGTTTCGTTCGCAATCGCCCCCACGAGGTCGCCGGGGCGGACGCCCGCCTTGCGGCCGAGGCTCACGTGGACGAACCCGGTACCTGCTCCGCCACTGTGTTGTCCCTTGCGGCCGCGATCCTTCTCGCCGGCGTTTCGCCCCTTGTTCTTGTCGAACTTCTTCTTCCCATCGCTGGGCGTTCCCCGGAGTCGGTCGGAGGCGTCGGGGATCTCGAGTTCGTCGATCGTTGCGCCGCGCGACTCGTGGACGAGCTTGATGGCGGCGAGCGCGATGTTGCGGTCGCTGTCCTCCCCTGCGAGGGCATGGAGCACGACGTTGAAGTCTTCGAGGTCGACGGCGGTGAGCGCTTCGCGCACGGCGGCAACGGTCAATTCGATCTGGCGCTCGCGCAGGTCCGACACGGTCGGCACCTTGGCGATCTCGAACTTCTGCTTGGTGAGTCGTTCGATGTTCTCGAGACCGCGCCGCTCACGCGGTTCGGCGAGGGTGATGGCGACGCCCTCGCGCCCGGCGCGTCCCACTCGACCGATGCGGTGCACGTAGCTCTCGGCCGCTGACGGGACGTCGTAGTTGACGACGTGGGTCAGCGTGTCGACATCGAGGCCACGGGCGGCAACATCGGTGGCCACGAGCAACTCGGCGGTGCCGTCGCGCAGGCGTGCCATGACGCGGTCGCGCTGGGCCTGGTCCATGCCGCCGTGCAGCGCTTCGGCCCGGTAGCCGCGACCGTTCATCGTCTCGGTCAACTGGTCGACCTCGGTACGGGTTCGGCAGAAGACCAGCGCCGACTTCGGTGCCTCGATGTCGAGGATCCGCCCGAGCGCTGACGGCTTGTGTGCCCGCTGGACGACGTACACGGTCTGGCGGACGAGGGCTTTGGCGCCCGGCTCGGCGTCGGGACGACCGATCGTGATGCGCTCGGGGTCGCGTTGGTAGCGCTTCGCGATCGACGTGATGCGCTTGGGCATCGTCGCGGAGAACAGCACGGTCTGGCGATCCTCCGGTGTGCTCTCGAGGATCGACTCGATGTCGTCGGTGAAGCCCATGTCGAGCATCTCGTCGGCCTCGTCGAGGATGACGGTCTGGATGGCATCGAGCGCGAGCGACCCACGTCCGATGTGGTCGAGCGCACGGCCAGGCGTGGCGACCACGACGTGAGCGCCGCGATCGAGAGCCTGCAGCTGACGCTGGATCGGCTGCCCGCCGAAGACGGGAACCACCTTGACGCCCAGTTGGCGGCCGTACTTGAACATGGCCTCGCTCACCTGAACGGCGAGCTCTCGAGTCGGCACGAGGACGAGCACCTGCGGCACGCGATGCGAGGCGTCGATCATCTGCAGCGCCGGGAGCGCGAACGCAGCGGTCTTGCCCGTGCCGGTCGCGGCCTGGCCGAGCAGATCTCGTCCGGTCAGCAGCAACGGGATCGTCTCGCGCTGGATCGGCGTCGGCTCCTCGTAGCCGAGATCGTCGAGCGCGGCGAGCAGTTCGTCGCGCAGGCCGAGGTCGGCGAAGCCAGTCGCGACCACGCCCGAAGGGTCACCTGCTGTCTCGTCGTGATCAGGGGTGGTGTCGTGGTCGTCGTTCATCGCATGCTCCTGCAGGGGGAATTGCACAACGATACGAACAGACCGCACCGGATCGAACAGAATGTTCCATGGCCTACATTGCTGACCGTCTCGTGCACGACGCAGATGCGCACATCATGGAGCCACCGAACTGGCTACACGACCACGCCGACCCCGACATCCGTGACCGCATCGAACGGCCCGGCTACGCCAACGAACTGGCCCAGACCGGCGATGGTGACCATGCGGGAGATCAGGACCGCATCGATGAGGTGTTCGCCCGTCTCGCCGAACGCCACCGGACCGAGGAGTTCCTCGCCGACGAAGCCACCGAAGTGATGAACCGCAAGAACTTCGCTGCCACCGGTTCGTTCCTCGCCGAGGACCGGCCGCGGGTACTCGACTTCATCGGTGTGCAGAGCCAGCTGCTGTTCAACACGTTCCACAACAGCCGGCTGTACCAGTGGGAGCACCAACCCGACCTCGACCTCGCCTACGGAACTGCTCGAGCCCACAACCGTGGCATGGTCGAGTTCTGCTCGGTCGACCCTCGCCTGCTGCCGACCTGTTACGTGCCGCTCGCCGACTTCGACCGAGCGAGCGCGATGGCCGGCGAGGCGATCGAGATGGGTGCTGCAGCGCTGCTCGTCGCGTCTGGCTGCCCAATGGGCCACTCGCCATCACACGTCTCCCTCGACCTGGTGTGGCGCCAAGCCGAGGAGGCCGGGATCCCGGTCGTGTTCCACGTCGGCGGCACCGGCGACCTCATCGACCCGGCGTACTTCGACAACGGCTTGCCCATTCCGGCCGACTTCCACGGCGGCGAGGAGAACTTCCGCTCGGTCGACTACATGGCCATTCCGTTCCCCCCGATGCAGACGCTCGCCACGCTGATCTTCGACGGCGTGCTCGACCGGTTCCCGAACCTCAAGATCGGTGTGATCGAGCAAGGCTGCATCTGGCTGCCGAGCTGGCTCAAGCAGATGGAGTCGGCGATGGACGCGTTCGGTCGCCACGAGGAACGTCTCCAGAAGCTGTCGTTGCGGCCGGGTGAGTTCGTCGAACGTCAGGTCCGGGTGACGCCGTACCCGACCGAGGACATCGGGTGGGTCACCGACCAGATCGGCCCGAACGTGCTGTTGTTCGACACCGACTATCCCCACGTCGAGGGTGGTCGCCGCCCGTTCGAACGGTTCGAGCGCAGCCTCGCCGACCGGTCCGAGGAAGTCCGCCAGAAGTTCTACGCCGACAACTTCGTCGACCTGATGGGCGCAGCGGTCACCGCCATCGTCTGACCCCACGCACGTGAACGGGGCGCCCGGCGCAGGCGATGCATGGTTGGCGATCGGTGTGGGTAGACACTGAACCGTGAGTGATGATCGCATGGCCCTGGTTGCGTCCTATCGAATACAGCTGACGCCGACGTTCGGCTTCGCCGAGACGATCGGGACTCTCGACCATGTCCGTCGACTCGGTGTCAGCCACCTCTACCTGTCGCCGATCGCCGAGGCCGTCCCGGGAAGCCTCCATGGCTACGACGTCATCGACCACACGGCGGTTCGAACCGACTTCGGTGGAGAGTCCGGGCTGCGCGAGCTCCTCGATGCCGCAGTCGACCACGGACTCGGTGTCGTCATCGACCACGTGCCGAACCACATGTCGGCCTCGGAGGCTCACCTCAACCGGTGGTGGTGGCAGATGCTTCGTGACGGGCCGGACTCGTCGGCCGCAGCGTGGTTCGACGTCGACTGGGCCTCCGCTGACGGCCGCGTGCTCGTACCCAAGCTCGGAGATCCGCTCGACGAGGTGCTCGCCGCGGGCGAGATCACGATCGGTGAAGGGGATCTCGGCCCGGAGGCCCGCTACGGCCCGCTGCGCTTCCCGCTCGCGCCCGGCACCGAGTTGCTCCCCGTCGCCGAGGCGCTCGAACAGCAGCACTACCGGTTGACCTGGTGGCGCGATCAGCAGCGCAACGTGCGGCGCTTCTTCACGATCGACGACCTCGTCGCCGTTCGCGCCGACGACCCGGCCGTGGCCGAGGTGATCGACACCATCCCGACCCGCCTCGCCGACCACCGGGCCTTCGCCGGCGTGCGCGTCGACCACGTCGACGGTCTCGCCCGCCCCGGGGCCTACCTCGCCGGGCTCCGCCGACGCATCGGCGACCACCGATGGTTGCTCGTCGAGAAGATCCTCGCCCCCGACGAGACGCTGGCGCCCTCGTGGCCGGTCGACGGCACCACTGGCTACGAACACATCCGGGTTGTCGAACATGCCTTCCTCGACCCGGCCGCCGAGCGACCGCTCACCGCGCTGTGGACCGACATCACCGGCGACGGCCGCTCGTTCACCGACATCGAGGACCAGGCAAGACGCGAGGTGTTGGACGGTGGGCTTCGTCCCGACCTCGATCGATTGGTGCGTCTCGTCAAGCGGCACACCGGCGGGGACTCATCGGGAACGGCGAACGCCGGCGACGCCGAGCGCCAGGCGCTCGTCGAGCTGACGGTCGGTGTCCACCGTTATCGGACCTATCTGCCCGACGACCCTGCGTCGCTCGATGAACTCGAGCGGGCACATCGGCGGGCGATCGACCGCGAAGCGACCTCGCCGAGGTGATCGACGCGGTCGTGGCCCAGATCCGCATCCGACCGGAGGTCGCCACTCGGTGGGAGCAGTTGACCAGCCCGGTGATGGCGAAAGGGGCCGAGGACCGGGCCTTCTATCGGTACCTTCGCGCCCCCTCGCTGTGCGAGGTCGGCGGCTCACCGGGCGCCTTCTCGTTGCCGGTCGACGAGGTCCACCGAGAGAACGCGCTCGTACAGCGGCTCACGCCGATCACGATGCTGGCAGGGACGACGCACGACACGAAGCGGTCCGAGGGGGTCCGGGCGCGCTCGCTGGCCCTCGCCGAGATCGCAGACGATTGGACCGCGGTCGTGCAGCAGTGGCTCGGGGCCCGCGACGTGCACGGTGTCGATGCAGCGACGGTGATGCTCGCCCTGCACACCGCGGTGACGGCGTGGCCCATCGATGCCGACCGCTTGAGCGAGTACCTCGTGAAGTCGGCCCGCGAAGCCGACGTGCACACCGCATGGACCGACGTTGACGATGCCTACGAGGCGGCCTTGCGAACCCTGGCCGAGGAGCTCGAAGCCGAACTGCTCGACGATCCCTCTGACGACGCCCTGGGCGGCATCGTGAACCGGGTGCTGCGGCCGGGTTGGGCGATCTCGCTGGGCCTGCTCGCTGTTCGGCTCACGGCGCCGGGGGTGCCCGATCTGTACCAGGGCACGGCATCGTTCACGTACTCGCTGGTCGACCCCGACAACCGCGTCGAGCCCGACTGGGATGATCGGCGTGCCCTCGTGGAGGCGGCTGCAGCGCACGATGGTCCGAGTGCCTGGCTCGGCGGCGACGTCGAGGCGGCCAAAGCCGTGGTGATCACGCGCGCCCTCGCCGTGCGACGTCGTCGAGCCTCGGCGTTCGGCGCGTCGGCTGGCTATCTCGCGCTCACCGTCACCGGCTCCGGGGCCGATCGCGTGCTCGCGTTCGCCCGGACGGCTCACGGTGAGACCGAGGAGCAACCGCTTGTGGTCACCCTGGTCGCGATGCGATCTGCCGACGCGCCGCCGTGGGGCGACACGGCGGTCGAGTTGCCCAGCGGCACGTGGCGCTGCGTGTTGGTCGACGGCGACGACGTTGTCGCCGGTGGCACGAAGATCGCGGTCGGTCGATGGCTCGACGCCTTCCCCGTCGCCGTCCTCGATCGCACAGACACCTGAGGTTCCACGTTTGTGTGAGCTTTCGGGTGGTGCGGTCCACCGAAGATGCAACGCAAACGTGAGCTTCAGCGGTGGAGTGTGAGGCGGGCGCTCCAGGGACGCAGCACTGCTGCGTCGGTACCGGGGCCGCCCCATCGTTCGTCGTCGGAATCGAACACGACGTCGCTGTGGTCCGGAGCTGTGTCCTGCACCGCGAGCGCGGAGAAGTTGAAGCTCAGCGATGCGGTGACGTCCGGGAGCGAACGGACGACGAAGACGGCGTTGTCGACGATCGACACGTGCTGCTGCACGGACGGGTCGGTGAGCACCGGATGTTCGCGCCGAAGTCGCAGCAACTCGGTGTACAGCGCGAGCCGGTGCGGCTCGCGCTCGGCCAGTGTCGGGTCGAGCAGGGCAGCATCGAACGTCGCCGGGTCACCCGGATCCCGGACCTCGGCACCGCCGACCGAGTCGGCGAACTCCCGTCGGCGCCCCTGACGCACGGCCTCGACCAACTCCGGATCCCCGTGGTCGATGAAATACGGAAACGGCGCCGTCTCGCCGTACTCCTCACCCATGAACAGCATCGGCGTGAAGGGCGACAGCAGGATCGCTGCCGCAGCGAGACGGTGGCGCGGGTCGTCCGGCCTTGCGTCGCTGAGCATCCGGTCCCCGGCGGGAGTGTTGCCGACGTGGTCGTGGTTGGTGTCGAAGACGATGAACCGGCGATGGTCGATGTCGTCAGCGGGCGCGCCGTGGCGACGATCGAAGCCAGGCGAGTACTGGCCCGAGTACACCCATCGGTGCTCCCACGCCCTGGCGACGTCGGCGGCGCCCGCATAGTTCGCGTAGTACTCGTGCCGGTCGCCGGTGAGCGCAACTCGTAACGCGTGATGGAAGTCGTCGTTCCAGACGGCGTCGCAACCCCACCCGTGCTCGGCGGTCGACCGGACGATCCGAGGGTCATTGGCCGAACTCTCGATCGTGACGAGCGCGGTTCGTCCCGCTGCGCCAGCGGCGGCGTGCACGGCCGCAGTCAGCTCCTGCACGAACGGGAGGGGGGTCGGGTCGAAGATTGCGTGGACCGCGTCGAGCCGGAGTCCGTCCAGATGGAAGTCGGACACCCAGCCGGCGGCGTTCTCGATGAAGTACCGGCGGACGTGATCGCTGCCGGCTCCGGACACGTTCATCGCGTCACCCCACGGCGTGCGGTACGCATCGGTGAAGTACGGGCCGAACCGGCTGAGCACGTTGCCCTCGGGCCCCATGTGGTTGTACACGACGTCGAGCACGACCGCGAGGCCCTCTGCGTGCGCGGCATCGACGAACCGCGCCAACCCCTCGGGCCCGCCGTACGAATCCTGGACCGCGAAGGGGAACACGCCGTCGTAGCCCCAGTTGCGAACGCCGGGAAACGCTGCAACCGGCATGATCTCGACCGCCGTGATCCCGAGCGCGACGAGCCGCTCGAGCTGGCCGATCGCCGCGTCGAAGGTGCCATCGGCCGTGAACGTTCCGATGTGCATCTCGTAGAGCACGGTGTCGGACAGTGCAACACCGGACCAGGCGTCGTCGCTCCAGCTGAACGACGACTCGTCGACGACCGCGGACGGGCCGTGGACTCCGTCGGGCTGCCATCGCGAACGCGGGATCGGCGAGGTGGTCGCCACCATCGATGCGGTACCGGTAGCGATCGCCGTGGCCCATCCCTTCGACGACGGTCGACCACGTGTCGCCGTCACGCTCCAGCGGTCGGTGGACGTGCTCGGATCCGACGTTGACCTCGACGGTGTGGGCAGCCGGTGCCCACACCTCGAAGCGGGTGCCACCGTCGACGACGGTTGCACCGAGGCGGTCGGCGTGCACCACGTCTACTCCTCGGGCGCCAGGAACACGGCGCCGAGCGGGGGCAGCGTCAGGACGACCGACTGGTGGAAGCCGTGGGAGTCGACCGGCACGGTCTCGACGCCGCCGAAGTTGCCGACTCCGCTGCCCGAGTACCCCGCGGCGTCGGTGTTGAGCAGCTCAGCCCATCGGCCTGACGCCGGCACACCGAGTCGGTAGTTGTAGCGCGGGGTCGGCGTGGCGTTCACCACCACCAGCACCTGCCGAGCGTCGTGGGTCGGGTCCTTTCGCAGCCAGGCGTACACGCTCTGGTCGGCATCGGCCGCCTCCACCCATTGCAGGCCCCCTGGGTCGCTGTCACCGCGGTGCATCGCCGGCTCATCGACGTAGAGCCGGTTGAGATCGGCAAGGCACTCGCGAACGCCGCGGTGTCCGTCCGCGTCGTGGAGCGACCAGTCGAGCGTGCTCTCGTGGTTCCACTCCGAGCGCGTGGCCAGTTCGCAGCCCATGAACAGCAACTTCTTGCCCGGCTGTGCCCACTGCATCGCGTACAGCAGGCGCAGGTTGGCGAACTGCTGCCAGTCGTCGCCAGGCATCTTGTTCAGCAATGAGCCCTTGCCGTGGACGACTTCGTCGTGGCTGAGTGGCAGCACGAAGTGCTCGCTCGATGCGTACACCGACCGGAAGGTGACCTCGCCGTGATGCCAGCGGCGGTATATGGGATCCTGCTCCAGGTAGGCGAGCGTGTCGTGCATCCAGCCCATGTCCCACTTGAAGCCGAAGCCGAGCCCACCGATGTAGGTCGGACGGCTCACCATCGGCCATGACGTGGATTCCTCGGCGATCGTGGCAACGTCAGGGAACTCGCCGTACACCGCTTCGTTCAGCTCTCGGAGGAACACGATCGCATCGAGGTTCTCCCGCCCACCGAACTCGTTCGGGATCCATTCGCCCTCGTTGCGTGAATAGTCGAGGTACAGCATCGATGCCACGGCATCGACCCGCAGACCGTCGACGTGGTACCGGTCGAGCCAGCACATCGCGCTCGACACGAGGAACGAGCGGACCTCGTTGCGGCTGTAGTTGAAGATGGCCGAGTTCCAGTCGGGGTGGTAGCCCTGGCGTGGATCGGCGTGCTCGAACAGGTGAGTGCCGTCGAATTCGTAGAGGCCGTGGGAGTCGTTGGGGAAATGCGACGGCACCCAGTCGAGGATCACGCCGACACCGCGCTCGGTGGAGGCGATCGATCATCTTCATCAGGTCGCGTGGCGTGCCGTAGCGGGCGCTGGGTGCGAAGAACCCGGTCGTCTGATAGCCCCACGACCCGTAGAACGGGTGCTCCATGATCGGGAGGAACTCGACGTGGGTGAATCCATGCGCGAGGACATGGTCGGCGATCGGATCGGCGAGTTCGTCGTAGCGCGGGAAGCGTTTGCCATCGGTGACGTGGCGGCCCCACGACCCCAGGTGCAACTCGTAGATCGAGACCGGTGCGTCGAGCGCGATCCGTTCGGCCCGGCTGTCCATCCAGTCGCCGTCGCCCCACTCGTGGTCGAGGTCGGCGATCACCGAGGCGATCGACGGTGGCTCCTCGGTGGCCGCGCCGACGGGGTCGGACTTCTCGACCACGGAGCCGTCGGCAGTGGTCACTCGGTACAGGTAGGAGTCGCCGATTCCAGCGCCATCGACCCAGCCGGTCCACACCCCGGACTCGGTGGGGCCGAGTTGACGCTCGTGCTCCCACCCGTCGAACGATCCAGCCACCGCAACCGCTCGGGCGTTCGGCGCCCACACGGCGAAGTGGGTGCCGCCGTCGGCGGGTTGTGCACCGAATCGGCGATGCAGGTAGCGGTGGGTGCCTTCGTTGAAGAGATACCGGTCGAGGTCTGTCGCGCTTGCGGCGACGTCGGAGGTTTCGGAGTTCATGTCGGGTTCCTTCCCAGGATCGAGAGTCGCCGCTGCACGGCCGGATCGGCGAGCACCTCGGAGGTTGGCCGGGCGAGGCGGCGCGCCCAGAGGCCCGGGACGACGCGGCCGGGCAGGTTGTGTGGTCGGGTCTCGCCGATCAGATCGTCGAGGTCGACTTGCACGAGATAGGCGTCGCTCGCTGCGAGACGGACGAGCATCTGCTCGACCACGTCCTCCCAACGGGCGTCGATCTGGCGGCCGTGTGCAGCACCGAGGCGTTGCCGATAGCCCGACGTGTCGCCGGTGGCGACCAGGTCGGCGATGGGCTCCATGTCGTGGGTGCGGATTCCGGCGACGGTCCGCGCTGGAATGCGCGTCAGTGGGTCGTCGTCCATGTGGAACTGCTCCTCGTACATGCCGAGCACGTCCCAGCGCTCGAAGGCGTCAGACACCTCGGCGGGCACGGTCCCGAGATCTTCACCGACGATCGTGAGTTGGGCCGCGATCGCCGACGCCGCGATCACGGCGAGCATCTCTTCGCGGGGTACCGCACGTAGACACCCTCGGTCGCCGAACACCCCTCTGGTACCCACCAGAGTCGGTGGATGGCCATCGCATGATCGATGCGCAGGATGTCGGAATGGCGGCCGACCCGTTCGATCAGCTGACGCCACAATCGATACCCGCTGGCGTGGAGCGCGCTCGGAAGAGGTGGCGGGAACCCCCAGTTCTGTCCATCGCCGAAGAACGTGTCGGGCGGCGCGCCGACACTCATCCGGGTCGCGAACATCGAGGGATCGGCCCACACCTCGTAGCCGAGCGGGTTCGAGCCGATCGGGAGGTCGAGCGCGAGTGCTGCCGCCTCGGGGTCGTCGCGGATCTTGCCGAGCTCGCGGTCGGCGAGGAACTGGGCGAGGAGATGTGAGCGTTCGACGATCTCGTCGCCGGCGGCGTCGCGTGCGGCCCGATATCGGGCGTAGGCGCCGACATCGGGGTGGCTGGTGGCGAACGCGGTCAGCTCGTCGAGTTGCGCAGGGTCGAGGAGTGTCGCCGCCTCGATCAGTTGGTGACGCCGACGTCGTGCGAGTGTCGCCCAGTCGACCTCGTCGGCTGGTTTCGGGAGCGGCGCGGCGGGGAGCACCGTGTCGTCGATGAAGACTTCGTTCCAGTGCAGCCGACTGATCGGCGAGTAGGGGCTCGGGTCGTACGGGTCGTCGAGGAACGTCGCGTACAACGGCAGTGTGGCCACCACGGCGATGCCGTCCGCTTTCGCCGTGCGGGCGAGGTCGTGGAGGTGCCGGAACGACGGCAACGGCTGATCGCGTTCCCACAGGGCGTAGGTCGGAGCAAACAGACAGCCCTGGCCGGCGAACCGCTCGTCCCTGGGCATGGCGGCGGGTGGGGCGATCACCACGGTCTCGCCGGGCCCCGTCGTCGAGGTGAACTCGACGACGTGGCATCCGAACGGCAGGTCGGCCGGTAGCTCGATCGCATCGTGGTCGTCGCCATGACGGACGACCAGCGACATCGGAGTGCCCTCGATGTCGATCGTTGCATCACTGACCGTCGCACTCGACGCGTACCGGGTCGCGATCTTGCACGATGTGGATCGGCGGCGTCGATCGCCGTACGGCACTCGCTCGTTGGTGGTCCGCTTCCAGTTCCTCGACGACCCGCTCCAGTGTCGGGTCGGGAGCGTGGTGGAGCTGGCCGTTGACGTCGTGGTAATCGACCTGGACGCCGAGCTCGTCGGCGCGAGCGTGCAGGGTTGCGTTCATCGGAGCGCCGCCCGATCGAACATCTCCGAGATCGCGGCCAGCGGCCAGCTCGTCCATGTCGGTCGGTTGGCCAGCTCGTAGCGGACCTCGTACATCGCCTTGACCACGACGTAGACGTCGAGCAGCAGGCGACGGTCGGCCTCGTCGGCCGGGACGAGCCCCGAACCATCGAGGCCGTCGAAGTAGGTGGCGAGCATCTCGGACTCCATGCGCTTGGTCCAGGCCCGTCGCCAGGCATCGACCTGGTCACGCTCACCCTCGCCGATGCGCCCGCGTTCGACGGCCGTGTGCACCGCCATGCGCCCGGCGTAGTCCCACGACCGGACGAGGCCGGCGACATCCGCGAGCGGGGAGCGTTTGATCGTCCGCTGCGCCATCGCGGCACCCGGCTCACCCTCGAAGTCGATGAACACGATGTCCTGGCCGGTCCAGAGGATCTGTCCGAGATGGAGATCGCCGTGGACTCGGATCCGCTTCGCATCGAACTTGGTGGTACGGATTCGGTCGAAGCGTTCGAACAGCTCGTTCGAGCGCGCGTCGAGCAGTTCGGCCTGGCTGCTGGCGTCGGCATCGAGCGTGCCCGAGCGGCCGGCGCGGGTCAGCT